>NZ_CADCWQ010000002.1 GCF_902806455.1 Virgibacillus doumboii | reverse complement strand
GTCAACCATATCATTGTCTTAGCTTTAAAAATTGATTCGAGGGTCGAAGCCTTCATTCAGATTACTGTAATCTGACTTCCGACCTCTTACCTCTGACATCTGTTTGGTTGTTTTGTTCAGTTTTCAAGGAGCAAAATGGGCCTGGGTGGACTCGAACCACCGACCTCACGCTTATCAGGCGTGCGCTCTAACCGACTGAGCTACAGGCCCACCTTAATAAGAATACTGGAGCGGGTGATGGGAATCGAACCCACGACATCAGCTTGGAAGGCTGAGGTTTTACCACTAAACTACACCCGCGTGATAATTAGTTTATTTCTTTTATGTTATTTACGAAACAAATGCTCGTCGTGTTGCAAGATTGCTCAGTGAAGCAGCACTCCTCGCAACTCGCAGCTTATTCGGTGGATGTATTGCTCGTGGCTGAGGTTTTACCACTAAACTACACCCGCATGGTAATTTAAATAAAGCCTAATTCTATTTAAATTCTTCGATGGTCGGGAAGACAGGATTCGAACCTGCGACCCCATGGTCCCAAACCATGTGCTCTACCAAGCTGAGCTACTTCCCGTAAAAATGGCGCGCCCGAGAGGAGTCGAACCCCTAACCTTCTGATCCGTAGTCAGACGCTCTATCCAATTGAGCTACGGGCGCTTCAAAAGCGACATTCTTAAATATAACATAGCGGAACAGTGATTTCAAGAAGTTTTTTCAATGCGGCCGAGAGGACTTGAACCTCCACGGGGTCACCCCCACTAGGCCCTCAACCTAGCGCGTCTGCCATTCCGCCACGACCGCGTACTTACACAAAAATAAAATGCCGTGATGAACACAGCAGTATAAAAATGTTAAGTGCGGATGAAGGGAGTCGAACCCCCACGTCGTAAAGACACTAGATCCTGGGTCTAGCGCGTCTGCCAATTCCGCCACATCCGCAAAAAATGGTGAGCCATGGAGGATTCGAACCTCCGACCCTCTGATTAAAAGTCAGATGCTCTGCCAGCTGAGCTAATGGCTCTTGTTATTAATACTTTCTTTTCTTATATAAGTAGCCCAACGTTTATATTTAAAATCCAAACACAAACAAAAAATGGCTGGGCTACCAGGATTCGAACCTGGGAATCACGGGATCAAAACCCGTTGCCTTACCGCTTGGCTATAGCCCAACAAGTGGCGGTCCGGACGGGACTCGAACCCGCGACCTCCTGCGTGACAGGCAGGCATTCTAACCAACTGAACTACCGGACCCAACCGTTTTACTTATATAAATTTTAAGATGACCCGTACGGGATTCGAACCCGTGTTACCGCCGTGAAAGGGCGGTGTCTTAACCACTTGACCAACGGGCCATATAATGGCGGAGAAGGAGGGATTTGAACCCTCGCGCCGCTTACACGACCTACACCCTTAGCAGGGGCGCCTCTTCAGCCACTTGAGTACTTCTCCATATGGCTCCACAGGCAGGAATCGAACCTGCGACTAATCGGTTAACAGCCGACCGCTCTACCGCTGAGCTACTGTGGAATAATATTAAAATACCTAATGATATTTACTAACCAAATTAATCGTGCTCGTCATGTTGCAAGTATTTCAGTGATGTCGCACACCTCGCAGGCCTGCACATGGATGTTAACTCAGTGATGTCGCGGCCAGCTACTGCGGAATATTCATAAATAGTTATCAAGATAGATAAGTTGTGCTTGTCTTGTTGTAGTTTCGGCGATGTTGCACACTCGCAAAATGGTTATTTTGCTTATCAAATTTTCATGAATCAAACGCCGCTAATAATTGCGACGAAAAATATAATACAATATATGTTGTTTGTTGTCAACAGATTTTTGCTGAAGAATAAACAAGCATCAGAGCCTTAATTAAAAGGCTATATTAATTTAACATGTAAGACCCTTTTCGTCAATGTTTTGCATCGAAATTCCAAACGATTCCAATGTACAATTTAATACTGCTATCCACACACCGTTTTTATTGACATCCATTTATTGCATTCCATATCAGAAACATCAATCACCAGTTGTCAATTTGCCGCCACACTTACCACACCTGTATTTCTTTAAATCCACCCGACGCTGTCTTTTATAAACATGTGAACAGTCTTTACATATATAAATGTGTTTGATTTGCCTCTTAGATGAAGGAAGGGCTTTACAATGTCGTGGTGATCCGGTCTTTTTTAATAATCGTTTGAAATCTGCATCACCATGTTTATAGCCTTTTCCTTCCATATGAAGGTGATAGTGACACAACTCGTGTTTTATGATCCCAACTACTTCGTCTTCATCTGTTTCTATTGCATACTTAGGATTCAGTTCGATTATCCGCTTGGATGGAATGTATCTTCCACCGGTAGTCCGAAGCCGTTTATTATAATAAACCTTATCCTTGAAGGGTTTAGAAAAATACTTAATTGATAAATCATTAACCAATTGATTCAGTTTTTTTTCGTCCAATAGTTTCATATATATCATCCTTGAATTATCTTATTTTATATTTTACCACAGCGCTACCCTAAAACAACACAAGCTTATTTATACTAATTTTAATTAAAGATTGATTTTTAATAATTGATTTTTAATAGTTTTATATTATAATTGAATATGTAAGATTATTATTAGACAAGGAGAGGTGTTCAGTAAGTGAGTAACGAAAAGAAAAGAATGACGACTGCTTCTGGTGCTCCGGTCGGGGATAACCAGAATATGATTACAGCAGGTCAACGAGGTCCGGCCTTAATTCAAGATGTTCACTTTCTGGAGAAAATGGCGCACTTTGACAGAGAACGCGTTCCGGAACGTGTTGTTCACGCAAAAGGTGCTGGAGCACACGGTGTTTTCACAGTAACAAATGACGAAATTTCCAAATATACAAAAGCTGACTTTTTAAATGAAGCCGGCAAAGAAACTCCAATGTTCATCAGATTCTCAACAGTTGCAGGTGAACTGGGTTCAGCAGACACCGTTCGTGACCCACGAGGATTTGCTGTTAAATTTTATACACAGGAAGGCAATTATGACTTAGTTGGTAACAACACACCAATTTTCTTTATCCGTGATGCTATCAAATTCCCTGATTTCATTCACACACAAAAACGTAATCCAAAAACAAACCTGAAAGATAAAAATGCTGTTTGGGATTTCTGGTCACACTCACCAGAATCATTGCATCAGGTAACATACTTACACGGAGACCGTGGCATACCGGCCACATACCGTCATATGAACGGCTATGGAAGTCATACGTACAAATGGGTCAACAAAGATGGTGAACCGGTATGGGTTAAATACCATTTCATTTCTGAACAGGGTGTCAAAGGACTAGATGTAGACCTTGCTGACAAACTGTCCGGAGATAACCCGGATTATCATACCGAAGACCTGTATAATGCAATCGACAAAGGTGACTATCCTGCATGGACACTTTACGTACAGGTTATGCCTTACGAGGATGCAAAAGACTACAAGTGGGATCCATTCGATGTGACAAAAACATGGTCACATAAAGATTATCCGCTTATCGAAGTTGGACGCATGGTTCTGAATAAAAATCCGGAAAACTATTTTGATGAAGTAGAGCAGGCAGCACTATCACCTGCAAACCTGATACCAGGCATTGAAGCTTCACCGGATAAAATGCTGCAGGGCCGCTTGTTCAGCTACTCTGATACACAACGCTACCGTATCGGTACCAACCACCAGCAGCTGCCGATCAACCGCCCAATTAACGGAGCACAAAACTATCAATTCGGCGGGCAAATGCGCTATGAAGGCGGCGACCGTTCCGTTCATTATGAACCAAACCGGTATGATAATGAGCCAAAAGAGGATCCGGATTCAAAAATTAATCCGTTTGAAGTATACGGAAATGCTGACAGTGTAGCTTATTCACAAAAAGACCATTACACGCAAGCTGGCGACTTATATCGCCTGATGAGTACGGATGAAAAAGACCGTCTTATCCAAAATGTTGTCGATCATATGAAGCAAGTTGATTATGACGACATTAAATTGCGTCAAATCGAGCACTTCTACAAAGCGGATCCGGAATACGGTGAACGCATTGCAGAAGGATTGGGATTAAAAGTTCCAGCCAATGTAAAATAAATGCAGCAAAAAAGCTGATGATCACTTAAGATCATCAGCTTTTTTTAGCCTCATTTCCACCAATCATCGTCAATGCAATGCGCCCCTTGTCCACATCGACATTTTCAACCCATACGGTTACCACATCACCTACAGATGCTATATCCATTGGGTGCTTCACAAATTTATTTGCCATTTTTGAAATATGCACGAGTCCATCCTGTTTGACACCAATATCCACAAAAACACCAAAGTCGACGACATTCCTTACAGTTCCCTGCATTTCCATTCCTGGTTTTAAATCTTCCATACTCATGACATTCTGTTTTAACAATGGTTTAGGCAGGTCATCACGCGGGTCACGTTCCGGGCGACTCAGCGCATTCATAATATCGATTAACGTTGGCTCACCAATTTCCAATTGATCAGCTACTTCGCTTTTATTCAATTCATTCAATTTATTGCCAAGCTTGTCTGAGCCGATGTCACTGATCTCACAGTCAATCATCTGCAGCAGCTGTTCCGTATGTGAATAGCTTTCCGGGTGGATCGGCGTCCGATCAAGCGGGTTTTCGCCATCCGGAATCCGTAAAAATCCAATCCCCTGTTCATATGTTTTTGCACCTAGACGCGGAATTTTTTTCAATTGTTTACGGTTGGTAAACTTCCCTTCGTCATTCCGTTGATTCACAATATTATTAGCCACGGTTTTACTAAGGCCCGCTACATATTGCAGTAATGAAGTTGAGGCTGTATTTACATTAACGCCAACCTGGTTAACCGCAGTTTCCACAACAAATGTCAGGGATTCATTCAGCGCTTTTTGACTGACATCGTGCTGATACTGACCGACACCAATCGACTTCGGATCAATCTTTACGAGCTCGGCAAGCGGATCCTGTACTCTTCGTGCAATCGATGCTGCGCTTCGTTCTTCGACTTGCAGATCAGGAAACTCTTCCCGGGCCAGTTTGGATGCTGAATAAACACTCGCGCCCGCTTCATTGACAATAATGTATGGAATTTCCAATGCGTGCTTTCCAATCACATCAGCTATAAACTGCTCTGTTTCCCGTGAAGCTGTTCCATTTCCTATGGCAATCAGTTCAACATCAAATTCGTTGATAAGATTCATCACCATTTTTTCAGCGCCGGCTGTATCATGTTTTGGCGCTGTTGGATACATGACGCCAACCTGGTGAACTTTCCCTGTTTCATCAACCACTGCAAGCTTACACCCGGTTCGATAGGCCGGATCCACCCCTAAAACTGTTTTTCCTTTCAGTGGTGGCTGCAGCAGCAGGTTTTTAAGATTTTTTGAAAATACATCAATTGCCTGCTCTTCAGCTTTTTCGGTTAGACTATTGCGGATTTCCCGTTCAATGGAAGGCTGGATTAACCGCTTATAGCCATCCTCGATTGCTCCCTGCAAAATAGCCGCTGTCTCCTGATTCCCTTTATTCGCAATAACTTTTTTCTGTAAAAATTCAAAAACACGATCAATTGGCGACTCAATCGACACTTTCAGTACTTCCTCTTTTTCACCGCGATTCAGTGCCAGGATACGATGCGAGACCATGGAGCGAACAGCCTCATCATATTCGTAATACATTTCATAGACGCCTTTATCGTCCTTATCCGCATCCTTTGCCTCGGCGTGCATTGTACCACGTTTAAACGTCTCTTCACGAATATATTCACGGTATTCCGGATCATCTGATATCCATTCAGCAATTATATTGTTTACGCCTGTCAACACGTCTTCAATCGTATTCAATTCATGCTCTTCAGATAAAAATTTCTCTGCTTCTGAAGATATATCTTTTGCTTCTTGTGCCCAAACAATTTCAGCCAGCGGTTCCAGTCCTTTTTCCTTGGCAATTGTTGCTTTTGTCCGGCGTTTTTGCTTGTATGGACGGTATAAGTCCTCGACACGCTGCAGCTGTGTGGCTTGTGTTATATCACGTTCAAGTTCCTCCGTAAGCTTTCCCTGCTCATCGATTAATCGGATTACTTCTTCTTTTCGTTCAGCAAGGTTGACTGCATATTGGTATTTATCCTGAATCAATTTGATTTGGACTTCATCCAGTCCGCCAGTAACCTCTTTTCGGTAACGCGCGATAAATGGTACGGTGTTTCCTTCATCCATTAATGCGATAACTTTTTTAACGATAGCAGTTTTTACATCAGCTTCTTTTGCTACCCATTGTTCTAATTCAGTTGACACGATTGGCTCCTCCTTTATGTACGTCCTTATTTTACCAAAAATAAGCCGAAATGAAAAAAGTCCGACAAAATATTGCCGGACCTATGCTTCGTACCGTATAGCTATTAAAGTTGTATCATCACTTCTCACTTTTCCATCTGTATGTTCTTCATACGCTTTCGCTATACAATTCACATCGCTGTTCAGTAAAAAACTTTGTGATAAATCTGCATCCGTAACACCATCTGTAAACATAATAAACGTCATTGCCGGCTCAAGATTTTCCGTAACAACTTTAAACGGCCGGTGATAACCCGCAAGATAACCGGGATCAGGTATGTTTCTTTTTTTCTTTCCGTTCTGGGGGATTGTTAACACCCCAATGTTACCAATGGACGAAAAGGTATAACGCTGTTTATCGAACTCTATTTTTAAAACCCCAACAACTACACCACGTTTCCCGGTTAACTGCTGATTACATGTTTTAATAAGCTGTTCAACAGATGTATTGTAATCTCTCTTTATAATATCAATTACGATCTGGGAGGATTCTTTGGCAAATTCACCGCTTCCCAATCCATCTGCCAGTGCACATATGAATTCATTGTCTGTTTCCTTGTAAAAGTAACTGTCACCACACAAGTACTCACCTTTTTTCGGTTTCTGGTAAACAGCTGCTTTTACCTTCTTTTCTACCGTACTCAATCAAATACCTCCGTATTCTCGGATTGAATTGCTTCACGGAGTTTTCTTAGTGAACGGCGTTGTAATCTTGATACATGCATTTGGGAGATACCGAGTAATTCTCCCGTTTCCTTTTGACTTAAATTATCAAAATAAGTGCACTTTAAAATTTGCTGCTCACGTTCTGATAAAATAGGTATAATTTTCTCAAGTAACATTCGCTGGTCTACATTTTCATAGCCATTTTCATTTTTACCTACTAAATCGAGAATAGCTACCGTACTGCCATCAGAGTCCGCTTCAATCTTTCTGTCGACGGACAGGGCTTTATAGCTTTTACCCATTTCCATCGTTTCCAGCACATCTTCTTCCGAGACACCCAAATAACCAGCAATTTGTTTAACTGTAGGTGAATTCTGATTTTCTGTTGTTAATTCATCAACGGCTTTCTTAATCTTTGGTCCTAACTCTTTTATACGTCGTGGAACATGAACACTCCACGTTTTGTCCCGAATGAATCGTTTTATCTCACCGATTATGGTAGGGATGGCAAATGATTCGAATGACTTGCCAAAAGAAGCATCATACCTTCTTACTGCAGCAAGCAGTCCTATCATACCAACCTGGACTAAGTCTTCATGTATACTGCTGTTTTTCGAGTACTTCCTGGCAATTGATTCAACCAGGTCAGTGTAAGCCAGTACAATTTTCTCCTGCAAGGCTTCATCTGTCGGGTCCTGTTGGAGATGTTCTATCCATCCGTAAACCTCATCTCTTCCTTTATTGTGTGGTTGAGATCTGGTCGTCACTGGAACCCACCTCAGTTTCATAAAGGTACTTGGTCATTAATACGATAACGCCATAGTTGTTATTTAGTTCAACTTTGTCCATTAACGCGTTAATTAAAAATAACCCAAAGCCACCTTCGCGTAAATTTTCAACCGACTCTGATTCCTTGTATGGACCTATTCCCCCTTTTATATCTTTAAGATCGAAGCTGCCTCCATGGTCAGCTACCATTGTTTCCAGGCGATCTTCGTATACACCAAACCCAACAGTTATTTCCCCGTCATCCTGGTCATCATAGGCGTGATCAACAGCATTTGTAATTGCTTCTGAAACGGCTACCTTTAAATCCTCAATATCCTCATAGGTAAAGCCCATTCTGTTGGCAATTCCTGACAAGCTCAAGCGGGCAACGCCCACATATTCTGCCTTCGCAGGAATCTTCATTTCGATAAAATCAAACATTTCCATTACGAATTCTCACCTCTAATCGCAGTACCTATATCTATAATTTCGTCAAGTCCGGTAATTTTAAACAACCTTGCTACACGATCCTGCAGATTTACCAATTTCAGCTTACTGTCATTCTCTTTCGTTGATTTCAAGGCACTTATGAAGACACCAAGGCCCGTACTATCCATGTAATCAACGTCTTCCAGATTCACTTCCACAGTCTGTCCGTTAGCTTTTGTTAGTGGCAGTACTGCCTCTTTTAACTTTGGTGCTGTATATGCATCAATTTCCCCTGTCAGATTTACAACAGACTTCTCATTACTCTCTGTAACATCAATCTGTAAATTCATCGCCATCCTCCTACATGATTTAACCGTTTTTATCGTTGAGGCTGGGGCAAAAGACTTTTATCAAAAGAAAATTCGAACTAACTGGAAAATGGTGTGTATAACCGCTCCGGAAATATACTTCGCTTATTTTTGTGCATTATTCGTCTTTTGCGTTACCGTTATCGTTTTGTCCCAGCCCCATCACAATATCAATAAAGGACTTTTTCCCTAATTAATGATGGTTTAAACCTGTTTTCGTAAAATAATTAATGTAAAGTCATCACGTAACTGGAACCCTTGCAGCCTTTCGAAATATTTATACACTCCATTGACAATTTCCTGAGCGGTCAGATGTGCGTATTGTCTGATTACATCAAGTATTTCTTCACTCTCAATAAACCGGTTTCCCTGCCTGCACTCTGTAACGCCATCAGTCAATATAATAACCATATCGTCCTTATTAATTATCCGTTCATATTGTTTATAATCAGAATCCGGAGAAACCCCAAGGACAAGGCCTTTTGTTTCGATTTCCTCAAATTCATCTTTTTCCGCATGATAATAAAAACCGGGTTCATGGCCGGCTGATGAATAATAAAGTTTGCTTTCATCCGGGAGGTACTGCGCATAGAACATCGTGATAAACATACTGGAATCAACATTTCGTTCGACAACCCGGTTTAAGTTTTTCAAAATTGCTTTTGGACTCATTGTTTCTTCCGGAAAACTATCCATTGAATACTTAATCATCGACATACACAATGCTGCAGGTATACCTTTTCCGATTACGTCGGCAACTGCAATCCCGAGTGAACCATCCTTGCCTTTAATAAAATGATGGTAATCTCCATTCATTTGATGTGCCGGAACACTTATAACGCCTATATCCAACCCATCGATTTCAGGCTTGGTTGTAGCTAATAACGTGTCCTGCATCCCCGCAGCTACAGAAATTTCCGATTTAAGCTCTGACTGCTGTTCTCTCAATGTCTGGTACTCCTGATGTGCAATCCCGTACGAAATCATTGTTTCCAGTAAAAAATTCATGGAATGTTGAATATGTTCAGGCAGGTCCGGATACAGCTCGGACAGTGCCTGGTTATGCAAATTCACAATTTCCTCCGGCGGAACATTATTTTTTATAAATGTTTTGCTGACTTGTTCTGCGCCGTAAAGTGATTGCTCATCCTGTGTTTCGATGTAATGCTTTAATAGATTCTTATAGTTATCTGCATCTAATTGCAAGGCATCCATGAATGTGTACCTCCCCTGTAAAGTGATTTACAAAAAAGAAGAGGAGATCTGGTATCTATGTTCTCCCCTTCCGTATGTTTTTACTGATTATTTGTTATTAGGCCACGCCCCTCGGCTCCTTGCGTGCTAACGTACCCATTTAACTGCTTTTATCTCAGTTCCGTTCCCGCTATCCGACCTTACATCAAATTCATCCATTAGTCGCTTAACTCCTGGAAGTCCTGCACCAAGTCCGCCAGATGTTGAGTATCCATCCTCCATCACCTGACTTATGTCCTGAATACCCGGTCCCTTATCCATAGAGAGGATACACATTCCTTTTTGTTCCAGCGTGTCAATGACTTCAAAACAAATTTGGCCATCTCCGGCATATAAATATATGTTTCTCGCGAGTTCCGATATCGCTGTCGCTATTCGTGCCTGGTCAACTGAACCGAAACCTGTTTTTCTCGCAATATCTCGGCCAAGCTGTCGTGCCGCTACGATATCCCATTCTTCTTTAATAGTTACACAGGATTGGAGATCCATACCTATTCCCCCAATTCCTGTCGCAGTTTTACTAATCCCTGCTCTAGATCCAGAGCAGTTGGGACATTTTTCAGATGAATTCCCAAATCAATTAAGGTCATTGCAACTGCAGGCTGGATCCCAGTTAAAACTACTTTTGCCCCCATAAGATCCGACATAGTAACGACATCACCAAGAACTTTTGCAATAAATGAATCTATTACTTCTACTGATGTTAGGTCAATTACTACTCCTGATGAACCAGTTTTATGAATTTTGTCCAATAAATCCTCCTGAAACTGAATTGCAGTATTATCGTCCATTTCCGTTTGAATGGAAATCAGCAAATAATTATGCAACTTTAAAATAGGTATCCGCATTGTATCACTCTCCACCTATGGATTCTAACATTTCTTCAATTCCATTTTCTTTCGTGTCCAAATCAACTATTTTCCTGTTAGTAATTTCCAATGCTGTCATAAACCCTTTTTTCAGGGTGCTTTTTGTCGGGAATTTACTTAAATCAATACCCAGATTTACAATCGTTTGTGCAATTTCCGGACGAATTCCGACAAGAATACATGTTGAACCGATTAAACGTACTGCTTCAGCTGCCTGAATGATGTGATGAGCAACCATTGTATCAACAACCGGTACCCCGGTAATATCAATCAAAACAACCTCTGAGTTGTGTTTCATAACACCTTCAAGCAGATTTTCCATAATTAATTTTGCCCGTTCTGTATCAATCGTTCCAACTAACGGCATAATCGTAATATTATCCATAACTGGAATCAACGGTGCAGACAGTTCCTGAAGTGCCACCCGCTGCAGGGAAACAATATGCTCCCAGCTGCCGGAATACTCATTTACTAATTTGCGGATGATCGGTTCGGTCCATTTATCAACACTTGCTAACACTTTTGACATATACGCCGAATCGACTTTTTCCGACTGGCTGAGAATAAAATCGACAGTTACTCTTCTGAACACTTGCAGCCCATCCGTTATATAGCTTAACGGCCACCCAAGATTTATCAGCTTTTCGGAAAACTCCTCCAAGTGCTTGGTATGACCCTGATCTTTGATGCTTGTAAAAATAACATTCACAAATTCTCTGTTTGTACTCTCAAATAATTCATCCGATATACTTGATGTATAGTTTCCATCTTTCAGTGAATCAATTTCATCCATCCACATGTGAACGATGGAATCACTGTTTTCCAAAGCAATTTTTTTGAACTTCTGGTCCATGATTGGTTAACCTCCTGAATCCTATAAATATATTGTATAAAATTGCCGAAAAATTGCATATACTCCAATTCTACCATTTCCAATTAATTTTAGCAGTAACTATGTAATCTTTTATGTACATTATAGCATAATAACTGAAAAATTAATTCCAAAACAAAAATACCCCTGCTTCAATATTCGGAAGGGGGTATTACTTATTCGTGATCATACATTTCTTTTAGTCCAAGACTAATTTCCAATGCATTATCGATTTTTTCCATCATGTTTTTATCCAGTTTTGTAATTTTATCAGTTAGACGCTGTTTGTCCAGCGTTCTGATTTGTTCTAACAAAATGACAGAATTCCGGTCAAACCCGTAACGTTTCGCATCAATTTCAACATGTGTCGGGAGTTTGGCCTTTTGAATCTGTGCGGTTATCGCAGCCACAATAACGGTTGGGCTGAAGCGATTACCGATATCATTTTGCAGGATCAATACTGGGCGAATGCCCCCCTGCTCTGATCCGACTACAGGGGATAAGTCAGCGAAGTAAACTTCGCCTCTTTGAACGATCAAAGGCTACACCCCGATCACAGAGCGCTCTAAGGTGTTTTTTTCAGCCTCCTCTTCGGCTTGAAAGGCCTCCGAAGCAATGGTTAAATTTATTCTGGCCATTTCTTCATAACCTTGCTGCATCGATTCCCGAAATTGTTGGATGTGCTCTTCTTTTTTATATTCCAAATAGTTTTTTGTAGCCTGACATATGAAATCACTTAAGTCACTATTTTCATATTTCATTAATCCATCCACCTCGTTAATTAGGTTTTTTGGCAATCGTACTAAGACCTCTTGTAAGCTCTCTGACAAACTATACACCTCCGCCAACTGTTGAACGACCACTATTTAATTCTTTTACTATAATATCATTGTAAAACAAGGTTTGCAAAGGCCTATAGGGTTTTTTTCAAAAAAATACTGTTTTTTGGTTTTAGAAGTAATCCCTTGTGGTATATATTTATTTTGCAGCTAAAAATATTATGCTAAATTCCACCAATAAATATAAGCAGGTTTATGAAAGATGCTTATCACCCGCTCCGGAAATATACTTGGGTGCTCGTCGTGTTGCAAGTATTTTTGGAGATGCAGCACTCCTCGCAACTCGCAGCCTATTCGGTGGGAGTTTTGCTCGTCGCTCAGGTAGTATTTATCCATCTTTCAAGCTGATTATTATTTTAGTTATGACCCAGCCAAACAGATCAATTTTCAAATTATCTTTATTTGTCGATACTACCCTTATATACTCTTGGTACGCGACTGGATATCATGCATGGAATTTCATAGGTAATCGTCTCCAGTTTTGCTGCGATTTCGTCGACTTCAATCACTTCATTTCCTTGTTTACCAATTAATGTTACCTCGGTGCCGACAGAATATTCCTTATCGAGCTTTATCATTGTCTGATCCATGCATATTCTTCCGGCAATCGGCATTCTTTTTCCATCAATTAAAACATCCATACCCTGCAATTTGCGGATCCATCCATCAGCATAACCAATCGGTATTGTCCCAATCCACTCATGATCTGTTGACGTATATGTTGCACCGTAGCTGATCGATTCGCCTGGTTCAACTTTTTTTACATGAATTAAACGGCTGTGCAGGGAAAATGCAGGTTTTAAATCAATCCGCTCCTCCTGTCTGACTGTGCCTGACGGATAAAGGCCATACATCGAAATCCCAAAGCGAATGTAATGATGCATTCGTTCAGGAAATCGTATCGACGCGGCACTATTGCCAATATGGAAAGCTGTTGGCTCAGTCCAAATCGAGTTGAATACAGAAAGCAGATGCTTAAACCAGGTATGCTGTTTCTCAAAATAAGCTAACTCCGGTTCGTCTGCTGTTGCAAAATGCGTGTATACTCCAGTCAAATGGATTTGCTGAAGACCGTGCAGCTCTTCAACTAACTCTCTCAGTTCCTCTTCTGTACGGATACCGACGCGTCCCATTCCAGTATCCCACTTCATATGAAGCTTTAAGGGGGTATGGAAGGAATGCTGTTTTACTTCCTGGAGCCAGTCTTTTTGAAAAAAAGTTAGTGTAATGTCTTTTTCAGCAGCCAACGGTGTATCTTTTGGCGCAACCCTGCCGAACACTAAAATTGGTGCATTGATATTTGCTTCACGCAGTTTCAATGCCTCTTCAAATAAGGCTACGGCCAGCATAGCAGCGCCTGATTCCAATGCTTTTTTGGCGACTTCCACAGCGCCATGGCCATACCCATCAGCTTTGACGACAGCAATTACATCACTACGGTCAGGCAGCTTCCTTTTTATTTGTCCAATATTATATGCGATTGCTTCCAGATCCACTTCAGCCCATGTATCCCGATAAATTGTATCTGCCATTGTAGCATAACTCCTCCCGCAACTGCTCTTTTTACTCATATTAACATAAACAACAAAATGGTTACTATCAGTCGGGGAGACCGGCCCATTTGAAATTGCGGTTCCTTCCCGCCAATTAACGCCCCCTACCAAGTTCGCTGCAGGTTGGGAAGAGTCGTGCTTTTCCGAAATACTTGCAACACGATGAGCACCGGATCAGTTGTGATCTTCAAGCAGTTCAAGTGTGAACTTTGGCGTTTTAGTTGTGAACTTCGAGCAACCCGATTGTGAACTTTGGCATTATTACATTTCATAACCTGAAATGACCCTAAATCCAATAGGTCTGAGCGCAAATTGAGCACAGTGCAAGCACCGTAAGCACCTTCCCAAAAATAAAAAGCAGACCCCCTCTCCCTATGAGTCTGCTTACTGCGCTTCATTTACTTCACTTCTTTGCCTTGTACGGATTTTGCCACTTCTATCAGTTCTTCTTTGGTCAACTCCTCACTTGCCAGAAGGAAGTTCATCCCATCGTTGCTCCACTCTATTGTATTTTCCGAAAGTGCACCAATTGAATGCCCAAGGTTAACGATCTCGCCATTCACTGCTTGAGGAGAGGACATTGTTGGTACGACATCCATTTTTTCTTCAATCAGTGTGAAGTTTTTCTCACCGGAGAAGGTCATAATGACGCGTTGGCCATTCTCCATATCAACTTGCTTCTTTTCCACCATTTCAGAACCAACCATGTTCAGCGGGTAAAGAACCGTAAATGCATCGGTCTTTCCATCACTTGAAACAGGTGCTTCGGCTGTTGCACTGGACATGTTTTTCTCCATTGCAAAGTCATCATCTTTAAATTTTGGCTTTGTATTAAAGTCGGAGAATTTCACTTCAACCAGCGCCTGTTTATCCTTATCAAGCACTTTTACCATTACTGGTGTATATGTCTTTTTATCGAAATAAATTTCCTGATACGGCAGATTATTGTTACTTTGATAATTCGTCTGCGTTTCGAAAATATAGTAGTTATCATTTACTTTAAAATTAGCCTCTTGATCTTTTAGGATATCATTCACAAGTGATTGATACAGATATGGCTGACTGCCGTTTTCCGGCCATTCTTTTTGGAATTTAAAGCTTTTGTTCAATGCCGGGGAAAGGACAAAAACCCCATCTTTATTTTTCAAAATGATTTGGCTGCCTTTTTCATCCTTGTCATTTGTCAGCTTCACGCGATAAAAATCTTTCTTCTTGTGCCAGACTTCTATATTGTACTTCTGATCTTCCTGTCCGGTGTTCATCGTCATTTCGGCATTTGCTTTATACCCGTTCATTTCCTCAAGCTTGGATTCCAGCTTTTCAACGACATCTTCCTGGGACTTTTCGCCACAGGCAGCAAGTAAAAGTATAAAGCCGAAGACGATTACTACCCATACCCCAAACATTTTTTTCATGGACATATCTCCCTTGTCTCAGGTTCACTCTGATTACGAGCTACGGACTTGATAAAGGGAACCTATTGTCACTTTCCTGAGGTTCTAATCATTACAGAAATGTACGATATACGTGCGAAATACCATTGATTACGTCAGTTGCCATCAGGTCATATACAGAATGTGTTTCAGCTACAAGCAGATCGGCAGCTTTGCCGTGAACAAAACATGCATTGCAAAGTGCATCAAATATGTCCTGTTTCTGCATGACCATTGCCAGAATAATTCCGGATAACA
Source organism: Virgibacillus doumboii (assembly GCF_902806455.1). GTDB lineage: Bacteria > Bacillota > Bacilli > Bacillales > Amphibacillaceae > Lentibacillus > Lentibacillus doumboii. Next base: position 603,563 of record NZ_CADCWQ010000002.1, on the reverse strand, counting down.
CATCACCACTGCCGCCTTTGGCAAGACCTTCATTTCCCGCTGTACTGACAGCTTGTTTACCATCCGGCGCTGTTATAATGGTGAATTTCCCTTTCAGAACAACATAAATCCGGTATTGTTCAGCAAGCATCTTTGAATAGGCAAACGGTTTGGCCAAAAGTTCTTTTACAGTAGTATCCAAAAGCATGGCCATCTCGCCCGGATGCGGTGTTATGATGGTCGGGGATGTCCTGTTTTCAGCTAAATCAAGGATTGGCTTCAGATGATATAATCCATCTGCGTCCACGGTAAGCGGACCTGAAACTTTTCCCACTGTTGCTTTAACAAGATCACCGGTTACTTCATGCCGGCCCATACCCATACCAAGTACTGCTGCATCAAACGTTTCAAATGGTAAGCTGACGTCACTATTTAAAAAGCCATCTGTCTCACCAAGCGTTAAATACGTGGCCTCCATACAATGAGTTGCAACTGAAGCTTTCACACTTTTTGTTGTACCGGCAGTAACTAACCCTGCACCCGCTCGTAAGGCAGCATTCACTGTCATAGCAATCGACCCGGGCATATCAGCACTTCCGCCAACAACCAATCCTCTTCCATGATCTCCTTTGTGGGAGTCCGCTGCTCTTTCAGGCATCGTATGCCGGAACCGCTCCGCCGACAGAAAGACCTTACTGGCATTTTTCTTTACAGCTTTTAAGGGAAGACCAATTGAAACAGTTTCCCATTCACCGAAATAGGCTGCCGTATGCTGCAGGAATGTACTGATTTTAGGCAGTTCTACAATGATTGTACGGTTGGCTTGTACCGCCTGAAAATCTGTAACGCCTTCATCTGCCGGTAGTCCGGATGGTATATCAACAGAAATGATATATGCAGCTGCGTCATTTATAATAGATACAATTTTGGATAAAGATTCCCGAAGCATTCCCTTCGTTCCTATTCCTAAAATTGCATCAACAATTATATCTGACTTCCGAACCAGCTCATCAATTTCTGAAGTTTGCCGGGTTACGTTAACCGTACCGCCACATGCTAAATATAGTTTTTTGTGATAAAGCGCATCCCCTGAAATCTTTTCATTTGGCACTACCTGTACAACGGTTGCTTGATAACCTTTATCCAGCAGTGTCCTGGCTATAACAAAGCCGTCCCCGCCATTACTTCCACTACCTGTAAAAATACTGATGTGATCCGTTTTTTTAACAATGGATTCGATTTTTTCTGAAACAGCCCTCCCTGCATTCTCCATTAACAGCTTCCCGTCAATGCCAATGTGATGAATGGCATGCCGATCAATTTCGTACATTTCATTTGCGGTGACAATATACAATCTGTTCCCTCCTACCCGCACTAAAATATATGAGACAACCATTGCAATTATGCAGAATACGCGATTAGTTATTTTCTTCGATGATAACTTGTGCGACTGCGTAATCTCTGCTGTGTGTAATCGAAATTAAAATATTGCTTTCATTAAATTGCGATGCATAAATCGCCGGAGCACCGTTTTCGTCTGTCCTAATTTCTATATCCTGGAAGCTCAACCGGCCAATTCCTTTTCCGGTTGCTTTGGCAAAAGCTTCTTTTGCTGCAAATCTACCAGCGAGAAACTCAATCTTCCTTCGTTCATTTGCCAGTTTTTCAAATGTCAACTTCTCGTTTGTTGTAAGAACCCGGTCAACTAAACGTTCATTCTTCTTCATTTTATTATGTATACGACCCAGTTCAATAATATCGATCCCAATACCTTTGATCATTCTTATTCAGACCTTTCCAATTTTAAGTCATATCGCTATAATTATTTCAGGTATTTTAGTAAGATTATAATGTTCATACTATTTACTATACTTATCTATAATAATATTACCCGTTATCATATTTTATAAAAGAGGGATCTCGATGTTTATTCGCACAGAACGCAGTGTAAAAGAATTTATCCAATTTTATCCGGTCGTAGCATGGATCATCATCATCCATCTTGTACTCTGGGTTATTACCGATTTTCTCCATACCCCAATCGGCACACTGATCGATGATTGGGGTACAGGCAATAACTATCATATCAGCCAGGGAGAGTATTGGCGTTTATTCACATCCATCTTTCTGCACGCGGGACTGATGCATGCACTGTTTAATTCATTTTCACTCGTCCTGTTTGGACCCGCACTCGAGCAGATGCTTGGCAAAGCAAAATTTTTGATTGCTTACATTGGAGCAGGACTTATCGGTAATATCGCCACATATTTTCTGACTCCGACTATTTACTATGCTTATGTTGGTGCCTCTGGAGCGATTTTTGGGTTGTTCGGCATTTATGTTTTCATGGTAGCATTCCGCAAGCATTTAATCGACCAGGCCAACTCACAAATCATTATGACTATTTTTATCATCGGCCTAATCATGACATTCATCCAGCCTGGAATTAATATTTATGCACATGTTTTCGGCTTTTTTGGCGGCTTTGCACTGGCTCCGTTAGTATTAACAAATGTCCGGCCATATTCACCATGGCGCAACAGACGATACCGCGATGATGATTCGATCCAGTTTAATCCAAACCGGTGGAAAAAAAGGCGAATACCAAAAAAAGTGTACAGCAATCTGCTATGGATCATACTTGGTGTACTTGTTTTGCTCGGATTGGTGAATAGATTGTTTTGAACGATTAATGTTCTGGGAAAGACAGGCTCTCCGGACATTTTTTCCGCTATTTTGCAGAAACAACGCCTATTTCGTATTTTAACGGACATTTGTTCCGTTATCCAGGGCATTTCACCTGAAATCGCATGTATTTGTGGTGGTTAGCGGAAAATATGTCCGCTAACCACCCAAAAAGACTACTTTTATCTTAAATAAAAGAAAATATGTCCGCTTCCAAATAAGCTTGGAATTTTTTTAAGCGAAAAGACACACGCTTCATGGTGTGTCTTTTCATTTAGTCCCGATATGAATACCAGTCTGCTAACTGATCTGTATGCGATTCTTCCAGTTCTTTAATGGTAAAATGTTTTCCCATTCCCATTTTCCCGATTATCGACAACCGCATTGTGGCAAGGCCTGTCTTCACATGCACCCGATGCTGTTTTTTCTCAAATGCCTGAATGCGTTTATGATACATGATGATTGTATTCCTGCTGAACGTACGGAACCTGATTGTTAATTGTTTTCCATCCTGTTGAAAGCCGCCATCTTTATGCCGTAAAATACCTAAATACAGACTGACTGCCAGCAGAAAAACAGGTACCCAGATCAATTGTGGAAAAATAAACCACACAGCTACGGCTAAAACAAGAAACGGCAATACAGATCGTGTGATGTAAAATTTCCTTGCCCGTTTTGGCAGAGGTGTTAACTCCTGCCTGATGCCTGTGTATTCCGGTAAAAACGTATTTAAAAATTCTTCCACTTCATCGGCTTTCAAGATTGGAAACAATACCGATGAAAAATCTTCCCCTTTATCCAATGAACCGCCGGCAACTTCCGCATAAAGGGTTACATATCCAAGCGGCTGACGTATCAGACTCTCCTCAATTCCTACAGCCTGAATTCGGTTCAAGGGGATCGTAAGCTGTTTTTTCTCCAACAGCCCACGTGTAATAAATAATTCATTTTCATATTTGGTTATCGTAAACTTGCCATATTTAATCATTGTTCCGGCAATACCAAGCAGCCAGAGTAAAAGAAGCGTAACGACAGCTAAACTAATCATTAACACAATGCTCAAACCGATAACCCATTCCACTGTATTATCATAATAATGGTCAGGGATGAATTGCTCAAGCTCTGAAAAACCAAATGCCAAGAGCGCAAATATTACCCCAATGCTCCCTGAAGTGGAACCGGCGATAAACAGTCGTTTAAATTTAATCATTTGTGATGGGTATGTCTTTGTCTCATCTGTGGATTCCTCTTCCACTTCAGTTAGCTGGCCGCGGGTTGATTTTAATTCATCTCGCAAAGCTTCCCCTTCTGCCAGTTTTACTGCTTTGAGCGAAGCCTCTGCACCGGTACTGCTCCCCGCTGTCTCAATTTGCACCCTTGTCAATTTAAAAATCCGGTGTACCACACTGGACGTCAAATCGATTGACTGGATCCGGTTTTTCGATATATACCGTTTTTTTCGAATAAAAATACCATACTCGATACGGAGTTCATCATCTTCTATGCGGTATGTATAACGGAACCATGACCAAATACTAAAAACAAGAAATAAAATAGTAAGACCGGATGCGCCTAATATAAAATATAAAAATCCTTCATCCTTAAACGTAATGAACCCGAGGATTATTGCAAACAATGCCTCACGCATTACTCGAATAAAATTAAAAAATATAGCTGCCGGGTGTAATCGCTTTGGTTCAGACATCATCTTCATCCACCCTTGCAAGCGATGAAATCCTGTCGCGCAGCTCTGAAGCATCTTCTTCAAGTAATGCCGGGATTTCATGTGTTGTTGCTGCTGTTGAAATGGTCACGCTTGCCAGTTGATACTTTTTCAAAATTGGCCCCTGTTCCGTGTCCACATGCTGCACACGTATCATCGGGACCAGCGTACGCTTCACAATTAATATGCCATGCTGGATATAAATTTCCTGTTCAAACACTTCATAACGCCATCTCCTCCAGCGTAAAACCGGAAGCAGGAACACAAAGAAGTATGTAGATATCCCGCTGATCAGCACAGCCCCTGCTGCAAACCAATAGGAAAAATCAAAAATGAACGTAAGTACACCTAAAGCTATCGTAGCTAACCAGAGAATCCCCATAAATATCCATGCGGTTATTTTCCATGCTTTTATTGCATCTTCAGCTATTGTATTGATTGGCGGCTGCCTCATGACTGTTCTTCCTCCTGTTTTCTGAGTAGTAATCTCCATTAATGATACGCGTCCATCGGCGATAAGGTTTCAACAATTTTGGACAAATTAAAAGCTCCTTTACGCAAGGAGCCTTTGGTTAGCTGTTATGCTTATGATTTCTCCGCTTTTGAAAGTTTCCTTTGCGATTTCGTCCGCCCTGGTTGCGGCCACCTTGATTACGTCCGCCTTGGCTGCGTTTTCCGTAAAACTTTTTATTATTGGTTCTGCGGTTCTTATTGCCTTTTGACTGCTGTGCTTTTTTCACACTGATTGGCGCAACTGACGAAATGCTTACAGGCGTATTGCGGCGCTCTTTGGTAAGCATCTTCAACGCTGCAGCAATTACTGTAATCGAATCATGTTCCTCCAGTATTTCGTTGGCAGCTTCATGATAAGCATTTAAATCTTTTTTCTCGATTGTACTCAGCAGCTTATCCACTGCTACCTGCTGCTGGCCGCGTTGTGCTTCCTGATTGGTTGGCGGCACAATTCGTTTCATTTTGCTTTTTGTTGTTTTTTCAATCAGTTGCAGATGAGGGATTTCTCTCGGTGTTACGAAAGAAATAGCTTCCCCGGTCCGACCTGCTCTGCCTGTACGTCCGATCCGGTGAACATAACTTTCCGGATCCTGTGGGATATCAAAGTTATAAACGTGCGTGACGCCAGTTATATCAAGTCCGCGTGCTGCTACATCGGTTGCTACCAATACATCCACCCGACTGTTTTTAAATTTGTTTAATACGGACATTCTTTTTCCTTGTGTCAGATCCCCGTGAATACCTTCTGCACGAAATCCTCTTGCCTGCAAGCCTTCCGTAATTTCATCCACCCGTTTTTTCGTACGGCTGAAAACAATAGCCAGTTTAGGGGCATTAATATCCAAATGGTTCGTTAATGTATCGAATTTATATTTCTCCGGTACTTCGATGAAAAACTGGTCAATATTTTCTACTGTCATTTCTTTTGCTTTTACTTTTACTTCTTTTGGACTTTTCATCAGATTTGTTGCAATATCACGAATTTCTTTCGGCATTGTTGCTGAAAATAACAATGTTTGTCTTGCTTCCGGGATATTTTTCAGGATATCGCGAATATCATCAATGAATCCCATGTTAAGCATTTCATCCGCTTCATCCAAAACTGCTGTTTGTACATTATCGGTACGAATTGTTTTTCTGCGCATATGGTCCAGCAGTCTTCCAGGTGTTGCAACGACAATTTGCGGTCCATCCTTCAACGCCCGGATTTGTCGTTCCATATGCTGACCGCCGAATACCGACATGGCACGAACACCTTTTATTTTGCCGAGACGGTTAATTTCTTCAGCGACCTGGATTGCCAGTTCTCTTGTCGGGGCAACCACCAGTCCCTGAATCTTTTTCTGCTTTTGATCGATTTTTTCGATCATCGGGATACCAAATGCTGCTGTTTTTCCGGTACCTGTCTGTGCTTGTCCAATCACATCGTTCCCCTGCATAGCAAGTGGTATCGTTTCAGCCTGGATTGGTGTTGCTTCCTCAAAACCCATTCGTTCCAAAGCCTTCATAATGGGCTGTGATATACTTAGTTCGTTAAATGTTGTCACCTTGTTACTCTACTCCTTTTTCTTTTACAATTTATTTGAATATAAACTCCTGACGTATAAAAAGAGGCTTCACCCAATTATGGAAAGAGGCCTCATTCACGAAATCTCATGCATAAAATAACAGTTATTATATCATAACACACATATAAAGGTGATATCTATGATTTTTCATCGGCAGCATGGTAAAATAAATGAGTTAACTATCCTGATAATATAGAGGAGGATTACGATGCGTCTGCCTCCATTCAATCCATATATAGCGGTTGTAATTGGTGTTATAGCTGTTTCGTCTTCTGCAGTTCTGGTAAAGCTTGCCGGCGAAGCTCCCGCAGCCATGATAGCAAATTATCGTTTATTATTTGCGGTTATCCTTATGGCACCATATGTCCTGATTAAACATCGGCACGAATTTCGTTTTATTCAACAAAAAGATTGGATTTTTTCCTCCCTTGCCGGGGTTTTTTTAGCGTTTCATTTTATTCTCTGGTTCGAGTCTTTAAATTATACATCTGTGGCAAGCTCTGTCGTATTGGTAACATTACAGCCAATATTCGCCTTTCTTGGTACCTATTTCTTTTTCAAGGAACGTTTTTCACCAGGAGCGGTGATCAGTATGGTAATCGCAATTATGGGCAGTGTTATTATCAGCTGGGGTGATTTTCAAATAAGCGGGATGGCACTGTTTGGAGATATGCTTGCATTACTTGGTGCAATCACGGTAACAGCTTACTTCTTAATCGGTCAGCAGGTGAGAAAACAGCTGTCACTGATGACATATACGTTTGTCGTCTATGGTATCAGTTCTTTAACGCTGATCCTGTACAACCTGATTTCTCAAAATAACTTCATTGGATATGCAGCAGATACCTGGTTGTACTTCCTTGCCCTGGCCATTATCCCGACATTCTTTGGCCATACGTTATTTAACTGGGCACTGAAATGGTTAAGTACATCCACAATATCCATGGGAATCGTATTCGAACCAATTGGCGCTTCCATTCTGGCTTATTTTATTTTAGGTGAAACAGTCACATGGTCACAATGGCTCGGCGGATCAATTGTATTATTCGGGTTATTTTTATTCATCATGAGCACAACCCGCAAATCAAAGGTAACCATATCTGAAACGCATAATAAATAAGCTTTGATAATATGATAATTCAGGAGGATAACCTCAACTCTGCAAATGATTGTTTTTATCACAAAAGATATAAAATATGCAGTAACTTTATAAGAGCGTTGGCCCACCGCTGCGGAAATACACTACGCTTTCCGTGGGCGGCTGATGAGCCTCCTTGCTCCTACGTCGCTGCGTAGTCTCATCTAGGCCTCTGCTCCCGTAAGAAGGAAGGCCGACTAAAATCGGCCTTGTCGGCCAACGTCGGCATACTCCTGATGCAGGGGCATGTATTTCCTCCGCTGGGTTTCGATCGTTGTATTCTTAAGTGAATCAGCAATTTGATTTATTATGATGATTAAGAAAGATAATTTTTAAACCAAAACCAGCAGCTGGAATATGCGAGACTCCTGCGGGAAGAAAAGCCTAGGTGAGACTTCGAAGCGCGCCAGCGATTCGGAGGCCCACCAGCTGCCCGCGGCTAAGAAGACACTGCGAAAACGAACTTTTTGAGCAGATGTCGCCTTGGTACCCGGAGGTGTGAAAGCGAGTATATTCCAGCTGCAGCGCCAAAGAGCCTTACTAAATGATTTAAACCTTATCAGATTTAGTGCGCATTATATATCAACTGCAACGATTTAAGAGCAATAAATTTTCACAAAAAGAGCTTAATAAAAAACATATCACCTAACGAGCGAAACTGATATAATTGAACTACTATATCTAGAACGGGGGGATGTCATGAATATTCAATTAATGACAGACGGGGGAGCGGACGTTCCCAAGCATTTGAGTGATTCGATTAACCTTATTACTGTGCCTCTTTATTTGCATTTTCAAGATCAACAATACAAAGCAGGGGTAACCATTGATCTGGAAACCTTCAATGAAAAAATGAAGAAATCCGATGAACTGCCGCGTTCGTCTGCACCCAGCCCAAACGATTTTTATGAAGCATATAAGCAGGTTGACAAGGATAGCCCCATCATTATGCTGAGTCTTACAAAAGGATTAAGTGTCACCTACGAAAATGCAGTTTTAGGTAAAAATATGCTCCTCGAGGAAGAACCTGACCGAAAAATTGAAGTAATTAATACAAAAACGGCATCATGCGGCCTTGCTCTTTTATTACATGAGGCCAAAACAAAGATAAATGAGAATTATTCTTATGAACAGCTTATCGATCATCTCTATGAACGGGTTGAACAGACAACAACATTATTTGTTTTGAAAACACTTGAAAATCTGATTCTCGGCGGACGCCTTGACAAAGTAAGAGGCACAATCGCGAAAACGCTCAATATCAAGTTATTAATGAAGGCAAGTGAAGAAGGTACAATCGAAGTAGCGGAAAAAGTTCGCGGGGATAAGAAGTCCATTCGAAGATTCGTTGAACAAATTGGTGAATATACCAAAGACTTTGAGGATAAAGTCATCTCGATGACACATTGCAATGCTGAAGATCGCGCAAAGAAAGTTCTTGGCGAAATCACTACTAAATATCCGTTCAACGATGCGTTATTAACCGAAATGGGACCATTAATTTCAACCTATGCCGGTAATGGCGGTCTCGTTATTTCTTTTTTCAAAGACAAAAAATAAAAATAGGGAGAATGCTTATTTTTACATAGCCTTCTCCCTTTATTTTTTAGCTGTTTCACTTGCCAAAAATTCATGAATCATGGAGTTAAGCATATCCCTGTCATCACCAAGGCAAATCAGATGCCTTGATCGTTCAAAGAATACAACGTCTTTTTTATCCGACGTAATTTCTTTATCCAAATAGTACACTGTTTTGTAAGGAACCATTCCATCCTGCTGGCCCTGGGCAATCAGAACAGGTGAATCAACCTTCTTCAAATATTGGCGGGTAAACTTCACAAACTTCAGAAATTCAATATTAACCTTAAATGGTACTTCACCAAGTTTTTTTTTTTAATGCAGATACAATTTATTTTTTCCCATCCTGCCCCTTAAACCATCAACAATAACATCTTTTTCATCCTTGGACATTTTCTTTTAAGAAATAAATTTACCGGCAGGAGCTAACAGTACCAGTTTATCAATTTTATGCTTTGCAGCCAGATAAGCTGCAATCATTCCACCCATGGAAAAACCAATGAGGTAGATTTTATCAACTTTTTCACTTAATTGTTTTAACGAATTTTCCGCAGCAGTAAGCCATTTCTTGTGAGAAACATTTTCCAGCGCCAGATTTTCCCCATGTCCTGGTAATGTAGGGACTTCCACATACCAATCAGTTTGCTCACGCAGATACGCTGCCAATGGTTCGACTTCATACGGTCCACCTGTATACCCGTGTATTATCAGACACCCAACCATATATATTCTCCTTATGACTTAATATCCTTCTTATTATGTCACGATTCTCCAAAATAACTTTTTCATATTTTCCCAATACTGCACAGGAATAAGCTGATGAAAATAATAATCCATTCATCAGCCTGACAAACACATTTAAAGCTTTTTCATCATGGATCCCACATCTTTTACAACAGGTGATATCTGTTGAAAGGTATTTGCCAATTGTCCTACTGTGGTCAACACTTTATCAAGATCCATTTCACCATTATTATCCTGAAAATAATGCAGTAAATTATTAGGTGCTGGCGAGGAATTCACCGCTCCACCTGACTGGAAATATGGATTCCAGTTCACCGGAAGCTTCGGTTTGGAATACATTTCAAAAGGTGTTTGAAAGTGCGCAGTATGATTGGGACTTACCGCATTGTAACCCGGATGATTTGCATTTTGCTGATAATAATACGCATTATCGGCATAAGGCGGTGAATAATAATAAGGTCTTTCAAACATGACACACACCTCTTTTGTACGTTCTTCCTTTATCATATGCAGAACATATTATTGTGTGTGATGTCATAAACACGGCTAATTACTATAGCGTTCGTGGAATGAATTGTAATATGAATAGTTAGCAGCCAAACCCAACGAATATTTTATCTTGTTTATTTGTGAACCCAGAATCATCTCATTTCCCACAATTGTAGCGGGTGTTCCGAACACCCCTTTATCCTGCAGTTCTTTCATATATTCACGATTCTCGGATACATTTTTAGTTTGAAAATCTACTTCCCATTCGTTCAGCTTGGTTATTAGCCGATCACAATGTGAACTGTCATTGCTTATATAAACAACAATTTCATTATCGCTCATTGTTGACTCCTCCTTGAAGTTTTGCAGCACTTCTGCTTGCTTATCCCATCTTTCCTGTTCCCACTAATATGACAGCTTAAACACAAAATCGTTACAGAACTATTACGAAAATAAAAAAATGCAAAACACTTTATCAAAAATGAAAAGTGTTTTGCATATGAAATGATGGTAAACCCCATCGAGTGCAAGCCTACCGACTGGCATGCACGAACTATAAGAACAGGGACATCCCATATCCCCCAATTTGATGATATCGCGCTTTCATTTCCCATGCTATGATATACATCACTTCCTTTGAATTTTTTAAAAAGAATTCTGTATCATTTTTAAATGGTTTGGAAGTACATAATATCTGACGGGTCCCTCCCTTTATCATACCTTTATTTCTTATCCAGAAAACTTTCATGCCGAAATAACACATTTATCGCATTTCTGTGACACTAAATAAAAAAAGTATATTAATCTAGTGTAAAATTTGAAAATTAGTCTAGCATTTTTTGTGGAAATGTTATTTAATATTAGTGAAGGATTTATAATTTTAACATTTCACAGGAGGGTCAAAATGAAGAAATTTTACAGTCTATTGCTTGTATTAGGCTTAAGTTTGGTATTGGCTGCATGCGGCAGCTCAGAGGATGCTGATTCAGCAGACGGTAATAGCGGTGAAGGCGGCGGTGAAACACCGGATACACTGGTTATGGGATTCGTTCCATCACAAGATTCTGATACGATTGCTGATACTGTAAAACCTTTGGCAGACCAATTATCTGAGGTTCTTGGCATGCCGGTCGAAGGAAAAGTTATGGTGGATTACAATTCCTTAGTAGAAGCAATGGGAGCCAATCAGGTACAGATAGGATTTATCCCTGCGTTTGGCTATGTGTTGGCTAACGAGCAATATGGTGTTGAAGTAATTCTGAAATCAGAACGCTACGGATCAGGTACATACAAAGCGCAATACGTTGTTCGTGCTGATTCCGGTATTGAATCATTGGAAGATTTAGAAGGTAAAGTTTGGGCATTTGCAGACAAAGGGTCAACTTCAGGATACCTGTTCCCTGCAAACCAATTAATGCAAAAATTTGGGTATGATACCGCAGCAGAACTGGAAACTGATTTCTTCTCTGGCGTTCAGCAGGCTGGTGGACACGATACAGCTGCGATTGCAGTATATGAAGGTGATGCAGACGTAGCAACTACCTTTGATGATGTTCGTACTGAGCTTGAAGAAGAATATCCAGATGTTATGGAAAAATTGAAAGTAATTGGTTACTCCGATGACATTCCAAACGATACCATTTCCGTAACCAAAGAACTTGATGACGAATTAGTTAAGAAAATCAAAGAGGCCTTCCTTGGATTCAATGAAAACGAGGAAATGATTAAAATCATGAATGAAGTATATAACTGGGATGCTATCATAGAAGCTTCTGATGAAGAGTACCAGGTTGTAAAAGATACGTATAAAAAGTTCAAGGATAACATCGAACTGTAATAATTTAATAGCATAAAAGATTTTTAGGAGGGGGAGGTCTGTTTCCTCCCCTTTTTTCAGTTTAGAACCAAGTCTGTAATGGAGGAAATAACATATTATGATTGAACTTAAAGACGTTGGCCTTGTTTATCCTAACGGAACAGAAGGCTTGAAAAACGTAAATGTAACAATCAAGGATGGGGAATTTGTTGTAATCGTAGGCTTGTCAGGTGCGGGAAAATCCACTTTTATTCGAAGCGTTAACCGCCTGGTTACCCCGACTTCCGGGTCTCTTTTAATCGATGATGAGGATATTCTTTCTTACAAAGGTTCCGAGTTGCGTAAACTGCGCACAAAAATCGGGATGATATTCCAAAACTATAACCTGGTTAAGCGTTCCAATGTCCTGAAAAACGTACTTGCCGGACGTCTTGGCCATACAGGAACCCTCCGTTCTATTTTAAATTTATATAAAAAAGAAGATGTTGGACTTGCTTATGAAAGCCTGAAGCGGGTTAACATCGAGGAAAAACTCCATAATCGTGCTGATGAGTTGAGTGGTGGGCAGCAGCAGCGTGTCAGTATTGCCCGTGTTCTTACACAAAAACCGAATTATATACTGGCGGACGAGCCTGTTGCGTCACTCGATCCTCCAACGTCACATCAGGTTATGACCTATTTGAAAAAGATTAACAAAGAGGATAACATCACAACAATCGTAAACCTGCACTTCATCGATATGGCTATGGAGTATGCTGATCGTATTATTGGTATGCGGGCTGGGGAAGTTGTTTTTGATGGACCAGTCTCTGAAGTTACCGAAAAAACGTTTGAGGAAATATATGGCCGTACGATACGTGAGGATGACTTGCGTGGGGGGGCAAACGAATCGTGACAAATCAAACAAACGCTTTGTCTCACGGGAAAAATCCACCAATTTATCCAGTGAAAACAAAAGTACAGATTACTGTGATTTTTTTCATTGTAATTGGAATTTATCTGTTTAGTATGTTCTGGACACAACAGCAAATGGTCGGTGGATTTGGTAACGCACTTGGAAATATGGCTGTCGTTATCGAGAAATTTTTCCCGCCTAACATGAGTATAATAGGGGCTATTTGGGATCCAATGGCACAAACGATTCAGATGGCAATTATCGCTACAACAGTTGCAGCAATTTTAACCGTACCTTTGGCTTTATTATCTGCTCAAAATATTACAACGTTTAAACCGCTCTACTATTTTACGCGTACATTATTAAATATTTTACGTACAATTCCTGACCTGGTTTTAGCTGTTGTATTTGTTGGGTTGTTTGGAATCGGCCTGTTCCCTGGTATTGTTGCACTTACTGTCTTTTCGCTGGGCATCCTGGCCAAATTGATAAGTGAAACAATTGAATCAGTTGACATGAATCCCCTCGAAGCGATGCGTGCTTCCGGTGGTAATGTTTATCAGGTAATTTTTTATGGATTGGTGCCGCAAGTATTGCCACAGTTCACATCCTTTGTACTGTATGTATTTGAAATAAACATTCGTGCATCTGTTGTACTCGGACTTGTTGGCGCGGGTGGTATCGGACTGGTCCTTGACCAGCAGTTAAGCTTTTACAACTATCCGAATGCAATGACAATCATTATTATGATTTTTGTTGTTGTCCTGGTTATTGAGTATATAAGTAATAAGTTAAGGGAGGCATTGATATAATGGCTACTTATTCATTACCTCCAAAAAGAGAAAAATCGCTGTTCATCAAAATAAAACGGATACTTATTCTGCTGGCGGTTGTCGCTTTATACGTCTGGACTTTCGCAGGCATAGACGTTGATTGGGGACGTGCTGTTGAACGGGCTGCCAGTAACTTTCACCGGGTAATACCTAAATTGTTCAGCCCTGACTGGGCAGCAGCAGGAGAGGTATCGGTTAAAATTCTGGAAACTGTCTTCATCGCGTTTGCAGGGTCGTTAATGGCTGCTGTCCTTGCAGTTCCTTTGGGATTCCTTGCAGCGAAAAATATGTCCAAGATCCGAATATTTTCAGTGGTTGGTAAATGGATTTTATCAGCTGTTCGTGCTTTTCCAGATATTATTTTGGCAATTTTATTTGTTGTTGCAGTTGGTCCGAATGCGTTCGCAGGGGTACTCGCAATCGCAATTGGCTCAACGGGAATGCTTGGAAAACTTTACTCTGAAGTTGTTGAATCGATTGATATGCAGATCGTCGAGGCAATGGAAGCAAATGGTGCAAATAAAGTTCAGGCATTATTCTATGGTGTAATACCACAAATCATACCGGAGTTTTTATCATATGCAATCTACCGGTTCGAAATTGATATCCGTGCGTCATCCATCCTTGGTATCGTTGGTGCGGGTGGTATCGGTACGATGATTATCTTCGCCGCCAACAACCGGAATTGGAATGAAATGGGAATGATTCTACTGGCTATTATTATTGTCGTAACGGTTATCGACTTTATTTCTGCAAGAATCAGACGGAAAATTGTATAATAGATTTACAATAGAAACGAAATTCGGGGGCTGTTCAGCTCCAATTTCGTTTCTTATTTTAAGGAGACACAGGGACAGGTTCATTGTCTCATTCGGTGGGCAGTACACATGAGACACGGGGCATGTCCCTGTGTCTCATGTTACAGAAAGGATGTTACATAGTGCAAAAAGATACAGCAATGATTAAACTGCTATACACAAGCGATGTTCATGGTCATGCTTTACCTGTTCTGTATGGAACTAATGAGCATTCCGATTCGGGATTGGCAACATATGCAACAGTCGTAAACAAGATTAGGAAAAACAATGAACATGTTATTGTCATGGATAATGGCGACTTAATCCAAGGGACACCATTAATGACCCATTATGTAAAAGAACATGCTGATAAGGAAAACCCAATGATTGGGATCATGAACCGAATTGGAATTGAAGCGAGTGTAATCGGCAACCACGAATTTAATTTCGGAAAAAAAATATTAAATGATGCCATAAACCAATCTGACTTCCCCTGGCTATCGGCGAACACACTCGACGAAAATTCAGCTGAGCCCTATTATGGACCACCGTATATCATAAAAACGTTGGATAATGGAATAAAGATTGCAATTGCTGGTGTAACAACACACTATATCCCAAATTGGGAATCACCCGAGCATATTCAGGGGATCCAGTTTGCTGACGCCCTTGCAACACTGCAAAAGTGGGTTAATCATATTCATGACACAGAACAACCCGATGTTCTTGTAGCTTCTTATCATGGCGGCTTTGAGCGTGATATAGAGACAGGCGAAGAAACAGAACCGCTGACCGGTGAGAATCAGGGATACGCTATATGTGAACAAATTGAAGGAATTGATGTATTGCTGACAGGCCATCAGCATCGTGTTTTAACCGGAACAATAAACGGCGTACTGGTAATCCAGCCTGGCAACAACGGCAAATTGTATGGTGAAATTGACATCATAATGGAACAATCAGAACGTGGCTGGCAAGTTGTTAATAAACAAGCATCCGTTAATACATTAGAGGGTATTAAAGCAGATTCTGAGATATTGAACTGCATGGAGGATTTGGAAGCATCGACCCAACAATGGCTCGACAGTCCGATTGGAAATATTGACGGGGACATGACAATCAGTGACCCGCTGGCAGCAAGGGTCCAAAAACATCCATTTATTGAGTTTATCCAGAAGGTTCAGATGGATGCCAGTGGCACAGACATTTCAGTTGCACCCCTGTTAAATAACAAATCGAAGGGTTTTGGACCCGTCGTAACGATGCGTGATATCGTTTCTAACTACATGTACCCGAATACACTGGTTGTTCTTGAGTTGACAGGAAAGGACATTATAGATGCACTTGAAAAAAGTGCCGAGTACTTTGTAATTAAGGATGGCAATATTGCTGTCAACCCTGCTTACATAGCGCCAAAACCACAACACTACAACTATGATATGTGGGAAGGGATAGAGTATACGATAAATGTACAGAAGCCATTTGGCTCACGAATTGAAAATGTAACATATCATGACAAACCACTTGATAAACATGAAAAATACCATGTTGTACTGAATAATTACCGGGCGAATGGCGGGGGAAACTATGATATGTTCAAAGGAAAACCTGTCATAAGAGAAATTCAAAAAGATGCCGTTGAACTGATTCGATCTTATTTTGAAAAACACAAGACCGTACCTGCCTCTGTAACAAACAATTTTGTTGTAAAAGCATAAGGCTGTTTTCTAAAAGATTGTTGCTATTTGTCATTTGAGAATGGAACCTTGCTAAACAATTCCCATAGACTGCGAACTAAGTTGAGTGCTAAAACACCACTCCGGAAATACATTATGGTGCTTGTTGTGTCACAAAGTCTTTTCTGAGATGTGGCACTCCTGCAGGAAAGACAGGATTATGAAGGGCAAAAAAGAACGGAATCATCGGTGAAAAGTGGTTCATCAGCCTTATGAACAACAAATGAGAGCAAAATTATCGATGAAAAGTCGTTCATCTCTAACAGGTTTTTCTCAAAGTGGGACTCGGGTGCTGTATACTGAGCAGGCTCGGCAACAAGACCTTAGAGGTCGAATATATTTGATCTCGTGATCAGAGAGCCCCACTAAAAAATACTAGCTCACATTTTATATCAACTGTGCAATAACAGCAACAACCTTTGCAAAAAGAGCCAAGCTTAAAAAGCTGCCAGATTAAACTGGCAGCTTTTTTATCTTATCTTGTCCTATTCATATTAATCATCATCATTGTCGTCATCATCGTCACTGTCGCCACCGTCATTATCGTCGTTGTCATCATTATCATCATCGTCGTCATTCTCGTCGTCGTCTTTATCGTCTTTGTCGTCTCTGTCATCATTCGTGTCGATTGACAACACGATAACTTCCCCGGTATAAGCATCTATTTCAATCTCTGCTTCTTTATTTTTAGATTTCATTTCCACTTCATAAATACGACGTCCGTCATCTTCATCCAAATCTATACTGATAATTGAACCGTTAAAGGCATTTTTTGCAATTTGTTTCGCTTTTGATGAACTGATTGCAGTTTTATTGGATGATGTATTCTTTTTAGTTGATTCATTTTTGTCGTCATGATCATCGTCTTTATTTGATTCGTTTCTGTCATCACGATCATCGTCTTTATTACCTTTTGAATCATCTTTTTCCTTGATGCTTACGCTGTTATTTTTATCATCGCTTTTCTTCGTGCCGTCGTCTTTGTTATCGTCATCGCCTTGTTTGTCATCAGCATTATCATCTTTTGAGTTGTTTACTTTGCCGGCTACCTTTCGTTCATCCAATTCAAGAATTTCACCGGTGTTTCCATCTACCTCGATATCATACTCTTTTCCTTCGCTGCGTATTTCTAACTCATATACAGCCCTGTTACGATCTTTTTCCAGTTCCCTATCAACAACTTCACCCGGATACTGATCGGTTACCAGCTTCTCCACCTCATCATAAGACAATTTAGGCTCTGTCTGTGATGCACTTGATTGAAGCATGCCAAACCCCATTGCTGAAAACCCCAATAATACTGCTAACACAATCCCTACTTTTTTCTTCATCTGTTTTTTCCTCCTTATTTTCTATCTTGATTACATCATATCCACTCTAAATGAAAGGATCATGTGCATAAGATTAGAATTTAATGAGAAAAGCATTAACTTTCCTTAACAAATGGTAAAACCAGTTTAAAAGTCGATCCCTCACCTGGCTCACTATTAACAGACAGACTGCCATGATGGGCCTCGGCAATTGCCATTGCAATCGCAAGTCCGAGCCCTGTTCCGCCTGACTCCCTGCTTCTTGATTTATCCATCCGGTAAAACCGCTCAAAAATCTTCGCCTGCTCATCTTGTGGAATTCCCTGACCATAATCCCGGACTTTCAGTTGTACATCTGAACCACGCCGCAAAATGGACAGTTTAAC
Organism: Virgibacillus doumboii; assembly: GCF_902806455.1. Taxonomy (GTDB): domain Bacteria; phylum Bacillota; class Bacilli; order Bacillales; family Amphibacillaceae; genus Lentibacillus; species Lentibacillus doumboii. Next base: position 585,373 of record NZ_CADCWQ010000002.1, on the reverse strand, counting down.
TTCTTGATCACTGTATTTCAATGCATTATCGATTAAAATATAAATTACTTGCTGCAACTGCCCCCGGCTGCCATTAACATAAAGTTCGTCAATAGTTGATTCAAAATTAATAAGACGGTCATACGCACCTTTAAACTGTTCCACCGTTTCACGAGCAAGATGAACAATGTCCAGTTGTTCATGCTCATCCTTCTCCTGGTTTTTGGCAAGCAGAAGCATTTGCTCAACCAAATTTTGCATGCGATCTGCCTCTGAATCAATCGCCTGAATCGATTCGTCCAAAATTTCCGGGTTGTCACGTCCGCGCCGATTGAGCAATTGTGCGTAGCTTTTCACAATAGAAATGGGAGTTTTCAGTTCGTGGGATGCATCTGAAACAAAGGTCTCCTGCTTTTCGAAGTTATCTTTTAAGTATTCAATCATCTTATTAAACGTTTCTTCCATTTCATATAGCTCATCACGCGATCGGTTTTCCAGATTAATCTTTTTCCACTTAGCATATGTTATATTTTCCTTCATCGCTGCAGTTAACGACTTTATTGGATTTAAAATAAACCGGCTTAAAACAGTGCCCGCGATAATTGATGGGATAAGAATAATAACTGATGCCACAGCCAATACGTAAAACAGGGTCTTCATCGTTTCGGTGTGTGCTACTAGCTGTTTATAGACTTGCAATGTCGCTACTTCACCATTATTCCAGATGATTGGCTTTGAAATTGTCAGGAAATCAGCCTTATCTTTTAGCGGTATGATTGAACTTGTTTCGGATTTTGAAAAAGACGAAGGGAGTTCTGTATATGAGTACTTCTTTGTCAGAGTTTTTATTAGATTATTGCCATTTTCATCAATAACGCGAATCATCCCATCCGTCGGCACATACGCCCTCAGCAAATCACTTTTGGCAATTTCAGGATTATCATCCAACGCCATCACTATTTCATTCACCTGTTCAGACAATTCAGCTTCCTCACTGTTCATTGATATGTTGGCAAATAAAATATAAATTGACGTATTAACGATTAAAATCAAAACGAGCATAAACAAGCTTGAAAATAGGCGGATCTTTGTAGACAGCTTCATTGCGAATTTTCCTTTATCGTGTAGCCGACACCGCGGACGGTATGAATATATGCATGGTCAAAATTCTTGTCGACCTTTTGACGCAAATATCGGATATAAACATCCACTACATTGGTATCCCCGTAATAGTCAAATCCCCATACATGCTCAATCAGCTGGTCTCTCGTCAGCACCTGGTTTTTATTTTTCAGCAGATAAACTAGCAGATTAAATTCGCGAGGGGTCAATTCAATCTGAATGTCTTTTCGCTTGACCTCACGCGTTCCCGTATCAACTGTCAGCTCACCGACAGACAACTGCTGGGTGTCCGTATCCATCGTTGTCCGCTGTCTCAAATGCACCCGGATTCGTGCCAACAGTTCCTCAATTTGAAACGGTTTGGTCATGTAATCATTTGCCCCAAGGTCGAGACCGCTTACTTTATCATGAACCTGGTCACGCGCAGTCAACAAGATAATAGGAGTCGTCTGATCGCTGCGCCTGAATCTCCTCAGTACTTCAAGACCGCTTAACTCCGGGAGCATTATATCCAATAGAACCAAATCCCACTCCGACTGTTCAAGTTTTTCCAGCGCGTCTTTACCATTGTCAGCAATTTCAGTTGCATAATTTTCATAATCCAATTCAAGCTGCAGTACCCTGCTGAGCTTCTGTTCATCTTCAACTATTAATATGTTTGGCTTCTCCATTAAATCACCTGCTCTAATTTATGCCTTTTAATGTACTATACCAAAAGTTTATGAAAAAGTATTCAGTGATGGATGGTGGCAGCTGGTTTTCGCGGATACTCCAGCCAGATTTGAATGTATTTTGTGAACTTTAGCAACGAGTGACCCCCCCCGAATTAGCTGCGAATTGCGAGGAGCGCTGCTTCTCCGAAATACTTGCTCGTCGTGTTGAAGTTGTTTCAGTGGTGTTGCACTCCTCGCAGAAAAGATTGCAACACGACCGAGCAATCTTTTCTGTGTGGATTGTCGCATCTCTTACCATACTTGCAGCACGACGAGCACCAGAAAATTTGTGAACTACAAGCAGTTTATTTGTGAACTTTAGCGTTTTAGTTGTGAACTTTGGACTTCTGTCAAGAAAACGGACACATTACTTTGGTTAATCCATAAATTCAAAACAACTACCGCGCTTCGCTTGCTGAGACTTTAGAAATGATAAGTCAAAAACCATGACTTATCATTTCTAAAGCCAATTGGTTAATTAAGAGCTAAGTTCCAGTTGTGCTGCTTGGTACTTTCGCTCATATTTATTTGGTGAACAATATCCTAAAGATGAATGCTTTCTTCTTTCATTGTAGCGGCTGCCTATGTAATAGTTTACCGCTTTAATTGCTTCTGACCGAGTCTTAAAACGTCTACGATATACCAGTTCCTTTTTAATCGTTGCGTGAAATGATTCAATGCAAGCATTATCATACGGGTTTCCTGTCCTGCTCATACTTATTTGAATTTTATTTTCTTTTAACACATCGGTATAATCGTACGAACAATATTGGGAGCCACGATCCGAATGATGAATTAACTTCTCTTCTATGGGCTGCCTGGTGGTGATTGCCATATTCAAAGCCTTTAAAGGTAATGCGGTTTTCATGTGAGACGCCATACTCCATCCAACAATCTTTCTTGAAAACAAATCCATAATGGTAGATAAATAAAGCCATCCTTCAAGTGTCCAAATATAAGTGATATCGGAAACCCAGACCCGGTCCGGTTCATCAACATCAAATTTTTGATTTAGAAGATTTGGGTAAACATACATATTATGATTCGAATCCGTTGTGACAATATATCTTTCTTTAGGAGTAGCTCTCAGACCCATTTCCCTCATTTTTCGTGCTACCGTTGTTTGAGAGATTGAATATCCCCACTCATCTAAATCATCATACACTCTGGGACTACCATAAGATTCTTCACTTTCATAAAACGATTTTTTAATCTTCTGCCTTATGTCCCCGTCTTTAGCTTCTTTATCCGAAATTTTGTCTTTGGTTTCTAACCAGGTATAATAACCGCTCTTCGAAACGTCTAGTACAGTGCACATTTTCACAATACTGTATTCACCTCGATGAGCCAGGATGAAACAGTATTTATCTCTTACGCTTGGTTTTTCGTGAAAATGTGCATAGCTTTTTTTAATATTTCGTTTTGCTCCCTCAAATCACGTATTTCTTTTTCATGCTGTTTTTTAATCTTCTCAAATTCTGCAGGTGTAATATACTGTTCAGGAGCCTTCTCACGCTCTTTTTTCTTTTTATAGTTGGATACCCACTTATAAACAGTTGAATCAGATAGATCCATTTCACGAGCTACCTCCCGGGCCACCCTCCCCTCTTCAACTATTAATTTAGAAACATACTCTCTGAATTCCGGTTCCTTCCATTTCCCCAATATGAACACGTCCTTTTCTTTAATTAAATTATACATGATTAACCATTTTGACGTGTCCATTATTTAGACTAACTTTAACTTTTGGCGAATTCATTGTGAACTTTAGCATTTCTGACAAAAAAGCTTATCTCACCTTAGCATATACACACGTATCCCGAAGCTCATCACCATCCACTGCAACCGAGTCTTTATAATGAATGCCCTCCAGCGTAAGTCCAAGCCTTTCTGGTATCGCCCTGCTTTTCAGATTTTTGACATCACATTGTATTTCGACCCGATTCGCGCCCAGTTCCTTGAGTGCAAAATCCACCAAACCTTCAACCGCTTCCGTTATGTAGCCATTTCCGGTTTCCCTCGTGTCAATCCAATAACCAATTTCAAATTTAGGAACCTCCCAGTCAATCCGATGTAATCCTGTTGCACCGATAAAAGTTCCTGTATCCCTATGGAAAATGTGCATCCGCAAATCTTCCCGCTTCAAAAACGCTGCATGCGCCTCACGGACATTCGCCTCCACTTCATCGGCAGACTGGTCTCTCTGTGCAAATGGCAGCCACTTTTTCAGTTCCTGTTTACTAGCTTCAATTGCCTCATAAACGAGTTGGCCATCATCAGGCATAGGCATCCTGATATATAACCTTTCCGTGTAAAATTCATGCGGAAATTCGTTCAAAATCGGATTCTGCATCTGTTCCCGTCTCCCCATGTCAAAATAAATTTCTTTTCATTATACCGTTTTCCCTGTAAGATTACGATAAGAATTTTTTCAGGAGGTGACAAAATGCTTGCACTTGATCATATCATTATTGCTGCTAATGACCCGCAACAGGCAGCGGATGATTTTGCCAAAAAACATGGTGTAAAGGTTCTGGAAGGTGGCAGGCATGAAAGCTGGGGGACGCACAATTATCTTGCTTACTTCAGCAATGACTGCTACCTCGAATGGCTCGGGATTTTCAATGAAAATATCGCTGCACAATCGGATAATCCTTTAATTGCACAGCTTGTCCGCGCACTGGATAGTGATGTAGAAGGCCCAATCCAGTATGCATTACGGACCGATTCAATGGATGATTATTTGAAACAATTCAATGAGAAAGGCATTCCGTATACAGGACCGATTGCAGGCAGCAGAAAACGTCCAGACAGTTCCCAGCTAGAGTGGCGAATGCTTTTTCCAAAAAACAAGATCGTTCGCTACCCATTTTTAATTGAGTGGGGTGACATAAAAAATGTCCCTAGCGATTCAGAGCTCATCAACCGGCAGCACATTGACACCCTTCACCCGGTAATAGCCAATGAAAATGACTATAATAATATTTTCCAGACTGGTAATCAGCTTGAAAACGTACAAATGAAAACATCAGATATGCTCGGATTTTCGATTTCTAAATAACCCGCAACCATAACGGTTCGCGGGCTTTTTTATATATAAATTGACATTCAAACAGGTATTTGAATATACTATAATCAAATACTCATTTGAATAACAGAGGTGAATCAATATGCCAAACGATATTTGTGAAGTAACCTGTATTCACGAAGATAAAGTTAATCGTGTTAAGCAACAAATTGAGAGTCAATCATTGGAGAGTGTAATGAAAGTCTATAAACTGCTCGCGGATAAGAACAGGCTGCAAATTGCCTATGCCTTATTTATTGAAGAAGAACTCTGTGTCTGTGATCTTGCCAACATCATCGGGGCAACAACCGCAACCACTTCACACCACTTGCGCCAATTGCACAAGGCCGGTATTGCAATGTTTCGTAAAGAAGGGAAACTTGTTTATTATTCGTTATCTGACAGCAATATGAAACAACTAATCTCTCAAACCTTCAGCCATATGAAGGAGCCTTCCAATCATGCCGTCTAACAGTCAGCAAACATTCCGGGTAGACGGCATATCATGTGCAAATTGTGCAAAGACATTTGAAAACAATCTTAACGACATTAAAGGTGTCAACCATGCAGAAGTTAATTTTGCCGCATCAAAAATTAATGTCGACGGGTCCGTTTCCATTTCAGAAATCGAAAAGGCCGGGTCGTTTGAAAACATTAAAGTGGTTCAAAAAAATAATGAACAAACGAAAGAACCATTCTGGATCCGTTATGATCGCCTTCTTTTGGCATCTTTACTGATTTTATTTGGATTCGTTGCATCATTCACTTTTGGAAGTTCGCATTACTTACCTGACGTTCTTTATGGAATGGCATCACTCATTGGCGGATTAACCCTTTTTAAAGCAGGACTCATCAACCTGACGAAACTCCGCTTTGATATGAAAACATTAATGACAATCGCCGTCATCGGGGCCATTATTATCGGTGAATGGCGGGAAGCAGCCGTCGTGGTTATTTTATTTGCCATCAGTGAAGCACTGGAATCCTATTCCATGGATAAAGCTCGTTCTTCCATTCGTTCGCTGATGAAGATATCACCTAAACAGGCACTAATCAGAAGAAATGGGATTGAGCAAAACCTTCATATTGAGGACATTGCTGTTGGTGATTCGATGCTCGTAAAACCCGGAGATCGAATTGCAATGGACGGAAAGATCACCCACGGTTTTTCATCCATCAACCAGGCACCGATTACCGGTGAATCAATTCCTGTTGAAAAATCCCTGAATGATGAGGTGTTTGCGGGTACAATCAATCAGGATGGATATCTGGAAATAGAAGTAACGAAAAAATCCGAGGATACAACAATAGCTAAAATCATCCATTTAGTTGAAGAAGCGCAGACTGAACGTGCACCATCCCAGGCATTTATTGATAATTTCGCTGCCTATTACACCCCTGTAATTATAGCAATTAGTGTTATAGTGGCTGTCCTTCCACCCCTTTTCGGTGGAGCATGGAGCACCTGGGTTTATCAGGGGCTTGCTGTTTTAGTTGTCGGTTGTCCATGTGCACTTGTTGTCTCCACACCAGTAGCAATCGTAACAGCAATTGGAAATGCAGCACGAAATGGTGTTCTTATCAAAGGCGGCATCTACCTTGAACAAATTGGTGCACTCCACTCAATTGCCTTTGATAAAACAGGCACATTAACAGAGGGAACTCCTAAAGTTACCGATGTATACTTTTATACCGATGAACGTAAGAAAGCGTTGGGCTATCTGAAGGCGTTGGAAGAAAAATCGAGCCATCCTTTGGCAATAGCTATTATCGATTATATAAATAATGAGCCTGTTGATGTTACTCCAACTGAAGTGCAGCAGTTCACCACCGTTCAAGGAAAAGGAATCAAGGGTGAAATTAACGGCAAGACAATCTTTGTCGGTTCAGCCGAGTTATTTTCCAATGTAATTCCGGAAGAGGTCAAAACATATCAGGAATCCGGAAAAACGGTAATGTTGTGCGGTACTGACGAAGAAATACTAATGGCTGTCGCACTTCGCGATGAGCCAAGAAAAGAAAGTAAAAACGTAATCAAGCAATTGCACAATTTAGGAATCAGCCATACGTACATGCTGACGGGAGATCATGCGAAAGCTGCTGCCGCACTGAAGCAAGACCTTGAACTAACAGACGTTAAAGCAGGTCTTTTACCCGAAGATAAACTGGAATTTATAAAAAAATACGAAGGAAATATTGCGATGATTGGTGACGGGATAAATGATACCCCTGCACTTGCTGCTTCATCTGTTGGCATCGCCATGGGATCTGCCGGAACAGACAGCGCGCTGGAAACAGCTGATGTTGCTTTAATGGCAGACGACCTGGATAAACTGCCATTTACCATAAAATTAAGCCGCCGGGCGTTATTCATCATCAAACAAAATATTACTTTTGCAATCGGGATTAAAGCACTTGCCCTGCTGCTTGTCATCCCGGGGTGGTTGACTTTATGGATTGCAATTTTCGCTGACATGGGAGCAACCTTGCTTGTTACGCTGAATGCATTAAGACTACTAAAAATAAGATGATCATTCACCAATGAATGATCATCTTATTTTGTGCCAAGCGCACACACCGTGTTGTTTGGGGTAGTCGGTTTGATGAAAAACTCGATAGTTGTAAAACCAGCATGAGCCAGTAAAGCAGTCAATTGCCCGCCTATTAGCTCACTCGTTTCATCCGTTGCACCTTTTTCATGCGGCTGGATTGTCAGTGCAATTTTTCCGTTATAACGCATTTGCTTACGAATTTCCATCAACATATTTACAGGATTGCGCCAAAAGGTGATATTATTGATCACCAGTACTTTATCAATTTTCTGAGACAGCTTTGGAAGTTCATCTGCCTGCGCTTCCATCAAGCAAACCTGTCCATTAATCAAATGTTTGTTTAAACGTCGCAGTGCCTGGTATACCATAACTTCTGACGGATCCAGCCCCGTAATAAACAATTGTTCTCTCTGCTCCAACATATATTTCATTGCTTTCCCGGAACCAAAACCAATCTCCAGAACATGATCATCATCCTGAATATCCAGAAAATCGATTGTCCATTTATTAATTGCTTTGTTTTCCTTTGACATGAACCAGCCAGCAAACATGCCTATCTTCCCTTGCGGCTGTTTAAACTGTGAAAATAACTTTTCCATCGGTATTTCTCTCCTTATAGAAACCTTATTTCCACAAACCGCAAAAAAATAATCACCCCATCAAAACTGGGGTGATTTTTTAGCCTGTTACGCCAACTGCTGATGCAGAAACTCACTAACCGATTCCGGTGATTTTGTATAAGCACTGTGCTGATGGGCGATTTTTTCACCATTTTGGAAAATTAAAATGCTTGGAATGCCCATCACTTCATATTTTTGTGCAATTCCTTTTACTTCATCACTGTTGATCTGGTACCAGTCATGATTCTTGAATTCATCCATTACATCGCCAATAAACATATCCATACGCTTACAGTCCGGACACCAATCCGCAAAAAACTTAACGATAACAGGTTTATCCGACTGAATTATTTCATTGAATTTTTCTTCTGTATCTATATGTTCCATTCCGAATCACCCCTAGAAATATTTTCTATCTCCATTGTAATTCTTTTGCCTGATATTGTCTTATTGTTTGCTTATGAATCGTACTCTACTTTACCGAGAATGTACGCAACAAACAGACCAGCCGCAAAGGTCACTATACTTAACAATACAAGTGAGGTATCTGCCGGAAATCCCGGAAAAACAACAAAGACCGATCCGATAACCATTCCAATAATAACAGCAAATGTACCTGTATAATAATTCGTTAAAAAGAAGTTAACAATTTTACTCATGAAAACAATACCAATAACAATTCCTGCACCTGTCACAGCAATAATATCAAGCTGAAAATTACTTATCGCAGTCATGACGGTTGCATAAACACCAATTACATACAACATAAACGAACCGCTAATCCCAGGCAGAATCATTGCACTGCTGCCAATAAACCCAGAGAAAAACAGCAATATATATGTAGATGTTGTTACATTTTCAATGACTGCGCCTTCACTGGCCTCCAGGAGTGCCAAAGCCCCGACAACGACAGCGCCGATTAGCAACAAAATGAAGTGCTTCGTCCTGAACTTATTTTTCACGTCTGCTTTATGGAATAAATAAGGAAGAACCCCAATAATCAATCCCAAAAAGAAGAATTTAGTTGGTCCCGGGTAATGTTCAAACAGCCATCCAATAACATGACTTAACAGCAATATGGCTGTTCCGACACCAATGGCGAGCGGAATCAGGAATCCCAATTGTTTCTTCCAATCTTTACTAAACAAACCATTTATAGCGGCAATCAGACGATCATAAATTCCAAGCAGAACAGCAATCGTTCCCCCGCTCACACCAGGGATTACGTCACTTGCGCCCATTATCATACCACGATATATATTTTTCCATTCCATGCGTGAAAATCTCCCTTTTGCGTCAGTTCATTTTTAAATCATAAGATAATCATACCAAATTATCCTTGCAATTCACATAAAAAATTTATATACTACAGATAAGCTATCTTGTTATACAAAGTAGCTATTTTAAGATTTAGTATCTTGCATCACAAGGTAGGTTATATCATGACGCTTCGAAGTCAATTACTAAAAGGAATTCTGGAAGGATGCATCCTTTCCATTATTAATATGCAGCCAACATATGGCTATGAACTCTCCGTCAGATTGCAGGATTTTGGGTTATCGGATGTAAGTGAGGGGTCCATTTACCCGATTTTATTGCGCTTGCAAAAGGAAAATTTGATCCATGGCGAAATGAAAAAATCTGAATCAGGCCCAAAGCGGAAGTATTACTATTTAACCGATAAAGGTCACGAAGCACTGGAACAATTTATCCAAAATTGGGAAATGATCAAACGGCCGGTAGATAACATTATCGAAAAGAGGGATAGTTGACATGAATGCGAAAGATATCATTCAGCTGAACAATGAAAAACGGGAGCAATTAACGGAAGAAAACCTAAGCTATTATGGAAATATGCTCGTATATATACGGATGAAGTCGAATAAGTCTGAGCAGCATACGGAAGAAGTACTGTTGGAGTTATTGGAACATTTATTGCAGGCACAGGAAGAAGGAAGAACTGCTGAAGATGTCTTTGGTACGGACCCGGAATCTTATTGCAAAGAAGTAATCGAAGAAATCCCGGGTGAAAAAACATCCCATCATATAAAATTTTGGGGATACATCATCATTCAATTTCTGGCAATCATCAGCCTTGTCCATGGAATACTAGGAGGCGGACTCCATTACTTTTTCGGATTGGGGGCTGACACACTCTCATTTGCACTTGGATCCGGTATCGTAACAGTTCTTATTGATTTTCTTCTGCTGTTGGGATTTTTAGCACTCATTTTTAAATGGCTGAAGGCAACCACATTCAGGAAGAAACAACCGAAGAAATGGGTGGAATTCCTTCAATTGTGGGTAGTCTGCACCTGTGCAATCGGATTATTTGTCTTAGTACCATATATCATGCCTTCATTTGGAGCTGAAATCAGCATTCCCACTTTTGCTTTTGCCGGATTAGGTGTTGTACTTTATCTGATATCGTTTTATATGAATAAAAAATATCGGCTGACTAAATAAAATGCTCACAGTTAAGTGAGCATTTTTAAAAATCTATTTTTTCCGACTCAGGATCCCACTGGAACATGCGGGCTTCTAAATTTAGAAAAGCAAAGGTACCCTATACCTTGGTTCTTTACTGCTAATTTTTATTTATAATCTTATCAGCAATATTGACCAACTTTTCCTTTTTAATTAAACTCTTTTCATAGGGATCCTGATCACTATAGGTCAAATAGTAATTTTAGAGAAGGTTGCTATATTAGAATAAATTTTTCGATGAATTACCTCATATGAAGTTGGAATAGGGGCTTAAATTTTCTGTGTTTAAAAATTATTGATAAATAGATTCAAAAGAATTTGCTATTTTAATTAGTCCGTTTTTATCAATATCTGCATTCATAGGTGATTTAAGCGTATAAGAAAGATCATCTTTTTTCCAAGTAAGTAAAATAAAGTTTTCTGATTTCACAAATGAAGCGTTAACTTCCTCTAATGCAACCTCTTCTCCTTCATTAATAAGATTGGCGTCACCCTTAAATATCTCTAAAATTACCCCCTTATTTTTGCCTTTGACCTTATACATTATTGAAATTACATTTTGCGATTTTAAAATACTAACCTCTTTAGAATAATTTTCATATGGAATATATGTTGGAAGCTCAGGAGTATACTCTATCTCACTTATTTTTTTCTTGAATTCATCACCATAAGTAACATCTCCATCATTTGTACCGCTTGAATTTCCACATGCAGTTGCAATTAATGAAAAAAATATTATAGTGAAACAGACAATTACTGTCCGCACATACTCACCTCCCTCACAAATAAAGCTACGGTACTTCCAATTGTACAACTAACAACTTCATTTGTAGATTCCACACTTTTCTAATATGGCTAAGAAATTTAATCCAATTATAAGATAAATTTGTATATTTCACAATTATTATAATAAATGCTATATTAATTATTATCTGAGGTGAATTTTTGGTGTGAAGCTAAGATAAAATTTTCTTTGTGATTAGAGGTGGATACGATGGGGAAAAGAATTATTTCCTTATTTCTTGTCACTGCTTTACTATTAGTCGGCTCATTTAACCATGTTTTTGCAACTATATCGGAAGATCTTGAGCCTCAAGAAGTGGTAGATAGAGCAAATGTGATAGTATTAGGTAAATATAATTTTTCAGGTAAAAAAATATATAATGAGAGAACTGCACCGTATTGTGGTATTGAGTTCAATATTGATAAAATTTATAAAGGCAATATTTCAGATACAGAACATATAACGGCTGGATTAGATTGTAATAATGGTACCTTGGTAGAAAAGTTTCAACAAGATGGTGGCAAGGTACTATTGTTTATGGATAATAGTGGAAAACCACAGTTTCTTACGCCGGTTGGTGGCTCTAACGGACTTGTCAAAATAAAAAATGGTGAAGTAAAAGATGAAGATGAAGAAAGAAGAAAATTTTTTAAAGAGTTCCTGGAGGAGAATAATAACGATCCATCCTCATTCTATATAATTGTTAGTATAATCTTTGGGTTAGCTCTAATAGTCATATTGTATTATTTTAAACAGAGAAAGAAAAAGAAAGAATGATTTGAATGGCTTTTTCTTCTTTATAATGGTTTAGATAGTGTCCGTAGTGATGTCAACTTTCGTACCTGCACATATTATCCTTAGTTTAACAACAAATACGGGGTACTAATACAATCTGTACCCCTAGATAGTTTGCTGTTCTGTATTTTCTCGTCCATAAACCCGATTCGACTATTGTGAGCATTTAAAATCTATCCCTCAATAAACTCCAACTCAGGCACCCACTGGGACATATGCGCCTTGATTTCCTGATAGTGTTCCTGGGCATTGTCCAGTTCATCATTTGTCAGCTGATACATTGGTATAACTTCATAATTCGCCCAGTTATGGAATTTCACAAAGGTCGGCTGCAGTTTAGGTGATGTTACTTCAATTGTTTCCTCTTCACCTTTGATTGTTTTATGAATGGAAAATTTAAAAATGCCGCCAATCCTGCGGTAAAACTCATCCTGACCCGATAAAAAATTCCCTAATGAATATGCCACAAGTGTTTTATTTCCGTCTTCTCCTTCAACCCAATCAATCGGCTGCAGGACGTGCGGATGATGACCAAGCACAACATCAACGCCGTGATCCGCTGCAAATTGGGCAATATCCTTTTGCTCGTCATTCGGCAATCGGATATATTGGTCACCAAAATGCATACTTAATACAACGGCATCTGCTTGCTCTTTTGCTTTTTTAATATCGGCTGCCATCAGTTCTTTATCAATTAAATTGACCAGATAGTCTTTACCCTCCGGTACGGGAATCCCGTTTGTACCATATGTGTACGCTAAAAATGCAACAGAAATACCTTCATCGGTTTCATATACTCGTATGTTATTACTGTCAGCCTCGTTTTTATATGCACCGGTGTACATCATATCAATTTTTTCCCAATGCTCGATTGCACTTTGAATTGCTGCTTCTCCGCCATCAAGTGTATGATTGTTTGCCAGTGAAACAACATCAACACCAACTTTTTTCAGTGCATCACCCACTGCATATGGACTGTTGAATGTTGGATAGGATGACAACCCTAATTCAATGCCGCCAATCATTGTTTCCTGGTTGGCAAAAGTAATCGTAGTGTTGTTTAAATACGGTTTTACCCGCTCGAGCATCGGCATAAAATCATAGCCGCTTGCAGTTTGTGCATCCTCATATACACTGTTGTGAATCAGCATATCACCAATCGCGGAAAAGGAAATTTCTTTATGAATGACTTCTGGCTTTTTTGGCTCTTTTTCAGGTTCCGTCGTTTTTTCTTCTTTCGATTTTTCTGTTTCTGGTTCCGATGTTTGTTCAGGTTCATCATTTGAACATGAAACTAATAGAATACTGCATAATAATAATACCAGCAGCACCCAAACTAATTGACCCCGTTTCATAGCTACTTTCTCCTTAGTCTTATTGTCCTACTCTAATTATATATGACGATTAAGCAGAAAGAAAAGTTTCGTGTGCATTATAATCCCATATTTTTTGCAATGATTGTTTTCATGATTTCATTAGTCCCAGCATAAATAGCAGCTACAGGGGTATCACGATATCGTCTGGCAATTTTATATTCCTCCATATATCCATATCCGCCGTGCAGCTGCATACATTCATTGGCAACCTGTTTGGCAGTATCAGTCAGCCAATACTTTGCCATCGATACTTTTGTAACTATATCTTTCCCGGCAATATGGTCTTCTATAAGCGACTCCAGAAAAGACCTTCCCAGCTCAACTTGTGTGGCCAGTTCTGCCAGCTTAAATCGGGTATTTTGAAAAGAACCAACCGACTTGCCAAATGCGTTCCTTTCTTTAACATACTCCAGCGTCATGTCGACCATATCCTCCGAAGCTGCCTGACCGGAAATTGCAACCACGAGCCGCTCCTGCTGTAATTTTTCCATAAGATACTTAAATCCTTTCCCCTCTTCACCAATCAGGTTTTCAACAGGTACCCTGCAGTCTTCAAAATATAACTCCGCGGTGTCCTGGGCATGCAGGCCGACTTTATTCAGTTTTCGTCCACGTGAAAAACCCGGTGAATCTGCTTCAACCATCAACAGGCTTATTCCCTTATGCTTCGGCTGGGCATCGGGGTCAGTTTTAACAACAACTAATATAAGATCTGCGAGAATACCATTGGTGATAAATGTTTTTTGTCCATTAACAATATAATGGTCACCATCACGGGTGGCAGTCGTCTTGATGTTCGCCAAATCCGACCCTGTTCCTGGTTCAGTCATAGCTACCGCAGTAATATGATCACCAGTTACACACCCGGATAGCCATTTCTGTTTCTGGTCTTCCGTGCCATACGATTCAATATACGGGACAACGATATCCGAGTGGAGACCGATTCCGATTAAACTTGTTCCAATCCGCTCAAGCTCTTCCAGAATGATGACCGAATAACTGAAGTCGAGTCCCAATCCGCCATATTCTTCTTCGACATGTGGAGAAAGAAAGCCCATCTCGCCCATCTTCCTCCAAAAATCAGCAGGGATCATACGATCTTCTTCCCACTGTTCATAATACGGTTCCGCTTCCTTCTGCAAAAACTTCCGTAACGTCTTCCGGAACAATTCATGTTCTTCTGTTTCAAAACGATATTTACCCATTTGGAACACCTCCCTATTTAGGCTGCATGCGAATGGCCCCATCCAAGCGGATCACTTCACCATTCAGCATTGGATTTGTCAGGATACTTTCCATAAGTGCTGCATACTCGGACGGTATTCCAAGGCGGTTTGGAAATGGCACCATTTTCCCCAGTCCTTCCTTGGCTGCTTCAGGGAGTGTATCAAACATTGGTGTTTCAAATAGCCCTGGAGCAATGGCCATGACACGGATTCCGACAGATGCGAATTCCCTGGCAAGCGGCAATGTCATACTGGCAACACCGCCTTTTGATGCACTGTATGCCGCCTGACCAATTTGCCCTTCAAACGCTGCAGCCGATGCTGTATTAATAATGACACCACGTTCCCCTTCAACGGGATTGTTTTCCCTCATATAGGAAGTTGCAACACGGATGACATTAAACGTTCCAATCAAGTTTATCCTGACGACTTTTTCAAATGCCTCAAGCTTCATCATGCCTTTTTTGCCATGGACTTTTCCGGGTGTGGCAACCCCGGCACAATTTACCAAAGCATTTATCGAACCAAACGTTTCATAGACTTTCTTTGTGTTTCCTTCAACCTGTTCCGGACTCGTAACATCCGTTTTGAAAAAAACTGCGTTATGCTGTCCAAGCTCATCTATCAGACTACTTGCTCTTTCCTCATTCAAATCAAAGATTGCCACTTTCCCGGCGGAGGCAACAATCTTCCGGGTTGTTGCTTCACCAAGCCCGGATGCTCCGCCGGTAACAATTGCATTCAATTCAGATAGCTGCACAATATATGCTCCTCCCTATTCAATCCGTTCAACGATTGTTGCATTTGCCGTTCCCATACCTTCACAAATTGCCAGTAAACCATATTTGCCGCCGGTTCGCCCCAGTTCATTAACAAGTGAGATTAATAGTTTTGTTCCCGTTGCACCAAGCGGGTGGCCAAGTGCGATTGCACCACCGTTTACGTTTAGCTTTTCGGGATCAGCACCTATCTCATTCAGCCAGGCTAACGGTACCGGTGCAAAGGCTTCATTTACTTCATACCTGTCAACCTGGTCAATTGTAAGATTTGCTTTCTTCAGTACTTGTCTTGTTGCCTCGATTGGCCCTGTAAGCATTAACGTCGGATCTGAACCGACAACCGTACGAGAAACAATTCGGGCTTTCGGTTTTAATCCCATTTCGTCCGCCTTTTCTTTGGACATTAACAGTACGGCACTTGCACCATCACTCATTTGACTTGCATTACCGGCAGTTATTTTGCCATCTTCTTTGAACACCGTTTTCAAATCTGCCAACGCTTTCATTGTCGTGTCCGGCCGTGGACCTTCGTCAAAGCTGACGGTTCTGGAATCTCCTGTATACACAGGCACAATTTCCTCTTCAAAATTACCTTTTTCCTTAGCAGCTGTAGCACGCTTGTGACTTTGCAGTGAAAACGCATCCAATTCTTCCCGGCTGAATCCCCATTTATCAGCAATTTTCTCAGCCGAGATTCCCTGATTAACAATTTCATATTTATCTGTAAGCTTTTCACTGGGCTTCGTCTCTTGCATATTCGAAAACATCGGTGACCGGGTCATACTCTCCACGCCACCTGCAACTACGACGTCCATATCCCCGGCCATAATAGCCTGTGCACCGAAATGAACAGCCTGTTGACTTGAACCGCACTGCCGGTCGATAGTAACACCGGGAACATGTATTGGAAATCCGGCTATCAGCGCTGCAGTCCTGGCGACATTTCCAGCCTGTTCCCCCACTTGTGTCACACACCCTAAAATAACATCCTCCACATCTGCTTTATCTATTTTTGAACGGTTAACCACTTCTTCCAATACAACCGCAGCCAGCTCATCCGACCGATAATCGGCAAACATGCCTTTTCTTCTGCCCACCGCTGTCCGGCAGCCATCAACAATAACAACTTCTCGCATAATCGCACCCCTTTTTCCTAATAATTACCTTCATTATATCTGATTTTTTTAACAATTTAAATTACCTTTCTCTATTACTATAATCGAACCTGGAATCAAAAAAGTGGCAAAAATAATTATAAATGTCATGCCACTTTTTTCGTTCGGGAAACGATATTAGTTATGATAGGGCTGTTGTTAAGGTCCGTGATTATATACACTTGCTCCGGGAAACGTAAATTAATTGAAGTCTGCAGTGATGGCTTTCGGAAGCAAAGTCAATCCGGACATTTATTCCGCTATTCCTGATAAAAAGCGACTTTTGAAGACGTTCGAGGACATTTATTCCGTTATCGGGCATAAAAAGGCATAATATAACTTGTTTTCATCAATTAACGGAACAAATGTCCGCAAGCATTGTGAAATCGTTGTTTTTGAAGTAAATAGCGGAATATATGTCCATATCCATGGCTGATATTAATGATGATCATATCTCACTATTTAACTATTAAAAAAGCACCCCATCTGCATTCCTGCAAACAGAGTACTTTGGGAACATAAAGTTATTTGATTAACTCCGGGTTTTCCTGTTTAGCCTCTCTCACTCTAGATTGACGGTAGCCGGCAGCAACATCTGCCTGTTTAAAATCTTTCGCATAATGTACTTCCTGAGCATCTGTCATTTGTTTATTCTTTGTCGGCTGATATTGTGACTTTCTCATTAAAGACTTCCTTTCTATTAAAAGATTATCAGTCTATTATTTTTATTCCCGGTGAAAATAGAATTAAACGTAAAAAATAGATTAATTTGTTTTTACATGAAACATTTTGTCGACTGATTCGTAATAAGAAATGGAACAAGTAGGAAATGGAGGATTTACATATGTCGGAAGCAGCTATGGAATTAGTCCATGTAAAAAAATCAATAGGCAATAAAGAAATCATTAAAGACCTGACATTCACCATAAACAAAGGCGAAGTATTTGGTTTTATTGGCCCTAATGGAGCTGGTAAAACGACGACAATTCGCATGATGGTCGGGCTTATGCAAATTACGGATGGCGATATCCGCATCCTGGGAAACAGCATTCATTCGGATTTTAAAGATGCAGTTCGTGAAGTCGGTGCGATTGTCGAAAATCCGGAAATGTATCCGTTTATGAGTGGATGGCAAAACCTGATGCATTATGCACGAATGACGCCGGGTGTTACCAAAGAACGTATTCATGAAGTGATCAAACTGGTAGGGCTTGAAAAGCCAATTAATGAAAAGGTCAAAAAATATTCATTGGGGATGCGGCAGCGATTGGGAATTGCTCAGGCACTGCTTCATAACCCTTCCGTACTCATTTTGGACGAACCCACCAATGGACTTGATCCAGCAGGTATACGCGAAATCCGCCAATATATCAGAAAACTGGCAGAAGAAGAAAATGTCGCTGTCATTATTTCCAGTCACCTGTTATCGGAAATCGAGTTGATGTGTGACCGGATTGGTCTGATAAAAAACGGTGAACTGATCGCAACGCAAGATGTCGAAACAGCAACAAACGAAGACAATACAACCCATATAGAAATGGAAGTGACACCAATTGAGCACGCTAAAGAAGTGTTACAGGCAAACCACAATATGGAAGCTGTATCAACCGATGATGGCCTGAGAATCCAGAGCGAGAAGGACATGATACCGGAAATCATTAAAACGTTGGTTACTAATGATGTACTCGTTTACCAGGTGAACATCACAAGAACGACACTGGAGGATAAATTCTTTGATTTGATTGGGGAGAATACGATTGAGTAATTTTTTTCAACTATTAATAAATGAACAATTTAAATTATACATACGTAAATCAACTTGGGTTATGTATATACTCGCATCTATTATTATTCTGGGATTAGCTCTTCTTATTAATGTTGCCAACGTTAATGAAAAATATCAGAACGATGATTGGCGACAGACCCTTCAGGAAGAAAACAAGCAGTTGAAAGAAGAAATGGAACAGGAAGAATTCTTGCAGGGCATTAATTCAACGCAGATTGAGCGTAATAATTATCATCTGGAGAATGACATTCAGCCGGCTTCATATGATGCGTGGCAATTTGTGATGGAAAATGAATTTCTGCTTTCATTAGTCAGTCTGTTTACAATCATCGTTGCAGCTGGAATTATTGCTAATGAATTTAAATGGGGAACCATTAAGTTATTATTGATACGGCCAATCACTCGCACGAAAATTCTTTTATCGAAATATATTTCCGTGCTGCTGTTCGCTTTATTTACACTTGTTTATGTGTTGTTATTTTCATTGATAGTTGGTTCCTTGTTCTTCGGAATTAATGGAATGGATCCGCATATAGTTATGAATGGAAGTGAAGGCTATGAATATGTATCCGTTATTCAGGAGATTATCAGCGGCTACGGATTTAAGCTTGTAACATTAGTAATGATGGCGACATTTGCCTTTATGATTTCGGCGATTTTCCGTCAAAGCTCACTGGCAATTGGAATCGCAATCTTCCTTATGCTTGCCGGTAACGCAATTGTCAGCTTTCTTTCGGAATACAGCTGGTCAAAATATATCTTGTTCGCCAATACGAATCTCAAATCATATGTGGACGGCTCACAGGTGATGGAAGGCATGAGCTTAGGATTTTCCATAACTGTCTTAGCTGTTTACTATATTATTTTTCTGATATTATCCTGGGTATTCTTTACAAAACGGGATGTTGCAGGGACTTAGGGTTCAAAAAATACCTGTTTTTATGATATAAATAGTATGAAGGACATATACTTAATAGAGAGAATATAATGCTTCAACCTTCGAAATACTGTCGCATAATTTAATTCCGGGGTGTTATCCATGAAGCGTCATTTAACAACTTTTTTTCTCATCCTGAGTGCTGTTGTATTAATTATTGGTCTGCAAATTGACCTTTACTGGAGTGGGATCGCCGGATGGGGACTGGCATTCATCAGTCTGATATTTGCAGTGTATTTTACAAAGTATATACCGAATGATAAAAATGATGAGAAACGTTCTTGAAAAAGTCGAGAGATATCCATTTTCGGATACACTCTCGACTTTTTAACTACTGCGCATTTTTGAATTGTATAATCCGCTGCTCTATCTCATCTCGTACACGACGAAATACATCCCACTTTTCATCATCTGTTCCTTCAGCCTTTGCGGGGTCATCAAATCCCCAGTGACCTTTTTTTACATGTGGAGGTGTCATTGGACAATTATCTCTGGCATCACCGCACAATGTCACAACAAGATCAGCATTATTTAAGGTTTCCGGATCAATGACACTGGATTCCTGCCTGGAAATATCGACACCGGCCTCATCCATTGCCTTTACAGCTAAAGGATTCAGACCATGCGCTTCAATCCCTGCACTTTTTACTTCCCATTCATCACTTAAATGTTTCTTCCCAAATCCCTCAGCTATCTGACTTCGACATGAGTTCCCGGTACACAGGAAATATAGAATTGGTTTTTGTGGCATACAGCATTCTCCTCTAATAGTTCTTGATTTTACAGCAGTAATGTTATATACAATCCAAGCAGTGTGATAAACAATGTAGGAACCGTTAATATAATCCCTGCTTTAAAGTAATAACCCCATGAAATACGGACGCCTTTTGTCTTTAGAACATGAAGCCATAAAAGGGTTGCGAGCGAACCGATTGGTGTTATTTTCGGTCCTAAGTCACTGCCTATCACGTTTGCGTAAATAAGCCCTTCTTTGATAACTCCTGTGGCATTTGTGTCGGCGATAGCCAGTGCGTCAATCATAACTGTAGGCATATTATTCATAACAGACGATAAAACAGCTGCGATAAAGCCCATCGACATCGTTGCGACAAACAGTCCCTGATCGGCCGCTGCACGCAGTACATTTGCGAGCAGGTCGGTCAGGCCGACATTACGCAACCCGTATACAACGACATACATCCCCAAGGAGAAAAATACGATTGCCCAAGGTGCGCCCTTGAGCACTTTCCCGGTCTCCACAGCATGGCTATTGCTTCCCAAGAGCAAAAAGATAATTGCAATTGTTCCTGCGATAATCGAAACAGGAATCTGAAAAAACTCGCTTGTAAAATAGCCGATTAACAGAATACTTAAGACCATCCATGACAGACGGAACATTTTTTCATCCTTAATTGCACTGCGCGGTGTCTGTAATTGATTCATATCGTAATTCTTCGGAATATCTTTTCTGAAAAAGAGATATAGAACGATGATACTGGAAAATAATGAAAATATATTCGGAATGATCATCCGTGACGCATATTCCAAAAAGCCGATTCCAAAGAAATCCGCTGAAACGATGTTTACCAGGTTACTGACGACGAATGGCAGTGATGTCGTGTCAGCAATGAATCCGCTCGCCATGATAAACGGCAAAATAAACGCATCCCTGAAGTTAAGTGCCCGCACCATCGCCAGTACAATCGGGGTCAGGATCAAAGCTGCACCATCATTGGCAAATAATGCTGCCACGATAGCTCCCAAAATGGATATGTAAATAAACATTTTCACCCCATTGCCACCAGCAATCCGCGCCATGTGCAGTGCGGCCCACTCAAAAAACCCGATTTCATCCAGAACTAGTGAAATGATGATGATCGCTACAAACGCCAGCGTCGCATTCCAAACGATATCCGCAACTGCAATGACATCATCAAATGTGACAACTCCTGCCAAAAGTGCAATCAGTGCCGCAAAACATGCGGTATAGCCGATTCCTAAATTTTTTGGCTGCCAAATAATTAATATCAGTGTGATCAAAAATATTGCTATTGCAATGATTGTTTGTGAATCCAAATGTATTCCTCCTGAACTGATAACTACCTTAACTACTCCTCACATTATATAATTAATTGCTCCAATAAGTATATCAATGTAAATCAAGTTCCAGTTTTCCGAGTAAATTCATAATGTTTATATTCTTTTGAAATGGGCCATGCTGATGGTGATATGAAATGAATGGAGGTGTTTTATTTTGAAAAAATCTATCTATCTGTATTTAAGTATTCTGGGACTTATACTTGCAGTCGGACTGGCATTTCTTTTCACTTCGGACAAAAATAATGCTGACGACGATAACAAAACATCTACGAATACAGATGAAGCTTTATATCAACAGGATGCTGTTAAGGTATCGGAAGGATCCATAGAAGTAGTCTCTTCAGATGATGGCAGTATCGATGCGAATAACCTTTTTATTCCCTGGACCATCAATAAAAGTGGAAACAACTTTTTCCTGAGTCAGCGGGATGGAACGGTGATTCGAATTAATGGTGAATTCGGTCTTGTTGACGTGCAAAGTGTTGATGTTACAGAGGAAATTCTCCATAAAGGTCAAGGCGGATTTCTAGGTTTTACCCTCGTACCTGAATTTGAGGCAACGAACATGGCACTTGCTTACCACACGTATGAAAAAGATGGGGAAATATTAAATCGAATTGTTTCCCTGACACTGGAGGACAACGTGTGGAAAGAGAAGGATGTTCTTTTGGAGGGAATACCCGGCGGCGAAATTAATAATGGCGGCAGAATCCAGGTTGGTCCGGATGGCATGTTGTATGTAACTACCGGCGATACCGGGCAACCCGAATATGCACAGGACCTGGACAATCTGGCAGGAAAGATCCTGCGTATGGAATTAAACGGAGATATTCCTAACGATAATCCTTTTGAAGGTTCCTACGTATTTTCCTATGGTCATCGTAACCCTCAAGGATTTGCCTGGGACGATGAAGGAAACCTTTATAGTTCTGAGCACGGGGAAGATGGTCACGATGAAATCAATTTAATCGAGGCCGGAAAAAATTATGGCTGGCCTGAAATCCAGGGTAATGAAGAAGCAGAGAATATGGTTACTCCCCTCCACCATTCAGGCGACGACACATGGGCACCATCAGGGATGGCATATGATGACGGGGAACTGTATATTGCTTCATTGGCAGGCGCCAAAATTTTCACCTATAATCTTGCCAATGGCGAAACCAATGAATTTTTCAGTGATGTTGGCAGACTGAGGGATGTTTTGATTGAAGATGACTCGCTGTTTACAATAACCAATAACCATGACAGCCGGGGAGAGCCGAAGGAAAAAGATGACCGCATGATCTCTATACCGTTGACAGACACGGAAAAAGCAAATACATCTGAATGAATAAACATTAACAAAAAGAGGCTGGGACAAAACAAAAAAGTGTTGCCAAAAGACGAACAATGCATGGAAATAGCGGAGGGAATATATGCCCCTTCAAAGGGGTATGCCGACGTTGGCCGCAAAGGCCGCTTTTAGTCGGCCTTCCTTCTAACGGGAGGAAAGGCATCGGTGAGACTCCGAAGTGCGCTAGCACGAGGAGGCTCACCAGCCGCCCCCGGCTAAGAAGACACTGCGAAATCGTACTTTTTGAGCAGATGTCGCCTTGGTACCCGGAGGTGTGAAAGCGAAGTATATTCCCGGAGCGGTTTTATGCACCATTTCCAATATGTTCGGATTTTGTTATTGATAAAATACTTGTGTCCCAACCTCTTTTATTTTTCCTAATCTCCTTTTTTACCCAAACTCTTCAGGTACTCTGCAACTGCTTTTATTTCGTCTTCACTTAGTGTTCCTTCAAACGGCGGCATCCCTCCGCCGCCTTTCTTTATTTGTTTAAGCAGTGCTTCGTCGTCATTGAGCATAGGACTATTCTGCAGGTTAGGTCCATTATGTCCTCCTACCGCTTCTGCGCCATGACAGGACAGGCAGTTATTTTCATATATTTTTTGACCGTTTCCGACTGTTGAACCTTGCCCACTGTTTTCTTCTTTTTGTTCTTTCGTTTCATCACTCTTAATCGGTGATGAATTAATGGCGTCTTCCGGAATATCCTTGGTTGATCCATATTCACCTTCCAATGAGAAAGTGTAAATCTTATCTCCATGTTTTGTTCCGGCGAGTGAATTTCCTGCAGAGAATATGGAAATATACTGTTTTCCGTCTACCTTGTAAGTTATTGGCGGCGCATTCGCACCAGCATCTGTTTTGAATTCCCATACCTTGTCACCATTAGTTGCATTATATGCAATAATCCGACCATCGTTATGACCAACAAACACGAGGTTTCCATTAGTCGTCAGGATTCCACTGTAGGCAATTGTATCCCAATTTTTTTGCCAGACGATTTCATTCGTTTGAATGTCCAATGCGGTCACGGTACCCTTAGCTGGCGCATCCTGCACAGGCTGCCAGACACTGCCAATCCATTCTTTTCCCTCTTCAAATTTATTGGCTTCATCCTCTGCATAGTGTGCATACGCGAAATAAGTATCATTCCCTAACACATAAAACAGTTCTGTATTCGGGTTGTATGCGGATGGCGGCCAATTCGCCCCACCCTGTGGTGACGGTTTAACAGTAACCGGTTCATCCCAAAAAGGTGTGAAAATTTCCCCCGTCTTACCATTGAAACCTTCCGGAAGATCCTGCTTAATATCCTCTTCCGTTATATTCTGGGGTACAAATGCATCCCCTTTTGGAATTGGTTGTGTTGGTGACGTCTTCTGATTTTCATTTTGAGGTACCGGCTGTTCTTCGATACCAATCAGCGGTTCACCATTAGTCCGATCCAGCATGTATACCCAGCCTGTTTTACTGGCCTGGGCAATTCCTTTTCGCATCTCACCGTCTATTTTTACATCATATAGAACAACCGGGTTTGCTGAGTCCAGGTCCCATATATCGTGATGTACCTGCTGAAAATGCCATTCATAATCACCTGTGTCTGCATCCAGTGCTAACACGGAATCAGTAAATAAATTATCCCCTTCCCGTCTACTGCCATCAAGGTCAGGAGATGTATTACCGGTTGCAAAATAAATCATGCCAAGCTCGGGGTCGACAGCTGGTGTTTGCCATACTGGTGCACCGCCTTTTATCCAGGCATCGTTATTCTGTGGCCACGTTTCATGCCCTTTCTTACCGGGTCCCGGCACCGTATATGTTCGCCAGATTTGTCTGCCGAGATCTGAATCATAGGCTGCAACATATCCACGAATTCCATATTCACCACCGGCAATTCCGGTGTAAACTTTTCCATCATAATATAGTGGTGCACTTGTGATGGTATATCCTTTTTCCCATTCATCAACTTGTGTTTCCCACACGACTTTACCGGTTTTTTGATCAAGAGCCACCAATCTTGCGTCTAATAGAGCGACATACACTTTTCCATCTCCAAGCGCAACACCACGACTTGCCCACCCACAACAAAGCGTGTCAAGGTCTTCAGCCAGTTTCGGACGGAACTCCCAAATAATCTCCCCGGTAGTTGCATCCAATGCGGTGACATTATTTGCACCTGTAATGGTAAACATCACCCCATCATAAACAAGTGAAGTCGCTTCACCAGAATATTTAAAAGAAAACCCCGAACCAAGGCTGGTAACCCAATCAGCTTTTAAATCAGCTGCATTGGACGCATCTACCTGATTTAACGTTGAATACCTGCCATTAAAAATGCTTCCACCAAATGTAATCCAGTTATTGGCAGGGGGAGAAGTAAGTTGTTCTCCTGAAAAGTCCGGAGCTAGTTCTCCCGGGTATTTCATATGCTGCCAGGATTGATGTTCTGCAGATGATCTGTTCTCCACTTCCTTGCCTTCTGAGTCCTTATCCTGTTTCTCTCCTTTGCTATCCTCTTTCTTTTTTGTATCTTCACTAGGAGCATCAGCTTGTTCATCTTGAGTGACACTCTGAAAAGTAAAATAACCACCAATAGCGATGATTGCGACAGTAAGAATGACAATCCACATCATTTTATCCATTTTTTCCATTCACTCAGAAGCTCCTTTCTCTAAAATGGTTACTTGTAATTTGCCCCAGTATTTTAAAAATAACCAGAATAGGAAGCGAGAAATTACGTTATTCATGAAATCTGTGAAAATAGCAGCTTTTCTATGAAAAAATGAATATCCGGCTGTGGAAATGGAGATAATGCCAATAAAGTTAAAAAGGAGGTATCCAGTAATGAAAAAACTGATAATGTTTACTGTCATTTTTGCATCAGTTTTCATGATAACGGCTTGTGGAAATGACGACGAAAATTCCAAGCAGAATTCTGATCAGCAACAGAGTGACATGGAAAGTCAGCCGGTAATGAACCAGACTGATATGGGAGATAAGATGAATCAGTTGGATTATACTGTTTATGACTTTGATGTTTTATATGATGGGACTGAATTTGAAGGGGAAATTGCAAATGAAGAAGGTCTGATTGAAGCTGAATTCTATAATCCATTTGTTGATGTCACCGCACGGGGATCAGATGCGTTTAAGGAGATGTTCCCGGTTCTGCAGGAATTAGAACTTAATCCGGATATGACTGATGAAGAAGCCGTTGCAGAATCAATCGCAGCATTTGATTTGCCGGAAGATTTTCTGAAAGCTGAACTGCAGGTAACCTTTTCGGACGGAGTAGAAAAAACATATGAGGTGAAGCAATAGTATTACAATAACCGTTTCCTGAAAGCGCAGTGAAAACTCAGCTTTTTTATGGAAACGGTTTTTATTTTCACTGACTCTGCTGGTCGTTGGATTCCTGCAAATCATGTTTTTCTTTCAATGTTTCCGGTGCAACTTTAACCATCCTTTGCAATAGGAAAGCGGCAATGGCAATATCATCAAAAATCCCGAACAAAAATAGAAAGTCCGGTATAATATCAAATGGAAAAGCAATGTAACCGATAATTAATAGTGCATAGAACACTTTGGTCATTATATTTACTTCTTTCGATATAAAAAAGTCTTTAACAAATGGAATCGATTTATGAAATTTCAGCAAAAACCTGCCGCGTTTAAAAAGTTTTCCCATTTGTAACACCTGCCTTTTATATATTTATAGCATATCCAGGTAAATTACATATAGCAGGACAAGTTATATACTAATTAATTACCCAAATTACAGTGATTAAAAAGCTGCTTTGCGATAATTTGTGCAAAACAGCTAATATCATTCAGTTCAGTTCCTGTTGCAGCAAAAATAACAACCGATCATCATTTTCAGCAGGAGTTCCACGGCCATCGGTATTATTTGTGATAAAATAAATCCCTTTATCAGTTGCCAGTGCATCCCGAACACGCCCGACATCAGATATGATTCGTGTCTGCGATTCCTTTTCCGGATCAAATTGGCGCAAACCTTCACCCGCCAGTGAAGCAAAATAAAAGTTGCTGTTAAAATATGTCATACCAGAAGGGGCCCATGTATCATTTCCGGAGTGAATAATCGGTGTTTTCATTTGTGGGGCCGATTCATCCCCTCGGATTGCCGGCCATCCATAATTCCTTCCTTTGATAATCCGGTTGATTTCATCGTGCGCACTTGACCCATGTTCGGTAGCGTACAATTGATTATCCTCATTCCAGGCAAGGCCCTGTGGATTACGGTGTCCATATGAATAAACATAAGAATTTTCAAATGGATTATCTTCAGGTATTGTTCCATCCGGATTCATGCGCAGAATTTTTCCCGCTAGACTATTCAGGTCCTGGGATAATTCAGGATTCGTTGCATCACCGGTTGTTATATACAGTTTATTGTCCGGTCCGATTTCGATACGGCCACCCTGATGAAATTGACCGCCTGGAATTTTATCCAGAAGGGTTGCTGTTTCTTTCCACTTGTCATTTTGCGATTGAATTTTTACAACCCGCTGATAATAGTTTTCATTTTCCTGATAGGAGTAATAAGCATACCCCGTGCTTGTCTCGTTAAAGTTTTCCGGAAACGCGATACCTAATAGACCAGCTTCCGGCTGATTGGAAAGATCCTCCGAAAATTGTACGGGCATTCGGGTTTTTTTGCCGTCTTGAATTTTAACAATACTGCCTCTCCGCTCACTTATATAAAATGTATCACCCGTTTTGACAATCTCCCAGGGCTCCTTAAGATCTTCTGCAATGACCTCAAGTTGTTTTTCCGAATCAGTGTCTTCCTGCAATGTTTGATCCGCTTCCTGTTCCGGTGTTTCCTGCTGTACGCATGCACCAAGCACAATCGTGATTGTCATCAATATGATTAGATATCGAATCTGGAACCACCTCGCGTTTCATAGTTTGTTTTAGTGTACCCGCGATAGTAGTGTACTTCAACTATTTTGGTGGATTGGGTGCACTGCTGGTTCGTGATGTTGGTGTGCTTCTCCTGATAAAATCATTCTTCTACTGATAAATTCACTCTTCTCCCGATAAATTCGCTCTTCTCCTGATAAATTCATTCTTCTCCCGATAAATTCATTCTTCTCCTGATAAATTCATTCTTCTCCTGATAAATTCATTCTTCTCCCGATAAATTCACTCTTCTCCTGATAAATTCGCTCTTCTCCTGATAAATTCGCTCTTCTCCTGATAAATTCATTCTTCTCCCGATAAATTCATTCTTCTCCTGATATATCCGCGCATATCTCGCCCGCCACCACTTCACATCCACAAAAAAACGGCGAAAGCACAAACACATGCACTCCGCCGCCTTATAATTCAGCAACTTATCCCAATTTCGATTTCTTGGCTGCTTTTTCACGTTCACTTTTATTCAGGATTTTTTTACGAAGACGGATTGATTCCGGTGTTACCTCACAATACTCGTCATCATTCAAATATTCAATCGCTTCTTCCAGCGACATTTCACGTGTCTTCCTGATTGTCGCTGTCTGGTCTTTTGTTGCTGAACGAACGTTTGTTAAATGTTTTTCCTTTGTAATATTAACTGTCAGGTCATTTTCGCGGTTGTGCTCACCGACAATCATACCGGCATAAATTTCTGTACCAGGCTCGACAAAAATAACGCCGCGATCCTCAAGCTGCATAATGCCATAAGTGGATGCCTTGCCATTTTCAAGGCCAACAAGAACACCTTCACGACGTCCGCCAACCTGACCTTTTACAAGTGGTTCATAGGCATCGAACGAATGATTCAGGATACCGTAGCCGCGTGTTTGTGACATAAACTCGGTTGAGTAGCCGATCAATCCGCGTGATGGCACTTTAAATTCGAGACGAACCTGTCCATTTCCCTGGTTAACCATATCGAGCATTTCGCCTTTTCGTGCTCCAAGTGATTCCATAACCCCACCGGTATACTCTTCCGGCACATCAACCTGCACACGCTCAACCGGTTCGCATTTCACACCATCAATTTCTTTGATAATTACTTGCGGCTTGGATAACTGTAACTCATAGCCTTCACGGCGCATGTTTTCAATCAGAATCGATAAATGCAGTTCGCCGCGTCCGGAAACAGTCCAGGCATCCGGTGATTCAGTTGGGTCAACACGCAAGCTGACATCTGTTTCCAGCTGCTTCATGAGACGCTCTTCAATTCGACGGGAAGTAATATAGTCACCCTCACGGCCAGCAAACGGACTGTTATTCACAAGAAATGTCATTTGCAATGTTGGTTCATCAATCCGAAGCCATGGTAGTGCTTCGGGATGGTCATGTGCACAAATGGTTTCTCCGATATTAATGTCGTCCATACCGGCTATTGCAACAATGTCACCAGCCTGTGCTTCCTGAATTTCCATACGTTTCAGTCCAATAAAGCCGAACAGTTTACTGATACGGAAAGGCTTCTCCGTACCGTCTTTTTTCATAACGACAACCTGCTGTCCGACACTGATTTTGCCGCGAACAACACGCCCAACACCAATGCGGCCTACGTAGTCGTTATAATCAAGCAATGTTATCTGGAACTGCAACGGATCTTCTTTTGTATCCGGTGGTGCAGGAATATGATCCAGAATCGTAGTAAAAACCGGGTCCATTGTTTCTGACTGTTCCTCAGGTTCTTCTCCTGAAGTACCATTCAAAGCTGATGCATAAACAACCGGAAATTCCAGCTGTTCATCATCTGCTCCAAGTTCAATAAACAAGTCCAATACTTCATCAATCACATCATTTGGACGTGCATTCGGACGGTCAATTTTATTTAAAACAACAATTGGAGTCAGTTTTTGTTCCAATGCTTTTTTCAGTACGAAACGGGTTTGCGGCATCGTTCCCTCATAGGCATCAACTACTAAAATAACACCGTCAACCATTTTCATAATCCGTTCCACTTCCCCGCCAAAGTCCGCGTGGCCCGGGGTGTCGAGAATGTTAATGGTGGTATCTTTATATTTAATCGCTGTGTTTTTCGCTAAAATCGTAATGCCGCGCTCACGTTCAATATCATTGGAGTCCATCGCGCGTTCGTTCACTTGTTCATTTTCACGGAACGTTCCGGAATATTTTAACAGCTGATCGACAAGTGTCGTTTTGCCATGGTCAACGTGGGCGATAATAGCGATGTTACGAATATCTTCTCTTAATTGCATAAAAAAGTACGCTCCTCTGTATGTCGAGATGACTCAAACTATCCTATTGTATCATAAAACGCTAGTGAACAAAAGATATAATAAATTTTGCTCCCCCGAGCTTAGAGTCACGAACCATGATTTTTCCACCGGACTGTTCAATGATTGCCCGTGAAATGGCCAGCCCAAGACCCGTTTCCCCATTTTTACCTTTAACAAACCGGTGAAAAATATGCGGAATCAGTTCCTCTGCTATCCCGTCACCATCGTCCTCGATAATAATAACAGCATTATTGGCGGTTATATCAACCCGGGATTTTGCATGACGAATCGCATTAAACGTTATATTCAACAGTGCCCGCAGGAGTTTTTCCTGATCAACATACAGCGCGCCGCCGGATTCTGTTTCGTGATTTATCGTTATCCCTTTTTCATTGACCATTGGCAACGTACGACCCAGTACCTGACTGATTAATTCCGATGATTCAATTTCCTCTGGCTGGTATACCTCCTGCTCACTGTCAAGCTTCGCCAAAAGAATCATTTCATTAATGATCATTTTAAGCCGTTTAACTTCCGTGACCATCATTTCAAGGCCTTTTTCCTGATCTTCCTCATCAAAAACCTTGTCCCTGATTCCTTCCGCATACCCTTGAATTGTCATTAATGGTGTTTTCAGCTCATGACTGGCATTTTGGAAGAACGCCTGCTGTGACTTCACATACCGCTCCAATTCAGATGCCATTTCATAGACACTTTGTTCGACTTCTTTAATTTCGCCGGTTGCCTTTATCGGTTCCAATTCATCAAACTTACGTCGTTCTATTTTTTTCAGCTGCCGCTTTAATTTGGTCAATGGTGTAACTAACTTGTTTGTCAGAAAATAACTAAGCAGGACAGCTGCGATTGCACCGGCTATGAAGACTATCATCATCCGTTGAAAAAAATCCTGCTGAACTGCCTGCAAATCGTTTAATGGTGTCAGTAGAATAAGTTCCAACCCGGTACTTTCCGGATAAAATAAAATGCGCGACGTCACGTATTTGCTGCTTCCAACCTCCCACAAATCCGCTTCTCCATTTTGAAAATAATTATTTCGGGAGAATCCCTCTACAAACCGCTTCGGCATGGTATAATACAGGACTCGATTCTGCCGACGATCATAAAGGAAGAGCTGCAGATCCTGTTCTTCCAAAAAGTCACTGAAACCCTGAATACTCCGCCCGCTTCCATACTGTTCGTTCAGCACCTGAACAAGTAATTCACCTTTTTGTTTCAACTCCGCCTTTTCATCCTCAATCAGCATATCCAGGATTAACGAATAGATGACAAATCCTGTAACAGTAAGGATGACTAAAAGCAGTGTTGTAAAAGCTACATTAAGCTGTGATTGAAGTTTCATCGTTATTCCTCTTCACTGCGCAACCGATATCCATAGCCCCATACGGTTTCCAGCGGGATATCAGTCAATTTTTTACGGATTCGTTTGACTAAATCATCGACAGCACGGTCACTGCCAAAATAGTTCTCTCCCCAAACTTTTATCAGTAACTCCTCACGGGAAAAGGCTCTGTTCACATTTTCCGCAAATAACTGAAGCATTTCGAATTCCTTAGTAGTGACATCCTGTTCCACACCATTCCAAAAAATCCGGCGATCACTCTGATGGATTAGCAAGTTATCAACTTTCAGCCTGTCATGTTCCGCTCCACTCACTTCCACTTTTGGCTTAGAGCGCTTCAAAACACGTTTTACACGTGCAATCAATTCCCGCGGACTGAACGGCTTGGTTAAATAATCATCTCCACCTAATTCAAGTCCAAGGATTTTATCGACTTCATCATCTTTGGCTGAAATAATAATAATTGGCACATCACTCTCATTACGGATTTTTTTACAAAACTCATAACCATCCATACCCGGGAGCATAATATCCAGTATCCACATATCCGGCGGCTGTGTCTCCCAGAGCTCCCACGCCTTTTCAGCGGAATCCAGCACCGTAACGTTATAACCTTCTTTTTTTAAATAAGCGGAAACAATACTTTGGATGTTACTGTCATCTTCTACAACTCCAATATGATTGTTCATGCGCATGCACTCCTCGTCATTTTTCCTCTAAGATTATTTTTACATAAGTTTGGGAATGTGAACACTAAAAAGCAAATTACACACTTTTTCCACATTTGTACCAAAGTCATACCAAATGCAATCTCTACAATAAGAATTGTAATCATAATTACGAAAGGTTGATGCATCATGGAACGAAATGATTATAACAATGAACATGAGTATGAAGAAAACCAGATAAATAATCAGGAAGAAGATACGATAGATAATCAGAAGCAGGCTGAAAATACGGAACAGCAAGATACACAGCAAGGAATTGCACAGGCGGCACGACAAAACGCAAAGCCAAAACAGCCGAAAGCTTCTAAGTCGAATTCCGGCTCCAAGTCATTATTAAGCGGAATAATTGGCGGTGTTATTTCAGCTGTAATTGTTGCTTTACTGTTCACAACAAACGTTATTCCTTTAAATAATGACAGCTCAAGTGGCTCTGCCTCTGCACAAAACAATGAATCCGAAACACCTGAAATCGCCAAAACTGTTGCAGCGGATGCAAATGTCGCCACAAATATGGAGGAGGCCTCCAAGGCAGTGGTAGGCGTTATTAACCTGCAGCAGCAAAATGTCTGGACACCAAGTAAGGAAACCGGATCGGGTTCAGGTATTATCTATAAGAAAAAAGATGGTAAAGCTTATGTAGTAACAAACCAGCATGTTGTAGAAGGTGCAGAAGAAGTGGAAATTGTACTGAATGACGACACCCGGCTGCAAGCAAAAGTATTAGGTGCGGACCCACTGACAGATTTGGCGGTTCTCCAGGTAGATGGTGAAAAAGTAAATACAGTTGCCAACCTCGGCTCATCAGAAGATTTGAAAGTTGGTGAAACGGTTATTGCAATCGGTAATCCATTGGGCATGAATTTCGCCAACACGTTAACAAAAGGAATAATCAGCGGGCTTGACCGTTCTGTAAGTATTGATACAAATGGCGACCAGCAACCGGACTGGATTACCGAAGTTATTCAGACAGACGCAGCGATTAACCCTGGTAACAGTGGTGGTGCACTAGTCAATTCAGAAGGCAAGGTCATCGGAATTAACTCAATGAAAATAAAAAACACCGCTGTAGAAGGAATTGGGTTTGCGATTCCAATCAATTCAGCAATGCCAATCATAAAACAACTCGAGACAGAAGGTGAAGTTTCCCGACCGGTTATCGGAATCAGTACAGCAGCATTTAACCAGGTACCGCCACAGTACCGTGGACAAATTGAACTTCCCGAAGATGTTAAAGGTGGTATGGTGATCGCAAAGGTACATCAGGGATCACCGGCAGCGGAAGCAGGGCTGCAGCAATTTGATGTTATTACAAAAATCAATGGTAATGAAATTACTTCATTGCTTGATTTACGAAAATATCTATACTCTGAAACAGAAATCGGTGAAACAGTGAAACTGGAAGTCTATCGCGATGGCAAAGCTCAAACAGTTGAATTGAAACTCGCCGAACGCGGGCAGGAATAAAAAGAGCAGTATAGAAACAGAAAAAATCCCGTATCATTTTGAAAGGTGGTACGGGATTTTTCATTGTTTTTCAACTTATGAATACAAGGATTTTCTTTGTTTATGTCGAAAGTATATAATGGACTTATATGCACTTATTACCATTTATATAATTTGTAAAGGAAGTGATTTTATGCAATGTCCTGCATGTGGGCAAGAGACAGCTGAGGGAAAGTTTTGCACAAATTGTGGGGCGGAGTTAGTTAATAATAACAGCTCCAATGCTGGATTTGACTCAACGGCCAGCACTACCTCTACAGAACCGTCACAACCGAATAATCATACGGAACAAACATCGAATGAAACGGTGGAAAAGATTAAAACGACAGGGTCCAATTTTGGCCACTTTTTTGGAGCACTCGTCAAGAATCCGAGCGAAGCCAGAAAAGCCAACGGATCTGATATGAGTTCAGGCATAATTACATATGTCATATTTTCATTGCTGGTTGCATTGAGCTACCATTTTATGATTAGTTCCATTCCGATGGGATTCTTTATGGAAATATCGTTTTTTGACAGCTTTATTCTGCCATTAGTTGTTTTCATCATTCTGTTCTTCGTTATTGCCGGTCTGATTTTTGCCGGCGGGAAATTATCGGTACAGGCAGTTACATTCCCTGATGTTATTGCAAAATATGGTGCATACCTGATTCCGTTTTTACTGTTATATGCAGCAGGCCTTTTATTCTCATTAATTGGTATTTCCGCATTGGCCGGGTTGCTCGTTTCTATAAGCTTTCTCGGGATACTACTGATTGCACCAACGTTTATTTTAATGGAACAGCCACCTAGTGGATTTGACCGGATTTATATTTTGCTTGGCCTGTATATTATCGTGTTATTAGTGTTCGGGTTTTTCATTCAATCATTCCTGGAATCCATTTTTGGAACCATTATGGACACGATGATGCGTAATTTCTAGTTTGGAAAAAGGGAAATTACATGGATTTAATAAGAATAAGTGTCCGTGTAAATTGAAGCATATATAAAGGGGCTGGGACATAACAAAAAAGTGTTACCAAAAGACGAACAATGAACGGAATTAGCGGAGGGAATATACGTAGACTCCTGGGGGAGGAAAGGCATCGGTGAGACTCCGAAGTGCGCTAGCACGAGGAGGCTCACCAGCCGCCCCCGGCTAAGAAGACACTGCGAAATCGTACTTTTTGAGCAGATGTCGCCTTGGTACCCGGAGGTGTGAAAGCGAAGTATATTCCCGGAGCGGTTTTATGCTCCATTTTCAATATGTTCGGATTTTGTTATTGATAAAATACTTTTGTCCCAGCCTCTTTTGTATTACCCAAAGAAAAAGTCGAAAATATTGCTGCCTGCTGAACTTTTCTTATTGTAGAACTCGGAGTAGCCACAGTTTTTGCAGGAAACAACAATAAATTGATTGTTTTGTACATCAAACATCTTGGATAAGCCTGTCCCTGCCATCGATACTTCTTTCTGATCAGCATCCGTGCTGCCACATTTGATACAGCCTTTATTCTCTTCCATGTAAATCAACTCCTTAATAATACATACGAAAAAAATGCATGTATGGTTTCAGGCTACTCCTTATTTTTACCAAAAATACCGTAAAAGAAAAGTGTTACAATATCTTCTGCCATTGGAAGAACTTTAGTATATACATCCTCACGCTGCATGGCTTCAATAAACATTTGGCTGTAAAAAAGAATTGCCTCATTTGATATGTCAGGGTTTATATATCCCTGTTCTTTCCCCTCATCAAAAAAACGAATCAGTTTTGGAAGGATCTTATTTTGAAAATGATCATCAATATATTTTTCCGCTTCACTGTAATGTTTCATAAACTCACCAAAAAAAGTCTCACTTATCTGACCGGCCAGTTCTCCTTCTTTAAAAATCACCTGCCTGATTTTCTCATGAAATGATAAGTCACTTTCGAGGAGTTGTTCATAATCCTGCCATACCTCATCAATATAATAAATGATAACAGCATGGACAAGGTCATCCTTGCTTCCAAAGTAATTGTATATCGTAACCTGTGAAACGTTTGCTTCTTTAGCAATTTCCGCTACAGATATTTTTTTTATGCCATATTTTTTAAACAAAGCCAATGCTGCACTCTGAATGCTTTCTTTTTTACGTTCCTTTCGCCGCTGAAACCCGTCCATATTTTCACCTCATTATCATGATAATAAAAATTATGAAATAAAACAATATAAATATTTCATAACCTATTGAAATAAGCCTTATTTTTGTATATTATGAACTATAAAGGTATATATATTTCATAAATATTAAATAAGAGGGTGAATATTATGCCAATTACAATTGATGGTTTAACCAAACGGTTTCCAAATGGCAAGGGAATCTTTGACATCACCTTTTCGGTTAATGAAGGTGAAGTTTTTGGCTTTCTTGGTCCTAATGGTGCCGGAAAATCAACCACAATCAGGCATTTGATGGGATTCATGAAACCAACAAGCGGGCATTCGGAAATTAATAAGTTTGATTGCTGGAAGGACAGCTCCACCATTCAAAAGTCAGTCGGTTACTTACCTGGTGAAATAGCATTTTTGGAAGGGATGTCCGGTCATGAGTTTCTTAAATTTCTGTCCGGAATGCGTAGCATGAAAAGTACAAAACGGCAAGGAGAACTAATTGACCTGCTGCAGTTCGACGTCAATACTCCGATTCGAAAGATGTCCAAAGGGATGAAGCAAAAACTGGGAATTGTTGCTGCATTTATGCATGATCCCGAAGTATTGATTTTGGATGAACCGACAAGCGGACTGGATCCGTTAATGCAAAAC
The DNA here is from genome assembly GCF_902806455.1 of Virgibacillus doumboii. GTDB lineage: Bacteria > Bacillota > Bacilli > Bacillales > Amphibacillaceae > Lentibacillus > Lentibacillus doumboii. The sequence continues at coordinate 548,975 of NZ_CADCWQ010000002.1, read as the reverse complement.
ACATTCATCGAATTGATCAACGACGAAAAAGAAAAAGGAAAAACCATTCTGATGTCATCCCACAGTTTTGCAGAAATTAACCGAACAAGCGACCGCGTTGGGATTATTAAGGACGGCAGGATTGTTGCCATTGAGAAAGTACAAAGACTGCAGTCCATACAACGCAAAATCTTTAATGTAACTGTTAAAGCGGAGGAAGACATCGATGCAATTAAGCAAAGTCCCCTCGATGTTGTTGCAGTCGAACAGAACAATATTCAAATTGCGGTGCAGGGAGATTTTGAACAATTTGTCCAGGAATTGAGCAATTGCGGAATCATTAGTATCGATGTGCATCACCAGAATCTGGAGGATATTTTCATGCACTTCTATGAGAAGGATGGTGATCAAAAATGAACAAATCACTTTTCGGAACCATGTTGAAAAATAAAACGAAAACAATCACCAGTTTTTCATTTGGTTCCATCCTTTATTTATCACTTGTCATCTGGATCTACCCATCACTCGCGGACTCTAAAGGACTTGAATTGATGCTGGAAGCTTTTCCGGAAGATTTTTTAAGTGCATTCGGTTTTAGTGGAGGAATTGAAAATTTAAGCGGGTTTGTTGCAGGGGAATATTATGGACTTTTACTTATAATCATTTTGCTGATATATTGTGTATCCACAGCCACACAGCTGATTGCACGTCTTGTCGACAGAGGTTCCATGGCCTATCTCCTGTCCAGTGGATTATCCCGGACAAAAGTAGCCATGACCCAAATTGCTGTCATGGTTCTGGGTCTATTTCTTATCGTTGGTATCACACTGATTTCGGGTGTCGTTGGAGCTGATATTTTTATTGAAACTAACGATTTTGATGTAGCCAATTTTGTAAAACTCAACGTCGTGACATTTTTATTTTTCTTTATGGTCAGTGGATATTGCTTTTTCTTTTCCTGTTTGTTAAACGATGAAAAGAAAGTACTTGGAATCAGCGGCGGGATCTCCGTAGCATTTTTTGCAATTGATATGGTTGCAGGTATCAGTGATAAATTGGATTGGATGCAATATATTACGATTTTTACCGCATATAAGCCAACCGAAATTGCACAGGGATCAGTCAATATCCTCCCTGTAAGCGTTGGTCTTGGCATTGCAGGTATTACACTATTTACTGCAGCCGTTATCATCTTCAAAAAACGTGACCTGCCACTTTAAATTAGCCAGCCGTGCATCTTCTCAGGTGCACGGCTATTCCTCATATTTATTATGATTGTATGTCACTCCTGTAAAGTTACCTTCCCGATCAGCTGCCAAAAAGCTTTCCTCATCCTCAACACTGCCAACATTTTCATCACTGTTTGGATACATTTCGTCATAATTATCACGATCACCATAAAAGTCTGAAGGGGTTTCCGATGTTCCATACCTGCTTACTTCCTGCCAGGCATCCTCCGCATCATAAGCCGTCTGTTCTTCTTCAGTAACTTCATCGGGGTTAATGTTTGGACTGAAAACTCCCTCTTCGACAGGGCGATCGTCCGGAATGTAATTGGTATCTTCCGCATGTTCCACACAACGATCTGCAGTAGGCATTGCCTGTAAACGTTCAAAAGGTATATCGGCTCCACATTTGCTGCAAATTCCATATGTTCCATCCGCTATCGCATGAAGAGCTGCATTGATATCTTCCAGTTCTTTTTCAGCATGTTCATTCAGTGCTATATCTTTTTCCCGCTCAAACATCGCTGTCCCATGGTCTGCGGGATGATTATCATAATTGGATAATTCACTTGTCGATTCTTTTATCAATTCGAGTGAGATACCAAAATGGTCCTGCACATGATCGATTAATTCTGTCTGACGTTCCTGTAAAGCTGATTTACATTGGTTCAATTGATCATTCGTAATCATAGAAGTCAGCCTCCATTCATAACTTAAAAGCTAAATGAATCGCTAACTATACTATGTGTAAAATAGCATCATTGATACTTTATTTACGCTCCCAAATCATGTCAATTTAGAACACGTTTTTTTCGGTATTTCTTGGATTATTTTAGAGTATAATAACAACGTTTTTTAATGAAATTACATCAAAAAAGAACGTATGTTTGCATCGTTTTATTTTTTTACGTTACCTTCTTGTGACTTTTTACGTTAGAATTTATAATGGGAACAAACGTTCTGAAAGGTGGATACAATGAATACGATAGAAAAGTTTATTGCCCTACCTCTCGCAATTAAGGTACTGCAGCATGACAAACAAGTATTCCAGTCACTCAAAACACATCGTATTTATGAATCATTGATCGATACCACTATTAAAAATATGCAAAAAGACTTAGCAAACATTGGGTATCAAAAGGTTAAGCGTTTGGATAAAACCAGGTATTTGATTAATAATGAAGAAGTCGAATTCAGTCCAAACAAATTACGGGGAATGACTAGTGAGGTTGTCCGAGAGTATTTTGAGAAGGTAAATATACATTTTAAAGATAAAGCTTGGATAAATTAAGGGCCCCAGGGAATGGGGCTCAATTTATTTCCTGTTCTAACAAATCAACATCATACCAGCCTTTTTCTATGCCTTCCTTCAGAGACAATAAATATTCTCTAAGCTCAACATTATGTAATTCAGGCACATTGTTCCAACTGTAGTTACGTCTGTCTGGGCATAAAACAATTATTCCAATATCGTTTTCCTGCTTTAAAGTCGCAACCAATTTATAGTTGCCGCGACGAGGAGCTCTTTTCCATTTCATTTGGCATCACCATTTTAATTATACACCAAAATAAAATTAAAAAGTTTATTTTTTTATGCCACCTTTTGCAGCTGCGGTTCGATTGTAGTTGTAGGAGGTGCTTTCTTATGGAAAAGAAAATTGAAGGACATTTGGCCGGATTCGGTGAATTAAAGTATTGGAGTGATTATGAGCAATATATTTTCGACGATGAAGGAATGATAAGGGAAAAATACAGTGGTTATGCAGATACTCCTAGCAAAGACGAGTGCGATCAGATTTGTGCAAAGTTGTCTAGTAAAGTAAAAATTGTTTACACCGATGTTACAGAATAGTTATATGAATGTTGTTGAAACTGGTAATAACGAGTGGCATAATAATTATTGTAACAACTATCCCCCAAGACGTTGTTACCTCTAAAACAGCGAAGTCATAGTGCAATGCTATGGCTTTGCGTTTAACAAAAAAGGTGTGTATTATGAACTTTTTAAAAATAGCTAAGGAAAATAATCTTAACCTTATCGAAGTGGGTATCCTTGTTGAACTTGATAAGAAGTATCCTCAAGCGGTAGAAATTGAAGAAGATGAGCAAGTAAGGGAAAATATAAATAATTTGATACAGATAGGATTTGTTGAGCAGAGGTTTCAGAAATATAGGATTAAGAAGTGAATACATAAAAAAAGCCCTCGGAATGAGGGCTTCGAATTTATTACAATTTATTACGCTTCCTGCAAACTTCCCGTTGACTTTTCGTTCTTTTTAACTATATTCCTTCTTTTCCTGTCAGCCTCCCGTGTAGAAAATAACTTTTCCAAAAATTCATCAGCGCTTAATTCACCAGACTCATACATCTGTCTAAGAAGTACATCTTTCCTTTCAGCTACTTCTTTCTTTTTCATCATAAAACGCCTCCCTTTTGTTTAATTCATCTATAATAAGCAGTTCACGGTATAGAAGGGGTGAAATTGAATTAGCGAAATAATTAATATAGTCTATGTCATCCTTGTCAAAAGAATTACTTTTTAAACCATCAATATTAAATACTCCAATTGTTTCACCACCATAAGATATTGGTACACATAAAAGCGACTTATATTCCCTTGATGATTTTGGATTTCTTTTATAACTAGGATCTTGAGTAATATCACCATTGCAATATTCTTTGTTATTTATAAAACAATACCCTGCTTTACTGTCATGCAAACTGAGCTCTAACTTTTCTTTTCCTTCCGGTGAATAACCACTACCCCATAAAATCTTCAGGCAGTTGTTATCATTTTTATGAAAAATTGCTACTCTATGTATATTTCCTTTTTCTTTCGTCATTAATCCTATAATTCCTGGCAAGAAAAAGTCATAGAACGCTATTAACTTTTCGTGAAACTCTTTTGGGTTTACTTTCCCCAATTGGGATATAGTCCAGGAAGATTGATTAATTAACTTTAACACTTGAGTTTTATGTTCGCTATGCTCGTTCAAATCACGAAATTGTTGTTGGATTTTTCCTATAGCTCTATTTGGTTCTATTTGTATTCCCCAAAAATTATAAGATTTCGGTTCACCGAATATGATTTTAATTATAATAACAACAAGTAGTATTATCAATAAAGATGCAATTATCTGCGGGAACCACGGTACTGCTTCAATAATACTATTATATATTTCACTTATTCTTCACGCCCCCTTTTTTGATGATAATATCTATATATTATATCGGATTCGACATAAATATATTAAATCCTGCTAAAAAGTGAATTAATTATAAATGTTTTTAAAATTGTCACATTATTATATACTTGTGACATAAAAGTTTTTGAAACTTGAAGGAGGATGGACATATGAAAGAAGAAGATTATTGCATTTGCAATAACGGTAGTGGAATATACACAGATAATGAAATGTTCGGGTATTGGGAATATTGTACAGCCTGCAACAAAAAAATTGAGGATGGTTTTCATTATTATGATGAGCCAGAGCTTTAATAAAGCCCCTCTCACAACGAGAAGGGCTTTTTGTATATTTTAATTCGATTTGGAAACTATAAAAGAGGACCCGATTCTCCCCTTCAAAATGCCTCACATTATTGTGGGGCTTTATTATTCTACACGTACAAACTTCTCAGCAGCAGTAATATAGTACACATCACCGTTGCTGTTTTTGACTTTATACTGATGGCCGGATCCAACTTTCACTTTATCGACAATCTCTGGAAATCCCCAGCCTTTATCAATGGTGTTTACCAGTCCGTCATCTGACCATGTTGGTTTGTTGTAGAAGCGCAAATTGTTTACTTTGGATTCAACACGCTTACCGACGTATCCTTCTGGTCCGGAATTCGGCTTAGGATTAGACTTTTCAATCCGATTAAGGCTAGCGTATTTAGCTATCCCGTGCGCATGGTTAATAGCAGAATCTCTTTTTTGCTTTTCCTGCTTCAGAAAATCAGCATCCTTACGGGTGTCAATGAACAGGTTTTCTGTTAGAACTGCAGGCATAGCTGATTCACGCAGCATATGGAAGTTAGCAGTTTTTTGCCCGCGATCCCGAAAATCTGCATACGTATCATTCATCAATTCGTTATGGATTTTATCTTGCAATTCTTTTGTCTCAGCACCAACGCCTGGATATACATAAGACTCAAAACCAGTACCTCCACCTGCATTGACGTGAACAGATAAAAGTATGTCAGCACCCCAAGCATTTGCAACATCTGTACGCTCCTGCAGAGATAAGAATGTATCGTCAGTACGACTCATTCTAACCTCAATACCTTCATAATGTTCCAGTAAATAGTCACGGATTTGCAAAGACATATCCAATACAACATCTTTCTCCTGCAATCCATTTCCAACAGCACCTGGATCGTTACCACCATGTCCTGGATCCAAATATAATTTTAAAGTCATAAGTGACATCTCCTTTTTATTATTTTTTAGCCAATCCTTGAGCCTGCAAAGCCTTCTTTTGCAATCCACCTTTGGCAGTCACATAGTTATTTTTGAACCATGTCCACACAGAAGCAATAAAAGCTAATCCATAAGAGATTGCTTCTTCATCCAAAACTGGAATAGGCTGCAATCCGTAATTAGCCAGAACAACATTAATCCATGTAATGGCCAATGCCATAGTTCTTACAACAGTTCCTTTGTCCATCTATATCACCTCCTTCAATTAATAAAATAAGGCATAATTAAAGCGATAGCTGCAATCACTACCGCTGCCCATCCAGGTAGGTTCCTTTTCCAGTTATCCTTTTCCTCTACAATGCGCTCAACATCCGCTTTGTTAGCCTTTGTGCTGACCTTTTCCTGCACACGCTCAATATCCTTTTCATTTTCACGTGAGCGATAATCAGCACTATTGGCCGTCTCATAAGCCGATTCAATCTTTGGCTTCATGTCCAGTAGACTGTCGAGCTTGGCATTTTGGTCAGCAAGCGAGACCTTGACTTCCATCAGAACCGTCATAAATTCTTTCATGTCCTCCACTTCCTTGTTGTCCGGCATGCTCGACCCCCTCTATTTCTGACATAAAAAATACGCCTCTACTTTAGGCGCTCTAATACTTTCTTTTTTACTAATTTTTTCAATCCTTCAACACTTGCGTCAGCTTCATATTCAGCTACCGTTACCGGTACATACCCGTTCATGTTAAGTTGATTTTCTGAATCAACACTCCGGAAATGTATATGAACTAAATCTTCCTCCCCGGCAGTCACAAACTGAATGGTACCCAAATTAATTTCCATGTTTTCAATCATTCTTCTTTTCCTCCTTTAAAATAGCGTGCAACAATCCTAGTGTTTTAGGTGTTACGGTAACACCTGTGCTTTTAAGTTCATCAATAGATATTTTTTGGATATCAATTTTGACCTTCTGATTCATCAACTCATCAATTTCTTTATTAAAATCATCCAGTTTTTCCTCTTTCAATTTCACTTTTCCGTTTTCCAGGTCCTTTTCCTTGTACTTCTCAAGTAGCTTGGAGCGTGTTTTTTGAGCTGTATTATACTCATTTCCCACAAGCCGATTGATTCGTTGCAATTTAAAAGCTACTGCAATAGGGAGCTCTTTTTCGGATATACTTGTAAGCCCTTCTGCTAAATTAAATACATTTTGTACAGATATTTGCATTTAAGCAACTCCTTCCAATTGTTTGATTCTATTTTCAAGGTTAATAATCTTTGCGTCTTGCAATTGAGTTTTCATCTTGAGCCAGTTAATTTCCTCGTTATGACCCAAAAAAAGTTGGTATTGCTCTTGGATAGCTCCCCATGAGTAGCTGTTCATTAGGTATTGCTCCACGCCATCACCATCTATTATTGTGTTTGGTGTATTATAACCTTCCCCAATGATGAGACCTGTTCTTATTTTATCTATACCATTAGCCGCTTCGGTTTTTAATCGATAATCATACAAGGTTGCTTGGTTAATTACTTTTAAAAAACTATCTTTATGGGGTACAATATCCTGTTTATATTCAGCTAATGACCCCGTTGGAAAACCACTGGCACGGAATGGTATATAATCATACCATGTATCCGGTTTAGCTGCCCTTACCTCGTTATTGGCTCTCATGTATATTTCTTGGCCACCAGTTGATTGGATAATGACCGTCCTGTCCTCGCCTTCAATCCAAGTGTAATCATTCGGGTCGCCCACAAATTTTTTAGCTCGCATTGCTACGTATTGGTTGGTCGTCAATGTTACAGTTGCCCTTACCTCTGCGCCCGAATGCTCTGGCCGTAAATAAATATTACTTCCTGGTTGCCGCGGATTAAAATCAATTGCTGGTGAGAATATCCACCCGTTTATTACCAGGTCGCCGTCTGTGCCAATAAATCCGTCAGCACCACCACTAATATTTATTACGTCTACTAATGAACTGCCGCCTCTTGGTGAATAGTCTAATGTACTATATACAGAAACACCACCGGTCCATCCGCCCTCAGTAGAACCGTCCGAATTTAGCATAATTCCGTCGCTTCCAATGTAGTTAACCTTCCCGTTGTCTTGTTTAAAGCTTAAACCGAGTCCATCGAGATTAAATCTTGTATTATAACCACTTCGATTTACATTTCCAGTTATCTCACCATTTACAATAGTGACATTAGAATTTGAACCGTTAGTAACTAACCTGCCACCACTTACGGTTCCACTAAACGTCCCCGTAACACCGCTCAATACACCAGTAAAAGTAGCATTCGTACCAAACACATGCCCATCGAAATTTATTTGATTTGCGTCAAAAGTAAATGAACCGGCTTCTTGCCTAAATATGGACCGCGCTTCCCCGTCGTCAACTTTCGAAGTTATTAAATTAGCATGCTGTGTAATTGTCGATTCGGCACTACTTACTCTGCTTTCAAGTGCATTGACAACATTTTCTTCCACTTTTGTAACAATTGCACCTTCAAGCGCATTAATGTTTTGTTCGGCAGTCGTTACCCTTGCGCTCACATCGTCCACAACAGTTGATTCCGCTTTATTAGCTATTAACCCTGCTTGCACATTTAAAGTAGCTGAATTGTCACTCACCGTATCCTCAAGCATATTAATGCTATTAGCATGCAATCCGATCGCTGTCTCATTTTGTCCTAAACGAGTACTGTGACTTTCCAAATCCGTCACAATTCCGTCAATATCCGTCTGGTACTCTGTCACGCCGACATAGTTTAATAGGCGGTTATCAATCTCTGCTATGGTGTACACGTCATTCTTGTTTGCCTTATCGACCAGCTGACCGTCAACGTATGCAATGCTAGATTTATCCGCTAAATCATTCGCAATCTCGGTCATTTTGTTGTCATATACAGTTTGTGCAACAGAGTATGCCTTAGCATTAATCAGAGCCTGACCGCTTACTGTATCGGCATAACTCTCAGCAGCGGATTGTGCTTGACTAGCAACTGTATCAGCGTGACTTTCTGCTGCTGTTTGTGCGTTGCTGGCTTGAAGTTCAGCGAATGTTTTTCCTTCCTCGAATACGGTTGTATCTTTACCGTCGATTGTGAGTTTATCGTAGGTGTATTGTCGTAATTCAGCTTGTTCAATTTTGCTTGCCACTTTTTTCTGCAATAGCTTAAACAGCGCTGTTGCTTCGGCTTGTGTAAACTCTACATAATCGCCGAGTGTAGCTTTTGATTTGCTAGACTTTTTCAGCCCTTCTTCTAACGAGTGTACCCGTGCTTCTAAATAAAGAGGCGGATTAAAGTCCTCATTTCGCACCCTCACTTCATCACCGAAATAGACCTCTTCATCAAAAATCTCAAAGTCTACCTCGTACTCATACTTAGCATCGATACGCTTTTCGAGTTCATTTTCGGTTAAAGTACGCAACCTATCTTCGCTCATGTCTTGGTCAGTTGATTCGGGATAATAAACAGCGTAATAGTGTTGCTTCTTCCCGTCTTTGCCGACATAACCCCAGCGTTGTCTAGATTCCTCGTTTGTGACTAAAACCGTTTTTCGATTGCCGTCTTGGTCAGCAGGGCTTATACCCATTAATGCGGTGACGATATGACTTGATTTGCTTTTTCGTTTAACACCTTTCATATTATAGCTGTAAGCTATTTCAAAGCCATTCCATGCGCCGATTTTTTTAACCATATCAACGTAACGCACTACCTCGCCGTTTTCGATAGCGATGCGGAATTGTAACTCTAAGCCGAATGTGCTGGCAATTAACTTTAAAAGGCTATACGTATTCGTATATTCTTCAACCTCAAATGACCGCAAAGTCGTATGTGATATCTTGCCAACTCGCCATTCGTCATTATCTGCTAATGCATCAGTAACGTGCTTGGTTGCGGTGTCGGTTGATGACTCAAAAGGCGCTATCGGTTTACTCTTTTTAAGTAACAAAAAGCTGTTTGTGGTGTAAACTATTATTTGTTTGTCAATCGTTTTCTCAAATTCATCTATCACAAATTCCGCAAAGCCAAATTGCTTATCGGGGATGACAACACGATTTTGGTTATTAATAAACTTGGAAAACCATTTATCGGAAAAGGTTTCAAAATCGAAAACATCGCTGCTGTTGTTTAATTCACGTTTGCGAATCTCATTCCGGTAATATTCTTCAGGGATATAATCTAGTATTCTATTTGTTTGTTTGTCTTCTATATGGATTAACGCCATAGACTCACCTCCCTACTTGTAGGCTGGACGGAATTTAATCACCCCTTGAACATCACCGTCTGGCAATAATGCTAATTTGTTTTTGCCTGGCAATAAATCAAACTCTGTAGCTCCACGGTCTTTTAAATCCTTCCGCTTTTCGCCGTTAATACGAATGTCGTGATTTTTGAGGTCAAATAGTATCGTGTCGCCTGTATGTGCGATATATGGAGTACCCTCAACATTATTCAACTTATATAACCTCATCAAAAGAACTTCCATATCCTCTTCGTCGGTGTCGTACCACTTTTGGAAGGATAACTGTATTTGCGATACTTGTTGCATAACTAAGTCGGATTCAAGCATTTCCGTCCATTCATTCAGAACAATACGGCCAGCCCCACTTTTTAAATGTTGAATAATCAGCGTCCATTCGTTACCTTTGCGGATGACTTTCAACCTACCGTACATATCCTCTAAGTTTCTAGGAAGAGTGAAGTATTCAGTACGATCTCCATTCCCAAGTTCCAGGCAAACACCGAAGTGGTCGTAACCGTCCCATTTATCCTCAATCCATGCTCGGAAAACGATATTATTCGAAGCATCTAATCCGTACATTTCAATCCGACCAACTGTACCACCGCGACTTTCAGCATAAAAACGGAAACCAAAATCCGCTCGGAAATCCTGCACTGCTTCCGATAAGCTATGTTTCTTGGCCGGTCCATGCCAAGCGAATTCACCGGGATTAGGTTCGGCGAATTGTGGATAAAAGCCCGTAGTATCATTCGCCATTGTTCCGTTGATGTAACCCTCTGAAATTACACTTGTGTTCACCCATCCAGTTTTAGAATCCATATCATGATGAAATACTTTTGTTTCAGCTTCGACAGGTGTTTCTTCAACTGCTGTAGGGTTACCAATCATCATGTAATCGGTGCCGTTGCTTATCATCGCAAATGTGATAGGTGCTAGTACGTCTATCTCGATAATAGGCTTTGTTTCTGCAGTTCCTGGGACTTCTATTATGGTGCCTCGACCGGTTAGACCGATAGGTTGTTCTGGGCCGTATTTATACGGATTTGAACGCCAAAAAGTGATTGTGACTATATGATTGCCATTCACTTCTATACCTTCACTAATGTCGCTGAGTATCCCAAAGTACGTTTTGTCCTGCTCGTCAGAGAACTGAATCGGTACTTCATCTTCTGTATCTAGCATACCGTTTAATGTGTCTAATCTCTGTCGCAATTCTTCATCTGTATTACACCTTATTAACACTTTTACTTTTAACGGTACACCATTTTTACGTTTTCTTTGAAAATGTGCACCAGGCATTCCTGGAACTCTCACAGAACTGATTTCATTAGGAGATAAGGAGCGACCTGTGACTTCAAGAACATCGAAGTATTCAGAATAATCCGTTCCGTCATGCCACAGATGGAAAACTTCACCCATGTACTCTTCATATGTCATATCAAGCATTATCTAAATCGCTCCCTTCTACCTTTCTCCCGTTCCTGTTCGTCAGTGATATATTTAACAACACCTTTAGCCTCATATCCGCCAATATTAAAAACAGCATACTGTTCATCATTCTGCGGTAATTCAAAGTCATCAACATCCACACTCAATCCGCTTTTAATCGCACTCATATCCCTGCTACTAATCGATGCATCCAGTGTTGCTGATACACCCATGTCTGCTAATGCAAGGTTCGGTTGAAATGCTCTTCTTGCTGCTCCCGCTAATCCGGACATTGATCGCATAACTCCTGTTTTTGCCTTAGCAATCGACGTGCTGATAGGACCTGCAAAATCCATACGGTGAATATCACTCAATGCGCCATCTTTTGCAGGAGAGAACGGCCAGAAATCACGTATACCACTTGTAATATCACTAACCCTATCCATGATTTTGTCTTTCATTGAAACTATCCCGTCAATAGCAGAACCGATGATCTTTTTACCTGCATCAAATAGGTTAATATTTCCGAAAAAGTCAACGATGTTACCACCAATGTCCTGTACTTTGTCGTAAGCCTTGTTCATCCCGTCCTTAACTGAGTTTTTCAAGTCGACAAACTTACCGACCACTGCTCCGACGATGTCAGTTAGAATATCCTTGAAGAAATTCTTAATACGGTTCCATATTCGAGATATTAACTCTTTCGATTTTTGCATCTGTTCTTTTATCAGGTTTTTTGCTTTGCCGAAGTCGCCTGATACAATCGCTTTAATAAACTTTAATGCACGTTTAAAGGAGCCTTTAATCCAGTTCCATACGTCCTTGATGTTCTGCCCGACCATGTTCCAGTATTTTCTTATCGTGTTTGTTATTAGTGTGAATTTTCCGTTTGTAACATTATCAATCCAGTTTAAGGCACCATTGAACATATTTTTTATCCAGGTCCATATGCCTTTCAGGAAGTTTCCAATCATCGTAAATATTTGCTGTGTACCTTGCCAAATGTCATCCCAGTTTTTAATCACAAACGGAACAATCATGATTAAAGCAGAAACTAATAACCCGATCGGACCACCAATAAACCATTTGAGAATGCCGCCGACTTTCGTGATAATACTAATGAACGTACCACCAAATAAGAGTATACCGGGTGTAATAGCTAAAATGACTCCTATAAGTGAAGTCACCCAGGATATTACTTGCCCGATAATCGGATTTGCTTTCATCATGCTGTTCATCCATGACAAGAATCCATTTACTAGATCAAGTATTTTGGAACCCAATGGAGCCATACCGACACCTAGATTAATGATAAATTTTGTTAGGTTGCCGATTAGAGACATTACTTTTGGACCGTTAGTCTTAACAAAGTCGATAAATTTCTGAAATGACTTTGACTTACTTAATCCTGCCGCCCAATCTGCAAAACTTTTCGTCATACCGATTAGACCTTTTTCCATATCAGCGCCCAAAGGCCCAAAGGCCTTCATTAACTCCATAAATCCGCGAAAAGCATTACCGGCAATCTGACCCCAGTTTTTAAGTGCGCTCGAGCCGCGACCAGCAAAGAAGTCTATGAAGCTCCTAAATTGTTCTGTTTTTGAAAAATTATTAAACTGATTCAGCAAGTCTACAAGCGTATCTGATATAGGTTTTATGATTGGCTTTATTTCATGCAATAATGATGTGGCTGTTTTTAGCCCAGCAGAAAACACTTTGAACACGGGTTTCTGCGTTACTTCCAAAAATTTGTTCCAGGCACTTCTGAATTTGTTAAATTGCTGCATCGCGGATTGTTGTGCTGCGCTCATGTTGTTTAATATGTTCTTACGCTCATTCATCAACTCGTTAATCTTTTCCTGGTTTGGATCAAGTGATTGCTTTTCGGATGCAATCTTATCTCTGATTTTTTGAAGATCAGACATGCTGTCAGTGAGTTTGGATGCATTACCAATCGCTGCTAAACCAAATGCTCCAAGTCCACCGCCTAATGCAGTGAAAGAAGATGCGAGACCGCCCAGCCCACCTACAGAACTAGCAATGATTGGTGCCAATGCAGGTAACGCTGCAATAAAGCCACCTCTGAAGGAGCTACCTGCTACCGTTCCGGCAGATTGCATCACATTCGCTATTCTGTTCAATTGTTTCTGAAATTTATTAACCCTTGCCTCAATCGGCACAACAACCTTATCATTCAGGGATTCTTTAACTTTTTGCAAGAGCCCCATCTTACGGTTTGCCTCTGAAATATCAGCACCCACAGGTACCTCGGTACCCATAGCTGTTTCCCTGACTTTCTTATCAACTTCCTTCATTTTGCGTTGGAAACTTCTAATTTTGGCACCGATATTCGCCATAAATCGCTCAGTCATGGATCACCCTCCCTTCTTTTGCTTAGAAAGATACTGCTGCATAGCCTTTTTAGCCTTACGATAGCGTGTAAAATCGATAACTTTGCTGTCTTTATATCCTTTGTCACCCTGATCAAGTCGCTTCCTGGCCTTATCTGCATCAAACATTTTCTTTTCACGGGCATGTTTATTATTGTTGGCGTATCGGTTGAACATCGCATTACGTGCCATACGCTCGAATTCATCAATCTCACGATGCTGTGCACCCTTCACAAGCGTTTTGAACTCTCTGGGAGTCCAGGAGTAAATTAAATCAATGTCATAGACCTGCAGGTAATGCGCTGCATCCTCAATAACCTGAAACATGTTTATTTCATTATCGTTTTTCTGCTTTCCTTCATTCGTTTTACGTACATCTCGATTTGTGCCTTCTCCTTCTCGTCGCTTGCGAAATCCGGTGCCTTCTCTAGATCTTTCCAGAATTTCTTCGCTTGTGTTTTGAAAAAACCCGATTGGTCCATAGCTTTAAAACAATCCTTAAAAAGCTTTTCGGTGTCTCCTTCCTTATCGATTGCAGCCATAAGAGCTTCCTCGATTTCAAATTGTTTTGGACGTTCTTTTATATGATTTACAGCACAATCCCAAAATCCAATAAGCCCTTCATGGTCGTAATTCAATAATCTTTCATAAATGTTATTAATTCCGGATGTTTTATTGCCTTCTTTGTCCTCGCCATGATACTTTTCTTTAGCAAGACTATTAAACTTGAAAGTGACCTTTGCTTCATAGTCTTTTCCATTAATGTTTAGAATAGGCACGAATGTTCCTCCTTAATAAAATAAAAGAGACTGGCCGTAGCCAATCTCTTATGCAGTAGTTGTTACAGTTAATGCAGTACTCAATTCGGATTCAACACCGTTATTACCAACAGCAGACACTTGATAGCTGTATTCTGTAGATGCCGTTAATCCGCTGTCAGAGAATGTTGTCGTTGCAGAAGTACCAACTTGAGTTCCATCACGATAAATACGATATTCAGAAATACCACCGTCATACGTTACAGCATCCCAACTCAAATCAGCAGTGGTCGCCATGACATTACTTGATGTCAGATTCGTTGGTGCAGCTGGTTGATCAGCACCTGTTTCGCCCGGAGTTTCGAATCCATACTGAGCAAATTCGATGACTTCAGGAGGCAATGGAGCTAGTTCACCATCTTGGGAAGTCCCAATTACAGATAATGTTGAAGTAATTTCTTCTAATCCATCCCCTGGGCTTGATTTTTCATAGTTTTCAGCGATACAGTAAGCAAAAATGGCATCGTGCATACCATTCGCATTCAATTCTGTATTAACTTCCCAAAGTTTTATTTTCTTCCTTTGTTTAATACCTTTCTTAATGGCACTTTGACCAGCATCGCCTTCTTCGACATACATTGTCGTATCGAAGCTTTCATCATTCTCACCGTACTCTTTAATGCGGCCGAATTTTGATGCCTCGTTCAATATTTCATTTTCAATTGAGTGCGTGTGTTCGGTTAAGTGACCTAATACAAATGCATCTGAACCGATTACTGCATCTTCTAATTGAGCCATTAAGATAGACTTTTTACCTGATCGTGTCATTCTCATACCTCCTATTTATTGTAAATCGTGAATCGCAAACGGAGCACCCCATGACGTGTAATGCCATCGATATCATCAAATACTGTCATATTAGTGCGCTCCTGCAATTCAATAGAAAAACCGCCTTCAATTGATAGGCGGCGTGATGTAGCTTGCAGACAAGCGTTTAAGATGTCATATGCTTCTTTTTTACCTGGATATTTGCTCCAGACGTGAATAACCAGTGCAATCTGTTCACCAGTTGTTGTTTTGGTATCGAATGGATCTGAAACAGGTTCACCGATGACGATATAAGGAAAGGGTACAGGTATATCATTCCCCTGCTCATCCTTAATAGTTTTGGGAACATGGTCATATACCCCTGTCACCAATGCTCGGACAGAGGCATTATTATATATTCTCTGATACAAAGACTGTTGTAATGGCCATAATGCAGTTTGGGTCATTTTATCACCCCAATTTCTTCATTTCTTTCCTGAAATACCTGGCACCACGATCTACACTGGAATGCCAAAACGGTTGAGCGCGCATTCCCACAGTATAAACGAACCTGCCTAATTTGTCGGACCAGTACACCCACGGTTCCTTACGTCCGTCTCCGTTTTCAGCGTAAATTCCCGTTCCATATTCAACGTAAATTGCATATTCCGCACCAACTCTAATCAATACAGATAGACCATCTAAACTACTCTCAAAAGTAATAGAATCTCTTAGGTTACCATCGTCGACTGGAGCAAGAGCAACAGCATTATTGAATATTTTTAACCCAGTTTCCTGAACAATCTCTCTTGCACGGTCAATTACATGATCCTCAAAGTCTTTCAATGCTTTTTCCAACAATCTATTACCAACATGAACCTTTGCCTTCCTAGGCATCAGGAATCAACCTTAGAGACACCCTCATAACCTCATGCTGTCCGCCCTGGTCGAGTGGTTTTCCCACCAGTTCATACGTATCACTCTCGCATTTTACGCGCATTGCAACTGTTATATCTGTCCGGTAAAGGAAAAACAAATACCTGTCAAACGGATGTTGCAGCTGGTGGGCTTTATAGATTTGTTCGCTTGTCGGTGTATCCAAAAAGCCTTCTATAGTGTCATATGTTTTCCAACCACCTGTACCTGGAATATATCCGCCTCCACCGTCCGGTTCGGGGTCTGAAAACGTGAGAAATGTCACATTATGCGGGAATTCATTCATTTGAATCGCACCTTTTTGTAAGGACGTAAATTCTTCATGATTCTATCCGGCAAGTCAGTATCATAAGAATAACTCACAGACCCCATTTGGCGGGACGATACGCCTTTCGACTGTAATTTATGCTGGATAGATTCAGCTATGAAAACTTTTACACCGGCAGGTGGTTTGTCTGCATCGAATGTATTGTTACAATGATCTTGGGCTTTTTCGACTAGCATTGGAATCATGGTTTTCAGGTAATCCCTATGCTTTGTTAAATCCACTTCAGCTATCATGGCAACATCATCAATTAAGGCCATGTAATCACCTACTTTTTATCCTTTGACTTAGATTTAGTCTTAGAAGATTCTTTTTTAGGTGCGTTTTTCTGTTTACTTGATGCCTTCTTGGGCTCCTTGTAATCCTCGACATACCTAAATCCTTCAGGTACCATTGAAGGTTGGACAACACGCTTTTCTTTGCCCCTCTGAACGACTATTTTATTCTTGGCCATCATTATCACCCTTTGGTTCTTGTGGTTCCTGTGGCTCCTGATGTTTAATCAGAGCGATCAAGTCTTCTTTCGTTGCATCTTCCGGAAAATCAATTTCCTTTGACTTCAAATATGCTTCAAGCGATTCATTATTGATCTCTTGTAAATCCTCAAGAGATAAGTCAGCTAAGTCGAAATTGTTATCACCTCTGCCGTTGGATTCACTTTTAATTAGAGCAATCAGCTGGTCTTTGGTATCTTCAGAAGTGTACTCAATACCTTTATTGTCCAAGTAACTTTTTAAATCATCATTATTTACTTTTTTTAACTTTGATTTCGATAACTCTTTGAAATCCCCATCTTCTGATTCCACTTCTTCAAAGATGTTACTATCGAAATATTTTTCTTTAATATTTAAAGTATCACCTGCCCGATATGACTTGCCGTCATATCGAACAGGGATCTGTTTAACACTTACTTTCATGAAAGAACGCCTCCTTATGCTATTGGTTGGGCCTGGAATACTTCATCAGCTGCAGGGAATGAAGGAAGTGCTGTCGCTACCGCCTTCGTCCATGTACTAACAGGGTCAAGGTTTTCCTCATATACCATAGCAAGAACATTACCGACTTTGCTTGTCTCGATGGACGGGTCACGAGTAAGACGGATTTCTTCAGCAGTCGGACCGTAAATTGTTTCGCCAAGGGTTCCCTCTCCGAACATTACGAACTTGTTATTAGCGAAGTAACGGTTGCTGGTATAAGTGCCATCTGCATTCTGCTTTCGGTACTTACGGTCATAAACCCCAATAACAGGCAGGTCGCGCTGCTGTAGGAATGCATTCAATTCTTGACGAGTTGCCATCCGCTGAGAGCCTCTTCCATAAAGCGCATCTATAATGGCAGGGTGCTGCAGCAGTGCATTTAGAACAGACTTAGAAGTCAACGCGCGACTAGCGTTACCATCTAGTTGGTCAGCCCAACGCTCCAGGTCACCTAATGGGTCAGAGTTTGCAGTGTCAGTCCATAGAGACGTACCGGATAGCGCTTCTTTATTTTCAGCAGGAACACCATAATCAATTGTTGCGCTTAGGTTATTTTCCGCAAGGGTTACTGTACCGTTTGCAATAACTTCCATACGCATAGCTTCAATACGCGCCTTTACACCTTGTACAAGAACGTCCATATCATTGAAAACGTTCTGCATAAGATATTGTTGCTCAGCTGTATTACGTGGGTTTTCCAACGCTACGATATCTTTTTCAGATAGTTGGATTTTCCGCTTAATCAACGCTAATTCAAGTGCTTGTTTACTAGCTTCACGGCTGCCAATTTCAGCTTCAGTATCAAAAGCATGAACACTAGCTGCAACAGGAGTTTTTCCTGCCCCTTTGATTTGATCGAATTCTAGGCTCTGACGTTTATTTTCTGGAAACAGTGACTCCCCAAGCAATGCAGGGTATTCACGATTTTGTAGATAATTCAATACTTCTTTTTGGCTAAATAACTCTAAAATATTTGGCATAATCTATCATTCTCCTTTTCTGTCCATTATTGAAATTTAATTTCTGGGATTTCTGGCTTAGCCAATGAATCTGGTGCAACTGGCAGACGTGATTCAATTACATAACCTTCAACCATAACGGAACCAGGTTGCGGTCCATGCGTTACATCTACATCAGTTAGTAAAATTCCTTCTGCTGTTGCATCATTAGCAGGGTAAACAGTGCCGGCTGGAACAATCTTCCTACCTTGTGCATTAGCTGTAACACCTGCATCGCTCACTTGACGTGTAAATGCTACGAATTTAGCACTTGCTAAAAAATTAATTTGTTTTGCTGTTGTTTTTCCAGATACATATACCATTCAAAATTCCTCCTTTTTATTTCCATACATCTACTTCGGGTGCTGATTTATCATCGTTAGCACTTTTCGCAAAATTAGCGCCAACACTATCGTCAGCACCTCCGCCACCATCAATCTTGCGGCCATCTTTTTTAAACTTCTCATCCACACCTTTTGAAATGGCGGCATTATATTTCTCTTCTAGTGTTTCTAGGTTCTTCATGGTGGTTTCTTCATCCTCACCAATGAAGAAAGAAACAATGTCAGTAGGCAATCCTTTTTCAGAAGCATGAGACACCGCCTTATTCATGAGCTTTTCATGCTGAGATTCTTTTTCCGTTTGTTGAATCTTTTCTTCCAATTCACGGATGCGCTTTTGTTCAGGTGTTTCATCTGGGTTCGCCTCTTTGACAGCTTCATCAATCAATTTTTGAAGGTTCTTTTCCTTCCACGTATTCAGCCCTTTTGTAAAGTTCTGATCTAAACGTGGTTGCAATAGCTTTTTACCTTCCGGCGTATCCAGAAACCCTTCGACCTTTTCTGCTGAAACGGCGCTAAGTTCTTCCAAATACGCTTTTACGTCTTCCTGTTCTTTATTTTCTTCCAACCAAGATTTGATTTCTTCTAATTTCATTGATTATTCCTCCTAAGCCTTGCAGTTCGAGCCTACAAGTCTGTATTTGTGCATAATAAAAAAGCCTTTTAGTGACTTGCTCAGGTCAATTTACTGGTTCATAAGTTTTTTTCAAAAATATCTGGCTTGCATGGATAAAATTCACCGTTCACACCTTTAATGATGTAATCGCCTACTCTGGCTCTCATCTCACCTTCCAATGTAGGAATTACGACTTCACCCAGCTGATAATTTTCGTAAGTCACATGAGCACCTTCGCAATCCTTCATAAATGTTTCAGTAATTAAATGGTTTGCACCATTCCACTCGACCGCTTCAATGACTACTGGCCTCTTTCGATACTTCATTCTCTCACCCCTTCCATATACTGCTTTGCCTGCAGTTGGCAGATAATGGACCACCTCCGAATCATGATTGTGGCTTGTTTGCAACTATTGCTTTATATTCATTTTTGCTGACTACAGCAACGAGTTTGTTCTCTGAATTTATGAACATTAGTTCGTCGTCATTGTTTTCAATGTTATGAACGTCGTCAACTATAATTGTCAATTCATCATCAAGAAAAACTGTGTAATCCAACTTTCATACCTCCTATAAAGCATGTTTTTTGTACCAGTCATCAAAAGTTGTATAAAGCATTGTTGTAGAAGGTGGCTTAATCTCTCGCTTCGCCCGTTTGAGCGCTTGTTTGTATGTTCTAGCATCATCAGCCATATATTTTTCTATCCGGTCCGCCAGTTTACGTTGATATTCCGGATCCATGTAATCTCGTCCTCTGCGATATTCAGGAAGCATACCGTTTACCAGACGTAATTTAACACATCTGCAATTAATATCCATGGAAGGTATTCCCCATAAATGCGGCGCTTTGGCTTTCCAACTCCGATAATGAAAATAGCCTTCATCGTCTGTTTTCTGACCGTCAAGCACTCGGTGAGAGTGTCTTACTCTTAAATCCAAAGCACTCATCCATACGCTGGTAATATCCACATGTTTAGATGCTTTCTTTTCAGCTTCCTCACCTGCTATTGTTCTTGCCCGGCCACCTTCTGTCCTTGCAACTCGACGGGCTTTGTTTCGACTGAATCCCACTGTTTTTTCAATACGTTTTGCCATTGTTGCATAGCCTTCGCCCGCTTGAATACCTTGTCCGAGTTCAATATTAATTTTCCTGACTATCTCATTCCGATGCTGTTCAAAAATCTTCGATAGTGTCAATTCAGCAATCGGATTTAGCAGTATTCCTTTAATTGTTTCTGTTGAAGGGATTGAAACATACATGCCTTTTCCGGTTGCCATCTCATATAAGTACATATGCCGCATAAAACCTTCTAGATAGATGTTCTCATTCGATTTTTGCAGCTTCTTAATGATGTAGCGATAATCAGCATTTAATTCCTTCGTGATTTGTTTCATTTCCTTCTGGAATCGGTTGTACTTGTTTATATCAGTCCACGATAACTCCCCGTCTGAGTCAGCATATTTTGCGTACATTTGCGCGATTCGGTTCTGAATCACTTTCAGTCGCTTCACAATCACTTCTTCAATCTCGGAGCCGGTCTGTTCGGCTAGTTTGTCCAGGTATTCTTCAATTTCAAGCTGGTTCATTGCCCTCACCGCCTAATGGCTCTTGGTGCTCGTCAATTTCATCCTGTTCTTTCTGCATTTGTTCCATTGCGGCTTTAGGATCCTCGATAAATGACAATAAAGATAAACGCTTTTCTTCAGGAACCCTACCTTGCAATTGTGCTGTGGTAGTAGCTTCCCCTTCTATATCTACAGGAAGGTTACGTTTAAAGGTAAATCCTACTTTCAAATAATCATCCTTACCAACGTTTTTTCGCTTTGCCCAGGCACTAAATATGACTTTATACTGATAACGAAGTGCTGCAGTCATTTTCCGCTCTTTGGTGATGCACTTGTTTTCCAATGACAGGAGTTTGTAGCGCATAGCCACTCCTGTAACTGTGGTGCCAAATTGTTCATCGGAAAAGTCTACTGATTTAGCAAACTTCATAATGTTCTTTTCTAATCTATCAAGATGGTGTTCTATCAGATCATCGTTAATATCTTTCGTGAGGTAATCAACAGAATCGTCTTTTTCCAACAATTCAATAATACGAGTACGCGGTAAATCATCAGCCGTTTCATCGTCTGCCCTCATGCCCTTGAACACCATATAAGCAAGCCTGTATTGTTCAATCTCGTTTGAAGCATCAGAAAGGGTACGATCATACGCATCAATTAGCGCAAGTACCTTCTCAGTGTCACCTTGCTTTTCCTTGTTATTCGCGAGTCCGAAAAGAGGATTAAACTCAAACAGATGCTCTTCCCTACTAACTTCTTTATATTTTCCGTTTTCATCTACAAAATGATAAATGTATTGATCATTGTAGAATTCGGCGCGATTTATTCCTTCTGAATCCTTAAAATATCGAATCGAATATTCTGGCTCATGAATGCTATCTCCAATAAATATCGCTTGCCAAGGATCTATGTTTTTAATCCGTTCATATCCGGTACCTTGTTCGATATAGGCAAGCCTTGCAGCTTTTCCACAAATGATGGCCATCTTTCCAAATTCAGCATCAGCATCCTCTACATGATTACGGAGATTAAAGATATCAATCTCCTTAACGATTGATAATGTTCTTGCTGCATCCTCCCCCTCGTTATATTTATAGGTTATTGGATGCCCAAGGAAGTAGCCTGTTGCAGTATCGATAATTTCTCCATCAAAGGCATTATTTAGGGTGTTATTCACCTTATCGTCAATACGTTTAACAGAACGGATGCCAAACTCGTCATAATTCGGGTGCTTGCGATTGAATATAGGCACCCCTTTTTGGCTTGCCTGGTAACGCTCATAGAGATTCATCATGCGTTCTCGTTCTTCTTTATGGTCGGCTATAATTTGCTGGAGTAATTCACCAGTAATTTGGTTATTATTTTCTTTGATTTTTTGAGCATAGTTTTTCATGTTTATCACCTACCTTGTCCTTCTTGACTTCGGTCTCATGTGCGTATAAATTGCATAACGAATCGAGTCCAGGACATCATCCCATTCTTTGACTGGTTCGCCTGTTTTCTCGTTCCACACATACATAAATATTTCTTTCTCAAAACGATTTACATTGTCTTTAATAACCTTCAACTTGTTAATCTTGAATAGTCTTGCTACTTCTTCAATACCGGATACAACTGCTTTGTCAGCATTTAACGCTTTCAGCTTTTCTCTTCTAAACCTCGTTACATGTTCAGGTCTAGCAGAATCGCAATAAAAAAAGATGTTGCCGTAGCGCTTTTTAACGCCTTTAGCTACATCTACCCAATAATCGATTTCTTCGTGTTGTTTCGAATGTTCTTCTAGGACATAAAAACAACCCTGGTCATCCTCTCCAATTACAACAATGGAACCTGGATGCTCATATCCCCAGTCAACGCCAGCAAAGTACCTTACAAAATTGAGATTTTCTGCTTGCGCTGCTGAAATGTAATGAATCTTTTTATTGAAGTCCTTATATACCACACCTTCAGCTGCAACCCAATGACCGTGAATATCTCTATCGGTAAACATTCCGGTAGGTGTAGAAGCGACGATACTTTCAACATACTCAGGATCCAAGAACACATTATCAAATAAAGTGAAGTGAAATGCCCTGATATTTAACCGGCCACTCTCTAACTGCTGACCATCCTTGTCGATGTAATCTTCTTTTACGGGGTGTGCTGGGTTCTCCGGGTTAGTATCAATTAGAATTCTTGCGCCCTTATATGAGCACCTAGAAATAACCTCTTTTACAAAAGTGTCATGTAATGCTGTTCCCTCGTTTAAAAGCGCTCCTGCAGCAGTAAATCCTCTAGCTTTCTTCCATGAATCGGACTTTGAACCATCAAACACGTATACCTTATTGCCGAATAACTCAAATGCATTTTTCTTATCGAGCTTAATATCTCGTCCTATGATTTTTTCCATATCATCCAAAATGTTACGCCATATACTTGAATGTGTGGCGCCCCCAATAATGAAAGATAACCCTTCTCCTTCATACTTTGCTACATGTGCCAAGAATAAGAGAATTGCTATAAAGGTTTTACCAGCTCGTTTAGCACCACTTAATAGTAGTATTTTTGGGTCTTCTGTTCGTACGCTGTTTACTACTTTAGTCTGTTTTGGAGTTAATTCCATCCACTAACCCCCTTAAAGCAGCTGCAACGTCTTTTTCTTTATTGTCGTCGTCTTTGGAGTTAATCTTCTCTATCTCTGCTTTTGATTTAGCAATATCGGCTTTTAATTTCTCTTGCTGTAGTTTATCTTTTGTGGATTCAGGCAGCATATCGAAGTAGTCCCAAAGTTTATCCAGAGCCTTCATCTTGTCGGCCAGTTTGATAGACACTCCATCTTTCCCTTGTTTCACCTCAGTGATGATCGTCCCGTCGATTTCATTTGATTCCTTAAAATCCACATAGTTTATTTCTTTCATAACAGGATTACCTTCATCGTCCTCAACAGGTCCAAACATGCCCATTTGTTGAACTTCCTTTTTGCCGAAAATGGTGTAATCTGTTACATCAGCGAAGGCAATGTCGATGTATTTTTGCAGAACAAATCGAGCATCAAGCAATATCCCATTTGCCTGTTCTTCCTTCATCTCATCAATTTCTTGTTTTATAGCAACATTCCGCAACAGTTTATACCCATGTGCTTTAGCAGTATCATACGCACAACCATATGCTTTTTGATATGCCTTAGCAGCACTAAAATATTTGAGGTAATACATGCAGAAAAACCTTTGTTTATCAGTAAGTTCATCGCTTTGCAAAGACTCTTCTTTTTCCTCTTTTTGAGGTGTGGCATCTCTAATACGATTAGTTGATTTTTGTTTGGTAACGCTCCTTTTCGAATTAGTAACGTTACCTTTTAATTTATCGTTCCATTTATCTTGACTTTTCCACTTGCGAATTTGTGAATCGCTTATTTCTAATTCAGCTGCAATATCCTTTAATTTTCGTTTACCCTTACTTTCTTTCCACAGTTCAAATGCTTTATCACGACGTGGATCTCTTTTTCTTGGCATGCTACATCATCACCCACCCCCGGTGCTAGTTAAGTTTGTTTTGTGCAAAAGAATAAGCACCGCAATGGGTGCTTATCTTAAACCTCTTCTTTATCCGTAATCAGCAATTCTCTTTTCTGTTGTTTCGCTTCCTAGCTTGGACTCTATTGCTTGGTTGTTCTCTTCGATTATCTGCGACAACGCCTTTGTGATTTTTTCATCTTCAACGTCATTTTCCTTAAGAATATCGCGTACCCTTGCTTCATTGATTCCTATTTTAGCCAATTGCTTCACCCCCTCCCACCAATACTTCGACAAAAGGAGGGGAATTCCTGCAAAAGAAAAGCACCGCATTGAGTGCCTTAATTTTTCTTTAAGATATTTATTTTGAATTCACCATTCTCAAATTCTAATGGTATTTCCATTCCATGAACATCAGAGGCGCCGAATGGATAATGTATATTAGTCTTAACATTTGTTTGAAAAAAACCAAAACCTCTTGTTAGCTCTTCATTAGTAAATCTTATCATGTTCCCTATTCCTAAATGTTCAAGTTCTTCACCATAATGATCCTTAACCATTTTTAATACTTCTGTTTTATCTTTTCCTGAAAAAAAGTCTACTTCCGTTTTAATCAGCTCTTTACATCTTTCAGATAGACAACTCCAGAAGAGGTCTACGTCTTCATTTTTAAGTGATTCAATAAAGTTATATAACAAAGATAACTCTTCGGCATTTAATTTCCTGTGCTCCATTTCGTCTCCCCCTTTATCTACTATCTTCGACAAAAGGAGGGAAATTCCTGCAATTAGCGCTTTGATACTGTAATAATTTTCCGCGCCGTTCCTTCCTCCCATTTTACAGATGCGCTTTTAATAAATTCAACTATGTGCCGATTGTTCCAAATGTTCCATTTGTTCCGAATGCATTCTGTTTACAATATCATCTCGGATTCTCGCTAAATTAGACAATGGAATCTGCATATGTCTTGATATAGAGCGCATACTCCTACCGTCCATAATTTTGTTCATAATTATTTTTTGCCTTTCATCAGTAATGCAATTCGATAACCGCTGCACTAATATCACTTTTCTCTCTAATTTTTTGATGCTGTCATATTCTTTTTCTCGTCGATTTACCTCAACAAATAACGGATCACCGACTTTGTAAGGAGCTTTCGGCAATGTTGCTTCAATACTGTATTCTGAAGTAATATTTTCTCCTGCATCATTCATAAGTTCACTTCTTTTGAGTGCGATTGTTTGAATCATCCAGTGATAGCCATGCAGCATATCTTTTATTTCATTTTTTCTCATTCCACCCAGCTCCTTCCCGGAAAAGTAACTCAGCATATACACTTCGCTTAATTGGTTTTTGTTCTGGTTTATATTTATCTTTGCGGTATTGGCTATATTTGAGTATGATTTTCATTTCCTCACGACCTCATCGCTCAATAAATACGCAACAATAGCCAGCGCAAATACTGATATAGCAAATGTGATTTGTATCCGCATGATTTCTGCAATCAGCCCTGCGATACCGAATACGATCAAGAACACTGCAACTGTTGAACAAAATACCTGCAAAAATCTCATAGCCACATCACACTCACTATAAAAGCAATGATCGCTGCCAGATTAACCGCGAACGATGTAATTCTGATGTCTTTATCCTGCTTTTCTGTAATCGCCATGACAGCTGCTGAAAATATGATAATCAGTAAAACTATTTGAAACGCTATAACCATTTTCGTTTCCTCCCCATTTTGTAAATTAGATATGCAGGCCAAAATAAAGCCACAGTTGCCAAAAACATCATAAACAGCACTTCAATGCGTTTATCTTTCTGAATCCCTGCCGGTTCATCCGGTAATACACAAACAATCAGACCGACTGCTAGGTAAATCAGTAAATAAATCATTTGACTCCCTCCTAAAATAGAAAAAGGACACCAAACGGCAGCTGTAAAGCTGTCATTCAGTGTCCTCCAGTTGGCTGGTAGAACTTATTTGTTTTTATCAAGAATCTCCCATGAAAAATAATTTGATTCCTTAAATTTTATAAATGGTCTTTTATATTTAAACCAGTACTTGTATAAAATTCTCTCAAAACTTCCGTCATTTTTTTGAGATTCTTCATAACGAAACCTTTCATTCTCAACAGTCTTATATTCAACAACTAGATTTTTATCATCTATCATAGTTGGAGTCCTCGGAGTGCCCAACGGTATATATACAGCTTCTTGACCTTTAATTGCTTGAATAGCATATTTCCTTTGCAAAGGTTTCTTATCGTGATCTATAGCTGAGTTATTAAACTCTATATAGACATCCATAACTTTTGAATTTGAATCGTTATGCAGTAAAAGAAAGTCTACTTTGTAATTCTCACCAAGTTCACTAGATTCTTTACGATGTAGTTGATGGTTTATGTCCTGCACCTTCATTCCATTTATTATCCCCGAAGTCAAGTCAAAGTTGTACGGTCCAGTTATTCTTTTCGGTAAAATCACTGTTCGTCGTTCTTTTTTTACACGATTCCGATCCTTGATAAGGTTAAATGTGCTTGTTAAAACAAACGTAACTAGCGCTGTGATTAAAGTTAAATATTCAGTCAAAAATCTTCCCCCTCATCAAACTTAACCCTTTTCACCTTCCCCTGATGTGTAACCACCTTTGTCTCTCCGTGTTCAGGAAGATAGGTTATTTTAGCTTCCCCTTGACAATATACGACAATAAAGGGGGTTTTTCCTTCTTCTAAATCGACATCTACATGAATTTTATTTTTGTCTATATCAATCGGTACCGGATGTAACCTCATGCTCTGCCTCCTATGCTTTTTCTTTAAGTATTGTCCTGAAGCACTTTTCACATAGATTCCCAGACCAGTGTGTTGCTTTATCACCACATTCGACACATTTACTCACGTCACTTCCCTCCCCATTTTCAGGAGAAGTCGTTGTTTGTCCCGCAAGACCTCTTCTATTTGCGCCTGTGCTTTGAATGTTCGACCTTGCCAATCGTCAAGTTGTTTTCGCAACCGTTCATTTTCGGATTCGAGTCGTTCTATTTCATCATCTTTTCTTTCTTCAAAATCATCATATTGCCTTGCCCATCCAGCAACAGCACGACGTTCAAATTTCAAATCCTTTTCTAGCTTCTTGGTGCGTTCGGCTTGTTGGATAAGCCAACCGATATGCTTATCAAAAATCTCCTTCGCTAATTCCGTCTGTTCCAATGAATCCTCCGAATGGTCATGTTCGCCTAGTAAACTGATAATCTGTTCCAACCGTTCACTCACCACCAACACCCCTCTTCTTTTCCAGGTACTCTATCCGATACATAATAAGAGCCACTATATGCAAAAACGTTGAAATGGATAAAACTCCTATAACTACAGCACTCATTACGTCACATCCTTAGGTTAGAGCTCGCACTAAGCGAGCCCTCATAATCTATTAAGCTATTATCGTAATTCTTCCGGATTCAATTTGCTGCTGCAATTCTTGTTCCAGGTACTTTGATATTCCCTCGATAGCCTCTAACTTCCATGCACCGCCGTCCGCTTCAAACAACGCGCATTTTGGTCCATCCTGCATCCGGAAAACAAAGCTACTATCCGGCTGTGGAATTTCTACAAAGGTACGATAAGGAGCCAATATAACCGGATTAGGAACTTCAACGTTTCCGACATTAGCTGCTCCTGTTCGCGCAACTACCTTTTGAGACACTCCGTCATCCTTATACCTTGTAACATTTTCGTCCTCAATGTTACCTACAACTTTCAATACCAGTTCACGATCTGTGCTTTTAACGAATGCTGACTGCAGCTTGATATTGAATGTTTCAGGGTCATACCAGCGATCGAATTGAAAATCAGGTGTGAGTGCTGCAGCACGTATAAAGTAATCTCGTCCTTTATCTCCGTTCAATGGCGACTCAACCCTAACCTCATCCGGACTAATAACATTAACAAAAACTTGTTCTGAACCATCTACCTCAGACTGCAAATAATCAACCAGCCCGGATAATGTGTGAACCGTAAATGGTGCAGCTGTTGGCTCTTCCAGAAGGTGCAGCTTCTTATCGGACCAGTCTTGGCCATTACGCTCGTGAATTTCTGCTTTCCCCATGCCTACCAGATACTGCAATGCTTCTTTAATCATTTTTCATTCCTCCAGTTTTTTATTATAGTTCCAAATCCCTAACTGACCTTTTGCTGGTATAGGGTTTTCCAAGGCCCTTACATTAGTTAGTTCCCAAGCGAATCTACCTGCGCTAAAGTCACCAAATTGATATTCATTGTGCGAAACAACCCATCTGTTTCCTACGATGGCGGAATGGTTATTATCCCTGATTACCTTGTGGCATTCTTCAAGTTCGGCAATAGCAAGTATCTCTCCCGTGGGCAAATCACTAAGTAGGACGATCTCATGCTTGTTTAACGTCTCAACTATGGGAGAAGTCTTGCATGCTGCACGATCAATCTTTTTGCTGGCGTGAATGGCTATTTCTCCACGATAATTTGTTTTCCATGACCTTGTTTCAAACACCTTTTCACCTAAAGCTATTAGAGTTGCCCACGGTTGCATGATCGATATAACCTTCATTTCACTTCTGCTCCCGGAAACTGATAACCCGATTATCGTCCTCAGCCTCTGCCTTCTCCCCGGTATCCTGGGCCACGTCGCCATCATTATCGAAAAACATCTGACCTTTGACACCGGACCTTAATTCTTTTCCGACAACATTTCCGTTGTCATCCGCACCCATAAGCATCTTGGTATCAGCCTGCTTAGCCGGGAGCAACTTGGATTTTGCTACAACAGATGCATTCACAACATCCCGTCTTTCATCCCCGTATATGCTAACCTCGACTGTCACTTTCCGGGCTTTTTCCGGTATAGTGTTCGGATCCGCGATGTTGTCTAGGACTTTCTGTAGTTCTTCGTTAAATCGTGCTGCTAATGCACCATCTGCAAATTCGTTCAAATCAACCATGTACTGATTTTCTTTTGCCATTTTGATAACCTCCCGCTTATTATTATTTGTTCTGTCTACGGACCTTCCTTGCAAACTTCCCTTTGCTTCTGTTCACCCAACGACCATAAGTTACAAGACCGTTTGAATCATAGACTGGAAGATTCCCTTTGTTTTTCTTGGACTTAATCGCCATGCATTCACACCACCTTTTCTGCAGCTAGTAATCTATCGACTACTGACAAGTAGTCCAAAGGAACACCGTTCTGTGACTTAACCAGGTGCGCATATACTTCTAGATCACGTAAAGGAATTGATTTTTTGCCGCCGTTTCGCGCTTCTCTGATGTACTTCTGAAGCATATTGTTAGGTACCAGGTACGTTTCCCTCGTGATATTCATATACACGATTAGGAATGATACAGCGCCTTGCTTTTCGGATTGCTCCAGGTACTTAATCTGATGATCAGCAATAATACTGAACGGCAACCGCTTTTCTTTTGTTGACTTTGCCTCGAAGACAATTGACTTCCCTTGGTAAATCCCATCGTAATCAACCGTAGATTTTTCTTCATAAAAACCGCTTAACACCCTTGTTCCTTTTGATTTCAGTACTTTTACGGGTGTTGGGCGCTTGTTAATAACAGCTCGTCCTTGATTTATGTATATCTGGTTGGTGTAATTTAAGCTGTTTTCAAAAGCGCTGCCCCGCTTTCCGGTGTAGGTCACTTCAGTTCACCTTCTTTGTAGTGATGATCTTTCTTATCGCAAACAATGCACCGATGTGTGTACACGCTATATCTGTGTATTTTTCTAAACCTACAATCAAACCAGTGGGCAAACGGTTTAAAGAACCAGGATTTAATCCCATTCATTTTAGTTCACCCTGTTGGTGCTTTATATTTGCCATACGGCATTTCTCGTTGATATAAACTGGTTCAAGTGTGAACAGTGTGCATTCTTCCAAATTACGTCCATCAGGCGTTCTATTTACACCCATTTTGTAAAGCTCATTGATGATGTGGGTTTTACGATCATTGACCGCTCTTTGCCGTTGCCTTTCCGCAATATCATTCATTTCACAACATCCTTTCGTTTTATGCTGTCCTCTTTGGTGAAGCCATGCGGGTAACGCGTGCTTAACTTTACTAAGTTTGCTTGTGCTACGTCTCCAAGTGAAACCCCCGCTAATCTAGCAATCTGTGATAAATACCACAGTACGTCTCCCAGCTCGTTTTCGATTTTGGATAAATCAATTGCATGGCCGTGAAACATACTTTTCTTAATCAATTCAACAACTTCACCTGTTTCACCAGCCAACCCTAAGCCGTAATTCAGCAATTCGTTTTCATGTGGTTGCGCTGTTCTTGCTGATAAGTCTTGGTACTCGTTTAGTTTCATTGATTCGCCTCCTAACTGCTCACAGCAGCTTTATATTCGTATTTATCTACACACATTTCCGGGAGGTTTGCTCTTACTAATGCCTCAGCAAATGGTGGTGGAACCGAATTACCACACCTAGCAACCTGTTGCGTTTTAGGGTACTTGTTGCCTTCAAAGTCTCTGTCAATAACGTATTCTTTCGGAAATCCTTGAGCTGCAAACAACTCATGTGGTTGGAGCATCCTCATTCCGATATCAACTATCTGGTAGTCTTGACCTTCCACTGTGACTAATCCGAATCTGTCTTTTGTAGTAACCGTGTGCAGTGGCTCCTTTAATGATTGACCCGTATCTGATCCGTAATATTTCATGAGAAAAGCTTGTACTAATTGTGCTTTATTCACCGTCGTTGTGGTCCATAATGGTTGCTCTATCTTGTGACCAATTGAATGTTTATACTGCTGTCCGATGTAAGCTGCCACTAATCCGAATCTATTAGCTGTTGGAATAGTTGCCACAGGCTTATTTATCGTTTGACCTCTCACCCCATTTTCTGTTGTTTCCGTGTAGTAATGTGAAAGAAACGGAGTAACTAAGCAATGCTCTGCTTTTGTTGTAATTGTTGTTAGTGGCCTATCAAGTTTGTATTGCAACCTATCCCCGCCAAATCCGGTTTGACCAATCCGCACAATGTAAGGTTTTGGATTATCAACAACGAATCGCTCAATACCTCTTGCAATCCTTCTCATAGTATTTTCTGCCAACGGACGTTTTCTTGTAAAAATACTAGGACAATCTAATGACCAATCAATTATCTCTCTTGCTGTTCGATACGGTTTTTTTAACCCCATTTGAACATTTAGGTCATCTGATTCAGCATGAGTAGCTTCCGGAAATGTAATCGGTTTTCCGTCACACCTTGCAATCAGGAACAATCTTTTTCTTGTCGTAGGTGCCCCATAATCACAAGCTCTTAACTCTTTCCAATCAATTTCGTATCCATGCTGCCTGAACTGCCTTACGAATGATTTGAATGTGTCTCCTTTTCGTTCAGGATCCGGCTTTCCGTCTTTTAACGGACCCCAGGTCTTAAATTCCTCAACATTTTCTAAAATAATGACTCTTGGCCTTACTGTTGCCGCCCATTTAAGAGCAATCCACGCAAGTCCTCTAATTTTCTTGCTGACCGGTTTCCCGCCTTTTGCTTTAGAAAAATGCTTACAATCAGGAGACAGCCAACACAATCCAACTTTCCTGCCTTGTACGACTTTCCGAGGGTCAATGTCCCAAACACTTTCGCAATAATGCTCTGTTTCTGGATGGTTCGCTTTGTGCATTGCGATTGCAGCTGGGTCATGATTGATGGCAACATCAACATTCAGCCCAGTTGCTAGTTCGATTCCAGTTGAAGCACCGCCTCCCCCGGCAAAGTTATCTACTATGATTTCCCTGAATATATCAAGCTGCTTTTTCAATTGTTCACCGCCTCTTCCCTTCCGGCTCAAACACATAGCGCCTGCCGCCTATCTGTAGAACAGTTGGCACCTTACCCTTGAGTTTCAAGACCTTTGCCCTCGGCCTGAACTTGTCACCTTTTTTGTACTCCTTCATTTCAGTTGCTCCTTTCCTGGAACAAGAAGGCTTGATTTCTGTGCAAATGCTCTCCTAATATCATCAATCTTGCCTTCCATCTGATACTCATAGAGTGTGAAAAACACCTCATGCTGATTGCGTTTGACTTGTTTTGATATATGAATAATACTTTTTCCTGATTGCCAGAGTTTGAGTATCTTTAATCGTTGCCATTTAGGCATCCCAAAATCGATGTCCTTGTCGCCAAATATGATATGGCTATCGCCCTGCTTGAGAATCGCATCACTTCTGGTCAGGGTGTTCAATTGCCATCACTCGCTTTATATTTACTTAGCAATCGTGCTGTTTCTTCCCAATCATTTTGGTTATTAGAATCAGAATTACGCTGTTTTTGTTTTCGGTTTTTGAACCAATCCGGGACTATTTCTTGTTGCTGAGGTTGATAGTTTCCACGTTTACTAGATTGTTGGTTCTGGAACTCGACTTCCTCTGCCTTGGCTTGATCTAATGTTTTTATTCCTTTGCCTGACCAGGATTGAAGAATACTTTTGGCATAGCCCCAACTTGGTTTACCACGGTCTAGTGCCCTTCCTAATGCTTCAGTCACCATTTCGTCTCCAAGATCATCAATCCAATAAAGCATTTCTTCGGAGATGTATGGTTTGATTAATCCAAAATTATTTTGGTAAAAAACAATCGCGTCCGTAGAAGTAGATACTTCTTTATCATTCTTTTCATTCTTATCATTCTTGTTTGTGGTCAGTGCCTGGTCACTGCCTGGTCGATGCCTGGTCACTGCTTGGTCATTTGCTTGGTCGCTTTCGTTGTCTTTAGCTTGATAAATGCTGTAATTACAGATAGTTAAGAGGGTATAACCGTTGGTCGTTTGCTTGGTCAAAAATCCGTACTTTTCTAAACGGTTTAAAGTTGTCCTAACTTTTCTTTCTGTGATGTCCTTTTCTCCGGAAAACCAATCATTCGCAATTTTGTTTCTTGAAGTAATTAATTGACCACGTTTTATGGGTACCTCAACATCTTTATATTTGTCATACCAAACACCGTCTTCATGATTCGCGTTAAGGATGATGTAGATGGTTATTAATTGCTGAATAGCATTTAATTTACGGAATGTGCCACTTTCCATGATGCTTCTATGAAGTTTTATCCATCCTTTCATTTCACACCCTCCTTTACGCGATGTAGACTACTTTTCCAGTTAATTCTTGTATTTCTCGCTTAAACCGTTCTTCGTCACTATTGCTATCCGACAGATGCAGCAAATGGATTTCCTGCACCTTGCTTAGATCATTTACTCTCAAGAATTCCTTGACGTTTTCTAAGCTGAAATGCGACCGGATAAGGCGTTTTCTCATAAGTTGTGGCACTCTACCTTCCAGAATGTTTTGGTCCAGTATGTCTTTACTGTAGTTACATTCCAGTAGCAAGTGTGTAAGGCCTTTAAACTTATACCGGATATAGAAAGTATCTGTTGCAAATAACAGCTTCTCACCCTGCTTGTTCTTTAAAAGAAATCCCATAGGCTCGGCCACATCATGCTGAACATCAAAGGGAAGAATGTCCCAGGTACCGATTGTGAATTGTTTTTGCGCTTCGACAGGCTTTAATCTATGGTGTTCTGTGTTCAACGCTTCTTTAGTGCCTTTGCTCAT
Source organism: Virgibacillus doumboii (assembly GCF_902806455.1). GTDB lineage: Bacteria > Bacillota > Bacilli > Bacillales > Amphibacillaceae > Lentibacillus > Lentibacillus doumboii. Next base: position 514,860 of record NZ_CADCWQ010000002.1, on the reverse strand, counting down.
GTATGTGTTAATTCCTGCCCGCAGAACGTCTTTTAAACCTTTAGTGTGATCACCATGTTCGTGGCTGACTAAGCAGCCTTTCAGATTGCTAGTTTTAAAGTTTAATGCTTTTCTGATGTCCTTAAACGCTATCCCGCATTCCAGTAGTACCTGGGTATGCCCATCTGAGACAGCATAGGCATTACCCTTACTACTACTTGCTAAAGTTTTTATCTTGATCATCAGAATCCCGGACCTCCGGCAGCTGCTTCTCTTTCTTCCATGTCATTCATGACACCATCTACAGTGGTTTGTTCCTGGCTTTCTTGTTTTGATTCTGGTGCATCATTCGTTTCAGGCTCTTCTGGAACTTCTGTTGCTTCAATGTCGATAAACTCTGAGTTGGCGTTCTCATTGATTTCCTCTTGTGCCCTAGCTTCCTCAATCGCTTCATCTTGGCGATTAAAGTGTTGCATTACTAGGCTTCCATCGTCGGAGCTATTCAAGTACCTTTTACAAGCACGGTTAATAACTGTTTTCTTGGCCATTTCTTGCTTAAAATTGTCGTGAGTGCTGCCTTTTTTCTCTTGTTTTTGGTCCTTGCCCCACATTTGCGATTGAGACCATGCCTGTCGAATCTCGTCAATAGTCATGAGTTCGGTGTAAACATCACCGTCACCGAAGTCGATAACGCAGTACGCTCCGGTAATATTTTCTTTATTGATGTTTCCAAATTTTTGTTTGTGCTTCAGGTTTTTAATACGACCATTGACTGTTTCATACTCCACATCGTCACCTTCATAAATAACAGCTGGGTCAATCGATTTTGCTCCAGTAACTCTTTTTGTAACGGCCATTGTCCCGAAATAAGAACGTTGGAATGTGAGTGACTTACCATAAGCAATGAAATAGCCTTGACTCTTAGATGGATTCAAACCTTGCACAACCATGTCCAGCAGGCTATTCGCGATGCTGTCTTTTGTGCAATGTTGCAACACCGGAACATATCCATTATTACTTTTAGCTTTTACTTCCTGGAGCTTTAACCATGCGCTTTTCATTGCATTTTCTGGGCTGTAGTTAGCAGGGAAGTGAAGCTCCCCTGCCTCCTGGAATTCTTTAACCTTATTTGCTACAACGTCGACAGTATCTTTCTTAACTAACGCCAGTTCGTTATTACTCATTGATTGGTTCCTCCTGTTTTTCTATCTTTTTACAATATTTTTGCGCAACCCTAATCACTTTTGTTTCATCGATTCCGCATTGTATTACATTAAGCACAGGCTCCATATGGTCGTGCAGCGTTTCTTCTTTATCGTGTTTTAAGGGGGCATCAATCCATACATTAGATTCCAATGCGCCAACAACTTTATGAATGAACATTTCATTCGGCACACCATAACGATGCATTTCAATATCTACATAATCGCCAAAATCAACATCATTGGTTCTCCTCCATCCGGTGAACTCACTCATTTATGCCACCCCAATTTTCGCTTTATTTTCAATTCGTAATTCCTTATCAGTCTCAGAAACAACCAAACTGATAATCTGTGAGTCTATGTCGATGAGTTTCGTGATGCTCTCGGCGTTATCGACAAAAATTGGAGCTTGTACACCGTAGTGAGTTGAAAGTGTGTTAATAATATCCAGGCCAACGTTAATTGATGCTGCGTTATTTAATCCAGACCCGTAAGGCACACCGTCAACAGTAGTGATACACGTTTCAGTAAGTCCACCATTAATCTGTTCATCAAACAGCTTGAATCGCGCATACTTGAATTTGCTGTTAATCTTCTCTTCAAGTAGATTAACTTTAGCCCGTGTGAATTCTTCTGTAAGATGCAGTTCCATTTCAAGTTCTTCAAACTCTGCAGCAAGTTCCTCTTCTTGCTTTTCAAGTTCTGCAATACGCTTGTGAGATTGCTCTGATTGAGCCAGTTTGCTCTGGTCAATCTGCAACGCACTTTGCTTTTCTTTGAGCGACTGAATATCTTTTTGCACTTCCTGAACCGATTGCTCTACAGATTGCTGTATTTGTTCAATCTGCTGTTCTACTGCTTGTCTATCTTGCATAAGCTTGTTATAGGTTGCATTATCGGTAATTGGTTTAACATTTGATTCTGCATCCTGAATCTTTTCCTGGAGTTTAGTAACTTGTTCCTGCTTCTTGCTGACTTCTTTTTCAATCTGACCGATTTCATCAGCGATTTTTTGATTCTCTTCACCTGATGCCTTGATTTTGTTGTTAGCTTCAATGCCTTTTTCTTTAATCTTTTCAAGCAAACTTGCCTTGTTGACGTTGAATTTCTTCTCTATTTCCTCTCGTTGCTCTTCTGGTAGGTCCTGACCACATGAAGGGCAAGTGCAATTTTCGTCATGATTAAATTCCTGTTGTTCCTTTTCATCGTATTCATCACGCAGCATATTGCGGCGCTCGATTAGATCATTGATGTGGTCTTTATTCATGCTATGCTGTTGCTTTTTACTGTTTATTTTTGATTGCAGTACACTGATGTTGGATTGCTCTTCTTGGAGTTTAGCTTTAAGCTTGTACAATTCATCCTGGCCGTTTTGATTATGTTTGTTCTTAACGTCCGAAATTTGCAGGTCTATATCACTGATTTGCATGTTCAGCTTATTCACTTCAGAACCACTCCGGATGTTATTAATCTGAGATTGTTTGCTTTCAATTTGATTGGATAGTCCCTGCAGCTGCTTATCAATCTGCTCTTTATCCAATCCATTTACATCCGGTAATCCTCGGTTGATTTCGTCAATCCGAACCGGAATGCGGTCTAGTTCCTCATTGATTTCTTTCCTCTTTGCTGCAATGACTTTCTTGTGATCTTCAATGGACCTTCCACTCAACACATCTGCAAGCTTTTTCAGGTCCTCATTTGTAGCAAATACTTCCTCGTCCGATACATCACCCGAAATCTCAAGAAGCAAATCCCGACGATCCTTCCAATGTATTTTTTCGTTGAAAAAGTTCGGATTGGTCAGTAACTTGAAAATCTCTTCATCAACAATGGAAGTAACCTTTTCGGTGAATTCCTTTTTCTTGGCAGGAACACCATCAATTGCATAGTCGGTTGTGTGGCCAGAAAATTCCTTGTGTACCGAACCGCGCTTCTTTGTCCACTTTTCCTTAAAGATTTTTTTCAGCGTTAATTGTTGGCCATCAACTTGGAGTGTAGCCTCAACTGTATGTTCCAAATTGTGAATTGGCTTGCCATTATGCAGCGTTTTGATTTCAAAATCCTTTTTGTTGTTGCTGTCTTTGTCGAACAAAAGCCAGATAAAAGCATCTGCGATTGTCGTTTTGCCTGTTGCGTTGTCACCGAAAATCTTCACTTTTTCACCGGCGGCATCAAGTTCAAAATGTTTAATACCTTTGAAATTGGTTAACACTAAGTTCACAAGTTTAATGCTCTTCATTGAGTAATCTCCCTCCACCTTGATATAATAGGGATAATCGCTTATAATATGGGTAGATGAAAAAGCGATTATCCGATGACCAGTTCTCAGCTGGTCATTTTTTTATGGCCTGTGAATCGGACCTGGTATTCCGCTTCAGTGAAAACACTGTAATACGGAATGCCGTTTAGCGAAAAGCTAACATGGTACCTGCCTTCTCTGACATTTTGGATTGTAGTCCGTAAATCGTACTCAGTAACTAATGAATGAAACAAATCCTTATCAAGCAGGATTTCATTACCGAATACAGCATCCACACCATCTTTATTCGCCTCAAGGACTGCTTTTGAATGTTTCTGCAGCTTTATTAAATCCATGAACAACCCTCCTTTCCGTCTCAAATTAACAGCAGGTGACTAACGCGCTGTGGTGCTGGTCGCACCTTAGAAGTCAAGAACATGTGGTACGTGAACTTGGGAAAGGGGGATGAAATTTCATGCTCTTGACCTCTAAGGCAGGACCAGCTTGTCCTTGCCTTATATTCAGTTGAGTGATATTCTTGAATTACAATTTAGTGTATTTTTTATTTGATTTAGCCCGTCATTTTGGCGGGTTATTTTTTATAAAGGCAGCAAATTCTATTCTGTCACCTTTAATTTCTAGCCAGTAAGATCCTTTGTGTGTTGCCTCTTGGATAGAACCATATTCCTCAAAAGGTTTTAACTTTTCATAAGCCTCGTCATAGCTTTTGCATCTATGAAAATGGACATCGATTTTTGCACCTTGCTTTATCAAATCTTCTACTTTCAACAAAATCCCTCCTTTCAAATCATAAAAGCGACTACTGCCCAGCTGATTAGGCAAACAATCGGGAAAAATATATCCGGGTCGGTTGCCTTTTCATAAAATTTCCTCATTGTGGATACCACCTTTGTGGCTGATTAAGTAAATGATGCAAATACATGCGATGACCTGCTCGTTTCTTGTACGCCAACTTATCTAAATCAGTTAGTGACTTTGTAAGACTTAAAGCCATTCTCTGAGCGTTAAGGAAATCACCTTTCTGCGTGTATGAGTTTATTAGCTCAAGACTCCCCACGATGTTTTTAAATGCTGATTCAGCTTTTGGTATATCCTCTTCTTTAAAGTGATCTTTGAAATTCATCTAATAACCTCCCCGGCCTTCCATTTCCGATTTAACTGCTGATTCATTTCCTTTGCCGAAAACTCGTAAGCCTCTGATAACTTAGCGCACAGATTATAGAGTACATCCGCAGCTTCCTTTGACTCCTTGTAAAGCGTCATAGCACTTTCCTTACATTGCTCTGTCGCCAGTTCTGGATTTCGTAAGAACTTATCTAGCTGTAAAACTTCCTCGGCATCGTCAATCTCTTTTTGTGCCGCTACCATCACCGCTAAGTGATTTGCTCTATCGATAGCCATTCCGTCCATGAGTGGTGCTGTCTGACCTTGTGAAAATTCGTGTGTGATTTCCATGTTGTATGTAGCATCGTCGTACTGTTGTAGCGACGATTCGGCGATATCTCGTTGCATATTCCTGCGATTGTGCTTCATGGCGGATATGTTTGAATTACTTGTGTGCAGATCCATAGCCATTTGTTCGCCATTAACCCCCGTCCTTTCCATTAGTCCTTTTATTGCACTTCCTACTTTCATGTTCACCCTCCTATTAAATTGTGGAACTTACTATATTCCGATTTACAAATTTTGATAGTATGCTAGATTCGTGGTGATTAGATAATCTTTAAAGTTTTACTGAAATTGACTTCGTCTGCGTTTTGGTTAGTTGCGCTGAGCCATTCGAAAAAATCTTTTGTTATTACTTTTGGATGGCCCAGCTCTCGATTTACTGGAAAGTCCTGCCGGTTGAATAGTTCATTACATTTACTTGGGCCAATATCGACAAGTTCCATGAATTGCTTTCTTGTCAATACTGGCGGCAGTTGTTTTTCGCGTAGTTCTTGAAGCAATACTGGTAACAACTGCTTTTTGATTTCAGATGCAAATTCTTGTATTTCTTCCTGGCTGAATGTTGGCATTAGATCACATCCTCGAATTTAAAATCATTGATGTTGACGCGAAATTGAATTGCCATTTCCTTAACAACCTGAATGTAGATTTCAACTAAGCGTTTTTCTTCAGAAATGACATCAAGTTTGTTGATTTTACTTACATATGATTTGCTCATACCTTGAGCTATCGCTCGTTCTTTACGGTTGTTCAGTCTAATATCCAGTTTGCACCCGGCGCGCTTTTCTAGTTTTTCGTAACTCAGGTTGATAACACTTCGATAAGGTTCAATGCCAGTCCAGTTCTTAGCTATTTTTCGTAAGATAACCTTTACTTTGTCGCGCCATTCAACATTATTCATAGACACGATGTTTGAAATGTTTTTAGCTGATTGATTTGCTTCAGCAGCGAGTCTTTTTGCCTCATTAGTTTCGAGTTCATTTTTAGCCATTGCCGCAACCATTTTGTTCATTAGTTGCAACTCAGGGCTAAGCTGTGATGTATCAAGTTGATAAGAACCGTTTTTCCGAATTTCCGGGAGCACTTCAGATGTTACCCATTTTCTAAACCGCTTCGCTTCCGGTTTGCGACTGTCAAGGATGACATCATACAAACCGTCTTCATTAACAAACGTTGCTTGTTGTGTTCCACCAGATGTTTCAAGGGGGTGATTTGAAATCACGTCCTTATCTAAACGCCTTTTAACACCTGCGACTTGACCGAGTTCTAAAATGTTGCATAAATCCTTGAGTAGGAATTCAATTCGTCCGTTTTGTTCATAAATTGTTAGCTCGTAACCATCAAACATTCTCGAAAGTTGATTCATGAAATACCTCCTACGCATTTTTGATAAGTTTTTTATCATTTTTACTCAAAAAAATATCTGGGAAAAGTGCTTTCATATCTTTATTAAAGAAGTTTTCGTATTTAACAAGTGTTTCTCTTCCCGGATTCACAACACCCTTTTCAAGCTTACGTACATAAACAGTTGATATACCCAGCCTTTCAGCGAGTTGTTGTTGAGTAAGACTCTGTTCTTTTCTAAGTTGCAAAAGAGTTTTTCGTTCCACTTATTTCACCTCGCTTTTGATAAGTTTTGTATCAATATCTATACTATAATTGATAAATTACTTATCGTCAATAGTATTTTGAAAAAATATTTATCATTGATAAAAAAGTTATCACTTATAGTCTATAATGGAGGTGTTAGAGGTGATTTCGTTGGAAAAAGAAAATGATATTTTTGGTAAACGAGTTAAGTATTTAAGAAATAAAAGAGGAATCAGTCAAGAACGCGTTGCCGATGCGATTGGTATTTCTCGTGCGCGTTATGCTCATTATGAAAATAATCGAGTTGAACCTGATCTGGATCTAATTAGAAAAATAGCTGACTATTACGATGTGACAACGGATTATTTAATGGGTAGAACAGAAAACACAGAATTTAATAAAGAAAATGACAAAACTAAGATTATTTATAAAATAGCAACCGAGTTCCCGGACGCAGATTTAATGTTTAACGATCTAGCCAACATGACTGCTGAACAGCTGGAAGATGTGTATGATTATATTAAGTTTAAACAAAGCAAAAAGGGGGATTAACTTGGGTTTACGTGACAAATTTAAGCAGTACATGGATGAAGTAAATCAGGAGATAGAAAAACAAGATGAAAAAAAGAAAGAACGCAAAAAGGTTAAACAAGAGAAAGAAAACCATTTTCGAAACCTCTTATCAGGATGGGGGGCAGATAATATTGGAAAAATGGAGATTGATTTATATGTTAACAAGCAATCAATACTGTACGCTGAAGAATTACTAAAAGATGGTGAATCAGTTATTAACTTTATTGGTGCAGATTATGGAAAACTTGAAGATTACAAAATATCCGGCATCCTTTTAATTACTGACAAACGATTGTTATATGCGTTCAAAGATAAAAAATCACAATTTAAACAGGAGTGGAAATTCACTAGCATTAATGGCGTCAAAGACAGCGGGTATCCATTGAAAGGTCATCAACTGCAAATTGAAATAGGTAAGTCAAAAAAACTATTCCACAAAATAAAGAAAAATGACCACTACGAAAAATTCATCCAAGACCTTCAACAAAAGATAGACAACCCTGAAACAGTAAAGAAAAAAAGGAATAATAGTACATCCGGCAGCAAAGACAAATATGCATTATTGGAAAAGATTGCCGATTTAAAGGAAAAGGGAATATTAACCCAGGAAGAGTTTGAAGTAGAAAAAGAGAAAATTCTAAAACAATAAAGATAGGAGGTTTATAATTGAATAAAATACCTGGATTCAGGACAGACTCGCCATGGAAAATGGTTTTAGCCACAATCAGTTATAGCGCTATACTAGGATTATTGCTTATTATAATGATTACAGTTGGAATAGGCAGTGTTTTATTTACAATACTTAATTTTGTTTTAATTGCAGCATTTATTATCTCGATAATTGCTTTGATAAAAGGTAATTTGTTGTCTTTATATATACTTAACAGAAAAATCGCAGGAATTATTTTAGCAATTACAATTTTACTTATATTAGTTATACCAATCCCTGAAACCGAAACGGCGAATAGTTCGCAAACAGCTTCTGATGAAGTAAATAATACTGAAGAAAAACATGAGGATTCTGAAAAAGAAAATACATCAAATGATAATGAAGAAAAAAAACAGAACAATGATATAGAAAAACAAAATGACCAAGATAAAGACACCGATCAGAACAACGAAGGGAAAAAGCAAAGCGACAAAACAAGTAATGATAGCTCAGACAAAGATATAGAAAATACATCAAACAATGACAACATTTCTTCAAATGAAAAGAAACAGCAGGCATCAACTCCCGGCGATGCAACAGCAACAGTAACACGAGTTGTTGATGGCGACACGATAGAGATAAGATTGAATGGAAAAACCGAAGATGTACGACTTCTTTTGGTTGACACACCTGAAACAGTTCACCCTTCAGAACCTGTACAGCCATTTGGACCTGAAGCAAGTCAATTTGCAAAAAGTCAACTTACTGGTAAGAAAGTTCAGATTGAATATGATGGACCAAAACGAGATCATTATGGTAGATTGCTAGCTTATTTATGGGTAGATGGACAAAACTTTAACAAAATGCTACTAGAAAAAGGCCTTGCCAGATACGCATATGTGTATGATCCACCTTATACGCATAGTAATGCGTTTATGAAAGCACAAAACAGAGCTAAAAATGCCGAGAGAGGCATTTGGAGTCGGAATAATTATGTGACCAGTGACGGATTTAATTACCAGGAATCACAACAATCCGATAACACAGAAACTGCTTCTTCCAACGATTCTAGTCCGAAATCTACTTCAAGTAATTCAAGCTCTAACGGCCTTAAGTATGACCCTAATGGACCTGACAGAGATTGTGGAGATTTTGACACACAACAAGAAGCCCAGGATTTTTATGAGGCAGCTGGAGGACCTGATGCAGATCCGCATAGATTAGATGGCAGTGACAATGACGGTGAAGTTTGTGAATCTCTACCTGCAGCATAATTTTAAAGGTGTACATTCAATTGTACACCCTATCTTATAAACTAAATACGAACATACATTCTATATTATGGGGGTAATTAGTTGGTTTACACATATATGGAGGACTTTGTAACCGATTTATATTATCGATTGAGGATAACAGAACCGAATCAACTATATATGTTTGTGATTGCAAAAAAACTAGGTATTAATATTGTGTATCGGAAAACTACGTTTCGATTTGGGAATGATATCATACTCGAAAAATCAAGTGAACAAGTTGAATGGCAGCAATTTGGACATGAACTTGGACACCGTTTAAGACATGTCGGGCAACAACTAAACATGCCATACTTGTTTCGTCAATTACAAGAATATCAAGCGACTCAATTTGCCTATCATTTCTGCATTCCAACATTTATGTTGGACAACCTATATGACTACTCAATATATGATGTTATGAATCTGTTTAACGTGGAATACGAGTTTGCTCTTAGAAGATTAGAAATGTATAAAAATAGCATTCTATTGGAGGGAATGAGCAATGTACTGCACACAAATCAAAACAAAATCGGGTAAAAAGAGATGGGAATGTATTGCCGATGCACCTCCCAATCCTGTTACCGGAAAGAGAAATCAGATAAAGCGACGTGGTAAGACACAAAAAGAGGCTAAACAGAAAGTAAGGGATGAGATAGCCAAACAAACTGAAACTCGTGTGGATCCAAAACAGGTAAAAGGAGTGACATTTGACCAGCTAGCTGCTAAATGGTTGGAAATGTATAGGGTAACTAAAGTTAAAGGAAATACTATTGATATTCGAATGGGACAAATTAAAAGGTTGAATGAAAAAATGGCGAAGATACCGATTGATAAATTAACACATTTATTCTTCCAGAGTGTCATAAATGATGTCTTTTCAGATGGTACTGCAAAAAACACACTATTAGGAATCAAAGCATGTGCTAATTTGATTTTTAAATTTGCGGTGAAATATAACTATATGACGGTTAATCCGGCTAAAGATATAGTTATTCCTGAAAAGCCAAAAACGATTGAGGACCTACAAAAGAATAGTATTGAAGAAAAGTATTGGGAAAGAAAAGAATTGGATACGTTTCTAGATGGCGTTCTTAAATATGGTCTTGAGTTGGATAAAGAACGCTTCTATACTCTCGCGTTTTCCGGAATGCGCGTTGGTGAGTTAAATGCTTTGCAAAAACAGGATTTGGACTTTGATAGGAATCAAATACGCATCTATAAAACGATATCTGGACATAACGAAAATATGAGGACATATGATATGGGTACTACTAAAAACAGTACAGCCCGAACGATAGACATGGAACAACCGATTATGGATATGCTGCGGGAATTAGTTAGAAAAAACGATGAACATAAAATGAAATACCGGACTTTAATTGACGATTTCCATGATGCAGATTTTGTTTTTCAGCATAAAAATGGTTATCCTTATTTCCGTGGAACGGTGAATGATCGTATCAAGCGTATTTTGCGGTTAATTGGCTCTGATAAACATGCAACTTCGCATATATTTCGCCACACACATATTAGCATGCTGACAGAAGCCGGTGTCGATTTACCAACTATCATGCAAAAAGTGGGGCACAGTGATCCAAAAACAACAATGGGAATCTACACACATGTGACTAACAAAATGAAAGAAAATGCCTCGGAAAAAATCAGAGGCAATTTTGATGAAATGCTTCAAAAAATATCTCTTTGAAAAATTAATGTTACTTTTATGTGACATTTTTGAAATTTTCACAGGAAAATTAACCTATAAACGCTGTTATATCAACGTTTATTTGCGTTATAATCCCAAATCATGTCAATATGGGGAATATCATCCTCCAGATAGCTTTCGGAAATTTGCTTAAAACCGAGGCCGGAATAAAACTTTTTCAAGTATTCCTGACCCTGAATTTTTATTCGCTTTTCATTCCATTCGTTCACAAGAAAATCAATCGCTTTTTGCATAATTTGACCTGCATAGCCTTGACCCCGGAATTTTTTTGCAACCAAAACACGGCCGATGGAAGCTTCTTCATACTTGGAACCATTTGGAAGAAGTCGTACATTTGCAGCAATTTCTTCATTAATCTTTAAAAAAAAATGAATTGCCTGCTGATCATAATTATCAAGTTCCGGGTATGGACATTCCTGCTCAACCACAAAAATATCCACTCTTGTTTTCATAATTGCATACAGTTCTTCGTTTGAAAGTTCATTGAATGTTTTCACTACCCATTCCATTATTCCTTCTGCTCCTTACTGTTTTCAATTTCTTCCTGAACGATAAATGCCAGATCATCATTCCCGAAAAGCTGCAGCGCATTCAGTACAGTCTGATTGGGAATTTCATCTGATTCTTTTTTGGGAACGGTTAATTCAAGTGCTTCGGTCAATGCGTTGTTTTTCAGTTGTGAAGGATACGCTCTTTCGTATAGTGCCTTAGGATCAAAGTCATTATTGATACACCACTGCGCATAAATAAGAATCATCATTTTCTCATCATGCTGATAACTTTCAATTACCTTTTGTTCCACTTCTTTTTTGTCCATATTATTCACCTGCTTTTCGCATCATAAAAATCCACATGAAAGATAATGCCTGTTTTAAGTCAAAATCCAGATTTTTATAGTGACTTTCTGTTACACCATCTTTATAAACACCAAAACCATCAACATATTGGAAGTTGCTTTCACCGGCAAGCTGCTGAAATTCCCATGGCATCATTGTGTTACAAATAGCTTTTTCACCGCGAAGACGCGGATAGCTGTTCGCTCTTGGTCCAGCTGTCGGGCCCAATAACCCTATACAAAGCGTACCGTCTATTTTTAATACACGATAAAGTTCTGTTAGTACTTGTGCAGGAAACTCAGTCCACTCAAGGACATTGATTGCCATGATACCATCCATGCTGTTATCAGCAAACGGCAAGTTTCCAACATCACCCTGCAAAAAATTTATTTCATCATTATGTACGCGTTTTTTTGCCCGCATAATCATTTCCTGTGAGATATCCATGCCTGTTACATTATATCCGGACTTATAAAGCTTGTAGGATCCATACCCATCACCACAGCCGATATCGAGTATACTGCTTCCTTTTTCGATATGCTTTTCGATAAACGGAATAATATCCTTTCTGCTCCCACTATCCCACATATTTTTGCTTCGTTCATTCCAAAATGCTGCACGATGGACCCATTGCGACTCTGCCTCTTTGTGCCAATTAAATGAATCTGCCATGAAATCCCTCCATAGTTATATTATAAACTAAAAAAAGGCTCACCTCACGAATGAGATAAGCCTTTTTAAATTCATCTATTAAAGAGCGTTTACGTTAGCTGCTTGAGGTCCGCGGTTACCTTCAACGATTTCAAATTCAACGTCTTGACCTTCTTCAAGCGTTTTGAAACCTTCAGCATTGATTGCTGAGAAGTGTACGAATACGTCGTCTCCGTCTTCACGCTCGATGAAACCGAAACCTTTTTCAGCGTTAAACCATTTTACTTTACCAGTCATTAAAATGACCTCCTTATACAAATATCGTGCAAAGTATAATTGAATCATTAATACTTTTACACCACTTTGTTAAAGAGATCGTAAAGTATTACAAATATCAATTTCCTTTTGCTTACTTAACTTTAACCGTTTTGAGAATAAAAAGCAAGTGTAAAGAGAAATATTTTTTGAATCCGTTATTTAATTGAGCAATATTTGAGCAACCTGTATGGCGTACACCGAACAAATGTTGAACTTCGGCACTTTAATTGTGAACTTCGAACAAACCAATTGTGAACTCCGGCTTTTTTCTTGTGAACTTCGGCATTTTTCCTATGAACTTCGGCATTTCAGGTTTACAGACTGCATAAACCGGAAAAGCAAAGTTGAAAAATCCCCCGCAAATTGATAAAATATTGTCTTGCAAGATTATAATTGAATACCGACTACCAGCATTTATATCTTGCAAATATGAATGATAGGTGGTAGAAAACATGACAAACAGTAAGGAATATCAGGTTTTACTGTATTATAAGTATGTGCCCATTGTGGATCCTGTTGAGTATGCGATGGAGCACCTCCAATTCTGTAATGATTTGGAATTAAAAGGACGTATTCATGTGGCACATGAAGGAATCAACGGAACCGTTTCAGGTACTGTTGAACATACCGAACAATACATGGAAGCAATGCGTAATGACCCGCGCTTTGCTGATATGGCTTTTAAAATTGATAAACATGAGGGACATGCATTCAAAAAAATGCATGTGCGTCCACGAAAAGAATTGGTAACCCTCCGTCTGGAAGAGGATATTAATCCGAAACAAACGACAGGAAAATATTTTGAACCAAAGGAATTTTTTGAAGCTATGCAGGATGAGGATACAGTAGTCCTGGATGCCCGTAATGATTATGAATATGATCTGGGGCATTTCCGCGGCGCAATTCGCCCGGACATCGAGACGTTCCGCGAATTACCGGAATGGGTTGAAAAAAATAAAGATTTGATTGAAGGCAAACGCATTTTGACCTACTGCACAGGCGGCATCCGCTGTGAGAAATTTTCCGGCTGGTTAGTTAAGCAAGGATTTGAAGATGTTGCCCAATTGCATGGAGGAATTGTCACATATGGCAAAGATCCCGAAGTACAGGGTGAATTATGGGACGGTCAGTGCTACGTGTTTGATGAAAGAATTTCCGTTCCAGTCAATCAAAAGGAACACGTTGTAGTCGGCGTGGATTATTTTGACGGCAAACCATGTGAGCGTTATGTTAACTGTGCAAACCCTGAATGCAATAAACAAATTCTCTGCTCGGAAGAAAATGAGCATAAATATATGCGTGGCTGTACACATGAATGCCGTGTAAGCCCACGAAACATGTACGTTAAAGAACATGGCCTTTCCAAAGAAGAAATTCAGGAAAGATTGGATATAATTGAAAAAGAAAATATGAAACAGGAAGCATAAAAAATGCAGGCGAAAAATATCGCCTGCATTTTTATATTTGGTTCTTTTTCAAAAGGTTGCAGTTATGAACACACAGTTGATATAGACTTCGTTTTTACTGAAGCCTCTGCTTACCTCAACTGTTCACATTAGCATCTTTCGCCACAATCTTTTATAAAACAACCCTTTAATTTGATGTTTGTTGTTTCATTTTATCTGACTTTCCTTGAAGGAATTGCATCGTTGTAATTACTGCAAAGATCACTAAACCTGCCAATGAAAATTTAACATCCGGATAGATAAGAAGTATACCGCCAACTGCAAGAAATATTCGCTCTATCCAACTTAATGACTTCACGTAGTAGCCGATCAAACTGGAACTAATGGCTGCCATACCTAACAAGGCTGTAATAACAGCAATAGCCACGTTTGCCGCATTTGCATCCCCTTGCAGCAGGAGTATTGGCTGTGAAACAAACATATACGGAATGATAAATGCTGCAATAGCCAATTTAACAGCAGTTACCCCGGCTTTCATCGGGTTCGCACCGGCTATCCCTGCCCCGGCATATGCGGCCAGGCAAACAGGCGGTGTAATATCCGCTACAATCCCAAAGTAAAATACAAACATATGAACTGCGATTACCGGTACATCAAATGCCAATAATGCCGGTGCAGCCATTGTTGCTGTTACAACATAGTTTGCAGTAGTTGGAAGACCCATTCCAAGGATGATACAAGCAAACATTGTGAATACCATGACAAGGAAGAATTGTCCTTGTGCAAGATCAATAATTCCACCAGCTATCTTTGGTCCGAGTCCTGTAGTGGTTACAGTTCCCGCAATGATACCTGCAGTCGCACAGGCTGCGATAACGGGCAATGCTGTCCTCGCACCTTCTTCAAGCAAATTGATAATTCCTTTAAATGACATTCTTGTGTCTTTCCTGAAGAAGCTAATAATAAATGCTGTAAAAATCGCAAATAACGCTGCAAATGTAGGCGTTTTTCCTGCCAGCAAGAATCCGATTATAATTACAAGCGGAGCAAATAAATCAAGCCGTTTGATTAAATTTTTCGTTTTAGGGAGTTGCTCTTTTGCAAGCCCCAAAATTCCCTGCTTCCTAGCTTCAAAGTGTGTACCCATAAACACACCTGAGAAATATAGTATCGCTGGAATGAGTGCGATAACGATAATTTCACTGTATGGAGTACCAGTATATGAAGCCATGATAAATGCAGCTGCTCCCATAATCGGAGGCATTAACTGACCACCAGTCGATGCCGCAGCCTCTGATGCAGCAGCAAAGTGCGGCTTAAACCCTGCATTTTTCATCATTGGAATGGTAAATGAACCCGAACCAACCGTATTGGCAACTGAGCTGCCGCTGACCATCCCTTGCAACCCACTCGCTGCAACAGCTGCTTTGGCTGTTCCACCAGTGTATTTTCCTGTCAGTCGCAGTGCAATATCATTAAAAAATTGACCAATATTTGTCTTAACCAGGATTACCCCAAAAAATAGGAATAAATAAATATACGTGGATGAGATTTGAATAGGGATACCAAAGATGGAGCTTGAGCTAAAAAACATTTCCGTTGCGAGTGATGGCCAATCATAACCTGCATGCCCGATAATAGGAACAAAATTACCAAATAAACCATAAAGCAATGCGACAATTGCAATAATAACAATTGGAAGCCCTACAACACGCCTTGTAGCTTCAAGTAATAATAATATTCCCGCGGTGGCTACTATTTGGTCAGTAGCTGTAAAGCCAAATATGATAGCTTCGTTAATCAAATGTTCATAATTGTAAACAATATAAAAGTTTGTAAATAACGCAGCCAATGCCAGCAACGCATCGTACCAGGGTACACCTCTTCGTTTCGTCATTGAGGATTTTATCGGGTAAAGCAAATAAACCAGGCTTAACCCAGCACCAAGATGTATAGCCCCTTGGATCATGGAAACTTTAGCACCGTAATATCCGGTATAAAGCTGGAAAATAGTTAGTGCTGCACCGATTATAAGTGTAACCCATCCCCAGGGTCCCAGATTCGTACGAAAATTACTTTCCTTATCATATTTTGCCATTAATTCATGTTTGTCTATTTCATTTACATTCTGTTCAGCCACCGGTTTCCCTCCGTTCTTCCCGTCTAGGCATTAAGGAGAAAAACCGGACAGTATATGCCCGGCTCTTCCATTATTCAATAATACCGACTTCTTTAAAGTATTTTTCTGTACCTGGGTGAAGCGGTAAGTCTCCAACACCAATCATTGCATTATCCTGGGTAATCAATGAAGCTTGTTCAATCGTCATATCCCCGGATTTTTCATACAATGTTTTTGTTATTTGATAGCCAAGATCTTCACTTACTTGTTCAGTTGAACCAAGCAAGAGTGCCATTGCAGTAATTGTTTCTGCCGGCTCATCCTGCCATTCGTAAGTTCCAGCCTCAACGGTATATGCTTCATATTGGCTTTGATCCAATACAGTCTGTAAAGCGTCTCCTTCAATATCAAGGAACTTCACTTCCCCAGTTGCGTTAGCCAATTCGTCTGTTGTTGATGATGGAACACCTACAACCGCAAAAGAAGCATCGATTGTACCATTCTGCAATTTACTTTTAGCATCGCCAAAGCCTTCTTCATATGCTTCATAGTCGCCCTCTTCAATTCCATAAGCTGCTAATACCATTTCTGCAGCTTCACGAGTTGCCCCGCCTGGAGGTCCAATAGCAACTTTTTTACCTTCTAATTCTTCGATTGACTCAATTCCAGTTGAATCCAATGTAACTACCTGAAGTGCTTCCGGATAAAGTGAACCAATTACAGCTACTTTATCAGTAGTTTTTCCTTCGAACTCCCCTGTTTGGTTAACAGCGTTAATCAATGTCGTATTTTGTGCAATACCCAGCTGGAATTCTCCTGCTTGAATTTTTGCGATGTTTTCAACTGATGCACCTGATTCAACTGAACTTACATCAAAACCTTCTACATCAATGTTGTCCACAAACAGGTTAGCCATCTCACCACCAAGTGGATAGTAGACACCACCAACACTACCTGTTCCCATGGTCAAATTGGTTACGGCCCCTTCAGAGTCGCCTCCGCCTGAACCTGAACCTTCACCACTGTCACCACAAGCACTTAAAATCATGCCAATGGCCAGAACTAAAACTAATGAAAATAGAGTTCTTTTTCTCAAAGTAACTCCCCCTTTAAGATAGATTTTTATTTAAACCATATTGTTTATCACAATATGTTCTAAACCAAATGGTTACGTTTTCAATTTCAAGAAAACGTTTTATTATGTATTTTACCTTTTTTTTATGCACAGTTCAAGTTATAAGAATATTAAGATTTTTTATTCTATTATTTAACTGCTCTTTGACATTAACGCAAGAATATTGCTATTATTTAGTAAAAAGGAGGCTGATTTACATTAATGTATATGACTTCTCTGCGACCACGATGACAGGTACGGAAAAGTCCCTGGCAGATTATCAAGGAAATGTACTTCTTATTGTGAACACTGCTAGCGAATGTGGTTTTACACCACAATTTGATGGCCTTCAAAAATTATATGATGCTTATAAGGATCAAGGTTTTGAAGTGCTCGGTTTCCCATGTAATCAGTTTAACAATCAGGATCCCGGTTCTAATGAGGAAATTGCCAGTTTCTGTGAGCAAAATTACGGAGTTTCTTTTCCGATGTTTAGCAAAGTGGAGGTTAAGGGTGATAACGCCCACCCTTTATTTGTACATTTAACCCAGCAGGCGAAAGGGATGCTTACAAAGAATATTAAATGGAACTTCACCAAGTTTCTGATAAACAAACAGGGTGAGGTAATTGAACGATATGCACCCCAGACAAAACCTGAAAGCCTGAAAACTGACATCAACAGCGCAATTAATATGTAGATATAATGCACTGCTCAATGGGGACATATCCATTACGCAGTGCTTTTTTATAGGCTGTTTATTGACATAAAAGATATAAAATGCGACGTAACTTTATATGAGTGTTAGTCCGCCGCTGCGGAAATACACTTCGCTTTCACACCTCCGGGTACCAAGGCGACATCTGCTCAAAAAGTGCGTTTTCGCAGTGTCTTCTTAGCCGTGGGCGGCTGATGAGCCTCTGCTCCCACAGGAGTCTCAGCGTATTTCCTCCGCTGAATATTGCTCACTTTATCTTGGTAAATCAATAAAATTTATAATTACGAAAAATAGTTAACCTTGTAAACCAGCAGCTGGAATATGCAAGACTCCTGAGGGCTCAGCACTTGCCCGGGAAAGTGAGTATATTCCAGCTGCGGCGTTAAAGAACATTACTTAATGGTACTAACCAGATTTTCTAGAATACTTCGCATTTTATATCAACACTAACTTAATTTACGAAAACAGCTTTTTTATAAAATTTTATCCAGAAATGATTTTGCCCGAACTGTTTCAGGATTAGTGAAAAATGTGTCCGGTTGTCCTTCTTCCATTAATTCACCTTCATCCAAAAATAGAATGCGATCTGCTACTTCACGGGCAAAATTCATCTCATGGGTTACGACAACCATTGTCATTCCGGTCTGCGCCAGGTCTTTCATCACATCGAGCACCTCTTTTACCATTTCAGGGTCAAGCGCTGATGTGGGTTCATCGAACAACATGATAGCTGGTTCCATAGCCAATGCCCGTGCAATTGCCACCCGCTGCTTTTGACCACCTGACAGGCGATTCGGATAAGCATCAGGCTTGTCACTGAGACCGACCTTGGCAATTAATTGGTTCGCTGCTTCTTCAGCCTCATTTTTCTTCACCTTTTTCACTTTTTGCGGTGCATACGTAATATTTTCCATAACAGTCATATGAGGGAATAGATGAAAATGCTGAAAAACCATACCGATTTGTTTTCGGATTTCGATTTTATCGATTTTGGGATCTGTTATTTCTTTATCATTTATCCATATTTCACCTTCAGTTGGCTTTTCCAAAAGATTTAAACAGCGGAGAAATGTTGATTTCCCTGAACCGGATGGACCAATAACAGCGACTACTTCCCCATCGTTTATCGTAGTTGAGATGTTTTTCAAAACGGTATTTTTATTAAATTTTTTAGTAAGATTACCCACGTTAATCACTGTGTCTCAGCCTCCGTTCTGCAACTTTGCCAAGTAAGGTAAGAATATAAACCATAACCCAGTAAATTAATCCGGCGAGGAGCAGTGGTTCAAAGTTCCGGTAAATATCCGCACCAACTATTTGTGCTCTGCGCATTAAACCCAGGTAACCGATGGTAGACACGATTGCAGATTCTTTGGTTAATGTAATAAATTCGTTCATTAGTGCCGGCAGGATATTTTTAATTGCTTGCGGCAGTATGATATTCAGCATCATTGGTTGATAGGATACTCCCAATGCTTCGGCCGCTTCCGTTTGTCCTTTATCCACCGCCATAATGCCTGCCCGGATAATTTCCGAAACATATGCAGCGGAATTTAATCCAAATGCCAGTACTGCTGTTAAAAACTCCGGGATATCGTAGCCGGTCAGTTGTGGTACGGCAAAATAGATAATCATCAGTTGTAAAATCAGTGGTGTTCCACGGAAAATCGATGTATATACATCGGCAAATCTCTTCAGGAAAGTAACCTTACCTATTTTGAAGATTGCCAGAATCGTGCCAAGGATAAACCCTGCAATGATTGATACACTTACAAATTTTAATGTAGCCCATATCCCTTCCAGTATAAAAGGAATATAAGGCACGATTTGGCTAAAATCCAAATTCATGCCCTAACACCTCGCCTCTCCGGCTGTATCTTTTTATTGTTCTGCCAGCCATTTGTCTTTCAGTTTCTGCATTTCACCATTTTCTTTAAGCTTTTCTAGAACCTTATTAACGTCATCTACAAGCTCACTTCCCTTAGGAAATGCAACTGCCATGCCGGGAGAGCTGGTAGTTGGATCATCAAATCCTGCAAATCCCTGTTCTTCTATATAGCCAAGGGCAACTGATTTATCCATATATGCAGCATCAATCCGACCTGACTTTAATTCCTGAATTAAAATATTTGCATTGTCGACTTTTTTGACTTCAAATCCGTGTTCTTTACTTAGTACTTCAGCACCCTCTTCCTGAATGGTGCCTAATTGTACACCTATCATTTTGCCTTCCAAGTCTTCTAAACTTCCAATATTAGAATCGGGTTTACTGATAAACATTTCACCTGAACGGTTATACTCAATTGAAAAGTCCACATTCTTTCTGCGCTTTTCTGTCGTACTCATTCCGGCCATAACCATGTCAACACGTTTAGACTGCAGTGCCCCGATTAATCCATCAAATTTCATGTCCTCTATTTTCAGTTCATACCCAAGTTCATCTGCAATCTTATGGGCCAGATCGATATCAAATCCTTCAAAATTTCCCTCGGGGTCTCTTGACTCAAATGGCGGAAAGTCAGCTGAGGTTGCCATTTTCAACGTTTCTTTTTTTTCGGAATCATCTGAGGAAGCGTCAGCATCCGCATCTGATTCATTGTTGCTTCCGCAAGCTGCCAGCAGGCTAATAAGTAATATGAATCCAATTATCTTTACATATGATAGTTTCATAGTTTTCGCTCCTTTTATTCATTTCGTAATAATCTTCATTCCATAAAGCCTTTATTTTCGACTTTAGACTCAATATTTCCTTCGCCGCAGATACCGTTGATTCACCTCCAGTCCTATGAAAAAGATTTATTTAATAAATATTCATCTTATTGCATATTTATGAGTTAGTATGTATATTTATACCATACACCAGTTGGTTCATGCAAGCTTAATTTGAAAAAAGTTTTCTAAGGACACTCGGTAATGCGAAATGAACTGGTTTTCGGGAGTTGAATGCATGTTTAGAGCAAAAAAAGGGTTAACCAATTTCAATCTGGCTAACCCTTATTGTGTATTCATTCTATTGTATTTTTAAACCTTCTCCACAAAAATTTCAGGCTTCTGAAAAATGCCTTTCGACCGCTCCATCAGACCGGTGAATCGTGATATCGGAACCTTTATTCCGGGCAATTTCCTTCCCGCGTTCAACAGCATCCGATTTCTTTTCAAATACATCACTTGGCTGTTTGGCGTCTTTTGCCTGAACCGCCCAGCCATTATCATGAGGGACAATATGCTCGCCTTGATCCAGGAGCTCCGGACGGCTTTCATATTTTTTATCCTGCTCAGACCGTTGCACTGGATTACCCTGATTTTCAAACTTTTGAATTTCTTCACTGCTGGCATTTTCATACCACTCTTTTGCCTGCCGGGTTGCGATTGGAATTGCCCGATTCTCATCATACCCTTCATCAACCATTGCATTGGCAATATCAATCGCCTTTTTTCGTACCGCATAATCCAGATTTTTTAACGAACTGGGATAATTATTCGTCGTCCAGGACAATGTTGTTCACCTCCGTTTGTACGTGGATGTTTTACATAACAGATACCCCTTTGAATCATACTTGTAAACGTTTTTGTTTCTCGGGCTGATGTTTTGCTTCTCGGGCTGATGTTTTGCTTCTCGGGCTGATGTTTTGCTTCTCGGGCTGATGTTTTGCTTCTCGGGCTGATGTTTTGCTTCTCGGGCTGATGTTTTGCTTCTCGGGCTGATGTTTTGCTTCTCGGGCTGATGTTTTGCTTCTCGGGCTGATGTTTTGCTTCTCGGGCTGATTAAAAAATCGAGCGACTCTGTGAGCGCTCGATTTTTATAATTAATATGCTTTTGCCCAGTATACTAATTCTTTTGCTTCTTTTCCACAGCACACACATGTATCGGCAACTGTTTCCTGTTCAAATGGAATACAGCGTGATGTTGCTGCTGTTTCTTCCTTAATTTTTTCCTCACACGCTATATCGCCGCACCACATTGCTTTGATGAAGCCTGGTGTTTCTTCCAGATTCTTTTTGAACGCATCCATGTTTGTTGCTGCTGTCGTTTTCTCAATCCGGTGGTTTAATGCTTTATCAAACAGTCCCTGCTGAATTTCCTCCAACAATGCCGGCAAACGCTCTTCCACTTCATTAAGTGCAACAAATTCTTTTTCCCCGGTATCGCGACGAACCAGGACAACTTGTTCTTTTTCAATATCTTTTGGTCCCATTTCAACTCGAACTGGAACACCTTTCATCTCGTATTCATTAAACTTCCAGCCAGGCATTTTATCGCTTCCGTCGATACCGACCCGGGCAACTCCTTTTAACTTGTCACGCAAATCGTAAGCTTTATCCAGCACGCCTTCTTTATGCTGGGCAATTGGAACAATCATTGCTTGTGTTGGTGCAATTCGTGGTGGAACGACTAATCCGCGATTATCACCATGAACCATGATCAATGCTCCCATAATTCTGGTCGACATTCCCCAAGACGTCTGATGAACCGGCTGCTGATCACCATCTTTATCCAAATAACGGATATCGAACGCTTCGGCAAAGCCTGTTCCCAAATAATGGGATGTTCCGGATTGCAGTGCTTTTCCGTCATGCATCAGCGCTTCAATTGTTAATGTATAGTCAGCACCAGCAAATTTTTCCTTTTCTGTTTTCTTCCCGCTTAGCACTGGAATAGCCAGGTAATTTTCAGCGACATCAGCGTAAATATCAAGCATCCGTGCTGTTTCTTCCTCTGCATCTTCGGCAGTCGCATGACAGGTATGACCTTCCTGCCATAAAAACTCAGATGTGCGCAGGAACGGTCTTGTGGTTTTTTCCCAGCGGACGACATTGCTCCATTGATTATAAAGCATCGGCAGGTCACGATACGAATGAATATTTTTTGCATAGTATTCACCGAAAAGAACCTCGGATGTAGGACGGACACAGATACGTTCAGTCAGTTCCTCTTCTCCACCATGGGTTACCCAGGCCACTTCCGGTGCAAATCCTTCGATGTGATCTTTCTCTTTTTGCAGCATGCTTTCCGGAATGAATAATGGAAAATATACATTCGAATGCCCTGTTTCTTTGAATTTGCGGTCCAGTTCCGCCTGGATATTTTCCCAAATTGCGTATCCATGCGGCTTAATAACCATTGTGCCGCGGACTGCCCCATAATCAACCAATTCCGCCTGCTTCACAACATCGGTATACCACTGTGCAAAATCATCTTCCATGGCAGTGATTTTTTCAACAAACTGCTTATTTTTTTTACCCATTTAAACACCTCTATTTAAAAAATTTATATACAAAAAAGCCTCCATCCTGCTAAGGGACCGAGGTTTGGTGGTACCACCCTTGTTTACAAAGCAAAAAACTAAAGCTTTGTACACTTGACATGATAACGGTCATGAACCGCGCACATCTTACAGTAAAACTTTCCGATGGCGAACTCAAAGGCAGGTTCCAAATTGTGTCTCTGGAAATTTCCAGCTACCATTTCCTCTCTGCGAAAGACGATCAAATTGTACTAATCCTTGTCAACGTTTCATCTATTATAGTTTTAAATATATATGGATATACAGGCAAAGTCAAGCAGGACAAACAAAGGCCCGCTTCCCGGAAAATCCCATTATAAATTCAGTCCCGAGACCGAGAATAATAACATCTGCTGACCGATTTAATGTTTACCTTAATTACTTAGAATGAAATTAAATCAAACGAAGGCGGTAATTAATTATGGGGATCTTGAAAAATAATGACTTTTTATATTTGTTTTTAGGAAGAATTGTTACAAACGTCGGGGACAGTATTTATTATGTAGCAGCTATGTGGCTTGTTTTCAGCCTTGGAGGTAATGCGTTTTATACTGGTTTGGCAGGTTTCTTGACGCTGCTGCCATCTGCACTGCAGTTTATTGCGGGTCCGTTTGTCGATCGGTGGCCAATCAAAAGAACACTAATTATTACTCAGGTATCGCAGGCTGTACTAATACTAATCATTCCAGCTGCCTCTTTTCTTGATGTATTATCCGTCCAGCTTGTTTTAATTGTAATGCCTGTTGTTTCTTTTATTGAACAATTTGCATATCCTTCCCAGACAAAAGCATTGCCAGCCATTTTAACAAAAGAAGAACTGATAAAAGGAAACTCATATTTTTCATTTGCTTATCAGGGAATCGACCTGGTTTTTAATGCTGTATCAGGTATCCTGGTTGCTTTTATGGGAGCAATAACGCTTTATCTTGTTGACTCGCTTACATTTGCCGTTGCGGCTATTCTTTTCAGCTTGTTGAAACTTCCGCATGTAAAAGAAAGAGCAACACAGACTGCGAAAAAAAGCTTCAAGGTTGTTATGGCAAACTATTTCGGTGAGCTTAAAGAAGGTTTTTCCATTGTGTTTCGTTCATTAATGGCAGTATTTTTAATCGGCTCCATTACGGCTAACTTTGCTATCGGGGCAGCACTGGCTATTCTGCCGGCCTTTGGTGCGGACCATGGCGGTTCGGAAATTTACGGTTTCTATTTAGCCGCTATGTCTACGGGTGGATTAATTGGGGCACTATTTGCCGGCTGGATGGGAAAATTTCGCGTTGGATCGTTTTCCATTTTCTCATTTTTGATTGGTTCCGTTTGCTGGGTACTGTCAGCTACATTGCCATGGACGTATATTGCCATTATTTTATATGGAATTGCATGGATACCAATTGGCGGAACAAACGTTATTTTCAGTGCGGTAATGCAAACGGTTATCCCAAATAAACTGCTGGGTCGGATCAGTTCGGTTCAAAGAAGTATGACTGTTATTGCCATGCCAATCGGATCACTGGCTGGCGGTTATTTCGCTACCATTACGAGCAGCACGCTTATTTTTGCCATATCAGGACTGGGGCTCGCATTCGTGTCAATTGTATGGATGCTCCATCCAAGACTTCGTAACTTGCCAAAAGCTGATGAGATGACATCTGAATTATTTGGATTGTCATTTGCGGAAGAAAAGCGAGGTTTAAATCAAGAGTAGACAGGAAGAAACTGGGACATAACAAAAATGTTTATCCAAAAGACCAACAATATGCGAACTTTCCGGAGCGGTGGTATGCACCGTTTTCCAATTAGTTCGGATTTTTCTTTTGATAAAATACTTTTGTCCCAGCCCTCTTTCTATTATTTATACAACTTTCGCACCCAGCGTATCCGTAAAATGCCCTAATGCCCAATCATGCCCCGGCGCATTAAAGCTCGCTACCGCATCTTTATGAACAACAATGTTAAATCCTTTATTGTATGCATCAACAGCAGTATGCAGTACACAAATATCCGTACACACACCAACCAGATGGAGTTCATCAATTCCCCGCTCGCGGAGTCTCAGCTCCAGATCGGTTCCGGCAAAAGCACTGTAACGCGTTTTGTCATAATAGTAAACATTTTTATCGTTTTTATGTTCTTCATAAACAGAAGCTAGCTCACCATAAAGGTCCCGTCCTTCTGTTCCAATAATATTATGTGGTGGAAATATTTTTGTTTCAGGATGGTTCGTATCTCCTTCCTCATGTGCATCAATCGCAAATACCACATAATCTCCCGCATCAATAAATTCCTTCGTCAGTGAAGTGATCTTTTCCTCGATGGCCTGACCTGGTTCACCGCATGTCAGTTTACCATCTTCCGCGACGAAATCAACGGTATAATCAACATTGATTAAAGCCCGCTTCCCCATTATTAAACACGCTCCTCTGATAAAATTATTTTATGTGCTTCTCCGTTTTTCCTTGATGCAGCATGATATGTTGGACCAACCATTTCTGTATAGGAAAACCCATATTCGATAGCGGTTGTTACAAAACTTTTGGCTGATTGGACTGCTTCCAGAACGGAATATCCCTTAGCAATGTAAGCCGTTATTGCAGCCGAGTAACTGCAACCGGCACCGCTGGTATTTACTGTATCGATCCGTGGTGCCTGAAATGCAGTAAGTGTTTCTCCATCATATAAAACATCGACTGCCGGGCCTTCTAAACGCCCGCCTTTAACAAGTACATACTTCGGTCCTAGCTGATGCAAATCAATTGCTGCCTGTTTCAAATCAGCAACACTGTTTATTTGACGGCCATCCAGCAGGAATGATGCTTCAGGCATGTTCGGCGTAATTACCGTGGCCATTGGCAGGAGCCTTGTTTTCAATGCTTCAATTGCATCGTCCTCAAGCAGTTTTGAATCAAGTTTACCAACCATTACCGGATCAATCACCACTGATTCAACAGTTGAACCTGCAATAATTTCCGCCGTTTTATCAATAACTTCTTTTGAAAATAACATCCCTGTTTTTACGGCATCCACGCCTACTTGCTTAACCGCTGTAGCAAACTGTGCTTCAATAGCCTCTATAGTCTGTGGATGGACATTTTTATCAGTCTCCGGGTGCCGCGCCACGATTGCTGTGACAACACTCATCCCATAGACATCAAGCTCCTGGAATGTTTTCAGGTCAGCCTGAATACCAGCACTTCCTCCTGCTGCAGATCCTGCTATTGTTATAACCCTTGATGGATATTTCATTGTAAAAACCCTTTCTACCAAATTAGTACCTCTACAACAAACCATACAATCATAATTAATTGGAGTACAACTTTAGCAACTGCACCTCCAAGAAATCCGATCAATGAGCCAATTGATGCACGCAGTCCTTCCTGAAATGTTTTCTTTTGAATCATTTCAATCACGAGAACGGTGATGAATGGTACGATAATAATCCCAAATGGAGGGATGATGAAAGATCCCACGATAACAGCTATTCCTGCACCGCGTTCTCCCCATTTGCTTCCACCGAATTTTTTTACAAAATAACTGTTTGCAATAATATCGGAAACGATTAACACAACAGTTAAAATTGCCATCGCTATCCAGAACAAAACGGTCAGTTCATCGGCATTGATCACAAAATGATACAGCAGGAATCCGACCCACAATACCAATGGCGATGGGATGATTGGAAAAATAATTCCTGCAAAGCTTGCTATGAATAATACAACGATTACAATCCAAATAATTATATCCAGCATAGTTGCCTCCATCTATGATTCTTTTCGGAACATACTTGAGATTCTCGTTTCCTCTTTTGTAATGATACGTTTATAGTTCTCCATATGTTTCATAATACACATCACGGATAATAGAACAACAACCATTGCCGGTTCGATTCCAAAAAAATAATACGTCGTAACCAGGAAAGAAAAATACATGAATAAGACACCGACAACCAAATAATCAGTAGTAAATGTAAAAAGAAGCAAAATGACAATACCGATAACTGCTATTTTCCAGTCGATTGCCAGTAATACGCCAACCAGTGAAGCCGTCCCTTTTCCACCGCTGAATTTCATTGTCACCGGATAATTGTGACCTATTATGATAAACAGTGCATTAATATACACAAGTAAAGTCTGTGTTTCTCCAGTAATTCCTTGATCATTCAATATATATAACACGAACAAAATCGATAATGTCGCTTTAAAAATATCAATAAGTGCAACTAAAATTCCGTATTTCCAGCCCAGCAAAATCGTTGTGTTGGATGCACCGGAATTTTTTACCCCTGTATTTTTAATATCCACTTTCTTTAACTTGCTGACCAGCTGTGAGCCGTGCATACAGCCGAACAGATAACCGATTAAAATAACGATTAAAACATACACAAAATCCCCCCTCTTCATTTTATTTTATAGTGATTGGGAGAACACTGCAAGATGGATATTATTTTATTCGTTCATGCCACCTTTTTCACTTTACAATCGATTGTATATATAAGAAAGTATCTATTATAATAGCTGAACAGATAACCCCTAAGGGAGACATGACTAATTGAAACGCTATCGAAAAGATATTACAGCATGGATAATCATTATTTTATTTATAAGTGTCCTCTTTATTATTTATAATCAGACGAATGACAGGTATCGTGACTTAGGTGAAGATACGCTTCCAGCCAATAAACTTGATCCAGTAGTTGCCGAAAAAACGGAGCAGCTTGTAAGAAAAGTTGCGAAACAGAATATTGATGTTGTTATCACTGAAAAAGTCCGTTCGATAAAGCGTCAGAATAAATTATATCAACAAGGCCGGTCAGAAAAAGGCAGCATTGTCACGTATGCGAAAGGCGGTGAATCCTATCATAATTATGGATTGGCAGTTGATTATGCTATTCGCAATAATGAAGGGAAAATTATTTGGGATACCAGCTATGACGGAAACGGTAACGGCAAATCAGACTGGTTTGAAGCAGCGGATATTGCAAAAGAACTGGGATTTGAGTGGGGTGGTGACTGGAACAAATTTAAAGATTATCCACATTTACAGATGGACTTTGGTCTTAGCATCCGTCAGCTGCAAAAGGGACTGCGGCCATCGCATGAGTCGGATAAAAAATAAGACAATATAGTAGAGTAATTATGAAAAATAGCATATAATAAAATTATCCTGAATTCAGAATAAATTTATCCCGAAAGGAGACTTTTTCAATGGAACTAAAAGGAATTCATCATGTTTCAGCAATTACTGCAAAGGCAAAAGAAAACTATTACTTTTATACAGAAGTTTTGGGAATGCGTCTGGTTAAAAAGACAATCAATCAGGATGACCCGTCTGTGTATCATTTATTTTATGCAGATGAAGCTGGAAATCCCGGAACAGATTTTACATTTTTTGAAATACCAATGGCAGGTACAACCTATCAAGGAACCAGCAGTATTTCAGGAACCTCACTTCGGGTTCCAAATGATGATGCGTTGGAGTATTGGCAAAATCGGCTGACCGAACATAACGTTAATCATGATGGGATAACAAATCAGGGGGAACGCAACGTCATCCATTTCCGAGATCCCGAGGGACAACGACTAACTCTAATCTCTGATGAAAATAATACTGGTGTTCAAGGAGGAAAGGTATGGGAGCATAGCAGTGTTCCCGCTGACAAAGGAATTATTGGACTTGGTCCTTCAAAGTTAACCGTTCCTGATTCTGAGCCAACGATTAAAGTATTAACAGAACTGCTAACGTTTAAAAAAGTTGGAAGGTATGCATCACCTGTTAAAGGTCAGAACGACATTCTTGTCTTTGCAACGGGGGAAGGTGGAACCGGGGCAGAAGTGCATGTAGAAACCCGTAATGACCTGCCAAAGGAACGGCCAGGCCGCGGAAGTGTCCATCACGTAGCATTCCGTGTGGACAATGAGAATGAGCTGAAGCAGTGGAAAGACCGTGTACAGGCTGCACGCATCCCGAACTCAGGCTTAGTGGACCGATTCTATTTCAAATCATTGTATTTCAGAGAACCAAATGGAATTCTTTTCGAACTGGCAACTGACGGTCCAGGATTTGCAACTGATGAAGCGATAGACTACCTTGGCGAATCGTTGGCCTTACCTCCGTTTTTCGAGGACCGGCGTGAAGAAATTGAAGCCAACTTAAAACCATTGGATACAAAAAGAACGCACTAAATACGAAACATGGATTCAATATGATTTACAAAAACGCTTGGAATGTAACATCCAAGCGTTTTTGTATGACCTGATATTACCTGTGTCCATATTTGGAAGACATATTTTCGGTTATTTTAAAGGAGAATTTCGTATAAATTTTTTGTTTTTTACCCAAAAGTTATAATCTACGACGTAATTTTATATGAGTATAGTCCGCCGCTCCGGAAATACACTTCGCTTTCCGTGGGCGGCTGATGAGCCTCTCCGTGTTGTCACACTGCGAGTCTCATCTAGGCCTCTGCTCCCACAGGAGTCTCCGTGTATTTCCTGCGCTGGATTTTGCTTTTAATAAATAAAAGGATATACCAAAACTACACTGATTTTAATGTTTTACCGGACATATTATCCATTAATTGGTTAAATACGCAGTAACCACTACTTATCTAAATTGATGGATTATCTCCATTAAAGATAAACTTATTACACTACATCGTGTGATCTTTTTCCATTTGCTGATCATCCGTATCGTTTTCAGGCAATGGATCGATTGAATGTTTGTAGTCATAACCTTTAGATATGGCAATTAACGTGAAAGCTAATACGGCTAACATTATTGCAATCGCTATTATAATGATTGTTATCATTTCTATACTCCTTCATAAGGTTTTATTATTCCGTGAACAGCTTCGATGAATGGTAGTCTGACAGATTTAGCCTTTGCCAGGCGAATTGCTCCGCCATGAAGATGGTCCACTTCAAGCGTCAGTCCTTTGCGACGATCCTGGTGCATGGATGATGTAGCATTTTCATTTATCTTCAACAAACTACTTTTTGCCTCATCAACTTCTTTATCAGTAACTTCAATATTATAACTGGCTGCCAGTTGCTGCATTTCCTCCAGAATATTCACGGCAATTTGAAACGTATCCCTATTATAACGTATTTGTCCAATCGGTAAATTAGTCGCCGTTGTAATTCCGGAGAAGGCATTGATAAACAAATATTTTTTCCAAAGTTCCTTTAATATGGACTGACTGTTGACTGCTTCCATCTTTGCTTCACTGGAAACTTCCGCCAGTCGATTACACAAATCTGTTTGTTCAGGTACTAATGGTCCGAAAGCGAGTCTATGAAAATCACTTGAATGTTCAACGTGACCAGAATCATCCAAGGTAGCCATAATGAAGGCCAAACCTCCAATGACTGACTCCATTCCAACTTCATTCTGTAAAACATTTATGTGTTCGATACCGTTTAAAACAGGCAGGACAAAAGCACCTTTTTCCGTCAATATTTTGACGTTTTCCAAAATGCCCTGTAAATGGTGACCTTTAACACTGACAAAAACCAGATCCGGCGCTTCAATATCATGTACATTGGTAACAACCCTTGGTGCGGCAATTGTATAATCACCCTGTGTACTGTTTACCTTCAATCCATATTTGTGAAATTGTTCCGCCCTTTTTTCACGCACCAAAAAGGTAACATCAGCTCCAGCCTCTTCCCACCGTGCACCAAAATATCCTCCAAGAGCACCAGCACCCAACACAACAATATGCATAAAATCTCCTCCCTGCAATATTATTATTCATAATCGTACTCCGATATCCATCGGTTTGTCCATTTTTCATAGATTAATGGAATTTTTATGTAATATCGGCAAATGTTGAGCATATACAAGTAATACAAGTTATTTTGGAGCATGTCTTTGTATATAAAAGCTTTATGGTTCACATAAAAATATTCGCAGGTAAATTCCAAATTATCTAAAAATATTGCATTTGAACCAATAGACTATAGCCTATAATATTATAGTATGACTGCTTGAAAGAGCATTCCCCACTTATTCACCCCGTTCAATTTCTAGTAAAAAAGTCGTAAGCAAAGACAATTATATTTCATAGTTAACAGAAATTGGACAACAGTACTTAAGTTTCCCGCTTTAAAGGGAGAGAAACAAGTAACAAGAAAAAAAGGTGAACTATCTTTTCGCCAACATTTCATGGTGGTGATTATGGTTTATCTAAAAAAAAATGGGAGGTCATTTAGTAGATGAAGAAACTATTACTAGCTTCAATTTTTGGTCTGGCACTTATTATGCTGGCTGCTTGCGGATCTAACGGTGATGATGCAAGTGGTAGTGATGGAGATAGCGGAAGTTCAGGTGAAGGTGAAGGCGGAGACAGCCTGTTAGCTGAACTTCAGGAAAAAGGTACAGTAACAATCGGATTTGCCAATGAAGAACCATATGGATATCAGGAAGACGGTGAACTGAAAGGTGCAGCCGTTGATATTGCACAGGCTGTATTCGCAGAACTTGGTGTTGACAACATGGAAGCACAACTTGCTGATTTCAGTCAGTTAATTCCTGGTTTGAATGCCGGAAAGTTTGATGTTATCACAGCAGGTATGGCGATTAATCCAGATCGTTGTGAAAATGCTGACTTCGGTGAACCTGAAATGGTATATGGGGAAGGGCTTGTAGTACCGAAAGGCAACCCAATGGATTTACACAGCTACACAGATATTGCTGATAAAGGTGCTACTGTTTCCATCATGCAAGGTGCTACTGAAATTGAGTACGTTAAGCAAATGGGTGTAAAAGAGGATCAAATCCAAACTGCACCGGATATTCCTGCAACATTCTCAGCAGTAGCTTCCGGTCGTGCTGATGCAACTACTGGTACAGAAATGACTGTAAAAATGGCACTGGAATCTGCCGGAAACGATAAGCTGGAATTCGTAAGTGACTTTGAACAGCCTGATATTGAAGGAATTCCAAGTTATGGTGCAGCTGCATTCCATAAAGACAATGATGAATTGCGTAAAGCATATAACGAAGCGTTAGCTAAATTAAAAGAAGACGGAACAGTTAAAGAACTTCTTGAAAAGAACGGATTTAGCGCAGAAAACAACTCAGTTCCAGAAGGTATTACAACAGAGGGCGTTTGCAGCGGTGAACAGTATTAATTATCTTTCAGAATAATTTCTAAGACTCCATAGGGTCCGGCTCCCTCTCCTAGGGGAGTCAGACCCTATGCTTTTGTTATAAATATATAATTTAAAAATGTAAAAGGAGTGATTACCATTAATGCGATAGCGGATATTTTCCCTGTCTTAATGAAGGGTGTTGAAATAACAGTTACTGTTCTTCTGGCCTCAATCGTTTTAGGCTATTTAATGGCCTTTATTGCAGGTTTTTGCCGACTTTCAAATAACGTTATCCTCCGTAAATTCACAGGTTTTTATGTAGAAGTCTTTCGTGGGACCTCACTGATTGTACAATTATTCTGGCTTTACTATGCATTTCCGATATTATTTGGTGTAGAAGTTGGAAGTAACTTTTGGGCAGGTGTACTGGCAATCTCTTTAAACTATGGTGCATATATGTCTGAAATTGTTCGCGGTTCCATTCTGTCTGTGGCAAAGGGGCAATATGAGGCTTCCACAGCACTGAATATGTCGCGTTTTCAACGTATGCGGCTTGTTATTTTTCCACAGGCTGTACGGATGATGCTTCCTGAATTTGGTAACTATCTTATCCTTATGCTCAAATCAACTTCCCTTGTATCATTAATTGGTATGATGGACATTTTATACTACGGAGATATTTTGCGAAGCTCCAATCTATCACAAGCACCAACTGTTTACTTTTTAGTACTAGTATTCTACTTTATAATAGCTCTTCCATTAATTTGGCTTACCAAGAAAATGGAAAGTGCTTCTAAGAAAGGGGTGGCTAGTCAATGAGCGGCTGGAGCTGGGAAACGTTTTATGATGCCTTCCCTATCGTATTAGAAGGTCTTGGCATTACGATCGGATTAACAATTGCATGTTATTTATTTGCGTTAATCTTTGGATTTATCTGGACACTGATAAAACGTATGCCAATAACGGTAATAAGATTGCCTTTATTGTGGATTATGGAATTTATCCGTTCCACACCACCACTGGTACAATTATTTTTCATTTACTACGCCTTTCCAATGGTTCCTGTAATCGGATTTGCACTGGATCCTTTTACAAGTGCGGTACTTGGACTGGGAATTCATTACAGTACGTATATTGGAGAAGTTTACCGGTCCGGCATTGACGGCGTAGGTCAAGGTCAATGGGAAGCAGCACGAGCATTGAACTATTCAACGGGGAAAAAATGGACAAAAATTATTTTGCCGCAAGCGTTACCTCCGACTATACCGATGCTGGGAAACTATTTAATTATCATGTTTAAGGAAGTTCCATTGGCATCAACAATCGGTGTACTTGGTATTCTCGCAATGGCAAACGATTATGGTGCCCAGCACTGGAGATACCTGGAGGCACTAACAATTGTGGCGATATTATTCCTTGTATTAAGTTACCCGTCTGCAATATTAGTTAAGAAGCTTGAAGTTAAGTTCAATCGACGTTTCGATAAAAGTGAACCTTCAGGAAGCAAGGCAAATTAAGAAGAAAAGGAGCAGTGATGTCATGTCTGAACCTATCGTTAGTTATAAAGATGTACACAAATCATTCGGCGATGTCAAAGTACTACAAGGCATTGACCTCGATATTAAGCCGGCTGAAAAAGTTGCTGTCATCGGCCCAAGTGGTTCCGGTAAAACAACCATCATCCGTATGCTGATGACATTGGAGGAGCCAACTTCAGGAAGTATTATTGTCGATGGCAAGAACTTATGGCAAATGGAAAAGAACGGAGAACTTGTACCTGCCAATGAAAAGCATTTACGACAAGTACGCGGGGATATCGGTATGGTATTCCAGCACTTTAATCTATTCCCGCACATGACTATTTTGGAAAATTGCATGACGGCGCCAATTCACGTTCAAAAAGAAGAAAAGGCATCTGCCCGTAAACGTTCCATTGAGATGCTCGAAAAAGTTGGACTGGGAGACAAACTGGATAACTATCCAAGCCAACTTTCAGGCGGGCAAAAACAACGTGTAGCGATGGCTCGTGCACTTGTTATGCGACCAAAAATCATGTTGTTTGACGAGGTAACATCAGCATTGGACCCTGAACTTGTCGGGGAAGTGCTGGAAGTTATCCGTGATATCGCAAAAGAAGGCGAAATGGCAATGGTTCTGGTTACACATGAAATGGAATTCGCACGTGATATTGCTGACCGCGTTCTATTCCTTGATAATGGAGTAATCGCTGAGGAAGGACCACCAATGGAAGTGCTGGAGAATTCAACAAACGATCGCCTGCAAAGCTTCCTTCACAGATTCAGAGCTTAATAGCTGGGAAAAGCTGACTCATTTTATTGAGTCAGCTTTTTTTATGTGATTTTGTTGTTCTCAGGCTGATGTTTGCGCTCTTCTGCCGATGTTGCGCCTGTTCTGCCGATGTTGTGCTTATCCCCGTGGAAATGATGCTTACTCCGGCGAGTTCCCCAATAAAAAACTGCAGCCATCCCTTCCACAGCCACAGCTTTGATTAATTCATCTAATCATCACCAATTATTTTTACTTCACGTTCAAGGTTGACACCATATTTTTCTTTTACCGTATTTTGAACAAAATGAATCAAACTAATATATTCCTCCGCAGATGCATTATCCCTGTTCACAATAAACCCAGCATGTTTCAGTGATACCTGTGCCCCGCCGATTTGTTTTCCCTGAAGGCCACTGTCCTGAATCAATTTCCCGGCAAAATATCCCGGTGGCCGCTTAAATACACTCCCGCATGATGGATATTCCAGGGGCTGTTTGGACTCCCGTTTAAACGTAAGATCTTCCATGACTTCATTAATTTCATCGTAGTTTCCGGACTTCAGTGAAAAAGTCGCTTCCAATACAATGTATCCTTTTTCAGGGATATTGCTTGAACGATATTCCAAATCAAGATCTTCTGCGGGTAATGAAAATAAATCACCATTACGGTCAATGACAACAGCACTTTCCAATACGTCCTTAATTTCTCCGCCATATGCACCCGCATTCATAAATAATGCGCCACCGACGGACCCTGGTATCCCGCAGGAAAATTCAAGACCGGTTAGTTTTCTGGATAACGCTTCTCTGGATACATCGATAATCCTCGCACCACTTTGCGCTACAATCGTCGTACCATCTGTTGTTATGTTTGTCAGCTGGTTTAAATTCAGTACAATCCCACGAATTCCACCGTCTTTTATAATTAAATTTGAACCGTTCCCAAGCAGCGTAAACGGAACATCTTTTTTGGCAGCCAATTTAACGACTTCCTGTACTTGCTCATATGTTTCTGGTGTGACAAAAAAATCAGCCTGCCCGCCCAAACGGGTATACATATGATTTTTCAACTGTTCATTAACCATCACATTTTTCTCAGGTGTAATTCTGGTTAATTTGTCGTACATATGATGATGATTTTCCACCGAATCATTCCTTTTACTAATTTTAATAAGTTATACTATCTGATGCATTTCCTGATTGCAAAAATGAATGAATGAGTTTATCAACCTGAGCATTTTCATGCAGCTCACTATGCCCAAGTGTTTTATCTTCTATCATTATTTCCTGCAGTTGATCTTCTCCTATAATATGCCGCAATGATTGGACACTTTCCGGCACCGCCACAAGATCACTGGTACTGCCTATACTCAATACCTCAAGGTCTTCAGGAATCATTTCTTTATTCATCCGCAGCAATTGCAATGCAAGTGAATCAGGTTTGAGATCAGTTGCTCCGGCGTCACGATGAATTGTAAAATATTGCTCATTGTAAATCCCGTCAAACGGGCTCCCGATTGCAATAAATTTAGTAACACGCGGATACCTCTCAGGGTCCTGGTAATCTTCTATAAATTTCAGTGACACGAGTCCGCCCATTGAATGACCAACCAGATTAACTGTATTAATCTGATATGTATCTTTCATATGTGCCATTACCAATGACAGCCATTCAGCTGTATCAGCAAAACTTGCCCGGTTATTTTCAAAAATAACCTGGACAAAGGATGGTTCCTGCTTTCCTTTATTCAGATTATATACATTCACTTTTCCTTCCGGTGAAACCCGGTACACCAACGCTTTATTACCCCAGTTATACTTATTTTCGAACCTGTTCAGTAAATTGCCAAACGAATTATATGTCCCTTTATATCCATGAACAAATACTGCCGGACTCCCTTTGTAGTGTTCAGAATGTATCTCCTTTGGTACATAAATAATAAGCATAATACTTGTTAGTACAGCAAAAAGGAATACTGCTCCCATTATTTGTCTCTTTTTCAAAACTTGACCCCTCTGACTAAATAATTTCTATCTTTCTGCTTTTTGCAGTGTTTTTTGTTTTAAAATAAACCATGAAAAATATGCCGCGATACCAAATAGCAGAACTTTAACCATGACTAACGGTATAACAAAAACGATTGTATAACCTATGGAAATCCATATCAGTGTTACACCCATTACTTTTGCTTTTAATGGAATTCCTTTTCCTTGTCGGTAATTCACAATATATGATCCAAAATATTTATTGGTTATCAGCCAGTCATATAGTCGATCTGAACTTCTGACATAGCATGCAGCTGCCAAAAGCAATAAAGGAGTAGTAGGAATAAGCGGCAGAAGAATGCCTAAAATCCCTAATCCTAAAGAAATCGACCCAGCTATAATTAAAAGTACCTTTGTTATTTGTTTCATTTTAACACCAGCTGTTATTCATTTTTAGTGTAGTATTTATTACTATTATAGCACTCAGCCAGCCAATGTGCCTTACTCTGTATATAAAATTTATGACATTTTTGTCTCCATAAATAAAAGCATCGTTCCAACTGCGGAGCGATGCTTTTATTTCATTTAAATCATTTTTTTAATCTCAGCCTGGTCTTTCAGTTTTTGAATCTTCGCCTGAAGCTGCTGATTCTCTTTCTGCTTTATCAATTGTGATTTAATTTGATCCTTAATTTCTTCCAACTTCGGCATTTCCTGCTTCTTATCTTCAGATGCTGCTTCATTTTGTTTTTTCAACTGATCGTAATATGACTGTATTTCCTTATCAGTTACTTTAGTATTCAGTTGACTGTCAACATATTTTTCCAGCGTCAACGAGAAAGCCAGTTGGTCTTTGTACGCTTCTTCTGTTAAATGTAATTGTTTTAAGGTCGACTCAAACTGCTCTTTATTTTGAGACTTGACTTTATCAAATTCAGACTTTACCTCTTTGTCCGTTACTTCAATGCCTTGTTTTTTAGCATCCTGTTTCAGGAGTTCCTGCTGGATAATCATATTAAGTGTTTGATCTTTCAGCTTTTTCTTATCACTGACATCCTGGTTATATTGACTCATCATGCCTTTTGTCTGTGCATAGGCATCATTGTACTCCTTACCTTTAATGTCATTACCATTTATTTTAACGACTACTTTGTCTTCTTTAACCTTCTCTTCATCAGTTATTTCAACCGGTTTTGAAGCCTGTTCGGCTTGTTTATCCTTATTGTCTTCTTTGTTTTCAGCGGAGTCATCACCGTTACATGCTGCTAATACGGCTGCTAAGCTTACTGCCATTAATAGCATTATGAATTTTTTCATTAAAGGATTCCCTCATTTCATATCATTGTTCTTACATTCAAACATATTTGATGGGCAGATAGCAAGTTTTAAAAAAACCCAGTAATACTCCTTCTGCCTGTCCCGTACGGATTCAAGCAGATTATTAACATTTCATTTACAATTATTACTTATTTCTGCCATATAAAAAGGGGCAATCTCCTTTTGATTACCCCCTTTTTATATTCCGATATCTAATCTAAACTCTTATCAATCTCATTTATCATTTCCTGTACGGAGACAAGGCCACCGCCGGATAAGTACCAATAATCAGGATTTAAATAGACGATATTATCGTTTTGATAAGCTTTCGTGTTTTTTACCAGCTCATTTTCGACAATCTGTTTTGCAGAGGACTCACTTCCTACTACTGCACCACGATCAATAACATAGAGTAAGTCTGGATTTTGTTCAACAACATATTCAAATGATACGTTCATGCCATGCGTCGACACTTCGATTCCTTCATCGACAGCAGGAATTCCAAACACATCATGGATTAACCCAAATCGTGAGTTTGGACCATATGCACTTATTTTATCGTCATTGGCCAGGATGATTAGTGCATTTTTATTGCTTGCCGCTGCCTTTTCCTTTAAGTCTGCGATTGATTGCTCGATTGACTTAAGCTCCTGGTCGATTTCATCCTGTTTATCAAAAATAGTGCCGATTGTTTTCAGATTTTCCTTGAATGAGTCCATGTATCTTGTTGTATCAACGCCCAGATACACAGTTGGTGCAATCTCCATTAACTGATCATAGAGCGAAGATTGTCTGCCTGAAATAATAATCAGATCCGGATTCATTTGTGCAAGTTTATCAAAGTCCGGTTCTTTTAAACTGCCGATATTTTCATATTCATCACTTTCATATTTTTCTAAGTATGACGGAATACTGCCTTTTGGTACCCCTGTAACACTTATGCCAAGTTTATCCAAGGTATCCAATGTTCCAAAGTCAAACACAACTACTTTTTCAGGATTTTTTGGTACGTCTGTTTCTCCTAATTCATGGGAAACAGTTATTTTTTCTTTACTGCCGCTTGTATCATCACTGCTTGCATCTGATGCTCCGCATGCCGCTGCAAAAACCGCTAGAGAACTCAAAATAATCAATACTAAAAGCTTCTTCATCTATCAATCAACCTCTCCGTATTTTTTATGCGAAATAAACACAAATCCGATTATTATTGATATTTTTAATGTCAATATCCATATCATAAATATCTTTTAAAACACATTCATCAATTACATCACAGGTCCGTCCCTGCTTAACTATTCTTCCATCTTTTAAGGCAACAATCTGGTCTGAATAACATGAAGCAAAATTGATATCATGAATTACGATTAAAATGGTTTTGCCCAGCTCATTCACAAGTCTTCTTAGTGTTTTCATAATCTGTACGGAATGGCGCATATCGAGATTGTTTAACGGTTCATCAAGCAAAATATATTCTGTATCTTGTGCGATTACCATTGCAATGTGTGCCCGCTGACGCTGACCACCACTCAGTTCATCCAGGTATTTATCCTGGATTTCATCAAGTTCCATGTAATGTATTGCTTCATCAACTTTTGCCCAGTCTTCTTTCTTCAATTTCCCTTGCGAGTAAGGAAAGCGCCCAAACGAAACCAGTTCCCGTATCGTCAAGCGGAGGTTAATTGCGTTGGATTGTTTTAAAATAGAGATTTTCTTTGCCAGCTCATTGTTCTTCGCCTTGGTAATATCCTCTCCGTCAATCGTAATGACACCTTCATCTTTTGTGATCAATCTGCTGATCATCGATATTAACGTACTCTTTCCTGCACCATTTGGCCCGATAAATGACGTAATCGTTCCTTTTTCAATTGTTAACGACACATCATCAACGACATTCTTATGGTTATAATTCTTAATAACACTCTTAATATCTACCATGATTTATTCTCCTTTAACAAAAGATAGATAAAGTACACACCACCGACAAAATTGATAATGACACTTATCGTTGTCTGGAATGAGAATAACTCCTCAACGATGAACTGCCCGCCAAGCAATGCAATAATACTGATTAAAATGGAACCAATAATTAAGTAAAAATGCCTGTATGTTTTTAAAAATTCATGTGCAACATTGACAACCAGCAAGCCAAGAAATGTTATCGGTCCAATCAGGGCTGTCGCAATTGATATTAAAACAGCAACAATGATAAGTAACCGCTTCACAACGTAATCGTACGGAACACCCAGGTTAATCGCCTGATGTTTTCCAAGGGCCAATACATCCAGATACTTGTAATACCGCATAAAGAAAAGTGTTACAAGTACTATAAGCCCGAGTGACAAATAAACAAGATTTTCATTCACATTGTTTACACTTGCAAACATCCGGTCACGTGCAACCATAAACTCATTCGGATCAATCAACACTTGCATGAAATCGGTAACACTTCCGAAAAATGTGCCCAAAATCATTCCGATTAATAACAGGAAGTATATATTATTTTTCTCCCCTCTGAACAGGAAGCGGTAAAACAGAAGGGAAAATAACACCATTGCCCCGACAGAAATAAAGTAATTAATGTTGCTGCTCATCATGACAAGTGACTGGGATCCAAATATAAAAATGATAGCCGTTTGGAGTAACAGATACAGCGAATCAAGGCCTAAAATACTCGGTGTTAAAATCCGGTTGTTCGTGATGGTCATAAAGACTGTTGTTGAAAATGCTATTGCTGCTCCGGTTATAATAATGGCGACTACTTCCATAATCCGCCGTGGCAGAATATAACCGATATTGCCTCTTAAATCATATAAAATATACAAAAATGCCAAAATAACTGCGATAACTGCCAGGATGATTGTCTTTTTCCTATAGTCCATATTTCTTTCTCCTCAGCAGCAAGTAAATGAAGATTCCGCTCCCGATAACACCAACCGTCAAGCTGATTGGTATTTCATACGGATAAATAATTACCCGACCAATGATATCGCAAAATAATACAAAGACAGCTCCCAGCAATGCTGTATGTAATAAACTCTTTTTCAAATGGTCGCCCTGATAAATTGTTACGATATTTGGAATAATCAAGCCCAGAAACGGGATAACTCCGACCGATAAAACGACAGAGGCTGTGACTAATGCAACAATGA
Organism: Virgibacillus doumboii; assembly: GCF_902806455.1. GTDB lineage: Bacteria > Bacillota > Bacilli > Bacillales > Amphibacillaceae > Lentibacillus > Lentibacillus doumboii. Next base: position 473,863 of record NZ_CADCWQ010000002.1, on the reverse strand, counting down.
TTAAGCCGATATTGACCACCTGGCGATAATTCAAACCAAGATTCTTTGAAAAATCCTCTCCCATTCCCGCAATTGTAAATTTATTTGCAAATAAATAGGCAATAATTAATATCGGGATACTGACATACATCAGCTCATAATTGCCGCTCATAATCATGGAAAAGTCACCCTGCATCCATGAAGACATATTCTGAATCAGATCATTCTTATACGCAAAAAACGTAGCAACAGAACTTATAATGTTTCCGAACATCAGCCCTACCAGCGGAATGAAAATGGCATCTTTGAATTTGATTTTTTCAAGAATTTTCATGAAAATGAATGTTCCCAACAGAGCAAAAAAGAATGAAACAAGCATTTTTTGCAGCGGACTTGCAGATGTAAACATCATTAATGCAACTAAAACGCCTAACCGTGCTGAGTCCAGCGTTCCGGCAGTCGTTGGTGAAACAAATTTGTTTTGGCTGAGCTGCTGCATAATTAAGCCGCAGATACTCATGCTCATTCCCGCTATCAGAATACTTGCCAGCCTTGGCAAACGGCTGATCATCAGAATTTCCATCTGTTCCTTTGATAAGCTGAAAATGTTCCAGGGAGCAATGTCTGAAACCCCTATAAAAGTCGAACTGAACGACAATACAATAACTGCCGTAATAAGGTGCCAAATTTTCATTATGAAAATCCTTCGTATGGAATTTAGAATAATTATTACTTTTAAATCGATCTAATTAAGAATGATATTCATTATCAATTAGATTATCTATTAGAGATTATAGCACATTTTAACGCATCGTCAACTATCTTTTCAGGAAAATTGTTACAGCTTCTTGTCCAATAAGAAAAATGCAAACGTCCATGCAATGGAAAAAAACCGGCCCTCCCGGAGAGTAATGTACCTCCGGGAGGGCCAGTTTTCACGAATTATTCTATTCTTCGATTTCGCATCCTTCATCTGTGCAATAGGTGGTTTTTGATTTTTTAGGATTCAATGATTGCAATTCCGGCTTTTCATTCTCTTCCTGCCATACTTTTTCAAGAACTTCCGAGAATACTTCTGGTGGTTGTGCACCGGAGACAGCATATTTCTCGTTAAAAACAAAGAACGGAACACCCTGCACTCCCAATTGTCTTGCCTGTTCTTCATCACCGCGAACATGAATTGCATAATCATCGATCTTCAGCAATTCTGTCACTTCATCCTCATTCAGACCAACCTCACCGGCAAGCTTGATTAATGTTGCATGGTCACTGATAAGTTCAGAATCCGTAAAATAAGCTTTTAAAAGGCGTTCGGTCATTTCTTTTCCTTTACCCTTTTCGGTTGCATATTTTGCTGCACGGTGGGCATCAAAAGTGTTCGTATGTTGCATCGTATCAAAATTGTATGTCAAACCAACTTCTGCAGCCTGCTCTCCCAGACTTTCATTCATGCTCTTTGCCTGCTCAAAAGACATTCCTTTTTTAGCGGACAGATATTCATGTATGTTCTGACCAGGCTTTGCTTCAGCCTCGGGATCAAGTTCATAGCTTTTATACCCTACTTCTACATCATTACTGTGTGCGAATTTCTCCAAAGCAGATTCCAATCTGCGTTTACCTATATAACAAAACGGACATACGAAATCTGACCAAACTTCAATTTTCATAGAAAACACCTCATTTCTGTTTTTTATTGTAGCATAGCTTGATAAGTAACAGTAAATGTTGTGCTTGATGGAAAAGCGGAAATGCACGGTTTAAAGGAAGGATGAATAAAATCGGCACTTCCTTGAAAAAGAAAGTGCCATATAATTTTAATGTTTTTTAGAATCGTCAACAAATCGTCCATAATCCGGTACTGCCAGCTGGTCAAATTTCTCTACCAGCTTTTTCAATCCTTTTGTTAATTTATCACCTTGCATCGGCGAACCATGTCCAGGTATAACTGTATCTGGCTGTAATGCCGCCAGCTTTTCTACGGATTCTTTAGCAGCCTGCCAATCTGTTGTTAAGTATCGTGGCGGCCCATTAACTTCTTCCGACTGCATCAAAACATTATACATTTTATCCTGCCTGACAGTTATAAAGGCATCACCGGATAGAAGGATTGAATCGTTTTCCCGAAATATCGATATATGTCCTGGGGAATGACCGGGGGTATGAATCCATTTCCAATCATCCAGTCCTGGAATACGATTGTCATCCGGCAGAGGCTTGATCTTATTTCCTAAGTTAATCGGTTCATTTGGATACATTCCTGAAATTTTGGCCAGCATTCCACCTTCAACTGAAGCGTCCGGTCTTGGATAGCTTTTTTCACCAGTTAAAAAAGGAAGTTCCAGCTCATGCGCATATACAGGAACATCCCATTCTTCCACCAATTCAACCAGTCCACCCACATGATCAAAGTGTCCATGTGTTAAAATAATCGCAGAAGGCTTATTGTCTTTTCCAAAACGCTCTTCTGCAGTTGAGCGTATCTCCTTTGCTGCATTTGGCAAACCTGCATCAATCAGTACCCACTCTCCTTCTTTAGGAAACCCAATAAAGCATAAGTTTACAATTTGATCGGTATAGTAATATACATCATTGATAACCTCTTGCCCCAACCCGCTCGTAATTGATGTCATCGGTATAGGTTTATTATCCTTACTTTCATGTAATTCTTCATTCATTTCAACATCCTCCTTTATCCCTATTATTAGGAGGAAGCGATAAAATAAACTGGATTTTTTAAACAAGACTGTTTTCGTATAAATTGTAGTTTTTGATACAAAAGATATAAAATGCGAAACACTTTAAAGAAAGTTGAGTGCAATAACACCGCTGCGGAAATACACTTCGCTTTCCGGGGGCGGCTGCTGAGCCCACTTCGTGCTAACGCACTCCGTGGTCTCACCGATGCCTTTCCTCCCCCAGGAGTCTCAGCGTATTTCCTCCGCTGTGTTTTGCTCATTCTATCTTGGTAAATCAATATTTTTTTAGTAACTAAAATGATTTAACCCTTAAAACCAGCAGCTGGAATATGCGAGACTCCTGTGGGAAGTACAAGTTAGGCGAGACCCCGCAGACGAGGAACGAGTCGAGGAGGGCTCGGCACTTGCCCACGGCTAAGAAGACACTGCGAAAACGAACTTTTTGAGCAGATGTCGCCTTGGTACCCGGAGACGTGAAAGCGAGTATATTCCAGCTGCGGTTGTCAAAGAGCCATACTAACTTTTTACTAATCGAATTTAGTTCGCAGTTTATATCAACTACGAAATTAAAAATCAACAAAAATGACGAAATAAGCCTTTAACAAAAATCTAAAAGTCCAGCTATATTTTACAGCTGAACTTTTTTACGTACCTGCAACCCATTGTGATTTATTTTTAACGCGGCAACTTTATAATCTGAAAGTTTCGCTTCCATTCGTTCACAAATCATAGTTGCCTTACCTTCAGGAACAAATGAAATCATTGTTGGACCAGCCCCACTTATAACAGTACCGAAAGCCCCTTCTTTTTTAGCATCCTGTCTTATGGATTGATAATTCGGAATAAGTCCTGCCCGGTATGGTTCATGGAACTGATCACTTTCCATCATTTTGCCAGCTAAATCATAATCGCCGGATAAAAGGGACGCGATCATTACGTTGCTCATTGCACTTGCAGAAGTGGCAATTTTTCTGGGAAAATCAGCTGGAAGCACACCTCTTGCTGCTTCGGTTTTCAGTTCGATATCGGGGATGAAGGCAACAACGTCTAAACCCGGGGCTGGAATCTGGATGTATTCAACGTTGTTATGCTGTGTTCCTGCAGTAATAACAATACCTCCAAACAATGAAGGTGCGATATTATCCGGGTGTCCCTCGATTTCAGTTCCATAGTACAGCTTTTGGTAATTTGTTAAAGCTAAATCACAGAGTTGATTCGCCAGCTCAATCCCTGCCAGTATTGCTGAAGCACTGCTGCCAAGACCACGTGCTAAGGGAATTTCACTGGAAACAGTCACTTTACATGCAGGCAGTATTTTTTGATGCTTGCGTGCTACTTGATTCGCAACCTGATAAATGAAATGATCCGCTAATTCCTGAGAAGAAGGCAAGAAGTTTTTCTGGACAAACTCCCACTTTTCCTGCTCTTTCACATCCAGTGTCAAAAATCGGTTCAATGCCAACCCGGCCGAGTCAAATCCCGGACCCATGTTTGCCGAACTTGCCGGGATAGAGATATGGAAATGTTTCATGTTGACACCATATCTGAAATATAAGCCGAAACTTTTTCTTCATCATTTGGCAGTGACACTGGTTCTACATTCACTTGATTGATTGCTGTCTGCGGATCTTTTAACCCATTTCCCGTTAAGACGGCTGCCACTTTGCTTTTACGTGCTATTGAGCCTTCCTTACATTGCTGAATTATTCCCGCAATAGAGGCACAGGATCCAGGCTCTGCAAAAATTCCTTCGTAACGAGCGAGCAGCTGAAATGCTTCCGTTATTTCATCGTCAGTTACAGACCCAATTTTTCCATCCGATTCATCCCTCGCCGCAACTGCCAGATCCCAACTTGCCGGGTTTCCAATTCGAATAGCTGTTGCAACTGTTTCGGGGTTGGTGAAGACTTTATTGTTAACAATCGCCGCAGCCCCTTCCGCCTCAAATCCGAACATTTTAGGAAGACCTGTTTGTTTTACGTCATGATATTCTTTAAACCCTTTCCAGTAAGCACTTATATTCCCCGCATTACCGACTGGAATAGCGAGAATATCAGGAGCCGATCCCAGTTGTTCACAAACCTCAAATGCAGCCGTTTTTTGCCCTTCCAACCGGTAAGGGTTCACCGAATTAACAAGTGTTACTGCAGAGTTGTCGGCTACCCGTCGTACCATTTTTAATGCATCATCAAAGTTGCCGTCGATTTCAACAATTTCAGCACCATACATTTTTGCCTGTGCAAGTTTTCCAAGCGCTATCTTTCCTTTTGGAATAACGATAAAAACCCTTATACCTGCTTTTGCAGCATAGGCAGCTGCAGAGGCTGAGGTGTTCCCGGTGGAGGCGCAAATAATTGATTTACTCCCCGCTTCAACAGCTTTTGCGACAGCCAGCACCATTCCCCTATCTTTGAAAGAGCCAGTAGGATTTATTCCTTCCACTTTTCCATATAACTCAATACCCAGCTTTTCAGATAGATGCGGGAAGTGGATTAACGGCGTATTTCCTTCATGAAGCGTTAGGCCTGGTGTCTCTGTTGTAACCGGTAAATAAGATGCATAATGTTCCATAATTCCGCGCCAATTCATCGATCAAAACCTCCCTCAATGCGATAATAACTTTTCACTTCCTCAACAACATCCGCATATTGCAGGTCTGTTAAGGCGCTGTTGATTTTTTCCAATGTTGTTTCATGTGTAATAACGATAACTTCAGCCAGCTCATTTTGCGCATTTCCTTTGATCGGGACTTGTAAAATTCGTTCAAAGCTGATAGCTAAGCTGTTAAAGATAGACGAAATTGTTGTAAATGCTCCAACCTCATCCCGCACATGCATCCTGACATAATAGTTTCCAAAACGCTGATCAGGCATTTTTAATACCTTTTCAAACCGTGGTGTCACACTCTGACGGCCATTTGCATCCAATAGCATGTTTTTAATAACAGCAGTAACATCTGACATTACAGCTGTAGCGGTTGGTAAGCTCCCTGCACCAGGACCATAAAACATTGTTTCACCAACAGCTTTTCCATTAACATAAATTGCGTTATTTTCATTTTTAACTGCTGCCAACGGATGTTTTTCAGGCAGGAATGTGGGCTGTACACTTACTTCAATCTGATTATCCTGAAAATGAGCAAAACCAATCAGCTTCATTGTAAGGCCAAGTTCTTTTCCAAACTGTAAATCTGCTAAATCCAGGGACGAGATTCCGCAAGTCTCAACATCGTTTAAATCAAAAGGAATCGAGAATGCCATCCTGGCAAGGATAGCCATTTTTCTTGAGGCATCCAAGCCTTCAACATCCCCTGTAGGATCAGCTTCAGCAAAGCCAAGTTCCTGCGCCTCTTTTAAAGCGTCTTCAAAGGATACACCCTCATCATCCATTTTCGTTAAAATATAGTTTGTTGTTCCATTAACAATTCCCATGATTTTCTGAATTTGGTCGGGAACAAGTCCCTCTGCAATACCACGTACTATTGGAATTCCACCTGCAACACTGGCTTCATAAAAGAGATCACAGCCATTTTGAATTGCAGCATCCTGCAGTTCTGAACCGTGTAATGCCATTAGATCTTTGTTGGCAGTCACGACATGTTTTTTGGCTTTAAAGGCATTTAAAATATGTCCACGTGTATCATCAATTCCACCCATAACCTCAATGATGATGTCAATTTCCGGATCATTTAAAACGTCTTCAGGAGTTGCAGTGAGTAAACCGGAGTCTACACGGACATCCCGCTCTTTGCTCATGTCACTTACTAAAATACGTTTGACCAAAACACCATATCCGAGTTGATGCACAAGGTCTTCCTGGTGCTCCTTAATAATTTGATAGACACCGGATCCAACTGTTCCCAAACCTAGAAGACCAACAGATATTTTCTTTTTCATACTTCCACCCCTTTTTGTTTTTTTATCAATTATCTAAAATGCTATTTCAGAGAATGTTGTTGCATCCCCTGTTCGTAACAATTCTTGATATAAAAGCTATTAAAAAAACCCTCTCTCCCCAATAAATCTGCATAATATCAGAATTATTGGGGAGAAAAGGTTTTACTCTCCTCGGTTCCACCCAAGTTTGTAGTATTCTCGCAAATACTACCTTATATGGCTGCCAAACAGCCTGCTTTGATAACAGGTGCATATGAATGAACCTGGCTAAGTATAATAAGAAAACCCGTTCCACTTAGCACTCAGGGATGGTGTTGGAACAGTATGTACTTCCAGGTTTTCAGCGCTCCCGGATCTCTGTAAATACATGAAACATGTTCCTTCGAGTTCCCGTCGTTGAGTTAAAATTATTCTCCTGACTGACAGTTAAAATTTAATATATTGCTGATAATCATATAACGTTTTAAGCAGTTGGTCAACAGTTTTTTTAATTTTTTATATATTTGTTGAACTTCAACTGTTGTATGTAAAAAAGCTGCTCACCATACTAGGCAAACAGCTGGAAATCTATTCTTCAAGCAACGATTTCCCCATAATGGAAACCCGTTTCGTATTTTTTAAATCACTGATAGTTTTCGCACCAATACCAAACATTGTCATTTTCAGTTCCAGTTCAATCTGGTCCATTGTTTGGATTACGGCTTCATCAGATTTAGTTGCAGCCTTTAACAATGACCGTGCAAAGCCAACCAGATCAGCGCCAATTGTCAGTGCTTTCGCTGCGTCCATGCCGGTTTTCATGCCGCCGCTGGATACCAATGGCACATCACTAAGTTCGCTGCGAACCGAAACAATACAATCCTTCGTTGGAATTCCCCAACTGTTAAATGCTTCGGCAGCAGCTTTTTTCAATGGATCTGTCGAGCGGAGCTTTTCAACCTGGCTCCATGATGTACCGCCAGCACCCGCTACATCAATATAGGAGATGCCGGCATCATATAATTTTTTAGCAATGGTTCCGTCAATACCAAAGCCTACCTCTTTTACGCCGACAGGCACATTCAACTCACTGCAAACTTTTTCGATTTTTGGCAGCAGGTTTTCAAAATTTAAATCTCCTTCATCCTGTACCGCTTCCTGCAGCGGATTCAAATGTAAATAGATTGAATCTGCACCAGTCAAATCAACAATCCGCTGACATTCCTCAGCACCGTATCCATAATTAAGCTGCACAGCACCGATATTGGCGATTAATGGCACTGTTGGCGCCTGTTTTCGTACTAAAAAGGATTCCTTATGTGCATCACTTTCCAGCAAGGCACGGGTTGAGCCAAGACCGATTGCCCAGCCTTTTTCTTCGGCTGCGGTCGCCAGATTCTGATTTATTTTCGCTGCAAGTTCCGAGCCCCCGGTCATGGAACTGACCAGAAATGGTGCGTTGATTGGCTTGTCCAAAAAACTGGTACTTAGCTGTATATCCGCAAAGTTTATTTCAGGTAATGCGTTATGTATAAATGAAATCCCTTCAAGACCGGTTGATTTATTTACACCCTCCACATTATCTGTTAAACAATGGCGAATATGTTCGGTTTTCCGTTTATTAATTCCTTCCTCCATATCTACACATCCTAACGCTAAATTATTTTACTGATTTATTTTCAAAATGAGCCATTCGTTGATGGGCACGTTTATTTTTCAAATACTGATGAAATGTTACAAAATATACCCCTGTGATTACCATTATCATACCAATTATTTGCGTCCATGTAATTGGTGAAGCATATAAGCCTACTGCCAGCAGTGCCGTGTTAATTGGCACCAGATTCATATATATGCTGGCTTTGCTTGCACCAATCTGTTTAATCCCATAATTCCATAATAAGAAACCTGTGACTGATGAGCAAATGATCATAAATAACATTTCCCCCCATGCCTGTGCAGACATACTAAAAATAGCGTCCCATCCATTCTCGGGAATAGAGAAAATACACAGAAATATGGATCCGGTCAATGTTGTCAATGTCGTTGTAACTGTGGGTGATACATCACGCATCGCCACTTTTCCCAATAGTCCATGAGTAACCCAGCATAATAGTCCGCCAATAAACAGCAAATCACCAAGATTAAATTCCAGATTCATAATTGTGGCTAATGAACCCTTCGAAATAACAACTATAACTCCCAATAATGATAAAAAAAGTCCAAAACCAAGCTGTCTATTCCAGGTTTCACCCAAAAACAGAACCGCACCAAACGTTATTAACACCGGGGTTGTTGCAACAATTAATGACCCGTTAATGGCAGAGGTAATGTCTAGTGCCGTGAAGAAGAAAACGTTGTACCCGAATATTCCTGTAACAGCCATCAAGAGAATCGTCAGCCATTGTTTTTTGATGGCTTCAACGTCAAGGGATTTCCGGAACAAAACAAATATCATCAGCAATATACCTGCCGAACCAAAACGAAATGCAGCCGCAGTAACTGGAGGAATCTCCGTAATAATATGTTCGGCGGCTACAAACGCTCCTCCCCAGAATAAAGGAACAAGAAGTAACCAAAAGTATATAGCGATTGATTGTTCTTTTTCCATTCGGATCCAACTTTCCTTACGACTTCATAAAATCAGGTTATTTTCATTAAGTGTACTTGTTATTTTACTAGAATGGAAGGAAACTGTCTTTACAACCAGCCGCTATTTTCTTTTTTTGGAAATAAGGTGTAGCTGAAGCTAATGACAAAGTCGATCACAAGAATAAGTGACCAGAACTGTAATGTCCGAAACAAAACCTCTGTTTGCGATGGATTATTAATATACAAAATAATTCCGCCCAAAATTGCAGTGCCAATACACCACGCCAATAAATGACGGTACCAGCCGCCGCGTTCACGTTTCGCATATTCTTTCCCGTATTTTTTCTTCTTTACCGGCTTTTTACCATCAGCAAACCAATATGAAAAATACCTGTCAGCCCAGTCGATCATCTGATGTCCAAACGCAACACTTACACCGATGTATATTGCCGCAACGCCATGCACAGTTGTAGCCGTTGCACCGTTTTTCAAATCGATAACTGTTGCGATCAACAGCAATAAATCGACCACCGGTGTACAAATGAGCAGAACTGCACCAAGCTTCTTTTTCTTTAAAATATACCGTGCAACCAACCCGGACAAAACAAATACCCAAAATCCAATTTCACATGCAACAATAAACCAGCCTATCATAAGCGTTTCTCCTTTTTAACACAATTGTTTTAAATAGAATATTACCATACCTTTTTTAATTGGTACAGACGTGCTATAATAAAAATATGCCAAAAATAGTTGATCATGAAAAAAGAAAAATTCAAATTGCCGAAGCAACCTGGAATGTTATTGTACGAGAAGGATTGGAACAGGCAACAGTCAGGAAAATTGCTAAAGAAGCTGATCTGTCTGTCGGGTCATTACGCCATTATTTTTCCAGTCAATCCGAATTGCTGGCATTTTCGATGAAGCTTGTGTCAGAGCGAGTTAAGAAGCGTGCTTTAAATAAAAACTATGAAAGTCCGCCAATGGATGTCGCGTTGGAGATGCTGAGCGAGTTTTTGCCAATCGATGAGGATCAGCGGATTGCAATGGAGGTGTGGCTGGTCTTTTCGTCCAGGATGCTTGTCGATAAAAAGTTGGATAAACTCGGTAAAGACGTATATGCTGAAATGAGGCAGGCAATGGAATATGTGATTGGCGGGTTAATTCAAATGGGCCTTATCCGTCAGGCTATCGATAAAGCAGCCGAAGCGGAAAGACTGCACGCGTTGATTGATGGGATAGCACTGCATTCCCTGTTACATCCAGAAGAATTCCCCGCTGAAAAAATGATTGAAAGACTGAAGTATCATCTGGACTCAATCTGCAACTAACAGGAGGTAAACGTAATGATCGAACAAGCTAGGACGTTTGCTGAAAAAGCACATCACGGTCAAAAACGAAAAAGCTCAGACGACGCCTATATAACCCACCCGATTCGTGTAGCTGAGCGACTACAGGAAGCCGGATTTAGTGATGAATTAATCTGCGCGGGCTATTTGCATGACGTTGTTGAAGATACACCATATGAAATGGAAGATATTGAGGACGCGTTTGGACCACGTGTCACTCATTTAGTCGCCGCCCATACAGAAGATAAATCAAAATCCTGGCAGGAGCGCAAACAGCACACAATTGATACGGTTAAATATGCTGAAAAAGAAGTGAAATACCTGATTGTTGCAGACAAGTTGGACAATCTGCTTTCCATGGAAAAAGAATATGAACGCCAGGGTGATGCGCTGTGGTACAACTTTAACGCCGGGTACGAACAGCAGAAATGGTATAATAAATCAATTGAAGAAAATATGTGTGTTGGACTGGCTGAAAGTGAGATACCTGCGTATTTTCAGAAGTTTTCTGAAGCGGTGAAGCGGGTGTTTGGCTAAAAAATACTACTGTTCCCGTCTTTTCCACATAAATCCTGATTTAGTGCACTAATAGTCTAAAACAAAAAAGCCTCCCTTAAGTCCAATAGCTTAATGGAGGTACTTACAATAAAGTAAATAACTATTCTTGTAGCTCACGCTGGATTATTTTAATTTTATCTTTTGAGAGTTCAGTCGTTTCTGCAACTATATCAATATCTACTCCTTTTGCCAAAAGCCGGTGGGCAATGGCTTCTTTGGTATTTATCTCTCCTTTTTGTATTCCTTTTTCTATTCCTTTTTCTATTCCTTTTTCTATTCCCTTCTGTATTCCTTTTTCTATTCCTTCCTTTTCCGCCTCTTGCATTCGAAGTTCTCTCTCTCGTTCGACAGCTTCCTCATCCAAAATACGCTTTAAACGTCCTTCATATTCGAAGTATTGTTCTTCCGTCATGCTTATCTCTTCCCAGCTTTCAAACGCTTTACGCAATGACTCATCACTCAAAGCAACCTCCTCCAGTTCCCGATAAATGTCGTCATATATCTCATTATTCCTGTGATCCACCATGCCAAGGAGCATCAGCCATCTGGCCAGTACATCGTTCCATGGATTCAATTTGTCGTTCTTCCAGTCATTTATTAGCTTGGGCATTTCAATAAAGTGGTATTCCATCACATCTGTCAACATGAATTTTTCTTTATCCTCATACAAATGAAAAGTTGTATGAAAGTTCTCTGTCCGCTGGAATAATTCGAAGTTGAGGATATTTATAGCTATGACCGGTCTTAGCTCATGATATGCCATTCCTTTTTTAAACGGTCCCCGGTATACTCCAGCCCAATAGTATAAGGAACGTTTCACCATATCGTATTTATTCGTGAATTGAATTTCCACATTAATCTGTTCATCGGCATTTGTCGTTACCAGCAAATCCAGCCTTGATTGTTTGTCATCCGCATACTCACCGCCTGATTCGGTATTGAGAAAGGAAACTTCTTTAATTTGATTTCGACCGGTTTGTTGCAGGATGGCATTTAAAAATACGACCGTAATATTTTTATTCTTTTCACTGCCAAAAAGTTGTTTAAACGCATAATCAACTTTTAAGTCCATTAATCGCTCTAGTGGTATTCGCTTTAGAATGTTGTTCGTATTCCGATTTGGTTCCTTGTGATAGTTTGTGTAGTCTTTCATTAAACGATAATACGGAGTTTCTTCTTTAATCAGTGTGTTTAGAGGCATATTAACACATCCTTTATGCTAGTGGGGACTTACTGAGGCTATACTTCTATTACCAGTATAACAAAACAGTAAATGACAAACAAATCTGAAAACAAGCTAACTCATAAATGAAGCGCCTCACCAGTCACTTTCATGATGAGAGGCGCCCCTTCAAATTATATGTCAACGCTTTTTCTGAAGCTTATACCCATTTTGGCGCTGCTTCTTCAGTTTCTTCCATCTATTTTTCTCTTCCAGATATGCCCGCTGATCCTGTTTCCGTCGTTCAAAAGCCAGTTCGCGCTGCAGTTTTCGATAGCTTCTAAACCGCTCCTCGGACAATTCACCACTCTCCAGTGCCTCCCGAACCCGGCATCCCGGCTCTGTATCATGCTGACAATCGTTAAATTTGCATTCTTTTTCAAATGCTTCCACATCACTGAAAGCAGAATCCATAGACGATTCGCCTTCCCAAAGCTGCAGTTCACGCATGCCCGGCGTATCAATCAGTAAAGCACCATTCGGCAACACGAACATTTCACGGTGTGTTGTTGTATGCCGTCCCTTGCTGTCTGCATCGCGGATGCCCTTTGTTTCCTGAACTTCTTTGTCCAGAAGTGTATTTATGAGTGTGGACTTGCCGACTCCTGATGAACCAAGCAATGCTGCTGTCCTTCCTGCGGGTAAATATTCCATTAATTCATCGATTCCATCACGTGTTACATTACTTATAGCAACGATTGGGACACCGATTGCGATTTCTTCAACCTGTTCAAAACAATTCTTTACTTCATCAGCGGAACACTCATCCTTTTTTGTCAGTACAATTACTGGGGTTGCACCACTTTCGTAAGCAGATAATAGATAACGTTCGATTCGCCGTACATTCAAATCGTGATTAAGCGAGTTTACAATAAAGATAGTGTCCATGTTGGCCGCAACTATCTGTGCTTCAACCTTTGGACCGGCCGCCTGTCTGACAAATTGGCTTTTTCGCGGCAGGAGACTATTTACAACAGCCTTTTGCTCATCTTTGAGTTTCAGTACTTCCACCCAGTCACCGACGGCAGGAAAATCAAGTGAATTCGCAACCTGATTCAAAAACTTCCCGCTTAAGTGAGCAAAATAATCCGTTTTCCCATCCGATACACGGTAACTGTTTTTTTGAACGGTAATAACCCGTGCTGCATTTTCTTCTTCAATATTCTGGATGGAACGATCCCATCCTATTTTTTTCAAATTATGCAATTAAAAAATTCCTCCCTGAATATTGGAGGAAAAGTCAATGCATTATACCGACTGTTCCTCCATTTTGCTATTTGTGTTTTGGTTTAGTGAATATTGATTTACATTTTCCATAAAACACCACTCCTTTCAAAATGGATGAACTTGAATATCTTTAGTATACGTCTTTTTTCAGAAAATGCAATAAACCGGATACAGAATTATTCCACGTCCGGCTCATCATTTAACGCTTATTCATTTGACTCGGTTCAGGGCCATTGCGATGATTGCGGTCAAGTTCAGCAATTTTGTCCATATCATCTGAGCTTAACTCGAAATCAAATACATCGAAATTTTCTTCAATCCGTGATGGAGTGACAGATTTCGGAATAACAATAGAATTGGATTGCAGATGCCAGCGAAGAATAACCTGCGCGATTGTTTTGCCATACTCATCAGCAATACCTTTCACGACATTATTGCTTAAAACATCCCCACCGCTCATTAACGGACTCCATGCTTCCACAAAAATATCATGCTTCCTGCAGAACTCTTTCAGTTCCTTTTGCTGCAGGAATGGATGACATTCCACCTGATTCACAACAGGAACTACTTCACACTCATCCAGCAGGCGCTGCAAATGCTCAACATTAAAGTTGCAGACACCAATTGCCTTCACTCGCCCATCCTTATACAACTTTTCCATTGCTTTAAATGTCTCGACATAATCATCAAACTCTGGTGTCGGCCAGTGGATAAGATACATATCAACATAATCCAAACCCAGCCTCTCGAGACTTTTATCAAATGCTTTTAATGTATTTTCATAACCCTGATCCGTATTCCAAAGCTTCGTTGTAATAAACAGATCTTCACGGGGAACATCGCTTTTTACAAGAGCCCTTCTAACGCCATTCTCATTTTCATATACTTTAGCCGTATCGATCGAACGATAGCCAACTTCCAGAGCCTTTGATACAGCAGGCGTCGCTTCTTCATCAGGTACCTGCCAAACTCCGAACCCGAGCTGCGGCATTTTCAGACCATTATTCAATGTTACGTAGTCCATCTGATCGCTTCCTTTCTTCCATGTTGGGCTTCAAGTTTATCAAATAACAATCGCAAATTTATTTTTAAGCGCTTTCTTCCCCTCATTCGTAACCTTCAGTGACCGTGATTCCGAAACCCGCTCAATCCAGCCAAGATCCAAAAATCTCTCCACCAGTGTTTTACCCAGTGGACCTGCGATATGATGCCTGCGCTCGGTCCAGTCCAGACATTTCTTGTTATAACCTCTTAGATTTTGAACATCTATTTGCATGTTTCTAAAATGGATTTCTCCTTTATCTGTTACGTAAAACCCCTTGTCTCCTTTACCGATTATACCTTGCTCAACCAGAGCATCGGCTAGTTTAATACCCAGTTCTCCGGCCAGATGACTGTAACACGTTCTTGCATAACCGACAGCCTTTTTCCTGGGGTTTTGCTTCAATGGTCTGATTTCCGGCACCGGCATGGAAGACAATGCTTCCTTCACCGCTTCGGCAGTCTCCGAATTATCAATTCCATAATACGCATGTCTGCCATTATCTTCTATATCTATGATATTTTCTCCAATCAGTTCAGATACATACGCTCTCGTTTTCTCCGTTGTCAGTCCGGTCATATACGCCAAATCACTGATTGGATAAAACCGCCCATCCAGTAAAATAGCCAGGATAGTCCAATGCGGTTCATTAATGATAAGCTCTTTCTCCTTTTCCATGATAAAGGACACCCTTTCACTAGCCTTTATCATCATTTTAACACTGTGCCAGCAACGCGAAAAACTCCCCTATTGCACACTTCGCTTCTCCCGGGCGAAAGAGTAATTTCCGTCGTATTTATTCAGGTCCTCATCAGCAAGCCAATACGTAATCGGGAAGATTTTATCCAGAAAATAACGATCATGGGAAACTGCGATTATTGTGCCATCAAACTGATCAAGTGCTTCCTCCAGAACTTCTTTTGATTCAATATCCAAATGGTTGGTCGGTTCATCAAGTATGAGCAGGTTATGGTTCTGATGGACGAGCTGTGCCAGTCGCAGCCGCATCTTTTCACCGCCACTCATGCTTTTCACTTTTTGAAAAACAGTCTTCCCGTAAAACATAAACCTCGCCAATATTCCCCGCGCGTCACCTTCTGTCACATGGACCTGATCACGAAATTCATCAAGAATTGACCGTTCACCATCCATTTCAAACATGTGCTGTGATAAAAAGCCGACCGACAAATTGCTTCCAAGCCTGATTTCGCCGTCTGTCACGGATTCACTGCCTAATATCATTTTCAATATTGTCGACTTACCGCTTCCGTTTTCACCAATAATGGCAATCCGCTCCTGAAACCGGACTAACATATTCACGTTGGAAAATAACTGCCGGTCACCATAAGACTTACAAACTTCCTCCAAGCTCACGACATCTTTTCCACTGCGTTTGTTCATCTGAAAATCCAGGTCAATTTTTTTCTGTTCCAAAATAGGCTTTTTCTTTACTTCCATTCGCGCCAGTGCTTTTTCCATACTTTTAGCCCGGCGATGAAGTCCGTCATTCGGCGGATTGGCCTGGTTTGCCCACTCTTTCAGCCGCTTGATTGTTTCTTTCATTTTTTTAATCTTCTTTTGCTGGTCCTCGTATTGCTGAAACTCTTTGAGCAGACGTTCTTCCCGTTCTTTTACAAAACCAGAGTAATTCGTATGATATTTAATCAGTTCCCCCTGATCCATCTCCAAAATCGACGTGACTGTTTCATCCAGGAAATAACGATCATGGGAAACAATCACCACTGTTCCGTCGTACTGATTGATAAAGTTTGTTAACCACTCAATAGCCGATAAATCCAGGTGATTCGTTGGTTCATCCAACAGTAACAGGTCTGGTGAAGTTAACAACAGCTGCGCTAAGCCAACTTTTGTCCGCTCACCGCCACTAAGCTGCTGCCATTCCTTTTCAGCTAAACTATCAATGTTCAATCCACTCATAATTCTTCTGATTTGTGAGTCGACTTCATAGCCGCCATCCTGCTGAAATTTCTCCTGCAGGGCACCGTATTTTTCAATATGTCGGGTTAATCTGTCGGGATCCGTTTCCTCTGACATAGAACGTTCCAGTTTTGTCATACGTACTTTCATTTCTTCAATCGAAGCAAAGACTTCATAAAGGATGGTTTCAACTTTTTTCCTGCTAGCAATTTCTGGCGTTTGTTCCAGCAACCCTACCGTCGAATCCTTTTTCCAGGTAATCTGACCCGAGACCGGCTGCGTTCTTCGGGCAATCAAATCAAGCAGCGTCGTCTTCCCTTCACCATTTCTGCCAATTAGGCCAATCCGGTCACCTTGTTTAATTTCAGTTGTAATTCCTTCAAAAATAGTATTTGCACCAATAATCTGCGTTACATTTTGTATACTGCATACAATCATAATTCTCTTCCTCCGTTAGAAGAGACACTTCCACTCCAGACACAAAAAAAGACGACAGAGAATCAATCTCCACCGTCTTTTACATAAAAATTCCGTTTGTGGTCAGATGTCTCTTACTGGTATTTTTTCCGTTAAGTTGTCTTAAAAAAGGACATACGTATCCCCTGGAAAGAAACATCGGAAAAAAGCGCATAGCAAATCCACAGGTATTCTGTAAATTTTGATATGCCGCTACCAGTAATGTTCATCTGATCCACCTCCTTAAATGATATGTTTATAGTTTATGGGAAATGTGGATGGAAGTCAATATAAGTTATTTCAAAATCCATATTTGACCTTATTTTCTGAATATTATAAACTAATTGGTAATACCAATAGAATATATGGTATGACCATAAGGAGAATCCGATTATGAATCTATCTTCAAAAGCAATTGTCAAAGAATTGATCAATGCAATCATTCAAGGAAAGTACCCCGCAGGAAGTTCGTTACAATCCGAAAGAGAGCTTGCCGTTTCATTCCAGGTGGGCCGTCCCACCATCAGAGAAGTGCTGCAGCGATTAAGTCATGGTGGTTGGTTGACATTACGAAAAGGTCAATCGGCTATTGTTAATGATTATTGGCAGGAAGGCAATGTCACGACGATTGTAAATATTGTCCAGTATTGTGACGACATACCAGATGAATTCGTACTCTACTTTTTAGAGATGCGAATCGCCATGACACCCCAATACGTAAAAAATGCCATTAATTTGCATCATCCAAAAGTTGTTGGCATACTCGCCAAAATGGATGAACTAATGGATCAGCCAGAGGACTATGCATTATTTGACTGGAAGCTGCAAAAAGAGCTGGCCAGTTTATCTGAAAATCCCATTTTTCTATTAACATTAAACAGTTTTGAAGGTGCATATATCGAAATGGCAACGCGCTACTTTTCACTTTCTTATTCCCGTAAAGCTTCGTATAACTACTATAAAGAACTAATGGCAGCAGCACTTAAAGGGGATTCCCGGCAAGCTGAAAGACTGACAAAATCAATGATGGAGAAAAGCTATGCATTATGGAATAGTCATATTTCTGAAGGAAAACAAAGTCAGGAAACTATCAATTAAGGAGGTATTTGAAATGGGGAAGTACTACAAGGAATTTCTAAAATTCCCGGATGTCACGATTATGATGATTTTGTTTGTTCCAATTTTGATTTTTACACTTGCACATTCCCTGCAAATAACTACATGGGTAACCATTGTAATTGGAATGGCTGGATATGCAACGAGTGAATATATGATTCACCGATTTTTGTTTCATATGAAAACACCCAAGAGTCCGTTTTTACTGAAAATAATTAAGCGCTTACACTTTGATCACCATGTAGATCCCAGTGACTTAAGTCTATTATTTCTGCCAATTTGGTTTAGCCTGCCAAACTTTTTCATTGCATCACTGATCTTCTACCTGATCACAGCCAACCTGCAGCTTACAATAGCTTTTCTTGCAGGGGTAATGGGCTATTTCCTTTATTATGAATGGAAGCATTATGTTGCCCATAAGCCAATAAAACCACGCACAAAAATGGGCAAAAAGATTAAGAAGGCCCATCTCTGGCATCATTTCAAAAATGAAAACTATTGGTTTGGTGTAACACACACTTCTGCTGATAAAACTCTTGGTACGTATAGAGATCATAAACAAGTAGAAAAGAGCGAAACAGCAAGGAATTTGGAAAAACGCGCAAGATAATTTTCACGTATAAGCAGAACCCACATTACAACCGGGTTCTGCTTCATAATTTAATCAATATTTGAGTATAAAGATAATAGGATTTCTGTTTACATTTCCTGAGCATTAACTTATCGAAATCTACTAACATATTTTTTGCAAGTCTCTTGAAATTTCAAACATTAAATAATACCTTTATCAACAGAAGTGAATTTTTTAAAGAAGCGTCTAATGCTTAATCCAAATTATAATATTTATAAAAGGAGGTACCCCCATGTCGTTCACACTAACCGAAACAACCATTTCCAAAATGCAGCAGGAGATGGATGCCGGAAATCTATCAGCAAAAAAACTAACCATGTTGTATCTGGAACAAATCGGAACGTACAATAATGAAATCAATGCTGTTTTGGAAATTAACCCAGAAGCATTACACATTGCGGAGGCAATCGACACAGAGCGTGCTCAAAAAGGCGCGCGTGGTCTGCTTCACGGCATTCCCATCTTAGTAAAGGACAATATCAACACCGGCGATAAAACACATACGACAGCAGGTTCTGTTGCCCTCAAAAATAATTATGCGGATGATGATGCTTTTATCATCAAAAAACTGCGTGAGACTGGTGCTGTCATCCTGGGAAAGACCAATTTAACCGAGTGGGCTAATTTTATGACAGAAGGAATGCCAAATGGTTACAGTTCGCTGAGTGGACAGGTTATGAATCCATATGGACCGGGCAAGTTCGATGTTGGCGGTTCGAGTTCCGGGTCTGGGGCCGCTATTGCAGCAAACTTTGCAGCAGGTGCAATCGGTACGGAAACAAGCGGATCGATTCTCAGTCCTGCCAGCAGCAACTCCCTTGTTGGTATAAAACCGACTGTTGGATTGCTGAGCCGTACCGGAATTATTCCAATTTCAAACAGTCAGGATACCGCGGGGCCAATGACACGAACTGTGGAAGATGCGGCAATTATGTTAGACGTACTTACTGGTGTTGATGAAGAAGACCCGGCCACTTCCATGATGCCGCGGGACATAAACCATAGTTATTCCGCATCGTTGAATCAAAATGGATTGCAAAACGCAAAACTTGGTATTTCAAGGGATTACCTGGAAGAACTGAATGAGGAGGAAAATAATATCATCAACGCTGCTTTGACGGATATAGAAAATGCCGGAGCCAGGATAATCGATCCAGTATCGCTTCCCTCTGACTTGGACGACATGAATGTTCTTTTTCATGAATTCAAAAGTGGCGTAAATGCGTATTTAAATGACTTATCGGCGAATGTCCGGGTTCACTCTTTATCCGAAGTCATTCAATTTAATACATCTTATGAGGAAGCAGCCCTTAAATATGGTCAGACGATTCTTAAACATTCCGATGAAAAGAGCGGGAAACTTGTTGAAGCAGAATACATTAATGCCCGATTAAACGATCTGAAAATGTCACAGGATAAGGGTATCGATAAGACAATGGATGAGCATAAGTTAGACGCCCTGATTTTTGCCAATAATTATGGAGCAGGAATCGCAGCCAAAGCAGGGTATCCATCCATTTCTGTCCCAGCCGGGTATACTTCAGAAGGAAAACCAGTTGGCATTACATTCACAGGCAAAGCTTTTTTTGAAGCTAAGCTAATCGAATTGGCATATGCCTATGAACAAGCAACAAAACATAGGAAAGCACCAAAATTGGGTTAAAAAAAGAAAGGCGATTTCACGTTCACTGAAATCACCTTTCTACCCATCATTCCAAATAATTTCACCATATTGCTCCTGATGGTCAATTTTCACGTCGAAATTATGCTTGCCGTAAAAATACTTTAACCGGTCAACATGGTCAAAATCCCGTTTCACAATGTTACCCGTAATATATTGTACATTGTCATCCCGGGCTACCTCTTTTAAGTGTTTCATCAAAACGGATCCATATCCTTTATTTTCTTCGCCTTTTATATCTGCAATATGCAGCTTTTGCTCATCTTTATATTCTGCCTGAATAGCTGAATTCCACTTGCCTCGGTACGGCTTGTTACAACTGTGCAGCATCAACTGGCATGTTTCCGCCGTTTTATCAGCATAAATGATGACCCACTCATCATTATTCGTCTGATCAATGCTGACAACCTCAGACACTTTGGCAATCTCTTTCATGTTTTCCTGCATGCGGAATAATTGAAATTCCAACGTATCCAGTTCTTGTTTGATTTCATCTTTACTTTTTGTTTCTTCCTGTTCCATAAAAATACTTTGAGACACCGTATTCCCTCCTCTCAAAAAAGCACACAATTTGGTATTTTACTAGATTTTATGTGTTTTTCAAGAGGAATGTTAAAATTCCGTGGTATCATTTACTAACTATATATGCGGACATATTTTCCACTATTATCATAAAAAAGCACCAATTTACTGTTTTGACGGACATATATTCCGTTATCCAGCTTAAATTGCAGGAAGTAGCATTGATTTTTGATGCATAGCGGAACAAATGTCCGTGTAAGTCATAAAAACAATGCTTTTGCCACAAATAAAGGATTAAATGTCCGCTTCCACCAGAACTCCTAAAACTCCTTACTTCCCGTGATACAAAAAGCATTCCTTCGTATGGTCATTAACCATACCAGTTGCCTGCATGAAAGCATAGCAAATCGTTGGACCAACAAATTTGAATCCGCGTTTCTTCAGATCTTTGCTCATTTGCTCGGATTCTTTTGTAGAAGCTGGAACTTCGGCATGCGCACCCCAATCATTTAAAATAGGCTTACCACCGACAAATTGCCATATATAATCATCAAAACTCCCAAACTCTTCCTGGACCTTCAAAAATGCCCGGGCATTGGTTACGACTGAATTCACTTTAAGCTTATTCCGGATAATTCCTTCATCCTGCAGAAGTTCAGCCACCTTCTGTTCATCATATTCACCCACTTTTACAGGATCAAAATTATCAAAAGCTTTCCGATAATTATCCCGGCGCTTTAATATCGTAACCCAGCTCAAACCGGCCTGCGCACCTTCCAATGAAAGCATTTCGAACAACATCTGGTCATCGTGCGTCGGTTTCCCCCACTCCTGGTCGTGATAGTCTATATATACTTGTTCATCCGTAACCCATTCACATCTTTTTTTAACCATTTTACTCTTCCTTTGTTTCTACTTCATTTTCTTCGTAGGAAATCCAGTCACTGAAACTCCCCGGATAAAGCTTCACATTTTTAAATCCTGCAGCCTTCAATGCAAGGACATTCGGGCAGGCTGAAACACCTGACCCACATGAGACGATTATTTCATCGTCCTTTGACAGGTCTGAAAAATTCCCCTCGAGATTGACATCCTTTTTCCACTTTCCTTCTTCGTCCAAAACATTTTTCCAAAAGAAATTCTTCGCCCCGGGAATGTGGCCCGCTTTTGCATAAAGAGGTTCCGTTTTACCTAAATATCGGTCTCTTCCGCGGGAATCAATTAATGTTGCTGAATTAGTATTTATTTTTTCTTTGACCTGCTCAATATTGGCTACTTCATTTTCCCGAAGTTTCAGCCGGAATTCTTTTGCCGTTAAGTTTGTAATTTCATCCGTTACTTCATGACCCTGCTGAACCCAATGATCAAATCCTCCGTCCAATAAATGTACGTTTTCGTGTCCTGCATAATAAAGCAGCCACCACAATCGTGATGCGAACATTTCATTGTTTTGGTCATAAATAACAACCGTTGTATCATGGTCAATTCCGATATTACCAATTTTTGCGGAAAATATATCCATGTCCGGCAATGGGTGGTTCCCTCCGTGCTTACCAGGCTTAGCTGATAAATCTTTGTTTAAATCAAGGTAAACTGCACCTGGAATATGGCTTTCCAAATAAACCTTTCTCCCTGCTTCCGGGTCCGTTAATTGGAAACGCACATCAACAACTACTAAATCATCCGGAGTATTCTCCATTTTGTCCTTTAACCATTCGTCATTGATTATAACCGACATAGTAAACCTCCTTATTATTTTCTTCCTTACCATTTATGATAACATTATCATTAATAAAAGGAGATGAATACATAATGAAAGCAGAACTAATCAAACGATTGATCAAATATGCAAAAATTGATACGCAATCAGATGAAAGCAGTGAATCAACACCATCAACTCCAGGACAATGGGATCTTATCAACCTGCTCGTAGATGAGCTGAAAAATATCGGCATGGATGATGTAACCGTGGATGACAATGGCTATGTGATGGCAACACTTCCAAGCAATACAGATAAAGATGTGCCGGCCATCGGATTTCTTGCGCATGTTGACACAGCAACTGATTTCACCGGCAAAAATGTAAATCCGCAAATCATCGAAAATTTTGATGGCAATGACATTACACTTAATAAAGACCTTGGCGTAATTTTGTCTGCGAAGGATTTTCCGGAGTTGCCCGGCTACGAGGGACATACACTTATCACCACAGACGGAACAACTTTACTTGGCGCCGATAACAAGGCTGGAGTAGCGGAAATTATGACTGCAATGGATTACTTGATTAATCATCCTGAAATCAAGCACGGGAAAATTCGTATAGCCTTTACTCCAGATGAAGAAATTGGACGTGGCCCGCATAAATTTGATATAGATCGTTTTAACGCTGAATTTGCTTATACAGTTGACGGGGGACCACTCGGTGAACTGCAATATGAAAGTTTCAATGCCGCAGCAGCCAAAGTCACATTTAACGGAAATAACGTTCATCCCGGTACAGCGAAAAATAAAATGGTCAATGCCGGGAAAACAGCCGCTGAATTTATTCAGAAATTTCCCGATAAGGAATCACCTGAACATACCGAAAAATATGAAGGCTTCTATCACCTGATTTCAGTAAATGGTGATGTGGAGAGAACAGAAGTCTACTATATTATTCGTGATTTTGACAAAAATAATTTTGAAGCCCGTAAAGAAACTGTCCGCAAGATTGCCAATGAAATTAATGAAAGATATGGTAACGGTAGTGCAGAGCTTGAAATGGCTGATCAGTACTACAACATGCGTGAAAAAATTGAGCCTGTAAAACAAATTGTTGATACGGCCTATGAAGCAATGGAAAACCTTGGTATAAACCCACTTGTAAAACCGGTTCGGGGCGGTACTGACGGATCACAGCTTTCCTATATGGGACTGCCAACGCCAAACCTGTTTACCGGTGGCGAAAACTATCATGGCAAATTTGAATATATTTCAGTAGACAATATGGAAAAAGCAACGAACGTTGTAATTGAAATCTGCCGGTTGTTTGAAACAAAATAATCCTTTTCGAGTTTATTTTATACATTATTTAGCATGGACGGACGAAAACATTCAGTGTTAATATGGTTAATGGACGTAAAAAATATAGATTCTATCACTACTATAATCGAAGCTCAGGAACAAAAGGTGTCATTATTATAAAAAAATATTTCGCTAAATTATGCCACTTTTTTATGTTCACAAACGATATTAGATATGAACAACAAGAAATAACGGGGAGAGAAAACAATGTTCAACAAAAAACTGGCAGCTGCTTTAGCACTGTTTGCCCTATTATTTATAATCACCGCATGTGGCGATGACGAATCAAATAACGACCAAACAGCTGAACCAGCACCAAGCAGTGAAAAAGAAGATACAACTAATAAAGAAGCACCAGAAGAAAATACTCCGGAGCTGCCAAAAACTACCTTGCACAAAACAGATCAGGGAGATGCTGTTGAATCGTTGCAGGAGATCCTTAACGAATTAGGGTATTCCTTATCTGTAAATGGCACGTTTGATGTGATTACAACCTGGGCCCTTACAGACTTTCAATTGCAGCAGGATGCCATATTACCTACTGGCGTTTATGATACTGCTACTAAAGAAGCGTTAAAGAAATCTCTTGAAAGCGATGCTGCGGCAAAACCTGCATCAGCTCTGGCAAAACCTGATAATGATAAAAGCGTTGTAAGTAACCCACATGAAATTCTGACACTTGTAAATAAAGAACATGCTTTACCAGCAGATTTTGTACCAAAAAATCTGGTTGTTCCGGATGTCCTATTCCCGTTTGAAGAATTTTTGCCGAAAAAACAAATGCGTCAGGTAGCAGCAACTGCACTTGAGGACATGTTCCAGGCTGCTGATAATGCTGGTCTTAAATTATTTGCACAATCCGGATACAGATCATATGACAGACAGGATGCCATCTTTGCATCTAATGTTGAAGCATACGGTGAGGAAGCTGCTAATAATTTCAGTGCACGTCCAGGGGAAAGTGAACACCAATCCGGTCTGACGATGGATGTAACAAGTCAGGATGTTGGCTTTAAATTAATTGTTGAATTTGGCAAGACAGACGAAGGAAAATGGTTGCAGCAGCACGCCGGTGAATATGGCTTTATTATTCGTTATCCAAAAGGGAAGGAAGAAATAACCCAATATCAATATGAGCCATGGCATCTGCGTTATGTAGGGCAGGAGGCAGCTATGGAAATTACGGAAAAAAGAATTACACTTGAGGAATATTTAGGGGTAAAATAAATTATTTGTAAAAGCGTACATTTTGTAATGTGCGCTTTTTTTATACTTGTACTTCGGGATGACTTTTTTCTTGTGGGGTTGATATATTTGCACTGGAAAGATATATTTCTTTTGCCGATGTTTCTGCTGTTCTGCCGATATTCCGGCTAATCTGCTGATGTTTTTATTCTTCTGCCGATGATCTGACATAAGTGCAGCTATTAAAAAAGTGAAGGCTATAAAATTCCAGGAGCGGTCCTCACTTCACTATCAATCCGTATATCCAGCGCCCGAATACGTTCCAGAGCAACATGGTTTTCAATTGTTTTGTAATGATGGTTGCCACCTGCTTCCTCATCAGCTTCGTCAGCAAGGGCAACAACCTGCTGCAGCGGCTTTAATTTCAATTCACCCTTTGGCAAATACGAATCTGTGTGCAGCAAAATAGCTACAGCGATTTCTTTTGCCGCGTTACGGTCCTCGCCAATCCGGATCAGCAGTTTATGTGCACGATTGGCTCCTTTAATCGCATGAATATCACTTTCTTTATACAAATCATAATCCCATTCCCCATCACGGTACCACTCATAATGGCCAACATCGTGTAAAAGCGCCGCTTTCGTTGCGTGGTCAACGTTTACGCCGTATCTTTTGGCAAACATATAAGCATACTCGGCAACTGCTATCGCGTGGGCAATTCCTGAACGCTTAAGGCTTTTCTGTGTAACTGGGTGTGTAAATACGTCTTCCAGTGTAACAGTCCGCATCATGTCACTCCCCTCAAAAAGATATACTTCCAATGGATAATAACCTTTTTTTATCCATTTGAAACATTATATCCTAAAAAGGCTTCAAAATCATCAATGCAATCACAATTAAAAAGATGACATTTTCGATTCGCTCATAGAAAAATAGTTTTTTTGAAAGAATGAAATATTCACCGGGGATTTCATCACCCTGCTGTTCCTTCAGCAATGCTTTTATCGGCTTGGATCTTGGTGAAAGAACAGTCGGGCCGAAACCCAATGCAATTAAAAATAACACCAGACTGGTAACATACCACCCCTGCTGGAACAGATAGCTGTTTAAAAAGCCCATCCATAATCCTGTTATCAGGAGGAGTGTTCCACCGACCATCACAAAAATATGGAGCCGATTACGGATAATATACGCATGTTTCAATTCTGTCATCGTCTCCGCTTTTGTCACAATATAAATCATGACAAACCCGGGTCCCATCCCCAATATTGCTGAAAAAACATGAATAAACACTAATAACTCATAAAATGTCATTTTAATTGCCCCCTGCCGGTATATCTTCGTGTACTATAATGATACACGATCAGAAATTCCCGGACTGTGACATTCCACACATTTGTACACTGTTTTGTAGCAACTTTGTGTCGGAACTGTCACTCTATATATTGTTTCAAAACCGCATCTACACGTGGGCCATAAGGTTCCCCGAAAATATTCAAATGAACGAGCAAATAATAAAGCTGATACAATGGTTTGATCGTTTCATAGTAATCCGCCAGAGGAAAACGCTCCTGATAAGCCTGATAAAAATCCCGCGAATAGCCACCGAACAACTCGGTAAAAGCTAATTCAAAATGTCGGTCTCCGTATAAAAAGGATGGATCAATCACATACGGATTTCCTGCAGCTCCAACCAGCCAGTTTCCTCCGCACAAATCACCGTGCAAGTACGATGGCTCAACATTGTCAGGCACCCATTTTTCCAAATTAGCCAGCAATTTTTCCAGACGGGTCCGCCTTTTTCCTTTTATACTGCCTTGTGTGGCACCCATCTCGAGCTGTGCGGCAAGTCTCTGATCACGATAATATTCCAGCCAGCTTGAAAATAAACCATTCGGCTGTGGCAAAATACCAATGAATGTATCATCAGTAAAACCATGCCGCTCACCAACCGTTTGATGCATTGCCGCTATGCGTTCACCAAGCTTATATTCTGTATCCGGTGCCTTTTGACCTTCCACCCATTCCATCACAAGAAATGCATTATTTTTTTCATCCGAGTATGCCAGCACTTCAGGCACAGAAATGGTGTTTGTTTCCCTGATTAATTCAAGACCCTTTGCTTCCAATTCAAAAAACCGCTCCGGTGCATTATTATGATATTTCACAAAATATATTCTTTCATCGGTTTCGACAAAAAAACTCTCATTAATCGAACCGCCAAAGGATTGCCTGATCTGTTTAATCGGTGAAGAATCTCCTGCCATATGTAATGCTTGCTCGATGACTTTACTCATTGTTTTGATGCTCCTTTCCGTATCTGCTTTTTCCAGGAAAAGAAAATAATCGATATATTAACAGCCAAAAACAATCCAAGATTATCCATAACCACTTCGATAAACGTCCGGGATGTATCTACATACAGTCCGGCAACTAGTATCACGTTTGCAATTGCCAGAATGATAATTGCCGTCAACATGACACTTACATTTCGAATTAATGAATCATAGAACGGATTAATCAATAGAAAGTAGGCGATGAAAAATATAATAAAGTACAATACAACTACAATAATAGATTGTGTGACTAATGCATTTAAATCTGAGCTATTTCTCATAAGACCTTCAGCAATAAAAACTAACAACGTAACAGCCGACCCCAGTAATGCTGCCAACGTTATGTCCCTTGTGTAATACAGCTTTTTTAACATGATACTCCCCCTCGGCACACTTCTATTACCTATCCTATCACGAAAGTCATTGCCTATCACCCGAGCAATTGCCGGATTCTTTTGATTTCAGCAAGAATCCGTTCCTGTTCTTCATCCGTTTCTGCTTCGGTGCTCATCAACCGGGTCAGCATCAGTTCCAGTTCACGGATATCATTCTCCTTACCTGGGTTGTTTTTATGCTCCAGGAATGACTGATAATCTCCTTCGTAATCAACGACGTCTCGATCACCAAGCTCAATAATTCGATTCGCAGTTTTTTTGATTAAATACCGATCATGCGAAACAATGACCAATGCTCCAGGGTACTCCTGTAAAACACCCTCAATGATTTCCTTCGTATCTATATCGAAAAAATTCGTCGGTTCATCCAAAACTAATAGATTCGCATTGCTGAAGTACAGATGGAGGAAGGCAACCCGGCATTTTTCACCCATGCTTAAGGAAGAAATCTTTTTGAATACAGCCTCTCTTGAAAATAAAAAACATCCGAGAATCGTTCGTGCTTCCGATTGGGTCATATTAGGCAATTCGAGCATACTTTCCAGAATCGTCTTCCCTTCATCAAGATTTTCAAGTTCCTGGGCAAAATAACCGATTCTTGTTTGCGGATTCAACTTAATCTTTCCTTTATCTGGGGTTAGTTTTCCGGAAATCAGCTTTAACAGCGTCGATTTGCCTGTACCGTTCTCGCCAATAACGCCAATCCGATCCCCTCTGTAAATCGAGGTATTTAAGTTGGAAAAAAGCATCTGATCCTTACTGTGAGAGAACGACAGGTCCTCGATTTGCAGAAGTCTTTTTGCTGAGAAGGAGCTTCCATCCAATTGAACATTTAGCTTCTTATCGGCCTGGGGTTTCTGAACTTTGTTATTTTCCAGGCGTTCCAATTCCTTCTCTTTTGCCTTAAACCGTGACACATTTTTCTTCGCTTTCGCTCTTGCAAAATCATCTTGCCCGGCTGCTTTATGTGCCTGCTGAAACCACTGCTGGTAATTGCGAATCGTCTTGAGTAATTCTTCTTTTCGCTGCTCCTGCTTCCGATAAATGGATTCCTGCGTACGTTGTTCAACTTCTTTTTGACTCCTGTATGAAGCATATCCACCTTCATAACGCCTGCAGCCATCACTATTCAACTCATAAATAGCATCAGCTGTACAATCCAGAAAATAACGATCATGCGAGACAAACAATACCGCACCGGAATAGTTAATAAACCAATTCTCCAGCCATTCGGTTGTTTCTTTATCCAAATGGTTTGTAGGTTCATCCATGATGATGCATGCAGGATTCTGCAGGATAAGCCGTGCCAGCTGCGCCCGCGTTTTTTGCCCGCCGCTCAGCTCATGATATGAATTTTCCCATACAGATGAAGACAAGTTCACCTGCTGCAGTGCCGCTTCTGCCTCTGTTTCCAAACTAAATCCGTCAAGTGCCAAAAACGCATTGTAGACTTGTTCATACGTTTCCATATTGAAACCAGTCTGTGTATGCATTTTATCGAGTTGTTTTTTTAAATGATAAACCTTCCCGGCTGCCTGTTGTACAAATTCCAGCGTTGTAAGCTGTGAGTCGACATCCGGATTTTGTTCAAGCACACCCCAGTCATCCGAGGGAACAAGGCACTGCACAGTACCCGAATCGAATTGAATTTTTCCAAGCAGTCCATTCAAAAGGGTTGTTTTTCCTGTTCCATTTCGTCCAAATAATGCAACATGCTCACCCTTACGCAATTCGATATCAACGTTTTGAAAAAGTGTTTTACCGTTCCATTCTTTACTGAGACCTTTTGCTTTAAAAACAAACATAACCATACCCCCATTTTTTCAATAAAAAAATCACAGGTTTCTGCCTGTGAATGGGTACAATGGAAATAAGGATATACCTGTTTTCTAAAACTATCGAAATGGAGGTTATCCGGAAAAAGTGCACACACGTATCCCATTCGTTTCATGCAGGCAGAAACGTTCGTTTGAGTGTATTCAAACATTGGTTGGAAAACGTGGGTTTACTTCATTATCGGATAGGTCCTCCTTCAAATTATGTTTCTTTTATCATACGGAAGTGGTATTGCAATGTCAATTCTCATTGAAACGGGTTATAAAACCTTGCTCCGTCATGGAAGGTAATTATTAGCGTAATAATCAGAATTAAGATACTTGTGATAACGGTGATCCAATCTGCTTTGTGAAAAGGTTTTGTACTGTACCATGTGCGTTTCTTATGCTTGCCGAAGCCACGAAGTTCCATTGCGTTACTAATCACTTCGATTCTTTCAAGACTTGATAAAATAAGCGGCATAATAATGGCTGTTGCATTTTTTATTCGCTTGAACAACTTTTCATTCCTTGATAAATCAATACCGCGCGCCTGTTGCGCATGTGAAATCGACCGGAATTCACGCTGAATATCTGGTATATAACGCAATGCCAGTGATACGGAATAAGAAATTTTATAGCTGATTCCGATTTTGTTAAGCGACGCAGCAAATTCACTTGGATGTGTTGTAACAATGAATAATAAAGCTGCAGGAATTACAACAAAATATTTCAGTGTTACATTGATCTGATAAAAAACTTGCTCCAATGTAAGATTATATCTGCCAATGATCTCAAATAATACATGACTTGTACCATAAATTTTCACACCTTGCTGTGGTGAGAAAATGTAAATGGCAATATTGTTTAGTAACAGGAAAAATAAAATGAATAAAAGGACAAAAGCGACATCTTTAAGCTGAATTTTTGATAGTTTAAAGATGATAAGACTGGCGACTAGTAAAAATACTAACACCCTCGTATCATAGGTTAGCATCGCAGCTGAAGACCACATCAGGAAAACGACCAATTTTGTCAGACCTGAGAGACGATGGATAGGTGATTCACGCTCAATATAAGAAAGCATCTCTACTGCCATGTTGCTTTCACACCCCTGTCATACGCTATAAATCTATTAATAAATGCATATGGATCATCAAGCTCAGCACGTACTGCCAGATCAAAAAGTGATGTCTTTTTCAAGTTTGCCTCAGCAATAACTTCCTCGTTTGTCAAAACATCAACGGCTGTAGTGTCCGCAATGATCCTGCCATCAGCAATCGTAATTGCTCTTGGTGTATATTCCAGCATTAGATGCATATCATGCGTAATCATGATAACCGTAATCCCCTGTACTTTATTTAACGAAACGAGAAATTCCATAATATCCGTGTAATGGCGTAGATCCTGTCCTGCTGTCGGTTCATCAAGAATAAGGACTTCCGGATTCAGGACCAGGATGGAAGCAATGGTAACCCGCTTTTTCTGACCAAAACTGAGTGCGGAAATTGGCCAATTACGAAAAGGATAAAGCCCGCAAATTTTCAGTGTATCTTCCACGCGTGTTCTCACTTCATTTTCAACTACACCACGCAATTGCAAGCCAAGTGCTACTTCATCATAAATCAAATGTTTGGAAATCATCTGATTCGGATTCTGCATCACCATACCAATCCTTTCGGCACGCTGTCGAATCGTATCATTTGTTATATCTTTTTCATGATACAGGATCTTTCCGCTTTCTATCTTTTCGAAGCCGCAAATGAGCTTGGATAATGTCGACTTTCCAGCGCCATTTTTTCCAACAATACTGACCATTTCTCCTTGGTGTACAGTAAAAGAAATATCCTGAAGTACCGGTTGATTCAGTTGATAATTAAAATTCACATGCTGAAGTTCCAGAATAGGGTTATTAATTTGGTTCTTATCAGGCTTCGCTGCATTTTCAACCCATGCATCAAAAGATGGTTTACATGCCTTAATATCAAAGGTATCAAGATAGGCGGGCTGCATGTCTCTGGTAATTTCACATCCCGCATACTTAGCTGCTTTCACATACAGAGGTTCACGTATATATGTTTCTTCCAAAACCCCTGAAGCCAAGACCTCATCCGGTGTACCATTTGAAATAACACGACCTTCATCAATAACTACTACTCGATCCACCTTGGCATGAAGAACATCCTCCAGTCTGTGTTCGATAATAATCACTGTCTTTTCTGATTCCTTTTGGATATGATCGATGAGCTCAATTGCATGCTCTCCAGTGGCCGGATCAAGATTTGCCAGTGGTTCATCAAACAATAAAATATCCACCTCATCAACCATGACACCACCGAGGGACACGCGCTGCTTTTGTCCACCTGAGAGTTCATGAGGAGCGTGGTCAAGGTGTGATTTAATATCGACAAGCTTGGCTACACTGTTTACACGCTGAATTATTTCAGCCTGTTGTACTCGATCATTCTCCAAAGAAAAGGCAATGTCTTCCCCCACTGAAAGTCCAATAAACTGGCCATCAGGGTCCTGTAAGACGGTACCAACCATTTTGGCTAAGGTGAAGATATCGAAATCCCGTGCTTCTCTGCCTTTTATTTTTAAGCTTCCTGACACTTTCCCTTTATAGGAAAAAGGCACAAGGCCATTAATCGCATGGCCGATTGTGCTTTTCCCTGATCCAGAAGGACCTACAATCAATACTTTTTCTCCCTCATAAATAGTGAGATCAATGTTATGGAGTGTCGGTTCCTGCTGACTGCGATATTTAAATGTGTAATCGTCAAAATGAATGATTGGCCTTTTCATGACAAAAACTCCTGATTGGATATTGTATTTCTCGTGTCTTCTTTCCTGTTTTTGCTGTTATTCCTTCGCTAAAGAGTCACTTTTCCCCTGGGTTTTTGCGTAGGTTGCAATTAAAATTGTACCAATAATTCCGACCGTTACAATGTTTGAAATTCCGGCGAAAATTCCCTGGGTAAATACTTTGTTAGCCGGCTCTGCATAAATCACGATATCAAGTATCGGAGCGATCAGGAACCAGCCGACAGCCTGAATAACTGCCTGCACGATGTTAAATAAGACAATTTGTTTTGTGCCAAATACACCTTCGTCGACTTTAATTTTTCTGGTGAACAACCCGATTCCGAAACCTACAAAAGCTGACACAACAACCCAGCTCCACCACGGGGTGCCATAAAAGATCGCATCTTTCAATGCATGACCGATAAAACCAATTAATCCGCCTGCAATAGGACCAAAGATCACAGACATAAGTGCTAAAAAAGCATATGCTGTTTCAACAGATGTATTCGGTATCCCCGATGGTATGGAAGCAAAACGGCCTAAAATAACAAATACCGCTGACCCAATTCCAATAGCTACGATTGTTTTGATTGATAAACCTTGACTTCTCATAATTCTAATTCCTCCCTGATTTTTATTTTAATTTATTTATATTTAATTATATATAATTTTAGGTGCACGACGAATGGTTATTTTCCAATTCATCCCTGTTTCTATCTGATATGCTTTGGCAAATGATCCCTGGTTAATGGCAACACCCAATTTATCAAGTGAATTCACATAGATGAGCGGCTCACCCAGGTGACTGTCTGCAAACGAACGACCAAATGTCATGATATTTTTATAAACCTGACGCGTGTTATTGGCAATCGTGACTTCAAACGAATCACCGTAGTTGAAATTGGCCTGCTTGAATAAATCATGTTCAATATTCGTCCAAAGATTACCGAAACGAACATCATGAATATCAATATTTCCATGAATTGTGCCACTTTCATCAATGTATGACTGGTTATGCTTAATTTCAATAGTATCGTCAACATTCAACTCCCGGCCTACTTCCTCAAAGCTAATCTTACCTGAAGCTAATCTTGCTCCTGTGTACGCATAAACGTCACGGCCGTGGAATGTATAGGAATCGCCTGATTTAGGCAAACGATTTACTTTCTCATCAATCTCCCGAATTGCCGTAATTCCAATATTTTGTTTAATATGTGTCAATGTGCCGTTATCAGGAGTAACAATGTATTGGTTCTCCTTTGTTTTAGCAACTACACTTAAACGATCGGTTCCTACACCAGGGTCAACAACAGAAACAAATACGGTTTCTTCCGGCCAGTAGGAAATGGTCTGATAGAGCCGGTAAGAACCTTCCCAAATATTAAATTGGGGAATGTCATGTGTTAAATCAAAGATTCTTAAACCCGGAGCAACCGATAAAGCTACGCCATACATCGCACTTACGGCACCATCACTTAATCCAAAGTCTGTTTGAAGCACTAAATTTTTACTCATGTTCGATTCCTCCATTTAATTTTTTGTTAATACAGATTTCATGAATATCACGCGCGCAGTAATATCCAATTCTCTTTTTGAAAATCAAAAAACCACGTCCATGCCGAATTTAAAATTCGGTAAGGACGTGGTTATATATACGTGGTACCACCTTACTTTACTGTATGTTTGCACACACAGCCTCAATAAGTACGCAAGCCTTGTTGTGGCTTTGAATACTTTGGCATTGATAACGAGTGCCAAAACTCGTCGGAACCTACTACTATCTCGATCGATAGTTTCAGCACGAAACTCGGAGGCCATTTTTCAGATACGTATTTTTTGCTTCTTTTCAGCTACCGAAGCTCTCTGTAGAAAAAATAACCATATCTTACTTTCCCTCTTCAACGTTTTTAAAAAAGTAAGTATTTCATTTTGATTTTCAAAGTTTTTTAAATTATATACCAATAATTTTTAAAATGCAAGTTATTTTTTTTTCCACAATTCCATTGGATTTTCCTGACCTTCTTTTAAAGGCATATGAATCATTTGCATTTCCCTGTCTTCTTTTGGCTTCTGCAATTCTTCATAAACTACTTTTGACTTTCCGAGACCTGCTTCAACAGCATCTTCCACAGATGCACAGTAATAAATTTTGTCAATCCCGGCAAAATACATTGCTGTCATGCACATTGGACAGGGCTCACCGCTCGCATACATTGTATATCCCTCGAGGACATGTGTATGCATTTTCTTTTGTGCCTTGCGCATCGCCATTATTTCAGCATGTGCAGAAATGTCAAAACGCTTATGTAATTCGTTCACACCTTCAGAAACCAGGTTATTATTTTTTACCAGAACTGCACCAAACGGTTCCCCGCCATTACGAACATTTTCAGCAGCCAGTTCCACTGCACGCTCCATAAACTGATCCATTTGGAAACCTCCTTTAGAGCTTCTTTTCCCGAGTATAACATTAAAGCAGCTATCCATTGTAAAGATAACTGCTTTCCCGCTATAACTCTGAGACTAACATTTCATAACGAGAATTGATACGTCACTTAAAGCTTTTAGCGCATGACGTTCATATGGTTCCATGTACAAAACTGTTTCGGCATTAACCGTATGCTTCTCCCCGGAAACGGTAAATTCCACATCACCACTGTTCACAAAAATGAATACATGCTTCGGGGAATCATGTTCTTTTACGATTTCTCCTTCCTGTAATTTCACATTTACCACTTCACGATTGTCTTCGCCGAATAACCTGGTAAAAAATACAGGCTTCGTTATTTCATGGTCCACAGATATTAGCTTCAATCCTGCCAATCCTCCCTCCGGATAGTATTGAGAAAAATAAGCACATAGCTGAAGTATATCCTATTAATTTGTTTAATAATGTGACGAGCATCACATTATTTTGATTTTTGATGTTCCATTCGTTATAATGTAAATGAAAATAATTATCAATTAAACGAATATACATAAAAGGATTTGAAGGGAGACTGTTACGTGGAACAGACAAAACAATCAACAGCACTTGCAAACCTTATCCGTGAACGCCGGGCTGTTAAAAAAGGCTACAATGACAAGCCCGTAACGGAAGAGACAGTGAAAGAATTATTGGAAGATGCCGTTTGGGCACCGACTCATGGAAACCGGCAGCCTTGGCGCTTTGTTTTCGTTGGGCCAAAGCGAAAAGAAGCATTTGCAGAAAAAGTTGCTGCAACCTATCCGGAAGAACGGCAGGAAAATCGCCGGGAATATTTGAATGAGCCAAATGCTTTCCTTGTTGTTGTAATGGAAGTCCCCGATAATCAAAAGCAATGGGATGAAAACTTCGGGGCAACAGCATGCATGATCCAAAACTTTTGGCTGCTTGCCTGGGAGCAGCAGCTCGGTGTTGTCTGGAAAACCAATCCGCACATCTATGATCCAAAAGTAAAAGAAATTCTTAATGTGGGCGAGAATGAAAAAATTGCAGGATTTCTCCATCTGGGTTATTTTGACGAATTGCCGATTAAAAAAGGCAGAAAACCGGTTAACGAGAAATTTTCGACATTTGAAGGGTAATGATGAAAGGCGCCATTTTCTGGATGGCGCTTTTTTGTCGGGGATGTTTTCTTCTCTCCAGTTGATATTTTTGCTCTCGGGCTGATGTTAGAAGAGGCACTGTCTCAAGGGTTCGACAGTGCCCCTCCCTCTACAATATAAACAACCGCCAAAGGCACAATTGTAACCTTCGGCGGCTCGCATACAATTTATTCGTCTTCCCAGACAGCGCTTTTCAGCATACTGTCCTGTTGATGACGCTCAATCGCCAGTTCAATCAAACGATTGATTAATTCCGGATAGGATATTCCGCTTATTTCCCATAGCTTCGGATACATACTAATCCGGGTAAATCCTGGTAAGGTATTGACCTCGTTAACATAGATATCACTATCATCAGTTAAAAAGAAATCTACACGGGCTAAGCCTTCACATTCAAGGGTCTGAAATACTTCAATGGCCGCATCCTGAACTTTTTTAACCATTTCATCGGAGAGATCTGCCGGAATCTCCAGCTTTGCTCCGGTTTCGTCGATATATTTTGACTCATACGAGTAAAATTCTGTCTGTGGTAAAATTTCACCCGGCAGTGAGGCCTTTGGATCATCATTTCCCAAAACGGAGCATTCAATTTCACGGCCGACAAGTGTTTCTTCAACGATGATTTTATGGTCATATTGAAATGCTGTATCGATAGCCTTATCAAAGTCCTCTTTGGATGACACTTTACTGACTCCTACAGATGACCCCTGATTAGCTGGCTTGATGAACATTGGAACTCCAATGTTCTCCTTCAACTTATCAAAGTCAATTGAACTCTTCTTCGCACGGGAAAAGACCTCGCCTTTGGCAACATTCACACCCGCTGCTTTCAGTAAACGTTTAGCAATATCTTTATCCATACAGATCGAAGAACCAAGGACGTTTGTGCCGACATAAGGAAGATTTGCAATACGCATCATTCCCTGCAGGCTGCCGTCCTCGCCAAGTGTTCCGTGCACAATCGGGAATACAACATCAAGCTGGTCCAATCCGCCTGCATTCTCCGCGTGGATTAATTGGTTATCCGTCTCCCCGGGTACAATTGCCACCGAATCATTTGATTTATTTAACTGAATTAATTTCGGGTTTTCCGCATTTATTAAATAGGAAGATTGGTCATTGATGTGCCATTTCCCCTGTTTGTCAATTCCAATCAGAACTACTTCATATTCATCTTTATCAATTGCATCAACAATATTTTTGGCTGATTGCAACGATACTTCGTGTTCAGCAGATTTCCCGCCAAAAATAATTCCAACTTTTTTCTTCATCATCAGAACTCCCTTATTATGATAAAAATCATATATATCTAAAATAGCACAAAAAGGGTTGTTTGAAACAGAAGAAATTAATTAAAAATGTATCCAAGTCTGCTGAGAAGGTCTATAAGGTGTTCCGTTATTTTTTTACAATCGGAACCCAGATTTCACAGTGATGGTCTTCAGCGGTTACATTGCCATCAGAAGGATAAACTTCCATCTCCGGTGCATTTCTATGTTCATATCCTGTGGAAGGAAACCATTCAGCAAATATACGCTCCCACACCTTCTCGATTGCTTCCGGAATTGGACCGATAACCGGAAATACTGCCCATGTTGAGGCAGGAATCTCTTTGGTCTCCCAGCTTTCCGGCACATGCTGGTCACTTTTCTCCGAGCAAATGAAATAGGTCAGTTCTTCATGCTCAATATCAAGCTCCATACAAATACCCAGCACGCCCATTTCCCCGCAGTCTTTTTCAAGCGCTGCTGCAAAACCGTTCCGATGGGATTCATCCCAAAAAGCTGGAATGTCACGATGATTCTGCCCTTCAATCGTTTTCGTACGAATACCCTTTCCGACAACTTGAAAAGCCTCTTTCTCCACAATTCGGTAATCCATTTCCTCATCACCCTTTAATTGAATTTGAAAGGAGAGTCGCGGAAAGGCCTTCAGCGGTTCACCTGACTGATGTATAGCCGAGGGATTCACTCCATGTATTTTACGGAATGCTTTTGAAAATGCCTCCGGGGTTTCATATCCGTATTTCAACGCGATATCAATTACTTTACGATCAGAATGCATCAAATCCTGTGCAGCAAGTGTAATTCGACGCTTTCGAATATACTCTGCAACAGTAACCCCTGTCAGCATATGAAACATTCGCTGGTAATGAAATTTGGACATGCAGGCAATCCCGGCTATATGTTCCATATAAAGTTCCCCATCCAAATTCCGTTCAATATAATCAATACTGTCTGTCATTCGCTGTAGACCTTCCATACGACAACTTCCCTTCTAACTCAACTCTAGCAGCACAGGAGTCTATTATCCTGTTAATTTGTGCTTTCTTAAGACAGTTTCCGTTAGTATACAATATCCTGCACTGTGTAACCAACATCTATAAAAACGATAGACAACAATACAGTCAAAATTTCCTCCATACCATAGTATATAGTACTCTATGTAAGGCAGGTGAAATATATTATGGGAGATGATTTCTCTAAACAGCAGGTAGTCCCTGATAAGGTAGTCAAACTGTTGATTGATGATATTTTCAAAAAGAATAATGTTAAACCGGAAGAAGTTAAACAAAATATAACAAATGAACAAAGGCAAATGCTGAAAGAAATGGTCGAGGACTTAAGAAAACAGGTCGATCAATTTAACAAAGGTGAAAAAGACATTAATAAAACAAGTGAATAAGAGTCTATTAAGAAAACACCAAATGATAGGTGTTTTCTTTAATTTTGAAAAAAAGTGGGATTCTGGTTAATGTGTACAGTCTTTTAGTAGGAAAATCCATAGATTATTAGTAACCAAAGAAAGGAGTGTTAACTATGAAATATGACAGAAAATCTAATACTTCTCATTCCCACGACCGGAAAAATAGATATTTTTACTATAAAGGTCGGCATAAAACAGATCAACATTATTGTCGTGATTGTAATTGTAAAGTTAAAAAAAACAAAACCAGATGCAATGCGTGCGCTGACAACTATGAAACCAATAATCTTGTAGAAGTTTTATACAGTGATCCCGAAGCAGCCGTTTCACAGGATGGTGGTCAATATTCATTTATGGATCAGGAATCCGCCGAAATGATTTGGGTAAAAGAGTCTTGCAATATCACGATCGATTCAATGGACACACAAACCGGAGTGTCACTGCAGGCAAGTTTACAGTTGGCGATAATGCTGGTCCTCAATATTGTAGTAGGTGATTCAGAACGAGGTGAGGCTGTTTCACAAGAGCTTATGCAACACTTTAACGCAGACCAAATAAATAGACAGAAAATCTTCATCTATAACACTAAAGACGCTACGGTAACGACTACAGATACTGATTTGGCAGTCAATATTCAAGCTATGCTGCAATTACTGTTAGCATTGGCCGTAATGATTGATGTCTTATAAATTTTCAGGAGAAAGGAGTTAAGGAGTGATGAATGATATGTCCCAAACGAAATGGCGTGCACTTGATCAATGTGATGATAATACAACTGATGAAAACAATGCAGTTATAGCACAAGATGCTGACCAATCTGTTTCCAACCAGCAAGTATCAGATGAATGGATAATCATTAAGGATTCCGAAGATATAAATGTGACTACTACTGACAGGCAAGTAGCATTCTCCCTGCAGCTCGGTATTCAGGCAGCAATCGGAGCAGTTATTAATATTACTGTTGGTGAAAACCAATCTAATGGTATCCTTCAAGATCTAAAACAAGTTATCAGAACAAGGCAGGGAAATCATCAAAAAACAATTGTCGAGCAATCAAGAGAGATACAGATTACAACAAGAGACACGGATATTGCTGTTAATATCCAGTTGTTATTCCAAATTCTTGCTACCATCGTTGCCACCCTGGACATTTAGTAATGTAGAACTCCCGGGGAAGAGGAATCAACCATTTATCTGTATAGTACCAACCAGGTAATCTATCTCCTCTCTCCAGGGTATTGCAGTATCTAAAACTACTTTTGGTCTCGTGTAAGAAAGAGACCACTAAAAATAAACTTTACGAAAGGAATGAAATGAAAATGGCTAATCTGACAAATCGCCAGAGAAATCTGTTGCGTATGGCCAATCAATTTTCTCAAAATTTAATTGATAACAATACAGATTCGAATGATGACAACGGCCTAGAAAGTAATGTTTCCGTAGATTTACCAGGGGTAGATTTGAATGCAGGCGTTAGTTTCGACTTTAATGGAGATCCAGATAATGGACCTGATAATGGGCCGGATGAACCAACAACCCTTCGAGAGCTGCTGTTTGAATTACGAAACGAGCAAGTGCAGGTCAATACCCCTGCTGGCCCTGTAAGCGGAACGTTAATTGCTGTAAGGGAAAACTATATCGTATTAGTTGAAGATGACGGATCACAAGTATTTGTTCCTGTCGACAGTATTGAAGTAATCAGCGACTAACAAAGGAGGAATTTAAATGTTTGAAGAAACATTTGCAGCCGAACTGGCTACACGCACAGGCTCAATGGTCGAAGTGTTTACCGAAAATAATTTCATCGAAGGTATCCTCTCTACTGTTACTGCAAATTTGGTTCTCGTAATTGACGTGAATAATGGCTATGAAAATGATAATATGTATATTTCAGTAGATGCCATCAGCTATATCCGTTTTCCTGCCATGGCAGTATAACGCTATGATGGTAAAATGCCTTTCAATATCCCGGCTAAAGACAGGGGTGTTTTTTAACAAACGAGTCCTCACCGGAATTGGGTGGGGACTCGTTTGTTCTCTTTTCCCAGTCACTAACCGCACATATGCTTTTGACTTTACTCCAATATTTTCAAGAAGTCCTTCCAGTTTGAATGATTGTCTTTTGTAATACTATCCTTATGTTTCCGAACATTATATACGGTGAAATCACTGTACTGGAAGCGGGAATTCTTGATTAATCGGTTTAATACACTGATATCCTCATAAAGTCTGCCATCTTTCCATGTAATCACCGGAAATCCTCCCGCCTTTTTAAGTAAAGAAGTCCGGTAGATTCTTGGCCCCAGCGGAAAACGATATGACAGCAGATTCGCTCTGCTCTTGACCGCGACCCCTTTAGAAATACTTTTAAAAAGAACATCGCCATCTATTTGTTTCCATTTTCGTAAATTACCATATAGAACCGAAATATCATCAGGAAGCTTTAAAAGCTGTTTTTTTATTTCAGAAACAGCATCAGGGTCAAGCCAGTCATCAGCATCAAGTTCCAATATAAAGTCAGAGGTGACATGAGGTAATAAATCGTTTAAGGCCCTTGCCTTCCCCCCATTTTCTTTCGTAAATACCTTTACTTGTTTTCCGTCATGCCAGCGCCTAATCTGTTCATAGGAATCGTCCGTTGATCCATCATCCATAATAAGTATTTCCTCCAATTGTTCGTTCTGTAAAAGACAGGAAACAACAGCATTCTCCACATACGCGGCCATATTATAAGTTGGAATAATAACGGAAAGGTTTGCGGATCCAGTGTTAACCTTCTCCAGATTATATTTCTGCATAAACTTTTGCTTCTCTAATATGGTAGTAGAATAATTATTTCTCGTTTGCTTCGTAAGGTCTTTTTCTATCAACTGCAGAGAAGTATCAACAGTTGAAAGCCAGGAGGGGAGCAGGGCTTCTTTGAAAGGCAGCTGATTATACGTTAAAAAAGAATGACTTTTGAGAAGCGATGTACGAACAAGTAACGGAAAATGAACTTCAGTTTTCTGATTGGAATGGAAAGTTCCTAAAACCTGATGGTGATGAGGTATTTGAATAGTTGCGGCACTTGAAAGATAATCTGTACGTTGCAGGAATAATACATACGGACTATTTATCGTATTTACGGTTTGACGCAGTGCTTTTCCAGTACCATTATAAGTAATGTACTGTGTCCGGTTAGACCAATCGTACGCATTCACGCTGCTAAAAGAACGATTACCCTCCTGAAAAATAATAACCTTATCCAGTCTGGAACTGAATCTGTTTAAAGAGGCTAAAGCCTTATTCAATACTGCCTGGTCTGAATATTGGACAAGAATAGCGGTAATATCTTTCAACACAAATCCTCCATTCCCAAAAATAAAACACTTCGCTGTGCAGTTAAACTGACATAATATGGTCCATTACTCATGTATATGAATCATAAATGTAAAAGTGAGGAAAACTATAAGTCATTTTCAGTCATCCGTCTATCAACAGCAGACTAAATAATAGAATGTGCAAATTTCTTGGTAGAAGCGCCGATTCAGATTCGTTTCCAATACATAACATACAGTAATCGATACAAGGTCTTGTTGAGATTTTACCCATGAATATACTCCCTGACGGCCGGCTGATCACCGGCTTTCCAATTCTGCTTAAATGGGTGAACAGATACTAATGCATTCGAATCTTCTTGTGTACATTGCTCAATTTATAAGGAAATAGACTCTTAAACAAACCCCCCAACTTTTTCTTACATATATTAACTAGTGATATATATTTCATATGATAGGAGAGGTTATTTTGGGCAAATATAAGCACAAAAAAATACCCGAACAGAAACATTGTTCCTCCAAGGGTTGTGTATGTGACGTTGTGAAAAAAATTGTAAAAGCACAGGATGAAGTTGCCGATAATAATAATTGCCGGAGCGGTTGTAATGACGCTATTCAACAATTGAGGAGAGGCAATAATAATAGTAACAATGTAAATACAACTATCCCAATCATCCTATATTGCGAAGGATCCTGTGACCCGTTTATAGGAACCGGTGTATTTCAGGCACCAATGTCTGATGAAGATGGAACTTTCTTTGGTAATGCTGAAACACCGATTTTCAGGGCAAAAAGTTTTGTAGACGACAGTGACTGTTGTGTTCGGTTGGAATTACTTTTGCCGGTCACGGACTGTGAGATTTTAATGACCAAAATAGAGGATAGCCATAGTGCACTTTCACATTACTTCCCGGCCGATGACCCTGTTACTGGTTTTCAGTCAACCGGAATATGTTTAACTGTGGATTTAAATAAATTTGTTGGAATTACATGCCTGGATCCTGTTACACCGATATCGGTTAATGATTTTCCTTTTGCATAAACCATATGCAGCCATGAGCGTATTACTTGATGAAAGTCGAATAAGAGAGCCCCTAAGATTAAGGTTATAACCCTTAGGGGCTCATATTTCTTATCCAACTCAAAATAATCAGTAATAAATTCAGTTTACTTTCATTTCATAAAAGTTAAAGAACACATCACCTTTAACAGGTTCTTTTGTGGTAACTTTTCCTTTGTATAAAGTTTCACCCGTTTTTACGTCAAACACAATTAATTCCGGGAATTCTGTTTCCAGCGTTTGGAGCATATACAACTTGCCATCTGATGCACTAATTAACGGATGATTCATACTTTGCGACGGTACTTCGATCTCGTTCTCTATCTTTTTGGAC
Organism: Virgibacillus doumboii; assembly: GCF_902806455.1. GTDB lineage: Bacteria > Bacillota > Bacilli > Bacillales > Amphibacillaceae > Lentibacillus > Lentibacillus doumboii. Next base: position 430,376 of record NZ_CADCWQ010000002.1, on the reverse strand, counting down.
TTCAAGTTGTAAACAATAATACTCGTTTTTTCCTGGCCGGCAACCGCATATAGATTTTCGCCATCAAAACTGTATTGTCTACTATTCTGAAGTTGTTCCGGAATTTCAATTATTTCTTTTTTATTCTCTGCAAAATTATAAGCTATATACTGCTGGCTGCTTTGTTCTACTTTTCCCTCTGGCCCTAAGTTATCCATTCCTGTGGAGAACACCATATAATTGTGAAGGCCCATCCGATCCATCTCACCCATTGTGTTAATATAGCTGAACACGTTGGTACCCTTACTCTTGGCAATCGTAATTTCATTTTCTCCATTTATTTCTTGCTCATCCACATTAAAACTGTACATATGAATTTCCTGACTGATAAATTCACCCTCAGATGGCTTTAGGGTATTTTGCGTCAAAACCTTAAGGTCACCATTAACCATTTGAACATCGACTACATGTGCACGTGAATATAATGCTCTGTTCGGAACAGGCAATGAAAATGTAGTCGTTTCACCACTTTCTTTGTTTAGGACAGCAATTTCAAACTCCATTTCACTTGGTGTTTGATTAAACGATTGATTGACAATGTCAACATAGGCAAGCACATTTTCCGAATCCAGATAAGATGATACGACACCACCTTTTCCGCGCATAAAGCCCCGGTATTCATCCTGCAGCTGGTTCATCTCAGGACTATGCATCCCACGCAATCGCTCAAAGAAAGACCGTTCACCACGAAAGTTTGACTCTTCGCTGGTAAGTGTCAGCGGCTGACTAGTATTACCACCCGCAAAATAAGACCCATTTAATGTAATGTTCTCAATCAGCTCTTCATTCCCGCTTTCTTTTTTAATAATTACTTCCGGATAATTGCTTGCCGATATAGCCGACTGTATATAAAACGTTCCAATCGTTAAAACAGCAACCGTTACGATTGCGATTAATTTCCAATAGCGTTTCATGTAGATACTCCTTTCACACCGTTATTTTTTTCTTCAACAGGAATCCACCCAGCCAGATTGCTGCGGCTGTTACGATCAATCCCATGATAATTTCCACGATAAGAATTTCTATCGGATAAAGGTATTCTTTTTGAAAAATCACCATGGGTATTAAAGGCAATACAAAAATAACAATTGACAGAAAACCGTATCCGGCACCGAGCAAAATTCCTTTCCATTTATAGCTGCGCTCGAACAATACTGCGGTAAACAGAACTGTCAAAACCATAAATCCTGCTCCATAATACAAGACAAATTCAATAAATGATTTCGGATAAAGTATCGTTAAATAATAAAAATTACTAACAATCTGATCAACCGGCATATCCATTCTGAAATCACTTGGAACAACCCATGTTAAAACCTTGCTTTCAAGTGGCAGCAGCAACAACTGAATCGCAACAAGCCCCAGTACCATTAAAAAGATGGATATTGCTTTAGCAAGATACACATTCAGTCTGGACGTCGGCAACATCAGTAAACGATAGATAAACGTGTTTTTACCAACCCAGTCACGATACCAGATAAAGAATATATAAATAACTAAGGTAACAACACATAAAGCAATTGGCCCCATAAACCACATGCTTTTGACAAAATGCATCATTGACATTGGCCCGGTCTGGTCAAGAAATTGTGCTTTCGAGACCATATCCTCATAGATAGCCTGGTTTGCCTTACCCATGTATTGATTCGCTTTTACGATCACACCAGCCACTTGAGCAACTAGTGTTACCCCAATCAGCACCAGGTAAATTTTCATAAACCGGCTTAATTCAAAGTTCACTAATTTTATAAAACGGTTCATTTCTGATACACCTCTCTCATCACGTCAACAACAGATTTCCCTTCATTTTCCCGTACTTCTTCACTGTTGAATTCTTTCAACACAACACCTTCATCAAGGAGCACAACATTGTCAATCAGATGCTCGATGTCGCCTATTTCGTGTGTTGTAATGATAACGCCGCGGTCTTCCACCAGATGGCTGGTAAATACTTCGGCAATCTGTTCCCGGCTGAAAATATCAATCCCGGAGAAAGGCTCATCCATTAATAGAAAATCCACGTCCAGTGCCAATCCCAGAAGCAGGTTAACTTTTGCGGTATTCCCTTTTGACAAACTGGAAATTTTCTCGCTTTCCTGGAGTTTAAAAAACTTTAGTAACTCCGTTGCGCGCTCCTGATTCCAGCTGTCATAAAAATCATCCATAAACTGCATCGCCTCAGCTATCGTCATGCTCGGCATCATTGTGATTGCATCCGGAATGAATGTGACTTTTTCAAAGCTTTCTTTGTTAACTTTTTCACCATTAATCAGAATTTGACCGCCATTAAGCGGGGTGAGCGCCATTATCGCATTCAAAATCGTCGTCTTACCAACCCCATTTATACCGATAATACAAGTGATTTCACCTTTATTTGCGGTAAAAGAAACCCCTTTCAGCACTTGTTTTCGGCCGAATTTTTTCCTAATATCTTTTACTTCAATCATCTGATCGCCTCCCATTACGTTCATTTGTATATTTCTCTTTGACCAGATCCAGCACTTCGTCAACGGGAACATTTATCGAACGAATGGAATGGATAAAGGCGTCTACCGCTTCCAAAATAAGTTCCTCCCGTACTGAACCAAGTATTTTTTCATCTTTAGTAATTTTACTCGGCAAATTCCGCTCGGTATAAATCAAGCCCTCTTCCTCCATTTCTTTGTACGCCCGCTGCGCCGTGTTCGGATTTATTTTTAATTTGTTGGCTAATTCCCGCCGTGACGGAATCTCCTGCCCCGGTTCAAAAATCCCAGTGGCAATCTGTTCTTTGAAATGGCGGATAACCTGTACATAAACCGGGTCCCGTTTATTGAAATTCACATTCATCACCACAGCTCCTAATCTTGTATGTGTAATCTTGTGTATTAATAGCTTAATACACTATGGTCAAAAAAATGCGTGTATTAAGAGGTTAATACGCTTATATTGTGTATTATACGATTGATACACCCTGGAAGTCAACAGCAAAATTGAGATTTTTTAAAATAGACAGTATCGGGCGTGGCTGTATGTTAAGATTAATTTACCAATATTTTTTAGGAAATAACAAATCCGAATGTGAGGAGTGGATTGAAATGAAACTTGGTGTACTATCCGACATTCATGAAGGTCTGAACAGGAAGAATACAGGGGAAAATATCATGTCCATTCTAACAAATTGGATTATAGAAAATAACCCCGATGTATTTATCATTGCCGGTGATGTGGCGCAAAAACCGCAAAAAGCGCTGGATAAACTGAACCAGCTTCAAGAGGCGTGTCCGGAGACAAAAGTGTTGTATGTCCATGGCAATCATGATATTCATGATAAAAGCGCTGTCGAAGCATATGAAACGCTATTGCAATTTCCGGGTAACCTGGGGAATGGTGTTGTCGAACTGAATAAAGACTGGATTATAATAGGTGATGGTGGCTGGTATGACTACAGCTTTGGACTTCCCGAATACACAACGGATGATTTTAAAAAAGGAACCATCTACGGATTCACCTGGCCGGACAAAACCCATGTTAATTGGGCGGAATCAGATCAGGATGTCACTGATCGTTATACCAGAAAACTTTCCTACTGGCTCGAAAATCACCGTGACCAAAACATCATCATGGTTACCCATTTCGTTCCATTCAGTAATTATGTGGAGTATAAGGGCGATCCAGGCTGGGACTTTTTCAATTCGATGATGGGAAGCTCGACATTTGGCGAACTGGCAGAGCAATATAATGTGAAAAAGTATATATTTGGTCATGTACATAAACGTTACCATGAACAGAAGGATGGCATGGAAATCATCTGTAACCCGTTAGGATACTACCCGCATGAATGGACCAGTGGATCTGCGGAAAAGGAGATTACTTCCACAATAAAAATGATCCGTATTTAGTGTAACATTCCATTCATACTCCATTCACATTCATCAGGTAGACTACAAGAAGTTACTGTAAAAGGAGAGGTACTAATTGAATACATTCAGCAAAACATTACTCAGATTTTCAGCAATATTCGCCCTGGTGGGAGCATTCCTGGGCTCACATATGGCCGGTGCAGGCAGTCTGGCATTTAAAACGGTACACGCCCATATTCTGGTTGTCGGCTGGCTGACGTTATTTGCATGGGCTGTTTTCTATAAAATCTTCACCCCAGCAAACAAATTATTGGCAATATTTCATGTCTGGTCAGCCATTATCGGGGCAATCGGACTAACGGCAGGTATGTGGCTTTATTACCTGCGACCGTTTGATTTGGCGGATGGACTCGTGACTGTTTTCTTTATTGTTGGTGGGTCCATACTTCTATTGAGTTTTGTATTCTTTGCTATTTTAGTGTTTACGAAAATGGAAGAAGAGAAATAATGACAAAATGGAGGTATTCATATGAAACAACTTATCCCGCATATCAGAATTGAAAACTGTAAAGAAGAAGTCGAGTATTATCAGAAAGTATTTGGTGGCGAAATTAAAAACACCCAACTCGCTGATGGCATTGAAATGTTTAAGGGGCATGAAGGCAAATACATTCATGCAGAGTTACATATAAATGAAAATTGCATCATATATTTTGCCGATACGTTGGGAAGTCAATTTCCTGAAGACAGCAACATCCTGCTTGGCCCTGACCTTGAAAGCGAAGAGGAGATCATTGCTATTTACAATAAGCTCGCTGAAGATGGCGAAGTTAAAATGGAATTGCAGGATACCTTCTGGGGTGCGAAACACGCTATTGTAAAGGATAGAAATGGCGTATCATGGGAATTGAATTATACGAAGCACTAATTGAAAGCCGGGCCATTCGCCTGGCTTTGTATATCATCGCACTGTTTTTCATAATTTTGACTATAATAAATATAAGGTAAGATGAAAATGTTGGAAAGCGGCGGATGTACTATGATCCATCTGAATAGTTAGTCGAGTAATGGCTGCTAATCCATTAGCATTGCCTGCCATACGAAATGACAGGCATTTTTTATTGCTTCAATTTTTTAAAATAATCAATAATACCAAGTGCACTTACTTGCATATCCAGATTAATCAGAACATAGACATCATGCTCATCCGGCACACCCAGTTTGCTTAACTCCCTTTTCACCCGGTTGAACATCCTTTCAGCAAGGACATCGTAGCCTTTTCCTTCCGACACTGTTTCCTCTCCAATTTCCATGAACACATCAAGCCATTCCGCAACCTGATTTAATGCCATGTTAACATTCTCTGTCATGCCGAAATGTCCGAAATAAATTCTGCCCAACTTCATCTCCCGCATTCGTTCAATCGACTGATGCATGGCATTTGGATCAAATTGGTTTGGCGATGTTGTCGGTAGAAAGAAATCCATTCCATCTCGGACAAGCTGTTCGTAGCGAATCCCAACTGTATCACCGGTAAACATACCATTACTGACAGGATCGTATATACTGAAGTGGTGTTTGGAATGACCGGGTGTATCAAAAAATTGAAGTGTACAATTTCCGCCGATTTTCAGTGTGTCCCCTTCATCCTTTATAAGCAATCGCTCTTCCGGAATAGGAATAATCGGATCAAACAATTCACTGAAGCTGTCACCATATACAGCTCTTGCTCCTGCAGCCAATTTTTTGGGGTTCACTAAATGTCTGGCACCTTTTGGATGAACGACAACTGTTGCATTTGGGCATTCCCTCAGGAACAATCCCGCACCACCAGCATGATCAAGATGAATATGTGTGACGATAATATATTTCACTTCATCCAATGCGAAGCCAAGATCGTCCAATCCTTTTTTTATGTACTTAACGGACGGGCTCGGTCCTGTTTCAACAAGTGTCAGTTCATCTTCATTTATCACATATGTACCGGTTCGTTCCGGCATTCCTAAATCAAAACCATCGATCAATTGGATTCGCTTATCCAGTTGGATCGGTTCTTTCTCCTCCATCATTCCTTCGCCCCCTTATCCAGATTAATTCGTTCAGACTTTTCCTTACGTTCGAAATAATAATCGACACATTGTTTGAAGAGTGGAACGTAAATTTCCTGCAATTCCTCAATTTTTTCTTTCCTTCTTTGTTGTTCTCTTTCTCGCTCCTCCCGCCAATGCAGCATTTCAATTTCAACATCACTTAGCAGTTCAAAAGGTTTTTCATCATAATAATCATTATAACTCATCCATAACCCCACCTTATAGCATTTTGTTCATTATACAAAAAACGTTTCAAACTAACGAATCGGTAAAAACCGATTCGTCGCTGTAAATAGGTGTTGAAAAAGGAAATTCCTGCACAGGGAAATTTAGTTTTACTGAATCAGTAAACGGTTATTTTACAAATTCATGCTCTTCTAAAAAATTCGTTAATCCATCCATTAGCCCTTTTGCCAAAGGCAGATCAGGGTTACTGTATGTTTCCATGTTTCCCTGTCTGTCTTCGGGAGCTTCTTTTAATACGTGATTCATTTTATCGATAAGCAGCAGTTCAGCATCCGGATTGGCTTTGTGGAGTATTTTTGCCTCACTTACTGGAACCTGAAGGTCGTTATCCCCATTTACAATTAAGCTCGGAATATCCAGTTTAGCTATTTCCACTGCAGGGTCAAACTGCGTCCATGACGTCAAAAATGCCTGTACGGATGGACGAAACACACTTTGAAGCTGTTGACTTACATCATCAACCTGTTCACCGTGTTTTATTTTTTCAATGATCCCCCGGCTTTCTTTTAATAATTCATCTGACAATTGGGATTTCAATTGGTCATATAGCACCTGATCAATTGAACGGCCGGCCCCTGCAAGTGATATAAATGCATCCACTTCACCTTGCTGAGCAGCAAGCATCCCAACCAGCGAACCCTGGCTGTGCCCGATAATCCCGATTTTTGAATAGGCATCTTTCTGTTGCAACAGTTCCACCCAGGCCGTCGCATCTTTAACAAATTGATCGAAACTCAATTCGTTTTCAGGAATAGCCGCTTCCAGGTTTTTACCAACCCCTCGTTTATCGTAACGCACGCTGGCAATGCCATGCTCAGCCAAACCTTCTGCTAAAAGCTTCAGGCTATTATTTTCCCCGGCAGCAGTGTTTCCATCACGATCAGTCGGCCCGGACCCCGGAATGATGATCATAATCGGAAATGGCCCTTCACCATCCGGCTTCTCCACCTCACCATATAGTGTTCCCTTATCCGTTTCGATGCTTAAAAACTCGCCGGATTCCTCTGTTGATAGTTTCCCTTTTGTCAATTCAAACGGAAATGATTGACCTTGCTGACTAAACGTTCCTTCAATTGTGTTCTCCTTCAGTTTGCCATCAAACGAAATCTGCTGTCCTTGAATTTTCATAAAGAAAGCTACATCCTGGTTATTAACCGTGACAGATGAAAGCGGAAAATCCTTAACACCCTGAATTGGAATGCTGATGGTTCCGCTCCACTCGTCATTCTTTTTCAGGTTTACGATAAAGTCAAGTGGCTGATTAGGTATCTCGATTGATCCTGTCCACTTTCCCGTGAAGTCTTTTTCATACTTATTTTTGGTATCCTTTTTTTCGTCATCGCAGCCCGCAACAACAATTAAAGTTATTATCATTAATAATATAATTCCTAACCATTTTTTCACTGGAATCCTCCTAAGTACTTTTCAACAGTGATACGAAAAATAACCAATAATGTTTCAATTATTTTTTCTTAACAGTTTTAGCAATTATTTCGTTACATACTAGCGTATTTTTAAGCTCAAAATAATAAGGAATACACGAAGGAGGTTAATTAGATGGAAAATCAGCAACAACAAAACATGCAAGCATCACCGCAAATGCAGCCGCAACAAAATTATGGCGGGCATGATATGTTTGATGCCCATGAAGCAATATCCGGACTGGTCGGCGCGATGGAACAATGCTTATTGTATGAACAGCATATCCAGGACCCGGAATTAATGACAATGTCACAAAAACACCGGGCCTTTTGCAATCAGCTATACAATTCAATGGTGGACACACTGAAATCCGGCCAGGACCCTGCAGTGCCAACACAATCCTACAAAATGGATCAGAACAATAATGTCACTTACGGGATGCAACCCCCATCACAGCCAAAAACACCAAGTCAATCTGTGTCAGAAATTAACGACCAGTGCATTTCCGGATTCATGCTTGGATCATTAAAAGCAAATGCGTCCGCATTTACAATGGCAGCAACAGAAATGACAAACCCGGTAATGCGCCGCATGATGGCAGACAGTGTTCCGAATTTAGTCGAAATGGCATATGAAGTATTCTTATACCAGAATAAAAATCAATATTATCAGGTTCCTCAATTAAAACAACAGGACATGCAGGCTTTCCAGAACAGTTATGCACCCAGCCAGGGTACTATGCCGCATTAAAAATGCAGGCTTAATCGCAACGTCCTGACTTCGGCGATTTTAATACAAACTTCGGCGAAAACACAGTAAACTTCGGCGATTTAAAATATTATAGAAGAAAACTACCTGTTTGCAACTATGCAAACAGGTAGTTTTCTTTTGACAAAATTCGGGAAGTGACAGGCACCCCCCTTAATCCAGCAGCCGATTCATTTCATCCACTTCCATTACTCTGGCCGACCTGGAATGGTTGGTCGCGTCATATACTCCTGCACCATTACAAACACTGCACTGATATTGCCAGCCTTCGTCATCTGAAAGCATTCCGTCACCCTGACATGCTTTACAGGTAGTTTCTCTGTCCATCATTTCATCCTCCATTATTGTTTAATCTTTTAACTGTATTGCTTATCTTTTACCCAGTTGATAATACCGCCCTTCAGCATAATCTCAATTTGACGTTCCGAAAGAGCGTGATTAACCTTTATTTCCTGATCCTTATCTTTTACTTTTATCGTGAATTCATTAGTCTGTTGAATCTTATTTCTTAAGTCAGTCAATTCCAATACATCACCTGATGAAAGTAAGTCATAGTCCTCTTCATTCGCAAATGTTAACGGGAGTACCCCAAAGTTGACCAGATTTTGCCAGTGAATCCTGGCGAAATCCTTAACAAGCGCTATACGCAAACCCAAATATCTTGGTGCAAGTGCAGCATGCTCACGACTTGACCCCTGACCATAGTTGAATCCGCCGACAACCGCATGTCCTCCCTTATCCACTGTTTCTTTTCCACGCTTATAATACGTTTCATCGATTATCTCAAAAGTAAACTTACTTATTTCCGGAAGATTGCTCCGGAAAGGCAGTACACGGGCCCCGCCGGCCAATATTTCATCTGTTGAAATGTTATCTCCCATCTTCAAAAGAACCGGAAGTTCCAGGCTATCAGGCAGTTCATCCATTTTGGGAATGGATGCAATATTTGGCCCTTTTTGTAATTTCACATTCTTAGCTTGCTCATAAGGCAATGGCGTATCCAACAGGTTTATATCGATGGTTGGACTTTTTGGTTCTTTTACCACGGGATAGTCCATATCAAGTGACCGCGGATCCGTGATTTCCCCTTTCAAGGCTGATGCCGCTGCTGTTTCCGGACTGCTTAGAAACACACTGTCTTCTTTCGTACCGGACCTGCCTGGAAAGTTCCTCGGCGTAGTACGCAGACTGTTTCTCCCTGTCGCCGGAGCCTGGCCCATTCCAATACAGCCGTTACATCCGGCCTGGTGCATTCTTGCGCCGGCCTGCAGCAGACTTGCAATATGACTTTCTTTTACCAGATCCGTCAGCATCTGCCTGGAAGTAGGGTTAATATCAAGCGAGACCCCATCCGCTACCTGCTTATTATGAACAATTTCTGCAGCTACAGCAAAGTCGCGGTATCCGGGGTTTGCTGAAGATCCGATGTATGACTGGTAAATTGGTGTTCCGACCAGTTCTGTAACCGAAACAACATTGCCTGGACTTGAAGGTTTTGCAACAAGCGGTTCTAATTCGGACAAGTCGATTTCTTCATAAATATCATAGGTCGCATCCTTATCTGCTTCCAGTTCAATCCAATCATCTTCCCGATCCTGCGTCTTTAAGAAACGCTTAATTTCCTTGTCAGAAGGGAAAACGGTACCTGTTGCCCCGAGCTCAGCACCCTTGTTCGCGATGACATGTCGGTCCATTGCACTTAGTTCCTTCAGTCCAGGACCAAAGTATTCGATAACTTTTCCTACACCGCCTTTGACATCATGCCGGCGAAGCAATTCCAAAATGACGTCCTTTGCACTTACCCAATCTGGTAATTTTCCTGTTAATTTTATGCCCCACACTTTAGGCATTTTGACATAAAATGGCTCACCCGCAATTGCCAGGGCTACATCAATCCCGCCGGCTCCCATCGCAAGCATTCCCATACAGCCATTAGCACATGTGTGACTGTCCGAACCAAGTAATGTTTTACCAGGCTTAGCTAGCCGCTGCATATGTACAGGGTGGCTAACACCGTTTCCGGGACGGCTGTAATACAGCCCAAACCGTTGTGTAGCACTTTGTAAAAACAGATGGTCATCCGGGTTTTTACTATCCACCTGGATTAGATTATGGTCGACATACTGAGCGGATGCTTCCGTCTTTGCACGGTCCAGCTCCATCGCTTCAAGCTCCAGCATGACTAAAGTCCCTGTAGCATCCTGGGTCAATGTCTGATCAATTTTCAGCCCAATTTCTTCCCCTGCTTCCATTTCACCGGCTACAAGGTGATCTTTTATGAGCTTCTGTGTAATATTCAACGGCATGGAATTCCTCCTAATCACAATTCATAATTTTTTATACTCTAGTATACTTTTTTAGTATATGAAAAAAAGCCTATAATTATTTGCAGGATATTCGAATCTATTTTCGAATTTCTACGTATTAATTATTATTAAACTCAAAAGGGGCTGGGAAAAATTGAATAATCACGAAATTGATTATGAATTACACGGGGATGATATGCAGTTTGTCGAGGTGGAACTTGATCCTCAGGAGACCGTAATCGCTGAAGCAGGCAGTTTAATGATGATGGATGAACATATTCGAATGGAAACCATCTTTGGCGACGGGTCATCAAACCAGGGCAGCGGCATCATGGGCAAACTTCTTGGAGCGGGGAAACGGGTTATTACCGGGGAAAGTCTGTTCATGACCACTTTCACAAATGAAGGAAACGGTAAAAAACACGTATCTTTTGCCTCACCATATCCCGGTAAAATAATTCCAATGGACTTGAGCGAAATCGATGGAAAATTAATTTGTCAAAAGGACGCATTTCTCGCTGCCGCAAAAGGTGTCTCAGTGGGCATTGAATTTCAGAGAAAAGTCGGCGCAGGATTCTTCGGTGGTGAAGGTTTTATCATGCAAAAGCTGGAAGGCGACGGAATGGCTTTTGTTCATGCCGGTGGAACGATTCATAAAAAAGAACTTCAACCTGGAGAAACATTAAAGGTTGATACCGGTTGTCTTGTAGCAATGACTGGCAATATTGACTACAACGTAGAATTTGTCGGTGGCGTAAAAACAGCGCTGTTTGGCGGAGAAGGTTTGTTCTTTGCAACTTTGCGCGGACCGGGTTCCGTATGGATTCAGTCACTTCCATTCAGCCGCCTGGCAAGCCGCGTATTTGCTTCCGCGCCTCAGGAAGGCGGTAAAAATAAAGGAGAAGGCAGTGTTGCAGACGGATTATATAATCTTTTCGGTGGAAAATAGGCTAGAGGGTGCCTGTGGCTAGAGGGTGCCTGTCACTTCCCGGTTTTTGTCGTTTTTTGTCAGTCGATTTGAAAGTGTGCACTTTTAGAAAAACATCCAACTGCACATACTATCCATGAAACTACAAAATTGAGGTGGATACTATGGGCAGAGATGAACACAAAACCAGTCGACGAGGCAGAAGCCGATTGGCGCAAACTCCAAAAAAACAGAAATCGGATGGCCGTGACATTGAGTTTTCCGAGGAATTTGCTGATCACGATGATAAAGAGGCTCAGGCAAGAAGCAGAGCCGCTGATAAGCGAGCTAAAAAGGATTAATCATGTAAGTGCCCCGTCATTCGGGGCACTTTTTCACTATGGTCTGCATGAATATTGGCTGAGAATCATGTAGAATTGAAATAAACAATAAATTGAGGTGCTTGAATGGGGAAGAAAAATGTAGAGGATTATCTTACGGAAGGAATTTATGGTGCGAAACAAACGAAAAGGTCTGAACGCAAAAAATTTTTAGGTACAATCAGAGAGCGGATTGTCATTGCACTGTCAAAGGGCCAGGTGATGACAGATAAAGGTATCAGGAAACTTGATGAAGCAATGAAAGCAAATAAAGATGCCAAATTACTGATTAACGGCCATGTCTCGTCAAAATTTTTAAAAGAGGAAAAAGCACTGGCCAAAAAATACAATATCCCATATACAGTTGTTACAAATGAAGATAGCGATACTGACATTGGTGCGGTCTTAACGTATGATTATGCAATTGATAAGGAGAATATATTTGTCGATGACGAATTAGTTGCAGATGAAAAAGCCGACAAAAACACTGAAAGAGAAACTATCTTTGGCAAAATAAAGCAGTGGTTTACTTAGTAGCTGGTATTCTTCATATACTTTGTAAAGACCCATTTTTCGTAAATTTTGTTGCTTCTTAACCTCACTATTGATATAAACCGCGAAGTAACGTGTTAGGCCGCCGCTGCGGAAATACACTGTTGCGCTCGTCATTTGGGTGATCCCTCAATTCATGCAAATAATGGGTTAGAAACCATCTTGAGGAATGCTGTTTCGGCGAAAAAGAATGGGAAAGCGAGTATATTCCATTTGCGGAGCATGGAAACCTCACTAGTTGATAACTCTCAAAAACTTAGTTCATAATATATCTCCTTTTGTACGAATACAGCCTTCGAAAAACATCACTCAATTTGGGTGATGTTTTTTTACATACATGTTTTCTGCCATGTCAATCAGAAAATCAAACGTGTTATACATTTTTTACTATCATCTAAGCCGTTCTTTGTCATAATCAAATAAACAGGGAAAGGCGGGTGTCAGTGGTGCTCACCATTACAAATATTGATAAATACTATGCTGATGATCATGCGTTAAAAAATGTCTCACTGACCATTTCAGGAGGAATCTGTTATGGTCTCGTTGGTCCAAATGGAGCCGGCAAATCAACATTGATTAAAATTATCGCATCAATTATTAACGATTATGATGGTACGATTCAATTTTCCCACAACAAACTTGGGATAGGTTATGTCCCTCAGGAGATTTCCCTGGAGGAAACGGTTACGGCACTTGATAACTTATATTTTTTCGGAAAACTTTATGGCTTACGCGGTAAATCGTTAAAAAAACGTGGAACCGAGGTTTTATCCGACATTGGTTTGACAGAACGTGGAAAAGATAGGGTGCAGACGTTTTCGGGAGGCATGAAGCGGCGATTAAATATTGGCTGTGCGATCATGCACAAACCGAATCTGATCATTATGGATGAACCGACAGTAGGGATCGACCCGCAATCGCGTCATTATATTTTCCAAATGATTGAACAATTAAAACACGATGGCTGTACGATCATCTATGCCAGCCATTATATGGAGGAAATCGAACAGCTCTGTGATGAGGCAGCCTTTATCGATCATGGTCAAATTGTTGAATACGGCTCAATCGACAGTTTACTGCAAAAACATGCTGTCCCTTCCGTTTATGTTATGGGGCAAAACAGTCTGCCTGATGATATCGGGCAGTATGGTTCGGTCACAAACAAGAGCGGCGGTCATGTAATTACAACCGGCGATCCGCTTACCGCCATGGAAAAAGTCCTCAGCTTCTGCAGGAACAATAACAGAGAACCGGACCGGCTGGAACTTGTTAAACCACGGCTCGAGGATGTTTTCTTTTCGTTGACAGGGACGCAGCTGAGAGATTAAACAAATAAAGGAGGAACTATAAATGAATGCCATGATCAATTTGGAATTAAAGAAAAATCTTCAGGATTGGGGGCTTTTATTCTGGACACTGATTCTGCCAATCATTTTTACCATTTTGTTTATCTCTGTATTCACTTTCGGGGCAGACGAGACAGCAAGCAGACAAATCATATTGTCGATTGTCCCGGGGTATACAATCATGTTTGTTTTCTTTATTATGATAGCCATGACAGAATCCTTTATTAAGGACCGGAATATTGGCATGGTTGCCAGAATCGCCAGCACACCGCTTTCCCCGTATTTATATTTACTGGGAAAATGGCTGTCTTACATGTATATTGTGTTTATACAGATTGTAATACTGCTGTTGTTTGGAAAACTTGTTTATAATATTCCGCTGGAGCAGCCCGTGCATTTGCTGATTTTGTCAGCAATACTGACTTTCTCGGTGACGGGATTAGGATTGGCACTTGCCGTCATTGTCAAAACAAATAACATGGGGATTGCCCTGACACAGATTATAGCGCTGGGTGGCGCGATGCTTGGCGGACTCTGGATGCCGGTGGACATGATGCCGGATATCCTGCAGATAATCAGCCGTTTTCTGCCACAATACTGGGCACACCAGGCTTTTCAAAATGCAATGGCAGGAACGATTGGATATACAGACCTTTTACAGACATCACTTATTCTTTTGGGATTTGGCCTGGCCGGATTTATAGCAGCACTTTTATATTACCCGAACTTCTTAAAGCGGGCAAAGGGATAGTTACGCTTGGGGGATTGATGATGAAAGTAAACATCGATATTGACGAAAAAAATACAGAGCCGTCCATCACCATTCAGACGAATGAATGGTCAGAGGAGCTGGAAGAAATCGTTGCTATTATTAAGCGAAAAAACCGGCAGCGGCTATTTGGGGTTGAAGTCGATCAAACCATACTGCTTGATCCAAAAACGATTGAATTCGTGTACGCCGAGAAAAGGAGAGTTTTTGCGTGCATTGGAAATCGAAATGTGGAGATAAGAATGAAACTTTATGAGATAGAAGATATTTTAGCTCCCTACGAATTCATGCGGTTTTCCAAATCAGTTATCGGCAATCTGAACCAAATTGAGCGCTTCGAATTGTCATTTAACGGAAACCTCTGTGTCTACTTCCACTCCGGCAATAAAGAGTATATTACACGAAAATATGTGGCGGCAATCAAAAATAGACTGGCTATAGGAGGTCAAGCAGATGATCATTGAAGCAATTAAAAGAAGCATGACTGGGATAGCTTTTGGAGGCATCGTTACATTCATTGCACTTACGATTGTAAAGTTTACTGGCACAAATGCCTCCGTTTCGCAAATATGGAATTATATGCTCTGTTCCTTTATCATCGGAATCTATTTTGGGTTGGCTTCGTTTATTTTTGAGGATAACGGGTGGAGTTACTTAAAACAAACGGTTATTCATTTCATCTTGTCGATTGTCATTTACTTTATCATCTCCCTGTTTATCGCCAATTGGATTCCATTTACCATAGCAGCCATTCTATTCAGCTTTCTGGGTTTTATATTCGTTTATGCCCTATTTTGGATCGGCTATTATCTGTATTATAAAAAAGTGGAAGAATCAATGAATGCCAATTTGCCGAACAAAGACTGACCGCAGCATGTGAAACCACTCGAGTTTACCGAATGGAATTTTACAATTCAGGAATAATAAGGGCTGGAGGTGTTTAACATGGCACAGCAATACCTTTGCCCAAACTGTAAAACAAATCGTTCCCGGTTTAATATTATTGAACAAGTAGCCAAGCCGGTAAAATTGGATCCGCAGACCGGTGACATTATCAATGACTATACGGAAGATCAGGTGGAGGTTTTCCACACTACTTATAATGGTCCGCAATATAGAATACAATGCGGGTCCTGTGGCCTTGTTGAGGATGAACTTACGTTTATGAAATTTGCTGAGCATGATCAGAACAACAGATAGCAGAAAATTTTCCTCCCCCGTAAGACAGCGGGGGATTTTAATTATCATGCGGACATATTTTCCGTTATTTTTAACATTCACACTGGATTTAGCACTTTGCCGGACATATTTTCCGTTAATCAACAGTGATTACAAGAAATCATGCCGATTTTTGA
The DNA here is from genome assembly GCF_902806455.1 of Virgibacillus doumboii. Lineage (GTDB taxonomy): Bacteria > Bacillota > Bacilli > Bacillales > Amphibacillaceae > Lentibacillus > Lentibacillus doumboii. The sequence continues at coordinate 414,354 of NZ_CADCWQ010000002.1, read as the reverse complement.
TCAATAAAGGAAAATATGTCCGCGAACTGCTTAATATCACCCGTTTCACCGCGAATAGTGGAAAATATGTCCACTTCAGGACTTCCCAACAATCCTCTTGCAACTTTACACCTCCTTCACTTTGTTGTAGCATAAAATTGTCAGATTTGTTTTAAGAGAAAGACAATTTTAGGTTTGGGGCTGGGAGGAGGAAGCGGTTGATGAGATTACTCAGGATAGTTGTTTTTTATTTATTCGGTGTGTTTGGAATCATTTGTATAAGTGTGTTTTCTCAGTTCTTTTCCGAAAATGGACTCTCAAATCTTTTAAACTATTTTCAGGATCTGGCAACCTTTATCGCTAATTTATTTCAACCGGATTTCTGGGAATATAAACTGACAACTATCTACACACAATCTAAAACAGATTTCGGTTTCCCCATCTTGGAAACACTTTGGGAACCTTACATATACTCCATGCAAATATTTTTTGGAGCCATATTATCAGGATTTATTCTGGCCTTTTTACTAACATTGCTGTCAAGTTATCTGCCACAATCAATGCTAAAGGGGCTTAAGGGGACGCTGGATTTTTTAGAATCTGTTCCGGACCTTGTTATTGCCGTTTTATTGCAGGCATTAACAATTTTTGCCTATAAAAATACACCCGCCGGGAACCCCCTTTTTACTAGGATCCGATAATGCTGGTTTTGATTTTTTGGATCAGCTTATTATTGGCGGAAAATACACATTATTTTTTGGGTTGCTGATAGCACTGTTGCGCGTTTTGATTGGTTTTCTTGCCGGGATTTTCTTTGCATTTTCATTGGGGAAAAAGGTCCAAAGCTGGATTGAAAAGCTGGCAGACTCCATACACTTCATTCCATTGACAATTATTGCCTATGTATTGCTTCAACCAATTCTGTATGTACCATATAATTCGGAGCCTAACTATACAACACCTGAACGAATTATACTGGAGATCATTATTTTAACCATCTTCGTTATTCCATTAACTACCGCTTTAATCGGCAATGAAATGAAAAGTGTATTGAAAAATGAATTCATTATGAGTGCCAGAACCCTTGGCGGCAGTAAACCGCACATACTATGGCATCATGTATTACCGCATATTGGTCCACGGCTTGCCATCCTCCTGGGACAGCAATTTATTCAGGTATTGCTTATTTTCATCCACTTGGGTGTGTTTTCATTCTTTTTCGGGGGTACGATTTTTGATAAGCCTCCAAGATCGGTATCTAATGAATGGTCCGGATTTATCGGGGCCGCCAAAACCTCCATCTTAGACGACGGGAGTTACTGGTTGGCGATATGGCCGTTAATGGCCTTCATGCTAACCATATTTGCCATGCAGTTCATTATAAAAGGCATAAAAGATGTTCAGCAGCAAAAAATTGGTATTATTACTAAATTACCTAAAAACAAACAAATTAAAAAGACTGAAGCCGATAATAATGATCAGAAGTATGTACCTACTCCCGAGAGCTTTCGGCGGGTCGGCGGTGACTAGAAAAATAGTTTGAATCCTCCATACGTATAGCGGGAGATTCTTTACACAAAGCAAACGGTTACATATAATAAAGATAGTGACTTTTTATTTGGGGGAGGATACTGATGAGTGAGATAAAAGAGGGTGCCCTGCTTTGGGAACCCGATGAAAAACGTAAAGAAGATTCCAATATCTATAACTATATGAAATGGCTGAAACAGCATAAAAACCTGCATTTTGATGATTACCATTCCCTCTGGAAATGGTCGACCGAGAAATTAGAGCTTTTCTGGAAATCCATCTGGGAGTATTTTGATATTCAGGCCAAAGAACCATACCAAACCGTGCTGACCACACACAAGATGCCTGGTGCGAAGTGGTTCCCGGAAGCAACCATCAATTACACGGAACATATTTTCAGAGACCGGGATGACAATGAACCAGCTATCATTCATGCCTCCGAAACTAGAAAAAAAGATGAAATAACCTGGGGACAGCTCTACATAGATACTGCCGCCTTCCAGCAGACCCTCATAAAAATCGGTGTAACAAAAGGTGACCGGGTTGTTGCCTATGCAGCTAATATTTACGAAACGGTTGTTGCATTTTTGGCAACCGCAAGCCTAGGTGCGATTTGGTCGAGTGCATCACCTGACTTTGGTACACAGAGTGTTATCGATCGTTTTAAGCAAATCGAGCCGAAAGTGATGATTACGGTTGATGGGTACAGCTACGGCGGAAAAGAATTCAATCGAATGCCAGTGGTTGAAAATATCCAGTCAGAACTGCCGACACTGGAAGCAACAATCGCCATTCCTTATTTAAAAGAAGACCCGGATTTCGGTAGCCTAAAAAATGCTATAGAGTGGAAAGATGCCGTAAAATCGAACGGAAAACCTGAATTAACATACGAGCATGTGCCATTCAATGACCCGCTATGGGTATTATTCTCATCCGGCACAACCGGCAAGCCAAAGCCAATCGTGCAAAGCCAGGGAGGTATTTTGCTGGAACACCTGAAGGCACTTACCTTCCATGTTGACCTTGGAAAAGGCGAACGGTTTTTCTGGTTCACGACGACCGGCTGGATGATGTGGAACTTCCTTGTCGGCGGATTGCTCACTGGAAGTGCGATTATTTTATATGACGGAAACCCGGCTTACCCGGGCAAAAAAATGCTCTGGAAGTTCGCACAGGATACGAAAATGACCGTGTTCGGCACAAGTGCAAGTTACATTACCGCCTGCATGAAGGATGAAAGTCTGGTGCCTGGTGAGGAGTTTGACCTTACACATCTAAAAAGTATCAGTTCAACCGGCTCACCGCTTCCGCCTGAGGGATTCCAGTGGTGCTATGACAATGTTAAAAAGAATCTATGGATTGCCTCGGCAAGCGGGGGAACCGACGTGTGTACAGCCTTTATCCTTGGTGCTCCAACATTGCCGGTATACGCAGGTGAACTGCAGTGCCGCGGACTCGGTGCAAAAATAGAAAGCTTTAATGATGATGCACAGCCGCAGATAGAAGAAGTCGGTGAACTGGTACTAACTGAGCCATTCCCTTCCATGCCGATTTATTTTTGGAATGATGAAGATGGCAGCCGTCTGCATGACAGTTATTTTGATGTATTTGAGGGGATCTGGCGTCACGGGGATTATTTGAAGATTACCGACCGGCATACTTGTGTTATTTACGGACGGTCTGATGCAACGATTAACCGCGGCGGCATCCGCATTGGCACCAGCGAAATTTATCGTGCTGTCGACCATGTCAAACAGGTGGCGGATAGCCTGATTGTTGATATACCAGGAAATAATGGTGACTCTTATACACCGTTATTTGTCACGATGCAGGATGGCGAGGAATTGACTGAGGAAATTCAAAAAACCATCAAAAAGGAAATAAAGGAAAAATGCTCTCCACGCCATATCCCAACTGGAATCTATCAAGTGCCTGGCCTGCCAACAACATTGAATGGCAAGAAACTTGAAATCCCGGTTAAGAAAATATTGATGGGAAAATCTATTGAGAAAGTCGTTAATAAAGGATCGCTGAGCAATCAGGAGTCGTTGGATTATTTTATAGAATTTGCGGAAAAGCGGTTTGAACGAAAGTAATGATAAAAAACGCACAGGAAGTTGATATCCCTGTGCGTTTTTCACTCTTTTGCTCTCCGATTATTTATTGCATCCTCACAATCCGCTTTATAATTTAAGCAAATACCACTGTAACTTTACCCTCTTTTTTGGCGGTTTCCAGGCAACTGTTGATGAACTTTAACATCTCATTTCGGTGCCACACGATAAATTCCGGATTTCCGCGCATAACGAAATCTTCTTCTTTTAATTTCTTATATGCAGCCAATGCCTTTTTAACCCGGGGCAATGACATTTCGACAGCTTGACCGGATCCGCTGACACCTGCATGAAATTCATTCGCATCAAATAAATCGTAGAATAAATTGGAGTTCGCATCCCACATTGTAAAGCGAACATAGCCGACTTCTTTTCTTGCTTTATTGTATGAAGCTATATCGTGTCCTATTTCGAACCACTCCTTGTGTAGATAATATTGGAAATAACATGTAACTGGAAAGAATAATGATGAACTAGTTGCGGGACCTCTATAAATTGAATCTAGTAACGTGGTAATGAAGTGTTTGTTTGAGTTTAAACTACTGAAAGGTAAAAAGAAGTTTTCGTTTGTGGTATAAAGAGAAGCAATTAATGCAGAGAGCAAATATGTAGATAATGCAAAGTAATAATACAATACTTCAGTTTAATTGTCAAATAAATCTAACATTTATTTTATAGTTGTCTATTTATCTTCCCGCCCTAGTTATCTTTAATAATATGCTAAATTATTTCACCTCTGTCTGTTTAGCGAATTCCACTTATTCTTATGTGATAGTTTTTTCAATATTGCTTTATCAGGTAATACTTGCTATATTTAAATAAATTATGAGATTTAAAGGAGGATTGCAAAATGACGCAGTTGGATAAAAACAAAAAATATACATTGGGTGAGTTTATACAATATGTTAAAGAGGAGGAGCGCGCTGAATTACATGAAGGTACCCCTGTTTTTATGGCACCAGCTTCTTTCCAGCATGAAAACATCATTATGAATTTGGGTAGAGAATTTGGGAACGCACTTAAAGGAAAATCATGTTACATATTTGGAAGTAATCTTCAAGTTATCTTTCCATTTGAAAATAAAAATAAAGGAAAAAACGATGTTGTTGTATTACCCGACATTTCTATTGTATGCGATAAAAATAAATTGCATAATAATAGTTGTTATGGAGCACCGGATTTAATTGTCGAAGTATTATCTCCCAGTACATCCAGAAATGACCGTCTGCTGAAAAAGAATTATTATGAAAAGGCTGGTGTCAAGGAATATTTAATTGTTGGTCATAAATATAGAAGTATTGAAAAATATGTATTAAATGACGGGGCATTTGTACTTGAAAATATTTATGATCAGGAAAATAAAGTATTTTATTCATCCATTTTTCCTGACATCTCATTTTCAACTGATGAGATATTTTCATTTTTGGACTAAATCAACATATGCCAAGTTTCCCATAGCTACTTATCCGGCCTCGCCCAAATCATCTGAATAATATCTGACCAATGACTTTGTGTACGGTCAATTTCCAGGCACGATTTCTCAACCATATCAATAATATTCCGGTCACAATGACATCCGGTAAATTTAATAAATAACGGATCAACCATTTTTTGTGTTCGTGACAGGAGCACCTTCGAACTGATGCCATGTTCCATCAACAGTACTCTGCCGTCTTTTTTGCACCAGTTATTGAAATTGTTTAGTACAGTAACAGGGTTTGGGTAGCCGCACATGGTTAATGTTGAAACAATACAATCAAATGAATCATCTTCAAACTGCAGTTCCTCAACATCCTTTTGCAAAAGTTTTATATCAAGCTTACAGGCTAAAGCGGTTTGTTTTGCACTTTTAATCATCTCCGGACTGAAATCAACCCCTGTAACCTGAACATTTTCACGATTGTAAAACGGGAAATTCGACCCGACTCCAACACCAACTTCCAAAACCTTGCCATGAGCATCATTTAATATTTCTGTACGCCACTTGGCCAGTGTATGGTTGGTATCAAGTGTGCGCTTATACTTATTTACATGCTTATCATATTTTTTAATTAGCTTATCTTTGTCCATTTATTCACTTCCAATCTCTGATTTAATACTGTCCCATCTATTCATACCAGGCCTTCACAGGTCTGTCCTCAGGATACCCAACCTTTTCCCGATATCTTTTTCGTTCTTCCGTAAAATCAAACCATTGTACATCAGGATTCGGAGCATTTGCATAGCTGACTACACAGCGGATCTGATCTTCCACACAACTGTCGGTCCACACTCCTAATCGTTTTTCCAGCTTATCAAGCAATTTAGCACCGTTCTTATTTTTTATTTCTTCCATAGAAAAAATATTTAACTGATAAACAAGCTTTTCTGCCAATTTATGTCCAATGGAAGGGACTAGTTGAAATTCAGCCAGTCCCAGCAGTTCTTTTGCCCTTTCATTTGGAACGTTTAATATTTCAATTAATTGTTCGACACGCTGCGTATGTATCTCGCTGATTTTTAGTTTTGCCTTTCTTAGTTTGGCTTTTTCATTGGGCGTCAGCGGCAATTTTGGATTAGACATGTTTATCGAAACTCCTTCTTATTTTTGCTGAATAAGACCAAAGCCTACACCGGCAGGATCGACTAAATACGCTAAGAAAAATTCATCGAACTCCATTTTATCCCGCACTACCATTGCGCCATTTTTCTTTGCCTTAGCGATAGTGTCATCAATAGAATCCACTTCAATCTGAATGCGTGTACCATGTGGAAAATCACTGGGACCTTTACTTATTCCGCCACTGACTCCGTTGCCTTTCTCCATTGATACTGGCCAGTAACCCCATTGAGGATCAGAAGTCTCCCATCCGAACACCTCAGAATAAAACTTTACCGCCTTTTCCGGATCCTGACTGCTGATTTCAAATCCTGCAACTTTTCCCATTTTTATACCCCACTTCCCTTTATTCGTACATTTCAAGAATTATTTCTTTGCGTGGAATGGATGATTTTTTTAGTTTATTAATATATCTATCAAAGTCATATGGAACATGCTTCTGCGAGACATTGAATCCTTGCTCGTCAAAGTCAATAATCCCATAACGGGCATAAGGCTGATTGTAGCAACCGAGAGAGCCTGGGTTGTAAAACATTTTTTCATTATATACTAACTGGGTGCTGTCATGGTCATGCCCAAAACAAATCAATGAAAAATCATCCAATCCATCTATTACGCTGAAATTCTCTTGAGAAGGTAAACCAGTGTAATCAAAAGGATCATCACTGATATGTTTGTGATAGTATGATTGCTTTATCGGATAATGGGTCAAATGCAGGTTTTGTTCATTGATGGTAGGATTTATGATGCGAGGAAGCTTTTCCAGCACGGCCTTGTTTTCTTTGCTGAGCCGTTCCGCAATCCATTCGTGGTGAGTTATAACATCTAACCTTCTTTTGGAATAAGGTTCATTGTTAAGAAGCGCTAAAATGGCTTCATCATGATTACCGGTAATCATTTCAAGATTATCCTTATCCAGCAAAGCATCAAAAATTTCATTAACAAAAGGGCCAATGCCAATCATGTCTCCCAAACAATAGACAAAATCCACGGACTTATTTTTCATATCATTTAACACTGCATTCAGTGCGTAAATATTTCCATGGATATCTGTTATTACAGCGATTCTGTACATCTTAATCCCCTGCGTATCCGAACGAATGAAGCAGTTTATATCTATCTACTGCAAGTACACCTTTCCAGTATCTTCGTGCAACAGGGAATTCTTCAGGATAGCTCCCCCAATTCCAGGAAATATCCCATGTACCGTCCTCAGCTATTTGGGCAATGTAAAATTGCAGGTTTTTTTCAATCAGATCCGCTCCAAATCTTTCGTACAGAGGATCATCAGGACTATCCACAAAATCCAATGGAAGCGGTTTGTATCCTGTTGACCATGATGATACATCTTTATCAACACACTCTTCAGCAAGCGTCATAACCTTTTCTGACACATCGTCCAATGAATAGTTCATTTTTGAATTAAACTTACTTTCAAAAGGCGTCATTATGTTGGCCAGCTGTTGAAAATTATTAATTTCATGCTTGCCCATACTATCGCTGTTCATTACATGGTTCACGGCATTTTCAGTGACTTCCCATCCAATTCGGGCAGTTTCACTGTCTTCTGGTGACCAATGAACAAGAAAAGCAGCCAACTCCGCACTGGGATTATACATCCAATTCTTTTGAACTCCTTCTTTCCAATGCCACCATGGTGCGTGTGGATGGTCATTGTTTTCCGGAAGCACGGATAGCCACAAACCAGCATCTTTTTGATAATTATTTTCCAAATACGAAAGCATGGATATTACAACTTGTTCGTTGGAATCGACCCCGATTTCCATTAAAATTTGCCCCGCTGCCCATGTAGCCATTGGCGAGGAATGCGGTGACCAAAAATCAGGTTCAATCCCATTACCAAAACCGCCGTCATCATTTTGAAAAGCTGATAAATATTGAATGACCTTGTCACGTGAAGCACCTTCGAAAAAATACTCCCATCTTGCACATTCTAATGGACGTGCATTTCGTCTTATCCATTCACTTGTTTTGTAGAATGTTTGATTTGATAGTTTCAAAAAATCCTCCTCCTTACTTCGCCTCCCATTCACGGCGCAAAACTCCAAAGATAAGCATGTCTTCAGGCTCGCTATCACGGATTAAGTATTCCCTGTGTCCGCCCTCATGCTTAAACCCACATTTTTCATAGGCCGCAATAGCCCGTTTATTGCTCTCAAACACGGATAATTGAACACGATGCAGATTTAACTCCCTGAATGCAAATCCCAGAGCCAATCTAAGAATTTCCTGGCCATAGCCTTTATTCCAGTTCGCTTTGTCACCGATCCCGAGTGCCAGCCAGGAATTTCGGTTTGCCCAGTCAATTTCATCCAATGCTATAAAGCCAATCAACTCATCTGATTCCAATGTTCGTACAGCAAACAGAAATTCATTGTTCTTCTGTTTTTTCACGTACCATTCTTTTAATTCTTCTACTGTTTTTGGAAAAGCAGGAGAAGTATCCATCAACCGCATGAACTCCTCATCTTGATACCATTGTTCCAACACAGGTAAATCTGCTTCTTTAAATCTAGTTAGTCTTGTTTTACTTCCCGTCAGTAATTTCACTTTTTTCTCTCTCCCTGTCTTATTTCGCTGTCAAAATTCCACATAAAACGGCTGAAGTTCCTCTTTCAGGCAATATTCGATACGGTGACTGAAATTTTTCCACGTAACCATTTCCAGAGCGGTTTCAATCGGAAAATATCCCACCTCAAGTGCTTCCTCAGTCGTCGTTAACTCGCCACCAGTCGGCTTTGCCAAAAATAAGGTATTGCAGATGGACTTTTTTACATTCTGGAACACGCCGCAAAATTTTGTAACTTCAACATCCACACCGCATTCTTCTTTCGTTTCCCGGATTGCGGCTTCTTTCAATGATTCCCCCTCTTCCACTTGTCCGCCAGGCATTTCCCAGCCCCTTCTTGGTCCTTTTATTAATAGGAGTTCATTTTTTTCATTTAGAATGATTGTAGCTGCTGATACAATATGCTTTGGTGGTGCAATCATACGGTAACCCCCAATAAATCTAATGCTCTCTTGTAATCCAAATCAATTTCGATATGCTCGGGCGTCCATGGAATGTACATATCCGGCTGAATCCCAACGCCGCTCATTCCTTTTCCTTCATCAACGATGGAAAGTTTAGATGTCGGATACCAAAGTTCGAACGTGTCCCTCCAACGCATTATTGCAAGATTGGAATAATCATTTAATCCTAATGTTGGTCTGCCGATTACAGTAACCTTGGACGAGTTTTTACATACTTCCACAAAAGAGTCCCCCGAACTCCCGCAGTATACATCGGTCAGCAGGATCACCTTTTCGGGACCGGATTTTGTTTTTAACAGGAAATCCTCACCTGACTTTCCAAAATCAATGTCAACAAAGCCTTTACCTCTATGTTTCTCCATTTCATTTATTAAAGATTCTATTTGATTACGGGACGTTTCGTCGTCTACAGAGGATAAAACACCATGCAGCATCTCTCGTCGAAGGTCTACATTCCGGTCTGTACAGTTTGTGAGCATTACTCCTTCATCAAAGCTTGTCAGATCTATTTCGTCGCCTTCAAACAAATAAGGCAGCAGTTCAAAATACGCCAGATCACTTCCGCCCTTGTTAACACGCACATCAATAATTAAATTCTCTCGGGAAGACAACAAATCGTCGTTATCCTTTATCAGGCTGGATATTTCTGCATGATTCATAAAATCTGTCAGTTTCATATACAATAAACTCTCAGATATTTTCCGGATAGAATATTCCGGGATAAACGCTTCTTTATCGTATTTACTTAGTGGAAGGTTAAACGTATTACCGGACTCATCTTTTACAAGGGCATTTTGATAAAGCGGCAGGATTCCACTCCAATTCTCCCTTTCTGCCTTTGTTTCCATCAATCTTCTTTTATGTACTCCTGCTAGTTCGGAAATTCCTTTTCCATCAAGCTCTGAAATCGAAAACCCCGGTTTTACTTTGGTTTCCTTTTCGGCGGATACGACATAAAGCAGATCCTCATACCTTCTAACTGAAAATCCAACATCTTGTACAGGCTTTTCTGATTGTGCAGCATTTCTAAAGGTCATATGCAAGTCCTTAAAGTCCAACAAATAGTCCTGTACTATTTCCGTGAACTTTTCATCAGTCATGTTATCTTGTTCTAAAATTATCTTATTTCGAAAAAATTCAGGATTATCCTGACCCTTTTTATCCATACATCCCGAGTAATCATTGTGAAGGATGCTGACAATTTCATTAAAAATCTCTAAGTACATTAGATCTCTCCTATGTTGTTATAGTGCTTCTTTTCTGGAAATGTTATTAGATCATCTAATTTCGATTGCAAAGTATTTCACTTCCTTAGTATATAAGGTGCCAAGTACTTTTCATTAACTGAAGCTTTTAATTCGTCTGGTATTTGGATGTAGTTTTCTGCCAGACCTGATTCCATCCACGTAACTTCTTCAATTTCCTCAGGATAAGTGATTTTAATTTCTCCGCCAGTAATTTTTCCAACGAAGTTAAAGAAAACTGCTTGATGTCCCCTCTTTTCAAAGAATGCCTCACACACTGACAGAATGCCGTTTACCTCCACATCCAATCCGGTTTCCTCTTTAACTTCACGAATGGCTGCTTGTTCAAGTGTCTCACCATGCTCTACCGCACCACCGGGAAGTGTGTAGTATGAATTAGCTTCGCCTTTGTTTTTCACCATCAAGATACTTTCATTACTTTTGTCAAACAAAAGAACATATACGACATCCACTCTTTTCAAACACGTCACTCCCTGGTAGATTACATTTTTAACGAATCACGCTTTTCCAAATGCTCTGTACAATTATGCAAATTACAATCCCACCCGTCCTCACGCTTTACAAGGCAAGTTAACGAGGTATTATTCAGGGATTCTTCCATACCCGATTCAGGCATAAGTTCGTTTAATAGGTATTTAATGAATGCACCATGACTGACAATCAATACATTCTCACCGACATGTTTTTTATTGATTTCTTCCATAAACGAAATCCCTCTGGAAATAATGCGTTCACTCGTTTCGAATTCCATATCCAGTTCACGCCAGTTGGGTCCCCACTTTTGAACCCTTTCCTCCTCTGTCGTCCCCTCTATAAGTCCGCCGCTTCGTTCACGGAGTCTCGGATCCAAATGTAACTGGGCACCGATTTTTTCAGTTAAAATCTCTGCCGTTTGCTTTGCCCTCAAAAGGTCACTGGAATACACAACATCCCATTCACCGGTCTTCATTCGATCAGCAAGTAAGCGAGCCTGGCTCAGTCCTTCTTCATTCAATGGTATATCAGAACTCCCCTGTGCTCTTCCTTCTTTATTCCAATGTGTTACCCCATGACGAACAAATCCGATTTTGGTCATAAACGACACTCCCAAGGAAAATATTTTAAAAACGCTAGTTTCATATTAACATAATTTTGCTGTATGGAATCATAATTTTCTGAAACAATTAACCAATAAAAATATCAGTTTCGAACCCGATAATGCATCCAAACCGCTCCTTGGTCTCCAACAGGTTTCGTATCAATGAGTTCCAGTGAAGCAGCATTCTCAATTGACTCCAAATCCTCACAATCTAGTATTGTAGGAGTATTTGTTCCGCCGATAGCAAGCGGGGCAACGACCAAACTTATTTCATCAATTAAACCCGCTCTAAGTAAGGCTCCATTAATAGAACCTCCTCCACTTAGTCCAATTTTTCGGAATCCAGACTGATACAATTTGTTTAATGCTTCATGTAAATCAATATGTTCACCATTTCCCGCTTTGAAATAGGTGATATCCTTATCTTCCAGCTGCTTAATATATGTTGGATTTACATCCTCTCTCGTTACAACGATAAGTCCCTCGGTTTGAGCCCAATTAATTCGTCCTCTGCCGTCAAAAACGATATACGCCTTTGATTTTTTCGGTTGATAGATTGGCTCCTGCAAGTCAACCCAATCATTTCCATAAACAATAAGGGTTTCACTTCCCGAGAGTAACGCATCACAATTTAATTCATCATATAGTTGGTGTGTAATATCATTTGCACCGCCGTCCAGTCCTTTTGCCGTCCACTCGGTCACATTACGATTAGGTGCGGTTGTGATTCTGCCGTCCATCGACGAAAAAACGTTCATAATTACCTTTGGCCTGTTTATCATTCCTCATCACCTCTTATGTATATTTGCTTATCATTATAGAGAGTTGTAAAAATTAATGTCAGTGTTTTTTAATTTAAAATAAACTGGTCAGCGACCTATTCCTCAGCATATCTATAAAAACCTCCAGAGCCATGGTCCTGAAAGGTGATTTTGTTATAAAGAAAAATTCTCTCGAAAATGGAAATCCTTCTATATTAAGCATTTTTAAATCCCCATTGCGCAGCTCTTTTTGTATAGCCCACTGCGATAACAACGTAATCCCTAATCCTGCTTCCACTGACTCCTTGATTGGTTGTGTACTGCTGAAGGTCATTTTTCTGGAAGGGGAAATGTCGAAACGCTGAAACATTGTATCTGTTGCTTCCCTCGTACCGGATCCGACTTCACGAACAATCCATTTTTCTTTCTCCAGCTGCTGAATTTCGACATTTTCCTTCCCTTTTACCAAAGGATATTCAGGGGAGGCGACTACAAACATGTCATCGTTGGCAAATTTTTCAATAGTCAACTGTTGTTCTTTTAAATGTCCCTCAACAATGCCGATATCCAGTTGGTGTTTGGAAACCAAGTCGGCAATATCGGCTGTATTTCCAATCGTAACTGTGGGCTTAATATCCGGATAAGTTTCCTCTAAACCTGCAATAATACGTGGGAGAACATACTCGCCAAATGTATAACTGGCTCCAATCGAAAGTGGTCCGCCAGCCTTGTTAGTTAAATCATCGACAAGGTTCTGCATCGTTGTATAAAGCCCAAGAATTTCTTTTGCATGATGGTAAACAATGTCGCCGGCTTTATTTAAACGGACATATTTATTGGTACGTTCCAAGAGCCTTGTGCCAATGCTTTCTTCAAATGTACGAATATATTGGCTTACGGCTGGCTGTGTCATATGTAAATCTTCAGCTGCCCTCGAGAAGTTCTTATTCTCTGCAACAGATACGAATACTTGCAGATGCTGATCCATTCAAAACACCCCTATTATAATAGTTACTTATGATTACTATAATAATGATTTATTTCTCTTATAGCAATCTATCCCTTAATCTAATTATAGGGAGGTTTACGTGATGTCACATATCATTAAAAACCGTTCAGCAACAGTAAACTGGATTGTTGGAGTTGCATTTACCTTTTTTATTGCATTATTGGGTTATTTACTTGCGATGGTACCCGGGTTTGATCATGTCGGCCAATTGGCATGTGCCATTATAATCGCAATCATTTACCGGCAATTTTTTGGGTACCCGGAAGCAATACGGGCAGGAATTGGCTTTTCATCAAAACGTTTACTGCGGACGGCTATTATTTTATACGGATTAAAATTAAATATCGATGTTATTTTAAATGATGGATTAGGCTTGCTTGCCCGTGATGCAGGCGTTATTCTGTTTGCCATTCTTCTGACAGTCTGGCTGGCAAAAGTATTTAAGGCGAATAAAACCATTTCGCTGTTATTAGGTGTCGGGACCGGCGTTTGCGGAGCTGCGGCAATTGCAGCAGTGGCACCGATTGTAAAATCAAAGGATGAAGACACCGCGATTGGAGTCGGCATTATTGCTCTTGTTGGTACGGTTTTTGCGATTGGCTATACGATTTTACGACCGTTCCTGCCAATGACTTCCGTTGAATACGGTACGTGGGCGGGATCCAGCCTGCATGAAGTCGCCCATGTTGCACTCGCTGCAGCACCCGGCGGGGAAAATGCACTGGCAATTGCTCTGTTGGCAAAACTGGGGCGTGTATTTTTGCTTATTCCGTTGTGCTTTATTTTAATCTATATTATGAAGCGGAGAAATAAAAACTCGGAACAGGTCGAAACAAAAATCGAATTCCCATGGTTTCTGATCGGATTTATCATTCTGAGTTTATTAGGAAGTTATGTGTTTGGCCATTCGATTCCAGTTTCTGATGGAGTCATGAATGCCGTCTTCGGTATCACAAACTGGCTGCTGACCGCCGCAATGGTGGGTCTCGGACTTAATGTCAGTCTTCGTGATTTACGGACAAAGGCAATGAAACCACTAATGGCGATGGGAATTACGTCTGTATGCCTGTCGGTTATCGTTTATTTCATTGTGTAGGATTAAGGCTGCTTTCCTGATTGGATTGCGGCTTTATAAATACTTACAATCATTCGTCCCGTTTAAAATTGAGTCAGTACTCAATAATACTTTCCTGACTCCTATAAATATCATATAATAAGATAAAGTAATGGCTGAAATGGAGGTAATGGTGGCATGAAGAAGCTAAAAGGAAATGCAGCTGAAATTATGAAAAACATTATCCACGATGAAGAGTCTGTTTATGAAATAGATGGTAAGAGATATCACCTTGCTGTAATTGAGGAACCTGAGACTACAATACAAGAAGATATTGAATCCGCCCCCGAACTGGAAGGTAAATTGAGACAGGCAAAAAAAGACATATCGAGCGGAAATGTATACTCAACCGATGACGTTTTAAAAATGATTGATCAAGGTGATCTATAATTGGAAATAAAATGGACCAATCAGGCTTTAGAAGGATTCAATAATATTCAAAGTCAATATTTCACTACTGCAGAGACAAAAGAATATAAGAAAACTTTAACAATTAGGATTCAGGAAAAAATTTCTCTACTAGGTACAAGCCTAAAAGTAAACGATCCAATCTGGAAAAGCAGTTACAAAGTAATTATCGACAAGTATACAGTTTACTATTCATTTTCAGAAGACAGGAAAACCTGTAATATAGAGTACTTTAAACACTCCGGACAAAATCAATAGCCGGGAATGATAGTAGACAGAAATATCTTTTCCCGGCTATTTTTATAAAACACCCTCTGGTATTACCCCTTAATCTTTCAATTTCAACCGCTGCTCTTCAATCACATATTTATAATCAGCCACCCGTTCGACAAACCGCCGATCATGTGAAACCAGAAGTACCGTTCCCTGATAAGCTTTCAAGAACTTCTCCAAAGCTACGATGCAATCGACATCCAGAAAATTCGTCGGTTCATCCAGAATAAGCACGTTGTATCTTCCCAGAAAAAGCTGACACAGCACAAGGCGAATCGCTTCACCGCCGCTTAATTCACGTACATCTTTTTTAATGTCATTACCGGTAAAGTTCATGGAATTAAGAACAGCCCGAATCCTTCCCTCATTATGATCACTCCTGTTTTTCATATACGAAAGGACTGTTTCTGCCTTATTAAATTGAAATTCCATTTGTTCATATACTCCAAAAGCGACTTTGGGAGACAACTCAATACATTCTCCATGATTTACTATATGCTCGAGAAGCGTCGTCTTTCCGGACCCATTCTCCCCTGTAATTGCAATGGTTGCCCCCAACGGGAATTGAAAACTTGCCTCCTGTAAAAGAAGTTTATCACCAGCATACAATGTCAGCCGGTCTGCCATAACCGGAAGCTTATTATGCAGTTGCAGTGCCTCGGACTGATGAAAATAAAGCAGTTTTTCCTCTTCAGGTGCTTCCACCGCATCAAGTTGTTCTACCCGCTGCTCAATGGCCTTCGCTGCACGCTGTACCGACTTTTGGCTGGTTCCTTTTGATTTTGTCATAAACATTTTGTTGGCTTTTGCCTTTATATCTTTTTTGGATAAATTTTTGTTTGTCTGGGTCACCTTTTTCGCTTTTTCCATCTTCTCATCAGCAGCTTTTAACAGCCTGTTTTTCTCTTTTACGTATAACTCATGCTGTTCCTGCTGCTGTCTTGTTTCCAATTCCTTCTGCTCTTCATAATCCGAATAATTCCCTGTGTACTCGGTAATCTTCCCATCTTTAATTTCCCAGATTTTTGTCACCAGCTGATCCAACAAGTAGCGGTCATGACTCACCAATAGGAAGGCACCATAATAATACTTCAACTGGTCGATTAGAAAATCTGTTCCAGTGCTGTCCAAATGTGTGGTAGGTTCATCAATCAGCATCAATTCATAATACGTTGAAAATAATTGTGCCATCTTTTTTCGTGTTTGCTCTCCGCCGCTCAGCTTTCCAATATCCATATTGGGAACAGCTAATTTTCCAAGCAGTTCATAATCCATCTCACCATCGACAGGTGATGATGTCTGTTCAAAATAACCAATATCAGTGAGACAATGAATATTGCCTTTATTTGGATTAATATCTCCATTCATCAGTTTCAACAACGTGCTTTTCCCTGATCCATTTTTTCCAACAAGCCCAATCCGGTCAAATTGATAAACCGATAATTTCGGAATATCCAGTACCAATTTATCCAAAAATGACACTTCGATGTTCGTTAACTCCAGTTTTAATTGTTCCATATATGTTCCCTCCATAATAAAAAATCACAGACAGCTGCCTGTGATCCGAGGTAAACGGAAGTGGAACAAATCCTGTTGCCAAAAAAATATACTTCCCCAATGAATTTGTTGCATAAAAAATAAAGAAAGGCAGAACGAGCCGCCTTTCTACAACTGACATTTACGTTAATTATAGATTATTAAAAAAGGACAGACTACTCCCGTTTACTCCGCATACACAAGCAGAGCCTTTGAACGTATGAAATTACTTGTTCAAAGTTGGGAAACGCAATCTGATTGAAGCCATTCTTTAATAATCCTCCTTTAATTTCGAATTACAATTTATTATATGAGCGGGCGTGTGAAAAGTCAACTTTGGGTCATGCCCTTCAAAAACCGTACATTATTATTTCCAATAAGCACTTGGCCAATGCCCTATTTTTGCACATCTCTACGAGTACTCCATAATATGTAGAAAAGTCGTCAACAGTGTTAAACTATTGTCCGACTATATCACTGGATAAATAATGAATACGGGAGAATGATTACATGATAAACGTACTAGTTACCGGTGCAGGCGGATTTATCGGTAAAAATCTTGTTCAACGTCTGAACAGGGAAAAAGGGGTTATCGTCAACCAGTATCATCGTGGTGATGACCTGTCATTACTGTATGAACATTTAGACAATGCTGATATCATCTATCATCTGGCAGGGGTGAACAGACCCGAAAACAATGATGAATTTACTAGAGTCAATAGAGGACTTACCGAATTAATTGTCAACTATTTAAATAAGCATCAAAAATCACCGAAGCTTGTTTTTTCATCATCTGCCAAGGCAGAACTTGATACACCATATGGTTTAAGCAAAAAAGCTGCCGAAGAAGTGCTGAAAAATTATAGTAATGATACCGGTGCAGAGGTTTACATTTATCGACTGCCGGGTGTTTTTGGCAAGTGGTCTAAACCGCATTACAACTCAGTCGTCGCCACCTTTTGTCATGAAATTTCTCATGATAAAGAAATCGAGATTCATGATGCGGACAAAAAACTTGAACTTGTATATATTGACGATGTGGTAGACGATTTTATGGATTGTCTTACCCGAACAAACACGGAAAAGAAATTCTATTATCCTATCAGTAATACCTTCCATACAACGGTAGGCGAACTGGCTCAAAAACTTTACAAAATGAAGTATATACGAAAATCACTGATCATACCCGATTTGTCCGATAAATTTACAAAGTACTTGTATACGACTTATCTATCTTATTTAAATAAGAATAATTTTTCATATGATTTGCCGACACATCAAGATGAAAGAGGAAGTCTGGTTGAGTTAATCAAATCACATCAGGCCGGTCAGGTCTTTATGTCAACATCACGAAAGGGCGTCATAAGAGGAAATCATTATCATCATACAAAAGTTGAGAAATTTTGTGTCATCAAAGGAACGGCAACTATTAAATTAAGAAAATTCGATTCCGAGGAACTGATCACTTATACGGTTTCGGACCAAAACATTGAAATGATAGACATACCTCCAGGTTTTACCCATTCGATTGAAAACGTAACGGATGGTGAGTTAACTGTTTTGTTTTGGGCCAATGAACTTTTTGATCCGGATAAGCCGGATACTTTTCCCTTGAAAGTCCAGACAAGCGAAACTAGTGATTAAAAAGAAAGGTGACCCTCAAAGGAGCGTTTTATACAACAGTAAACTGGCTGGTGTGAATACGGTACTGAACCGTACGCATACCAGCCTATTTTAATAGTTTACTTAATCGCATCAAGCTTATTTATTAATTTCTCCTTTGCATACTTATATAATTCTAAATCCATGGTGTTATTTTGTTTTATATCTGAAATGATATTTGTTGGTATATCATTTTTGGATGGACGATTATTGTTTACATTTATTCTTTCGTACTCAATATTTTTCCATTTTAAATGATGTTTCATTAAGGAAAGGGAGTCGTCAAACATTTCAGTTATTCCAACTACAGCGAAATGAGTATTTAGAATCTCCTTCGCTTGATCCAGATTGGGGGTTTTTCCTCCACAAAAATAACGGGTTTGCAGATTATTTAAATTATATTCATTGGAATTAACGAATTGATCTAAACTCGTATTATTTACCTCGATATGATCTGGGTGTACTTCAGTTTCTTTAATATAAAAATAGGAAGAGATAATTAGTTCTATAGGGTCACGCATCATAGTTATATAGGTACATGGTTTTGAGAAATGACGGTGTATTCCAAAAGTAAAGTGGCCCATTAAGGAATTAGATTTTTCAATAGCTTTATAGCCCATGCTATTGTTTCCAGTAAGAACTACATTTTTATCGTATTGGTTTTCAATGATTGTGCTTAATGTTGTTCCGCCGGTTTTAGGGATATGCATAAAAAGTAATAAATTATCCTCAACGCTCAACTTGATAACCTCCATAGCTTTTAAACTATTATTTATATTTGTTCAAGGACCTTTATTTATAGTTATGCAATAGTTAAGAATATGTAAAAGACACAGTGCTTAGTACGTTTGCGGTTTTCTTCAGAAGAATTCGGAATTTGACAGGTTTTTAGGAGTGTGCCGTTGCTAAAGTTTATTGCTGGAATACACTTATTTTATAGTAGATAAAAGATGGAGTGATGTAAATGGAACCTGATGTAGGGATTGTTATGCCTGTATACAGACAGGACAGCAAACTATTTGAAGAAGCAATAGAATCCATTATCAATCAAACGTATCCCTATTTTCAATTGGTTATTGTAATTGACGGAATTACGCCTAATGTAGACAGTATTGCAAAAGCATATGCCTTGAAAGATACACGGATAACACTGATTCGAAGGGAGGAAAACAGAGGAACGGATGTTGCTCTAAATATTGGATTTCAATTTTTGCAAAATAATACAAATATCCATTACTTGACTTGGGTTTCAAGTGATAATATTTACTATCCTGACTTTGCAGGAGTCTTGAAGGAACAACTGGAAAATTCTCCCCAACATGTAGGTTTGGCATATGGCTGCTTTGATTTAATAGATGATAATGGGAACCATAATGAAGCAACTGACTCATGGAATAAACGTCTGAATCAACCAAAGGAAAAATTAATAAATGAGTACTTTATCGGTTACGCATTCATGTACCGGAAAGTTTTCGCACAAAAAATAGAAGGGTATAGATATATGCCAGTTGAGGATTATGATTATTTTTTACGTTTAACTGAGCACTGCGACATTACATTTGTGCCTCAAAAACTTATGGCATTTAGGCTTAGCTCACCCTACAGTAACTCGATACAAATAAATAATTCCCTTGAAAAAAAGAGAAAGAGGAATTATCTGTTGCGTTTAGTGATGAAGGAGGCACGTCAACGCAGGGAAAGATCACGTAAATTCAAAAGAATAAATAAAAAAAATGCATTGACTAAAAATCAGTATACCGGACCAACAATTGCAAATAACCGTATTATTGTATATATTCCTTTTAACAATCTTAATGTTCAACAGACACTGCCCAAAGATGCTGATGCGAATCAACCCGAAGAGCATGCACATTTAACAGAGGAATGGATCAGTAAAAGAATGAATATATTCATGAATTTTACGTTAAAGAGTCTTATTAACCAATCCAATCAAAATTATCTTGCGTTTATCGTGTACCAAGACAGCTCCAGACAGTTTATTGAAAAAGAACTGCAAAACTACCCAAATCTCCCTTTTAATATTAGATTTGTTTCCAGCAGTGAGTATGAAGAAGCTGTGATAAAAACATTGAACGGCTATAAATATTTCTATGAACTTCATCTTCACAGTGATGATGCATACCATAAAAACTTTATCGAACAGCTTTATCATTATAGACCTTCCCCTCAAACAAAAGTTTTAATTTGTCAAAACGGCTATATTTATTATTCCATTACAGAGGAACTCGGAGAATATTATAATTTCTCAAGTTCTTTTAATTGTTTAATCTATAAAGCAGCAGATTATTTAAAGGGAGTAAGACACAATATTTTCCAGCCGTCGGATACAGGAATATGGACCGGAGCTATCAATCTTCCACATGAAATAATAAGCGATCGGGTTTATATTAATCATGCCCACGAGACTAATTCAGCTTTTTTCCTTGAGGATGAAAAAAGACAGATTTGGAGAAATAAAAAAGGGGAAGCCTTAAACTCAGTTGGAAAAACGATATCTGATAATGAGGAAAAACAAAGAATTCTGCAGGAGTTTCTGGGACCTAATTATAAGATGGGTAAATGAAGCCTTTGACCCAAAAATCCAGATAGGTATTATAACGAGGTGTAACAATATATGAAAAAAAGAAAAGTCATGACAATTGTCGGGACACGACCTGAAATTTTGCGTTTATCGGCTGTGATAAAGGCATGTGATAAGTATTTTGATCACACGTTGGTTCATACCGGACAAAATTGGGATTATCATCTTAATAAAATATTTTTTGAGGAATTGGAAATCAGAGAACCGGATTATTTCTTGAATGTGGTTGGCGATCATCTAGGCGACACGATTGGAAATGTTATGTCTAAAACGTATGAAGTCCTGGAAAAGGAAAAACCAGATGCCTTATTATTATTAGGTGATACCAATAGCACATTAAGCGCGATTTCCGCCAAACGCTTGAAAATTCCAATTTTTCATATGGAAGCTGGTAATCGCTGCTTTGATCAAAATGTGCCCGAGGAAATTAACCGGAAAATCGTCGATCACACCAGTGATGTCAATCTCCCTTATACAGAACACAGCCGCCGCTATTTATTAAGTGAAGGAATTCCAAAAGAATATATATTCGTTACTGGTTCACCAATGACTGAGGTTCTTATGTTGCATAAGGAAAACATTAACAAAAGCGACGTTCTCAATCGATTAGGACTGGATAAGAAAAAATATATACTCGTGAGCGCCCACCGTGAAGAAAATATCGATGATGCAAACCATTTTGGGAATCTTATGGAGTCTTTGAATACAGTGGCAAAGACTTATAATATGCCCGTAGTTTACTCCACCCATCCAAGAAGTCTAAAGAAAATTCAAGAACGAAACGTAACCTTTCATCCATTCGTTCAATCCCTCAAGCCATTTGGTTTCTTTGATTATAACAAACTTCAGCAAAATGCATTTTGTGTTCTGTCAGACAGCGGCACACTAAGTGAGGAATCTTCTATTCTTAATTTTCCGGCTGTATTAATAAGAACAAGTACTGAACGTCCAGAGGTACTTGATAAAGGCTCTATGGTGATTGGCGGCATTACCTCAAATGAGATCCTGCAATCCATAGACTTAGCTACTGAATTATACAGTGGGGACCATGTAAAGCCGCTGGATTATCAAGACAGGAATGTATCACTGAAGGTAGTTAAGATAATTGAAAGCTACACGAAGATAATTAATAAAAATGTTTGGAAAAAGTGAATTTATGTAATACAGCAAATAGAATGTATTTTATAATAGTATAAAAAAACCCTTACCACTGTTAGCGTGATAAGGGTTTTTTTGGATTACTCCACCATTGACGTGATAACATTTGCTTTCCTGAGAAGGTGTTCAATTTCGCTGGTTGACATTAATTGATCGTTTGATTGATATCGTTGGAAGGCGACCTTTGGCAGATTCTCGTATCTTTTTTTTACTTTTTCTGACGTATTGGCAGGTAAAATAACATAATAATTGTCATCAAATTTATACGTGTTCGGCGATTCAGCATTTGAAACTAATACTTCATGAAGTTTCTCGCCCGGACGGATGCCAATCTCATTAACATTAATAGCTTTTTCAGCAAAATGGCTTTCCAGGACTTCAATTAAATCGACAATCCGGCAAGCTTTCATTTTCATGACAAACACTTCACCGCCAATTGCTTTTTCAGAAGCGTATAACAGCAAATCGATGGCCTCAGAAACTGTCAGGAAAAAGCGTGTCATATCCTTTGAGGTAAGAGGAACGGAATGATGGGTGGCAATTTGTTCTTTAAAAAATGGAATAACACTGCCATTTGTTCCAATAACATTGCCGCCACGGATACAGACAAAACGTGTATGGCTGCTTATTTGATCGGCCTGAATAATTAGTTTCTCACCAATCGCTTTTGTCAGTCCATAAAAATTGATTGGTTCAACCGCCTTATCGGTCGATACATCAATGACTTTTTTAACGTTTTGATTCAAACTTGCTTTAATAATATTTTCCGTGCCGGTTACATTGGTTTTCAATGCTTCCGAAGGCTGATCTTCACATATCGGTACATGCTTCAGTGCCGAAAGATGGAATACATAATCGACATCTTTTGCCGCTTCATTCACTGCCTCAAAATCTCTTACATCACCAATCACAAAATTTAAATAAGGGTTATCCGAAAACGCTCGTTTCATTTTTACCTGAGCATATTCATTACGTGAAAATACTCTTAGTTCTTTTGGGTGAAAGGCAAGTAGTTTTTTTACTAGTTCATACCCCCAGGAACCTGTCCCTCCGGTAATTAATATTGTTGTATTTTGAAACACATTTAAGCACTCCTTCCAGGGATAATGCCCATGTTTTATACCATCAGGAGAAATAGACGCGTTGAACACAGCCAATGGTCAGGACACAGGAATCTATTTAAATTAGACCGCCTGAACCGGTTCGTTCATCCCCCTGATAGATAGTGGCATCATTAAGTTGAAACAGGTATACCATAAGTTATGACTATAAATAGTAGACTGAACATGATATGCGTGTAAATAACGGTAAAAAAGGCTGTTGCTATACGTCCAAAACATGCAGGTGTTAATCCGTGGAAAATAGTAGTAAGAAGAAATTTGAAAAAAGAGGTCATTGTTTGTAGTTGATAATATAAAAGGGAGTGAATCAGTTATACTGTCCACCCCCAATACATATTGCTATATCTTTTCAGGCACGGTTACGCCCGCTAAAAACCTTGGAAATCCACAATCAATTACCTTTGGAAAGCAAATCAACTTTCCAATGGAACCATCCTAGACATTTAAGTTCACTTTACCGGAAACTTTTTGCGTGCCTAAACTGACCAGTACATACACAAAGAACGACACAACGACCGGCAGGACAACGGAGTGCAATCCAAACGGCTCAGGGAAAAATGAATCTGATAAAACATACAGTCCGATTCCGGTAAACATGGAGGCAAGCGCACCATATTTATTTCCTTTTTTCCAGTAAAGCCCCAACACTACCGGCCAAATAAATGCCGCTTCCAGACCGCCAAATGCGAACAGATTCAGCCAAATAATTAAATCCGGCGGGTTTAGTGCCATTACGAAAATAATGACACCCAATACAGCAGTAATCCCAATACTCAACCGCTTGACCTTATCATGGGATGCATCCGGCTGTACATAATTTAAGTATAAGTCCTTCACAATTGCTGAACTAACCAGCAGTAATAAGGAGTCCACTGTCGACATAATCGCTGCCATTGGGGCTGCCAGAACAATACCTGCAAGCCAGTTCGGTAAGACCTCCAAAGCAATCAGCGGCATTACTTTATCGCCAATTTCAATCCCGGGTAAAATCGGCCGGGCAAAAACTCCAATCAAATGCATATTCAACATAATAAAGCCAACTACAATCGTTCCAATAATCAATGCCCGGTGCATCGAACGGGCACTTTTATAGGACATCGCACGGACTGCAATTTGTGGCAATGCCACTACACCTACACCGACTAGAATCCAAAAAGAGGATACATATTGCGGACTCAGGCTTCCATCCGCTCCAAATGGCGTGATAAGGTTCGGGTTCTCATTGCTGAGATCGGTTATGATATTGGAAATCCCGCCGCCAGCGATAATCGTGGCAATCAGCAGGACAAGCGTTCCAACGAACATTATCGTCCCCTGAATAGCATCCGTCAGTGCAACTGCCCGAAACCCGCCAATTGTGACATAAACCAATACAGACAATGCAAAAATAAATAACGCACTCGTATACGAGATCCCAACCAGTGACTCAATTAGCCGGGCACCGCCAATCCACTGAGCTGCCATTGCAGAAAACAGAAATACAACAATACTGAACGCCGAAACCAGAACAACCCATTTCGATTGATACCGTTCTTTTAAAAAATCCACCAGTGTTACCGCATTATATTTCCTTGTTACAATTGCGAATTTTTTGCCCAGGATCATTAATACAAAATAACCAGTCGCAACCTGGGTCATTGCCAGAAGCACCCAGCCAAGGCCAATATCGTATGCAGCACCAGGTCCTCCAATAAAGCTGCTTGCACTGCCATACGTGGCGGTCATTGTCATCGCCAATACAAACCCGCCAAGATTCCGGCTTCCTAAAAAATACTCCTGCAAAAATGCGTTCGACGACCTTACATATTTTCCGGCCCATACCCCGACGCCAAAAATAATCACCAATAAACCTATCAACGGAATTAGCGCCTGCCAGTTCATTCCTCTTCTCCTTCATCATCAAACGGAACTTCCACGAACCATTTTTTCACGACAATCGTAACCAGAACTGCCATCACAACAAATCCAAGTACACAACTGTAAAAAAACCATGCAGGCAAGCCGAAAACATACGAATACTCCGATGGGGCTTTTCCACCCATACCGTAAGCAAATGCAAACCACCAGATGAAATTGAAAATAACCAATCCTACCCCAATTAATGCTTCACGATTGGCAACTTTATAACGATAATCATTTTCCTGTGAATTATGATCTCCCATCTCCATGCTCCACCCCTTCATAAAGAGCTTTCTGAGTATATATTACGGAAATAATCTTTCGTTGTAAACGATTGAAAACTAATGATGCAGATATTCGTCTAAATCAATTTTATAGGTGTTATCTAAAAACTCAACACCTTCACTCTCCAGCGATAACCTTTGCACCTGAGCCATTTCCTCATCCCGGATACTTATCTCACCTTGAGCATTTATCACACGATGCCACGGAAGCTTATATTTCCTGCTCATGGAATGCAGAATACGCGAAACCTGTCGTGCCCCGCGCGGACTGCCGGCACGGTTGGCGATTTGGCCATATGTCATGACCTTGCCGCTGGGAATGCCTTTTATGATTTTGATGACGTCTGCTGTGAACTTTTCCATGTATTGCTTTGCCTCCATATGTGAGTCCTTTTTATAGTGTAACATGGGAAATTGTATTTGTGGCCGGAGTGGAAACCGGCTGCTGCCTGTGTATGTAATTGTGAACTTTGGCATTTTAATTGTGAACTTCGAGCACTTTAGTTGTGAACTTCGGCGGCTTGCCTGTGAACTTTGGCGAATTCCGTGTGAACTTTGGCTTTTCGACAAAATCCGGGTGGTGACAGGCACCGCATTTCCTGCACACAATAATATGCATTTTACAATAGTGTATTACATACAGTATACTATGAGCAGGAGTTGATATCATGAGCGATACAAACGAACAACTTGATAAACTGATGCAGGAATTAAGACGCGGAACAATCACGATTGGCGTACTTAGTCAGCTGGAAGAACCTCAGTATGGCTATTCACTGGTGTCCATGTTAAAGGAACAAGGCATTGACGTTGAGCCTGGTACGTTATATCCGCTGCTAAGAAGACTGGAGAAACAAGGTCTTTTAGATAGTAAGTGGGATACAAATGAATCCAGGCCAAGAAAATATTATTTGTTAAGTCAACCAGGCAAAGAGGTATATGAACAACTTTGTGTAGAGTGGAAACGCATTGCATCAAGCTTGGACAATTTAATTAATGGAACGGGAGGACCGGGAAATGGAGATAATTGAAAGATATATTTATGCAGTAACTCAAAAACTGCCGGCTGCTCAAAGAGAAGACATTGCGGAAGAGCTGCATGGTCTCATTGAAGACATGTTGGAGGAACGCACACAGGATGGTAAATTCACCGATAATGATGTGGAACAGGTATTAACTGAATTGGGTAATCCCAGGCGTTTAGCACAAAAGTACCGGGGAACAAAGAAGTATCTAATTGGACCGGAGATTTTTGATTCGTATATTCTGGTATTAAAAATTGTATTGATTTCGGTTGTTGCAGCTGTAGGCATTGGTTTTATTATACAAATAATTATGGATCCGATTTCCATTCTCGATCATTTCATCGAGTTTATTATTTCGCTTGTTACAGCAGTTCCAACAGCCATTGGGTGGACCACACTCGGGTTTGCACTTGGTGAACACTTCGGTGGTATCAAGCCAAAAGATCTGCAATTTGATAAAGAATGGAGTCCTTCAAACCTTCCGCCTGTTCCTGACAAAAAGCGACAAATCAAACGACATGAGCCAATTATTGGGATAGCATTTTACACCTTATTAATCGCAATATTCGCCTTTTCCAGCGAATATTTTGGTGTCTGGATTTTTCATGATGGGTTCTCTGGAGTTGTACCCTTTTTAAATGAGGAAACATATACTTCTTACCTCTTCCTGATTATCCTTATTCTGGGCTTTGGAATAATAAAGGAATCTTTAAAACTCGTTTATGGAAAATGGACGTTTATGCTGGTCATTTTTACAGCAATAGTCAATTTAATTTCATTGGTAACCGTTATGATTATGATTAATGGACCTGCTTTTTGGAATCCGGATTTCATGGCTGAATTGACCCAGACGGGCTTACTTTCTAAAGGCAGTGAGGCGTATGGGGCAGTAAGCACGATTTGGGAACAATCCACATATTGGATACTAATTTTTCTTGTGATTGGGTTAATATGGGATGTGATAGATGGACTGATTAAAAGCCGGAGAAAATAAATTATGTATTTCTATCATTTACACATTATTGTTTACTGTACAGCTAAACAGTAATGTGTTTTTTTATTTTAAAACGAATGAATGAAACTTTTTGTGAAATTCATCGTATTAAATTGTAATAGAAATGTGGGGAGAGTTATTTTTGAAAAAGACTCTTGGAGTTACCGTTTTATTATTGACGTTATTTACATTAGTTTCTTGTGAAAAACCATCTATTGAATCAGAAACAAAGCCAAAACAGGAAACAGCCTAATCAGCGAATAAACAAGCAAATTCTGAAGAACTTACTTTTTCAATAAACCACCCTCAGACTGACCAATCTTATGAAATCGTACACGCATACAAACTTTTCGATGGTTATAAAAATGAGACAGAAGAGAACCCAGAAGTATCAAAGTCCTATCAATATAAAAAACAAGTCATCGATCCTGTCTACGATAAATGCTTTAACGGGGAGTACTCTTTTGGAAGTGAATCCATTGTATATAAAGAACCTGATGACTTTGACCAAGTTAAAAAAGTTGTTCAACTTATAGAAAGTACGGACTTGAACGGACTGATCAGAGATGCGTTAATTGAATCTTCCAACCTTTTGCCAACAGATGAGAAAACAACCGTCTGTGTTTTTCCCAGCACAGACCCCAATGCAGTATCAGGTGTCACAGCAGGTGCCGGAAAAATCATTATCCTTTATAATACATTTTACACCGATGAACTTCTTCAGACAGTAATAGCGCATGAATACCATCACAGTGTATGGACCGAAAAACACCTTACAGATTCACCGCAAACCATTCTCAGCAGCCTGGTGTTTGAAGGGAAAGCAGTTATGTTTGAAAAACTGGTTTATCCTGACTCCACTTATACAACAACCGTTAATTACAGCTACAACAACGATTACTGGTCTAAAATCGAACCGGACTTAAATAAGACGGATGGTAAAAGGACATCGGAGATACTTTTTGGCGGGGATAACCTTCCAAGTGGTTACGGCTACAGCGAAGGCTTCAAAATGGTTAAATCATACCTGGAATTGCATCCAAATTTATCACCGGAGGAATGGACTGGAATAAGTGCCAAAGAAATTTATGAGAGCGGTCATTATGCCGACAACTATAAATAAAGGGGAGCTGCTTAAATGAAAGAATGGTGGAAAAGTAAGCAAGAGGCAATGCGCAGAAGAAAAAGAGGACACGGTGGATATACATTTAAAGACTTTTTTACAGATGTACTCCTGTGGCTTCCGGAGCTGATTGTTTTCCCATTCCGGATTATATTTTGGATGATAAGAGGATTAGGAAGACTTTTGCGTGATGTGTTTGATTTCGTTTAACTGGAGGTTACATAATTGATAAACAGACATCTCTTTCTATTTGGCGGAAGTCCGCCATTCAGTACATATTTTGGCAAAAAATTTGCGGATTACGCGTTAAATGAAAAAGGTAAGGTTGCAATATTATTTATTGAAAGAGACGGATGGCGAGAGTATATGCCAAAATATACGCACATATTGGAAAGTAACGGCGTAAATAACTTTCTCTACCTTCCGCTTTCGCCTAACCCCGATAAAACAATACTGCAGCAGTTAGCCTCCTGTACCGGAATAATTATCGGTGGCGGGGATACAGAGCTTTACCGAAAGTATATTGTTGATACACCCCTTGGTGAAAAAATAAAAGAAATGTATCGGCGTGGTGTTCCCGTCGCAGGCTTTTCAGCAGGAGCGTTGATTAGTCCGGAACATTGTGTCATACCACCAGTAGATAACGCAGAAAAAAAACACCTGTTTCTCAAAGGTTTAGGTCTTATTAACGATTGTGTTATCAGTGTCCATTTTTCCAAATGGAACGAAGAGGAAAATCTGAAAGCAGCGTTGGCAAAGCTAAACGCACCGGTTGGCTATGGAATTGATGACTGCGCAGGATTACTGTTTGAGAGTGAACATCTTTTGGAAACAGATGGCGGGAAAATATATACTTTCTATAATTGAAAAAGGATTCAGCCCGTATGATGTGGCTGAATCCTTTTTTGGGACATAAGGAAAAGTCCCGTGTCATGAACTGGGAAAAATTAACTTCGGCGTTTTTGCACTAAACTTCGGCGATTTTCCACTTTCTATGAAACTGAAGCCCATTTCCCTTGCCTCTCGAAAAAATTCAGGAAGTGACAGTACTCCCCCAAGTGCTAGTAATTTTTAAATCCTTTTCCGTTACTGTCGTGCAAACTCACCTTCAAAACTTTTCCGGAGAAGTCCTTCATAACGAACTCTGCAGAATTTTCACCATTGGTAACGGTTAGAGTAACTTCTTTTTCCTTCAAAATGTCCACTTGCTTTTTATTCAGCAATAGTTTTCTCGGCTTTTTCTCATTGTAAATATCAATCACTACATGAACACCTTTATCAAGCGCTCTCAGATCTTTCGTATGAACCGTTGCAGTACCGTTATTATCTTTTGGCGTAACAACTACTTCCTGTGGTTCTTCTTCACCATCCGCAACAGTAATTCGTCCTTCTGGTCCATATTCAATCGGATTTTCCGCAGAACTGTTCTGGCTTTCAACGAAATTCACCGTAGCATCCAAGTCAGATGGTCCCATAACTGGATTTTCACCCAATTCACTGATTGGTGCATATTTTGAACCTGTTGACGTTCCCATATAATTATTAACCGTTAAGGTATATGTTTTATCCGGATCAACCGGCGTACCATCAGGCAGTGTCACATCAACAACCGTATTTGTTTCAGGGTCCCAAGTATAGTGGAAACCGCTTATGCTGTAATCCGGACCATAAGTCGGTGAAAGCTGTGCCTCAATTATCGGATAAAGATCCGCTCCTTTAATTTCAAACATCATCAGCGTATTACCAAATGGCTGGATGTTATACAGATCTCCCCAAGTAACTTCACCGGCAAGCAGGTCATCCCGGATTCCACCGCCATTCATCATTGCGAAGTCACTGTCCATTGCTGCTTTCATCCCATCAGCAATCAGATTCCCAAGGCCATGGTCCCCATCATTGGAGTAGTCACCTGTTAAATCTGTTGCATTGTAACCGACAACCTCATTCATAATTGGTGCAACCTGCTCGGCATATTTATCCAGAATCGATGCAACTTCCGGATCAGGAGTAACCTCACTATGGTTAACAAATACGACTTCCGCTTCTTTTTTAACAATATCTCCTGTTGTACGGTCAATTTCCAGATCAACGTCGGCAAATGCTTTACCATATTCTGACGCCTGAACGATCAGTTTATTATCAACTACGCCATCATTAACAACATGATTGTGTGCGGAGAAAATAACGTCCACTTCATCATCGACCGTATTGGCGAGGTCAGCCACCTGACCTGTTACGGTATCGCCACTTTGTTCACCCGGAATATGTGACAGCAGGATAATCGATTCTATCCCCTGTGCCTTAAGCTCTGTGACAGCTTCGTTCGCAGCAGCTGCGGCATTGGTAAATTCAATATTCTGGATCCCAGCTGGCATTACCATCCCGGCAGCTTCTTGAGTGATGACACCAACGAAACCGATTTGCTCACCATCAACTTCTTCAACATGATATGGCGGCAGGAATGTATCGCCTGTGTCTTTATACACACAGTTCGCGCATAATACAGGGAAGTTCATCCCATCATAATTTTCCGTTCCGTCCGGATGCTCTCCACCGTTAACCATCCGCAGCAATTCATCGGTACCTTCATCAAATTCATGGTTACCGACTGTTCCAACGTCAAATCCGATTGCTTCCATAATTTCAACGGTCGGTTCATCCTGAAGAAGCCCCGATACCGGTGAACTTCCGCCAATCATGTCTCCTCCATGGACAATCAGTGTATTCGGATTGGTCTGTTCACGAGCGCCGATTGCGGCAGCTGTATAATCCATTTTTCCATACATATTGAATGTGCCATCTCCATCAGGATCAAGCTCATATTGCTGATCAATTTTCCCGTGCAGGTCATTCATGCTTAGTAACTGCAGAGAAAGGTTATCATTTGACCCTTGATCATCACCTGCAAATGTGTACCCATTCTCCTGAGCAGCAGCTTCATCCCAGAAAAACACCCGCTTTTCAACCGGAACGTCTGCCCAATCCGCTGGCATGACATATTCTTTTGTATCTGAATTCCCGACATATTTATCAAATGCTTCGTTATTATCATGTGTCCGGAAAACGAATGGAAGTTCCAGAAGCGGATCTTCCGGATTCCAGATTCCCAGTCCAGCATCTTTTGCTTCTTTTACCGCATTTTGATAGGTCGGGTAAACTTCTTCGTTAAACGGTGCGATAAAGTACGAAACGGCATAGCCTTCCTGCACCATTTGCAGATTAATATTCATACCGTCTTCTTTGCGGATAATTTCCGCCAGTAATCTGCCATAATTATCTGTTGGTTCTTCACCGACTTTTACTTGAACTTTGTCACCGGGCTGAAGCAAATCTTTCATATAAGCTTTTGCCGCTTCACCGAATTCTTTTTGATTGGCATTGATTTCATCCCGTGCCGGGTTATCATTATGAGCCGTATAGGTTTCAGGTGTATCAATATTTAAAAATCGTACTTTTGTCGTACCCAGCACCGGCGTCTCCAGATGAATCGTATCGCCATCTGTCACACTGGCAACAGTAGATTCATAGGTTCCGGCTGCAGATGGCGGCTCCGGCTGTTCATCAGCCAATTGAATATCCGCTTGTTCAGTCGGGATCAGTTGATATGAATCATACTGGCTTACGATTGCTGTAATGTTATACCATTTCTCCGGTTCAATCTGTGAAACATCAAGCGCATTTTCCATCACCCGAAGTGTCGTGCCATTGAATTCCGAATCAATTAATGAGATATTGTACCCCCCGCCGGCTGGACTGTCAGGGATATTATCGATAAAACCATTAACCTGAACACGTTCACCTTCGTATGATTCTGCAACAGCAGGATCCTGAAGGTCAGCCAGTGTAATAGATTGCGCTTCCGGTAATGCCTGTCCACTTTCAATTATTTCCACGGAGGATGGAACAATTTCTTTTAAACCATTATACGAATCAAGCTCACCGGAAACTCTCACTCTATCACCTTTTGAGAGGTCAGGTAGTTCCCCTTGTTCAAATGCAAACAGATTGATGCCGCCTGTCTCGTCTTGTATGTAAGTTGTAAATTGTGCACCATTACTGATTGCATCGTTATCAGCGGTTATGATTCCTTCGACGGTTACCGCTGTTCCATCACTTAGCTGACGCGCATCCGCAATAGAGTATTCCGCTCCGGGATCACCTGGCTCATCTGGTGGATCCTCTTCACCGGCACCATCCATCGTGTGACTTCCCAGGTATGCAAATGTGTCTTTTGCATAATCGGCCCATTCCGTTTCAACATATGTCGGGTTAGCCTGTGTTACAGATGAGTCTCTTACCAGCGTGACGTCTTTTGCATAATCACTATCATTTCCAACCTCACCCAATACATCTATTGCACTATCATTCTTTGTTAGCACAAACGCGTCATCACCATTAAAATTAATAACAGCAGCGTTTTCCATATCTGTTTCTGCCAAAATCTCCGAACCTGCATTTCCATGTGCTACAACAAATACATCATTATGCTCCAATGTTCCTGACAATGTAACGGATTGACTAGCTTCAGTAGCACCATTACTGTACAATTCTAATTCGTAATTCGATAAATCCACTGGACTTCCTGTACCATTATAAATCTCGATTGCCTTGTTATACGAACTGCCTTCGATATACTCTGAGATGAATAAATCCTCTGCTGCCGCTTCACTACTTGCCGCATTCACTAGAATTGTAGAATAATTCATGAACACCAGCGTGAAAATAAGAAGCAGATTCAGTATTCTTTTCACAGTCGAATTTTTCATTGGTACCCTCCATTAATGATATATTGTGACACAATTTAGACTGTCTCACACTTTTAATATGGCATAATGAAATAGAGGATACAATTAACTTTTTGTTAAAAAATAGTAAATACAGACTATATTATCAGGTATTTTCAAAAAACAGTTATAAGTACCTATGTCAGGCGCCTGACTATTATCCTAGGCGGAATGTTTTTGCTGTAGGTATGATGTTTATGCGCTCGCGATGATGTTACGCTTTTAAATTGTTAAAAAAAGGTTGTTTTTGACACAAAATCCATAAACTGTGAACTACTTTAAATAAAGTTGGGTGCTACAACACCGCTACGGAAATACACTTCGCTTTCCGTGGGCGGCTGATGAGCCTTCTTGCTCCTACGTCGCTGCTTAGTCTCATCTAGGCCTCTGCTCCCACAGGAGTCTCAGCATATTCCTCCGCTAAGAGTTGCTGTATGTATCACGATAGAGTATCAATGTAGTTTTTTCGGGGTGGTTCAAACCAAAACAAGCAGCTGGAATATGCGAGACTCCTGCGGGAAGAAAAGCCTAGGTGAGACTACGAAGTGCCTTGGCACGAGGAGGCTCACCAGCTGCCCGCGGAAAGCGAGTATATTCCAGCTGCGGTGGCCAGAGAGCCTCATTAACTTATTACTGATCAGATTTAGTTCGCAATTTACGTCTACTTAAGTAACAAAACTTACGAGAAGAGTCTAAAAAAAGAGTAACCAATTCAGTTACTCTTTTTGCAGTTTCCTATTCCAATGGTTGTGGTTCTTTACGGGCCAGACACATAATTCCGGCGATTAAATAGAATATACCGCTGACGATACCTGCACCAAATGTAATCAGTGCTACTACAACGGACGTTACGATTAAAATAATTCCTGCTGCTTTCGGTTTTTTATTACCTTTAACTAATATGATTGCAACAATACCAAGAATAACAGCAATGATAGATACAATTGCAAGTACCCATCCACTGCCTCCAAGCATATCCATCGCGGCTTCAAATTCACCTGCTGCTACTTGGGGCTGTGTTTGCTGTACTTCGTTATTTATTTCGTTCAGCAATTGTTCATTATTAAATAACCAGCCCATAAATATACCTAATGCTGCAAACAGACCGTAAACTAATGCACCAATAACCGTTAACACAATTTCTCCTGTTCGACTCATCTCTGTACCTCCCCGAATGATCTTCTTTTAACATATGCAATAGGTAAATGGAATTATTCACCGTACACATACTTAACCAAGTGTATCACATATTCATCCAATTTTTCTTCCATTTTACTATTTATACGACCAGTAACACCAAAAGTTTCATATAGATTATAAAAAAACAAGCCAACAATTAAAGTTGACTTGGATTTACTTGGATAACTATTATATTAAATTGGCAGCATTTAAATAGCCATGACCCTGAACATTGGGGGGTTGTCCTATATCTTGACATGCATTAATAAGTTGTTCCTTAACTTGATCCGGGGATAGATTTGGTTCTTTCTGAAGCAATTGTGCAACTACACCTGCACATATGGGCGTAGCCATTGAGGTTCCAGATAATGATGCATAATTTGTGCCGACTCGTGATCCTGGACTTGTTTTATCAAGAAATGAGTTTGGAGACCTTAGTGAGATAATATTTACTCCGGGGGTTAATAAATCCGGTTTGGTCAAACCATCAATTGTGGGACCCCGGCTTGAGAAATCGGCTACCACATCGTCTGAGCGGTTAACTGTATTCGAATCGTTGGCAGCACCTACTGTAATTACTTTAGGACTGATTCCCGGGCTCCCGATTGTTTCCGGTTCAGGCCCTGAATTTCCAGCGGCTACGCATACAACCATACCATTCTGCCACGCTGCTTCAACCGCTTTTACAACTGGGTCATCTTCTGCAGATTCTTGCGCTGTTGAACCAAGCGATAACGATAGGACGTTAATATTAAATTCTGATCTGTTTTGGATACACCATTCAACTCCATCTATTACTGTTGAAAGTGAACCGGAACCCATTTTATTTAATACTTTTACCCCAATCAGATTGGAAGCTGGTGCTGGTGCCTCATACTCTCCATCAGATGAAAATCCATTACCTGCCGCATCACCTGCACAATGGGTACCATGTCCATTATCATCATATGGATCTGTATTGTTTTTAACGAAGTCTTTGAAGGCGATGATTCTTCCCTCTAAATCCTGGTGCGGATATATTCCTGTATCGATAATCGCAATGTTAACACCTTCTCCCGTTAAGCCGGTTCGTTTTAACTGATCGGATTTAATAGCCGGAGAGGCTACGTCAAGCAGAGCAGTCACTTTTTTATCATAATGGAACTTTTTGATAGGCTTACAATTTTCAAGCAAATATTCTAGTTTATTGATTGATATTTTAGTGGAGCAACAAGCTATGGAAGGGAATTGACGGAGATTAGGGCATTTTGCATCTTGCACATCACTAATGCCTGCCTTAAACGAATCTGATTCAAATTCAATAATTACCGGTAACCGCTTTGTCTTTTTTCTCACATACTCCAATGGCCGGTGCAGGAAACATGGAACAAACCGGAAAGGATGATAAAGTCGAACCAGTTCCCGGCGAAGGTTTTTATCAAATTTATGCCCCATTCGCCGGACCATTTGGATAATAGAAAAACCTAGCATGAACAATCCTTCCTCTCTTAGAAATTACGTGACACGATATCGTACGCAATCTTCTAAGAGAGTTCGTAATGAAATGGTGCAGAAATCGGCGAAAAAGGCAAATAACCAGCGAATTGGGTTTTGTAGCTTTCAATATTTTGCAGGAGATTTTTGCGAACTTCATAGAATTGATAGTGGATAAGTATTTATTTGTTTATGCAGAAGTAGATCCTCTAATAGCGAAACGAGGATCTACTAAACTAATAAGGCATTTACAGATTAACCTCTTCTTATATGACTGAGATATTTACGTTAAAATATAAGCATCTTCAATACCAGCATCCTTAACTTCCTCTAAACGGTTTTCAGCATTATCCCTGCTTGAAAAGGCACCTGCCTGAACACGATACCAGCGTTCACCGGAAATTGTTGTGGAATAAACGAATGCTTCAATTCTGTTTGATTGCAGAAAGGTCTCTCGTTCCTCCGCATTTTCCTCCGACTGAAATGAACCGGCGATCACCTTATAAATCGTGTCTGAATCATCCTGTTTACGCTGAAGATTGAATGCTCTTGCCAAACCATTCACATGACCTTGTGCTACCGTTTGGCGCCACGATTCTTTTCTCATTAAGGCAGCGTCATGTTCATTATCGATAAACCCGTTTTCTGTTAACAGAGCCGACATCGTCGTTTCACGCAACACATGAAAATTTGCTTTTTTCATTCCGCGGTCTCTAAGTTGATTAACTTTCGTAATTTCCGCATGCATAATATCCTGATATTCAGCTGTTGTCGAAGAATCAGACAGGCTGCTGTGAATATAGTCCTCATAGCCTTGGGCAGAGCCATTAAAAGCATTGCAGTGAATTGATAAATAATAGTCTGCATTCCAGGCATTTGCCTCATTTGTCCGCTCATCCAGGCTTTTATAGACATCACTTGTACGGCTCATTCTTACGTTTACATTCTCATAATTATTGTTTAATATCGAACGAATTCGAAGTGCTATATCCAGATTAATATCTTTTTCCTGTAAACCGCTTCCTTGAGCACCCGGGTCTGAACCGCCATGACCTGGGTCTAAATAAAGTTTCATCACGTATCCTCCATTTCTATTAAATTAGTACCTCATTTACATCGTATGAAAAATACTGCGATTGACTTAGACAAGTGTTTCCTTTCAGCGAATTTTGGCGAAAAATGGGCGGGTAACTATTAACTTATTTCATTAGGCTAACAAGATATTGGTCCAATCGTTCTTTCATCATCTGATTTGTAAGCCCCGTTACTCCAAAAGCCTTCCATCCGGGATAAACCTCTGGAGGACCAACCAGCATATCAGTCAAAGACAACAAGTCCCAATATGGATCATAGGTGAAATCCGCCCCTGCCTGGTGTTGATATGTCTTCAAAAATCCATCGGCTGTTTTGACACCATACAGCATCGCCAAGTTTACTCTGCAATGACCAATGTCAACACCACGGGGTCCTTTGCAGCCGTTCACCCAATCTACTACGCCGCTAACCTTTCCCTGATTCCATAACACATTGGCAGGATGGTAATCCCGGTGAATAAAACATTCTTTTACTTGAGGTCGTGGACCGTTCAGGAGATTAATAGCTTTTTTCCATGTTTCGGGCACACTGGACCAGCCAGGCACCTCAAATGTTGATACATCATTGTAGCTATTATGGTGGTAAGGAAAATCCTCCGCTTCGACTGCATGAATTTCAACAAGCGCTCCCGCCAGCTTGTCCAACCAATCATCCATATCGGCAGGCTTCAATTCAACCTCCCCATCCAGACGGGTCATTAAAACTGCCGGGACTCCGCATTCATCCCCCGTTTCATCAAAGGCAATAATTTCCGGACTGGCAACTGATGACTGCGTTGCCAATTCCAAAGCCTTCGCTTCGTGTAATGCTAAATCTGGTTCTTCCCTTAACCATTCATTATTATCAAATTGTCTGACGACATAATGATGTACCCTTGAGTCTGTTCGAAGTGAAATACTATGGACCGTTGACGATGTACTTCCTTTCAGCTGTTGGACCGTTTCAATTGTTGCTTTCGGATCGACATGAGTTACCACCCAATCGAGCACTCGTGATGGCAAATTTGCATGCATTTATATCAACAACCTCCCCTCGCCGATTAATTACAATTAGTATAGCAGAAAGCAGTGATTGCAGACTCCACCAAACTACCCATGACAAACTGCATTTCTTTTGTTATGCTTAAGCAGAACAGTTAAATAGTTCCAATTTCACTACTAGGGGTGCCCAAAATGCGGGCTGAGAGGAAAGTGCAAATAAACTTTCTGACTCTTATGGACCTGATCTGGTTAATACCAGCGGAGGGAAGTAGACTGCAATCTTGACTAGCAAACTATTTCAAGCCAGGTCCTTTCTATGGATCTGGCTTTTTATTTCCCCAAAACACTGTTCTTTTTAACTCCCTCTTCATGGTCCCATTCCTGACGAAAGGAGGATTTGATTGAATCGAACCAGATTGATGACGACGATGGCTGTATTTGTCGCAATTGGAACAATCGGCTCACAATTGCTGTGGTTTCCGGCTGGCGTTGCAAAAGCTTACCCAGTACAGCACGCAGTTAATGTGATGGCTGCAGTAACACTCGGCCCTGGTCCGGCAGTTGTGATTGCATTCATGATCGGACTGCTCCGAAATATGCTGGGACTTGGTACACTGCTGGCTTTTCCCGGCGGTATGATTGGTGCATTTTTAGCCGGAACACTTTACAAAAAAACCGGCAAGAAAGGCATGGCTGCATTAGGCGAAGCAATCGGGACGGGAATACTCGGCGCACTTGCCTCAGCTCCCGTGGCCAACCTCTTGATGGGCAGCTCTGCCGGCATGTTGTTCTTTTTGCCGTCATTTCTCGTCAGCAGTGTATCCGGTGCATGCATTGGCTGGCTTGTCGTCGCCAAAGTAAATCAGCGGCATCTATCACTTGAAAATCAATTATAATTTTTTAGGATGAACTGCTGGGGGCGCTGTTATGGCTGAGAAAAGGTTGTTCCTTTGTCCCTTGGAACCTGATCAGGATAATTCCTGCGAGAGGGAAGTAGTCGGACCGTTTAATGCCTAACTTTTTATTCCCCGGCAGTCTCCTTAACTATTTCGGGGAGGCTTACTTATGACATTTTCACAAGATTTACGTGAAGAAAATAAAGACGTATTCCAGGCTATTTTTGATCATCCCTTTGTTGATGGCATCGGGAAAGGTGATGTGCCGGATCAGGCAATTGCCCACTATATTAAAGCGGATTTTGAGTACTTGAATGCGTTTATGCGTATTTATGGCATTGCTGTTTCGAAATGCGACCTGCGTGAGGATATGCGTTTTTTTGATAAGCAAATTCAATTTGTATTAAACAGCGAAATTCATCCACATCACAATTTTTGTAACCATATTGGCGTTGGATACGATGAACTTCAGGGTTACCCACTGCCACCGACAGCCGACCATTATGTCAAGCACATGATGTATCATGCGCAGTTGGGCAGTCTGGGCGAGACGTTATGTGCTCTTTTGCCATGCCCCTGGACGTATCTCGAAATCGGCCAGGAGTTAATGGAAAAATATAAACCAAAAACAAGTCATCCGTTTTACGAGTGGATCCGTTTCTATGCTGATGACAAGATTGGTGCGACAACAATGGAAATGCGTAACCGTATTGATAGAATTGCGGAAAATTCCTCATTGGAACAGCAGCAAAAGATGAAAGAAGCATTCCGTAAAAGCTGCCAGCTCGAGCTTTCCTTTTGGGAAATGGCCTATACGTGTGAAGAATGGCCAATGAAAGATGTGGTGGTCAGCAAATGAATCAGATACCATGTGCGCTCACCATCGCAGGCACCGACCCAAGCGGCGGTGCCGGGATTCAGGCAGACTTAAAGACATTCCAGGAACTGCAGTCTTACGGGATGTCTGTGATAACATCCGTTGTTGCTCAGAATACAACCGGGGTCCAAGATGTACATCACCTGCCAGTGGAAATGATTGAAAAGCAGCTCGACACGATTATTTCCGACATTCCTTTCCAGGCATTCAAAACAGGGATGATTGCAGCAATTGACATGATGGAGGCAATTGCAGGAAGGGTTACCGATCTGGATGTACCGTTTATCATGGATCCGGTTATGGTTGCTAAAAGCGGAGATCCTTTAATCGCTAATGACGCACGGCAATACTTACGGGAAAAGCTTCTCCCAATGACAACCCTGATCACACCGAATATACCGGAAGCAGAGGATATCGTCGGATGGAAAATAGAAACCCCCAAGGAGATGGAAATGGCGGCAAAAGAAATCGTTCATAAGCATGGTGCTGGTGCCGCATTGGTAAAAGGCGGGCACCTTGAAGGTAAAGCGATGGATGTTTTGTATGATGGTAAAACGATAAACACTTATTCAGCGGAACGCATTAACACTAAAAACACACATGGAACCGGGTGCACATATTCCGCTGCCATCACTGCTTATATAAGCAGAGGCGAAACGATACCTGAAGCTGTAAAAAGGGCAAAGAACTTTGTGACCGCTGCAATACGTGATTCATTCCCATTGGGCTATGGAAGCGGTCCGACAAATCACTGGGCACAACGTCAGGAAAGGATGAAATAAGTGGATAAAAATATCATTAATAAAGTACGTGAAAACCAACCTTTGATACACCATCTGACAAATCAGGTGGTCATGAACTTTACAGCAAATGGTCTGCTTTCCTTTGGGGGAACACCTGTTATGGCAAAGTCCGAGGAAGAAGCATCTGATATGGCAGCAATTGCTGATGGTGTACTTCTTAATATCGGTACAGTAACAGCCCCTGATATTCCGGCAATGATTGCAGCTGGTCAGGCTGCGAATGAAAATGAAATTCCGGTTGTGCTTGATCCAGTTGGTGTAGCGGCAACACCATTTCGTACAACAGCGGTAAAAAGGATTTTAAAAGAAGTAAATCCAACTGTCATTAAAGGGAATGCCGGTGAACTCGCTCACCTTGTGCAAATTCCATGGAAAACAAAAGGAGTTGAATCAGTAGGTGACGGTAACCCCGATGAAATTGCAATGAAGGTTGCCAAGACCTACCAGACTGCCGCGATAGTCACCGGTAAGACCGATGTGATTTGCAGTGGTGGAGAGGTTCTGCACAATGACACGGGCAATCCGAATCTTGGAAGAATAACCGGTGCTGGCTGCCTGCTTGGCTCTGTATTAACCGCCTGCCTTACAACAGAAGATTCCTTTAACGAGCAAGCACTTGCTGCAGTTGAATTTTACGGACTGGCTGCAGATTTTGCCGCCAATCAAACGAATGTAAACGGGCCTGGCACGTTCATCCCCCGGTTTATGGATGCACTATCCCTTGAGCCTGAGGAACTGGAAAGGGGTTAGCCAATGAATTTTCGAAAATACCTTGTCATGGGCAGTCAGAATTGTAATGGAGATCCTGCACCAATTTTAGAAACTGCAATTGAATCCGGCATTACCGCATTTCAGTTCAGGGAAAAAGGTGACGGGTCACTCACCGGTGATGCCAAACTAAAGCTGGGAATAAAATTACGGTCAATTTGTTCCCGGCATAACATACCATTTATCGTTAACGATGATCTTTTCCTGGTTAAACCGTTGGAAGCTGATGGCATTCATGTAGGGCAGGATGATCATGATGTCCGGGAAGTCCGTGCTTCTTTTCCGTATAAAATTATTGGACTGTCCGTGTCAAATCAAGCTGAAGTTGCCAGGAGTCCAATCGATTTGGTTGATTATTTGGGTGCCGGGCCAATTTTCCACACCCCCTCCAAGGATGACGCGAAGAAACCCGTTGGCCCCGGGTGGATTAAACAATTGCGTATAGATTACCCGCATAAACCGATTGTTGGAATTGGCGGAATCAATGAAAGTAATGCCGCATCAATAATGGATTCAGGAGCAAATGGGGTTGCTGTGATTTCAGCGATAACCAGGGCAGACGATATTTACAAATCCATCCGGAAACTGTAATTAATCAGGGAAAGTTATCAACCAGTACCCTTCATAATTACTATCGTTTCCCAACCAAAAAAGGTGGCAAAAAAATTTAATATTTTTTTGCCACTAATTTGTTATGAGCTTCGATTATACTAGTAGAACTACCTATTTCTATCGGCATATACTGCCATTGCATCACGCATGAACACTGCCAGGCCTTCACCGAATTGATCGATGTTTTTGGTGAAACGTTCATCATCAACATACATTTGTCCAAGACCTTTGAATGCTTCAAGCGAGTAGTTGCCCATTCTGTTCAGGAAATTGTACCATTCGTTAATGCCTTCCTGAGCAACATCCGAGTCTGGTGACTCATGGCGAATTGCTGCCAGATCTCTGTAGATAGCATTAAATTCATCTTCAAAAGCTTTCTTCTCGCCTTTTGACATGTTGTTAATCTTGGCATTCGATTCATCCACGGCTTTATCCCCCCAGCGTTCACGTGCTTCCTGTTCGTACGGGTTATGGCTGAAATCAA
Source organism: Virgibacillus doumboii (assembly GCF_902806455.1). Classification (GTDB taxonomy): domain Bacteria; phylum Bacillota; class Bacilli; order Bacillales; family Amphibacillaceae; genus Lentibacillus; species Lentibacillus doumboii. The sequence continues at coordinate 371,815 of NZ_CADCWQ010000002.1, read as the reverse complement.
AGCCTTCAAATTTTTCCTTATTGCTCATCTCAATCTCTCCTTTCGTGTGCTGGATTGTTTTATCAACAGTCGCGATCATTTGATCCAGTCTGTGCCGTTTCTCAAGCAGCATGTTTCGGTGCATTTCCAGGGCTTCTTCCCGGTCAAATGCGGGACTGTTGATAATTTCTTTTATTTTTTTCAAAGGGAAGCCAAGTTCTTTAAAAAATAATATTTGCTGTAATGCTTCCAGATCATGATCTGAATAGATACGATAGCCGGATTCGGTTGTTTCTTCCGGGGTTAACAGCCCGATCTCATCATAATGATGCAGTGTGCGCACACTGATACCGACCAAATCGGCAACTTCTTTTACTTTCATGTTGTGTAACCTCCCTTCACTAGTTACTATAAAGTATCACGTTACGTTAGAGTCAACATTCTTTTTAAAAAATATTATTGTTTTATTACTATCAATTATTAGCCCATACGCTGATAGACAAATCCCCATACAATGTAGAGAAGGAACTTTTAAGGGAGGAAATAATATCTAATGAATTATTATCAGCCACCACATGGTTATGGAAGGCAATTTAATCTTCCGGATTATTTTAACGATTTCTTTAATGGATCACAGGGTGGACAAAACTTTGGACCACCCGGGCAAACAGGCGGTGGGCCGCCGTTTGGGGGACCGCCCGGACAATCAGGTGGAGGACCGCCGGGATTTGCAGGCGGACCATCTTCTGCCGGACCTCCTGATTCACCGCCGCCATCATTCACACCACAAAAGCCGCAAACGCAGCAGGCACAAGGGGAATTCGGTGTCTTCGCTGTTGACCCGGGCGCCATCCAGGGCTGCTTGTTCCGCTTCACGTATATCTGGTTGAGATGGGACTCTTTCTGGTTCTTCCCAGTCTTTGTCGGCCGAAACTCCATCGCAGGATTCAGATGGTATGGAAACAGATGGGCCTATTATGGAGTAGATCTGGATAACGTAGAATCCTTTCAGTGTTTTTAGCGTGCCTGTCACTTCCCGAATTTTGCCGTTTTTTGTCGAAAGAACCACTTTTAGCTCCATTAAAGCGAAGGGGGGATTTTCGATGCATCATTCAGTAGCGCTTTATTTGGCATGTATATTAGCAGGTTTTGCACTTGCAAATATTCCGACATCTTCTGTCATTACTGCAGGAATTGCAACGTTTTTCCAAATAATTGGCGGGCTAGCGGTCATTGTATTTTCTCTGGCCATCCTGTATCTGGGAGTGAAATCGTTACTTGATAAATAATCCGGTTAGAAAAGAGACCGTTTGCCGCGGTCTCTTTCTTCTGCCTGCCAACAAGATATAAATCAGGATAATAATTTGCCATTTCCTCATAATAATAAATAACTTGATTAAATTATACGCACCTAGTAAACATAAAGGAGCAAATATAGCAATGAACCGGTCGATAATCGAAAAAAATTCGGAACTCTTCAGACAAGCTTATGAGGATAAATATCAATTATGGTTGGATCATATTTTATTTTCGTGGAGATGGTGGTTAGGCATAGTAATTATAGCTTTATGTTTGTGGGTTTGGTTTATATTAATGAAAAAAGAAAATGCAGACCGATTATTATTCACTGGCTTTTTTACCGCGCTTTTAGCAACATGCTTCGATTTAATAGGGGTATTTTTTGGCCTTTGGAATTACAGGTACGAGGTTTTTCCTCCTATCAATACATATCTGCCATGGGACCTTCTGGTAATCCCAACCTTAGTTGTTTTTCTTATGCAATTTAAACCGCATGTCCATCCTTTTATTAAAGCCATTATACTGGGAGTAATCACTTCATTCATAGGACTCCCTCTTTTAAACTGGCTGGATTTATACGAGCCGCTGAATTGGAACTATATATACTCTTTACCCGTTCAAGTAGTTATTTATTTACTGGCCGACCTTATTAGCAGAAGGGAAAGATTTGCACCATTAAGGGACTAAAATAAATCCTTTGAATAAGGTAAATGTCCAGATTTTAAAGATGACAGAATCCTAAAAACGGGCTGCCCCATGATTAATGTGACAGCCCGTCTCTCGATTAATTATTTTGAATATCCTCTACAATTGTTTCCACTTCATTACGGGAAATCTTCTCCCGTCCGTCTTTCAGCGCCTTAACGGTTCGTTTTGCCAGCGCCAGCGGGATTTGGCAAAACAGTTGAATGTTGCGGGTATGAATATCTTTCATATATTCATCAGCCTGTGCCAGGTTATTTTCTGTATAGCTGAACATATCAGCCCTGGTCCAGCCGTCCGGTACAAAATTCACACCGCGTTCGCTGTCCTCATCCTGATTCCGCAAAATATTTACTGCCTGCAACCCCCGGCCATAGCCGACAGCAAGGTCACGGTCTGTCTTCGTGCCATCATACCATTCCCAAATATCGGACAGCATAACACCTACAAGACCGGCAACATAATATGTATAATCGTCTAAGTCTTCTTTTGTCTTAACATTCCAATGTCTTTCTGCCCAGTCAGCCATTCCCCCGGCCATAATGGCGGTGGATTCTTTTACCTTTTCGACAATACCTTCCGGGCACACATCAATCCAGTCACCCAGTCTCAGCGTCACTTCAGGCAGGAGTTTTTCATATGGTTGAAGCAATTCACGATATGCATCTTTGTCAAATTCACTTTGCAGCAGAACTTTTGTCGACCGAAGCAGCCGTTGCTTCGTTTCCGTATCCAGTTCTTCATGATCTTCTATTTCATCGATTGCACGCATACATAAATAAGCCGAACCCACTGTTTTCTTTAATGTCGGCTTTAGTAATGTGATTGGTATGTAAAATGTTCTGCTTGTCTCTTTCAGGACGTGCATCGCATCTTTTTGCAACTTTTTTGCTTCACTCAACCGTTACGCCTCCCTTGATATTTTCTATTATAACAAAAAATAAGAGGTAATAATATTAAAATGGGAACAAGATATGTGTTCCTGCCTCAGCGGTTGCTAGTAGGCTAGCGGAACATGTAAGTCCGCTAACAATTCCATTTCTTCCAAAATATCATTACTTATTTTTGCCTTGCCACCCTTACTAGTATTTATTATCATTTTATTTTAAAATTAATAGTGAATTGCTCAAGTTTACTATCAAGGGGATGAATCAATGCCTACAGAAAAAGAAAAGATGCTAAATGGTCAGTTGTATAATCCGGAAGACGCTAAGTTGGTAGAAGAACGTCAGAATGCCCGGAGATTAACCAGATTATTTAACACATCGCATGAAACAGAAGGGGCACGACGTACGGAACTGCTTAAAGAACTTTTCGAATCCACCGGGGAAAATATAGATATCGAACCCAATTTCCGCTGTGATTATGGTTCCAACATCCATGTCGGTGAAAATTTTTTTGTAAACTTCGACTGTGTCATCCTTGATGTTTGCAAGGTACGGATTGGAGCTAATTGCATGATGGCTCCGGGTGTTCATATTTATACGGCTACACATTCGGTGAATCCGTCTGAACGGATGGCCGGAACTGAATTCGGAAAGCCGGTGACAATCGGTGACAACGTCTGGATTGGCGGCCGTGCAGTGATTAACCCTGGTGTTACAATCGGCAATAATGCAGTAATTGCATCGGGGGCGGTAATCACTAAAGATGTGCCGGATAATGTCGTTGTCGGCGGCAACCCCGCAAAGGTAATCAAGGAACTGAATGTTTAATGAAAAAATACTACTCTTCACGATTCAGAGTAGTATTTTATAACAATTAGCCATGCCTTTTTCCCAGGAAGGCCATGAATAAAAATCCTGCGCCCAATCCTATCAAGGCACCAACCGCTGTATTTCCTGCCCACATGCCAATACCAATACCGAGGAAAAAACAACCTGTAAAAGCTATGCCGCCACGTTCATAGTTCATATATGATCACCTCATATATTTAATTCGATATTATTTGCGGGATTCCTTTAATCATATGAGATTTATACGCAATTAGAACGTTGAATTTAATTCACATACTCAACTCGGTTTTCAGCTGTAAAATTCAGCTCTATATTTTCAGGAATTGTAATATATAATACCTGCTCACTATGGTGTCCACTATCCATAATGCTTTTCCCGGAAAATTGCATGATAGGAAATTCCTGTTTAAACAACGACAGTTCAACCATTATCGGATCAGGCAGTGAAAAAGTTAACGTACCTGAAGCATGACTGATTGTTAAAGGCTTCAATCGATCACTGAAATCGTATCCATCGATAATCATGGGAGTCCGATAAAAAGAAGCTTTAATCGAATCTTGCTGTGTTTCGACCGTTTCCACAAAGATAGGAAAGTCTGTTGGAGAGTGCCCGTTACTTGCTACATCCACGTTAAGCTCCTGCCTATTGATTTCAAAGGTCCATGTTTCCTCCATATATTTATCGAGTTTTCCTATTTCACCCACATTGGCAGCCTGACGCAGCTCAAATGGTTCAGTCGACACATCTTTTTCAGCCCGCAAATATTCATCCTTTGGAAGCAAATAAAATACGCCAATCGAGATCAGCAGTATTACTATATAACTAGCAACCATCAACTGCACTTTTTTAACATAACCATGTCTGTTTGTCTTTTTGTGTGTTCGTTTAATGACTAAAAACACGAGACCTAACACAAGCAGAAGCATAATAATCGGCATAAAAGCAATCATTTTTTAACCTCCAATCGGTTGGAAATCAGAATGGATGCGCCGAACAGCACCGCCGAGGTTGCCACTGTTTTACAAACCAGGATCCAAAATGAGCTTTCAGCGAAATAAAACTGGCCGACTTCCACAACCATATGGACTCCGGTTTGTTGTGCCACTACCATAATAAGACCAATAACTACTACAGGAATAATATACGCCATGGACTTGTGCAATTGCACGAGCGTCCCGACAAGATATCCGGCACTACTGCATGTAAAAACAAATAATATGGTTGCCAGAATTCCGATAACCAAATCAGGAACATTGGCCATTCCGGTTTGCATTATTGGTGAAGTATCAAACAGGAAATAGATAACATCTTTCAATAAGTATCCAGATAATATCGCTGTAACACCGCCAACGATGCATGCGGCAACCAGGAAAGCAATGTTTGACAGATTACTGCTCAATCGATTGGTAACGAATAAAAAGTCATCTTCCGTATATGCCTTCGTTTTAATAAGTATCGCATTTATGAACGCCCATAGCATTGTAAATACAACAACGATATCCGCACCAAAATACCTTACCTGAAAATCATAGGCAGTGCCACCTCTTGACATGCTGGCAGTGCCACCGAGTGAAAACAGAAGTGCGAGCAGCTGCAAGATGATTAACCCGCTGAACACCCCAACGAAGGATTTTAACTTGAAGTTGAATTGTTTTTTTACAGCACCTGCTAAACTAGGCTTTGTCAAAGACATCATCGATTCCCCCTTTCGTATGATCAGTCAGGTACACACATAAATCACTGGACGAAACAGATGACACGTTAACACCCGAGCGCTTGATACGATCCAGTGTTTCTTGTAAAAAATCATTTTTCACAATGACGTATGTGCTGTCTGCTCCAGCCGTATTTTTATAAAGGACTTCTTTATCGCCAATCCATAGGTTAACTTTTGCAGTACTTCCGCTTAGTCCAACCGCATATTCCTTCAACTCATCCATCGGTAAATGAACGTATTCTTTTCCATTTTCAATCAGTAAAACATCTTCCAGCATATCCTCCAATTCATCCAGATAATGACTGGAAATGATAATCGAACGGGGATGTGCCAGGTAATCCTTCAATAGTGCCCGGTAAAAGTCTTTCCGGACCGCTGCATCCATTCCACTGGTTGGTTCATCGAAAATCGTTAATGAACATCTGGATGCCAATCCTACAATCATGTTAAATGTACTCGTTTTTCCTTTTGATAGGTTACTGTGAATTTGCATCGGATCAAAGGAAAAATAGTCAAATAGCCGAAACGCCAGATCCATATCCCATTTTTCATAGAAATTGCCTGCCTGTTCCAGAATTTCCTTAAGGGTCAGTGCTGACGGAAAATCCATTTCATCATCGACTAAAATCGTATTGGCAGAAACAAACAGATTGTTGAATGGACGTTCCGAAAAAACATTCACAACTCCTGCAGACTCCTGCCAGTACCCTGCTAATATTTTTAGAAGTGTTGTTTTTCCTGCCCCGTTCCGGCCTATTAATCCGGTAATCTTGTTTTCCTCAATCGAGAAGGTTAAATTGTTCAGCGCTTTTCGGTGTCCATGTTGCTTGGTCAAATCATTACATTCTACTACTTTCATTTCGCATCCCCCTTACGTTCTTTCATTACCACCTTAATCATCTCGATTATTTCGTCTTCGCTGACATTTAATCGCTCGGATTCAAGAACTACTTCCTGAATGAGTCCCTTGAGCGTCTGGTTCTTTCGCTTATCTGTGATAATTATTTTCGCATCTGCGGAAACAAATTTACCAAGCCCGCGTTTGTTATAAACAACCTCGTCATCGTAAAGAATGTTTAATCCTTTTGCTCCAGTTGCCGGGTTGATGTTGAACATCTCTGCAAGCTTGTATTGGGAATATACTTTTTCATCTGTTTTCAGGTTGCCGTTCAGTATTTCCGTTTCAATCCACTCAGCAATCTGTATGTAAATCGGCTTTGCGCCATCCGGATTAATCAAGCTTGCCCCTCCTTTATGCAATTTAGTGCATTAGTCGTGTAATGTAGTGTATTACATTGTGTTTGAAAATGCAAGTGCCAACTTGAAAAAAACTAAATTAATTCAACATAAAAGACCACCCCAAAATCAATTGAAGTGGTCTGTTAATATCATATTTGCTACAATTAGCTTAGAAACGAATTGGAGAGGTTCTTATGAAAATATACGTTGATGCCGACGCTTGTCCCGTCAAAAAAACAACCATATCTATCGCACGTGAGTACCAAATTCCTGTAATACTTGTTAAAAGCTTTGCGCACTTTTCCCCTGATGACGAACAGCCGGGTGTTGAAACGATTTACGTTGATACCGGGGCTGAGGCCGCTGACTACCGGATTATGCAATTGGCGCAAAAAGGCGATATGATTATCACACAGGACTACGGACTCGCATCACTTGGCCTTTCCAAAGGATGCGCGGTTCTTCACCATAAAGGCTTTGCATACACAAATGATAATATCGATCAGCTTTTGCATACCCGCTACGCCAGTGCGATGGCGCGAAAAAGCGGGAAACGAACCAAAGGACCAAAAGCTTTTACAACTGAAGATGAAAAGAAGTTCCGTAAGCTTTTCCGGGAACAGATTGAGGCGAATATTTAATCTGGCTATTCATCCTGACATACCATCAGCATATTTCCATCCGGGTCCTTAAACACAAACCAGTGGTCATACATTACTTCTGTTACCAATTCCACACCGTTATTTTTCATAAATTGATAGGATGCCTGAATGTCATCTGTTCCAAACTGAATTGCCGGCACATTTAATGCAGGAAAATCTCCATTGTCATCCCGCCACATTGGCATTGTATCCAGAACCATTCCTGCTCCATCCATCTTCGCCACGAACAGATTATCAAACATAAATTCCCCATCTTCAATACCCAGCATCGTTGAATACCATTCTTTGGCCTTTTTAATATCCTTTACCGGGACGAAAACTGTGTTGACCTTGCTTTTCACTGGACTTTTCATTACTTACTACCTCCAAAAAATTAGCGTTGTTATTATATATTCAATCTTTTTCGTGAATACCCTTCTTAAAAATAACCGCATGTTACAATTTGCACCATTATAATTGTGAACTTTAGCATTATAATTGTGAACTTTGAGCAACCTAATTGTGAACTTCGGCGATTTGCTTGTGAACTTTGGCGAAATCACTGTGAACTTCGGCTTTTTCCAAAACCTGCAAACAAAAACACCCCTGAACCAATATCAGAGGCGCTCATTTTCAATCATAATTTCCTTACTTCAAAATTATCCTGCAGCACAGCCCAGTTTTGCGGGAATAACATGCCCAGCACCCAATAACCAGGCCCTCTCAGACCATATTCTTTAATCGTGTCATACTTGGCCTGCATACTGCGGGCATCCTCAAACCAGACTTCATGCTCCTGTCCGGCTTCATCAAAATAGCGGAAGAACGGTGACTGGTATGTCTCATTATATTGGATTGCCACCCCATACTGATTCGCCAGCTGTACTGCATCACGCGGGCTTACCGTTCTGGCAGTTGTTCCTTCCACCCACGGTATTTTCCAATCCCGTCCGTAAAGTGGTACACCCATTAATATTTTTTCACGTGGAATAACCGTTACGGCATAATTCAATACATCGCGGACTTTATTGATTGGTGCAATCGCCCACGGTCTGCCGCCAGCCCAACCCCATTCATATGTCATCACAATAACAAAGTCCACGATATTGCCGTGAGCCTGGTAATCATGTGCTTCATACAATAATCCCTGCTGATCCGCGCTTTCTTTTGGAGCCAATGCAGTCGAGACAATAAACCCTTCCGGATGCAGCCGGGCTACTACACGCCGCAGAAATGTATTATAGTTTTCCCGGTCCTCGGGGTAAACATATTCGAAGTCAAAATTAACCCCGGCATATCCTTTTGCACGCATGATTTCCAACAGGTTCGTAATTAGTGTTTCCTGCAGCTGAGGATTTCTAAGAATTGCAGCTGCCAGATCAGAATTAAAACCTTCATCGGTGAAATTGGTTAGCACTAATAATGGGGCTGTATTTGTTGCCCTTGCCGCTTCCAGAACTCCGCTTTCCTGCAGGTCAGTAATGGTGCCGTCAGCATTTATACTGTAGGTAAATGGACTAAGGTAGGTGAAATTTCTTCCCAATCTAAGAACTTCACCTCTTCCCTCTTCATCCAGCTGAGTTGTATAGGCATTCACTTCAGTTAATGGTCTGTTTGGCGCCGGAATTCGTATCGTCTGACCCGGGAATATTAATCCGGGATCAGTCATATTATTTGCCTGGATTATTGCATCAACCGAAACACCGTATTGCTGTCCAATCAGCCAAATATATTCCCCGGGCTGCACAGTGTGAATAAAGTACGGCAGCTCAAGCATTTGTCCGACATATATCACCGCAGGATTCGTAATATTGTTGGCTGCAGCGAGCTCCTGTACGGTTACACCAAACATTTGGGCAATTTGCCATAAATTATCGCCGCTTTGAACAACATATTCTTTTCCCGGCTCCGGAATAACAAGTGATTGACCAACCACAAGTTCATTAGGGTTCTCCAAGTCATTAACCAGAATAATTTGGTTTATATCTGTTCCATAATTTTGCGCAATACGCCACAATGTATTTCCTTGTTGCACTACATGAATTTGCATATTCTTCTCCCCCAGTTTGCACGTTCTACATATCATCATATTCATTGGATGTTTGTCTTAGTTAACAAACTGTTGGGAAAAGATATAGAGTTGACTTGGTTAATGTTTCATGTTTCACATAGTTATGTCTATTCACTATTTAAAATAAAAAACGTCCTTATCAAGAACGTTTTTTTAACTAAGTCTATTTCCTTCTAACATTGCGTAATACAAACCTGCTTTTTGGAATGCTGGGCATTCGCACCATGCTGAAGCTCAAATCCTGATTGGGAACGTCATATTCAATCCGGTTTGCTAAAAATTCCAGGCTTTCCCGCATGAGTTCAATCGTTACCCACTCACCGGCACAGCGATGGCCCATATTATAGTCACCGCCGCCCTGTGGAATAAAATCAAACGGACTACCTTCCCAGTCTGTGAAGCGCTCGGGTTTAAATTTATCGGGTTCTTCCCATAAATCCGGGTCATGATTGGTCCCGTAAACATCTAGAAAGACAAGGGTTCCTTTATTAAAATTGTGTCCGCTCCATGAAAAGTTGCTGCGGACTCTTGCCCCCAAAAATGGACCAAATGGATAATACCGTCGAACTTCCTGGACAAACATTCGGTTGTACGCCTCGTCACCTGACTGCAGTTTCTCTTTTGTTTCCGGATATTCGTGCATTGCCAGTGCCCCAAAGGTAACATACCTGCCGATTGCTACTATAGGGCGCAGTATATTAATCAATTCCACGGCTGCCATTTGTGTGCTCATCAGTTTCCCATCCGGATTCCGATGCCAAGCCATCTTGTACAAAGCTGTATCCTCACTTGGAGACCTCTTTCCATCACGTACCTGATCAATAATATTTCGGATCCATCTTTCCGTCCGGTTGCGGGCAGTTCTTCCCTGCCAATGTCTCGGACCAACAGCTCCAAATGCATCGATCATTGCCGCAAGATCACGCGTCCGCTGCTTTAATTCATTTGCCCACAGAGGGACACCCGCCCATTCACAGGCAATGCGACACATGATTTCTTCCGTTTCATAAAACAATACAACCTGCTTCTTTTTTTGCCAATTATCAATCGCAAACTCCCATTGCTTATTGGTAATTTCAGTCAGTTCTTTTATCCGGTCAGCTGACATCAATGACATAAATAGTTCTTTACGATGTCTATGTGTGTCACCATCCATCGTCTGTACGCCATTTTTTCCAAACAAGGATTGCTGGATCCGATTTGGCGCCGCCCCCTTTCGCCGAAACTTATCATTATCATAAAAAACTTCAGCAGCTTCCTCCCCTCCAATACAAATCACTTTTTGCCCCATTAAGCGAGTTTGAAAAATATCTGTTCGGAAGCTGTTGCGCCTTCTTGGAATATAATTATAGCCTTCCTTTAGCAGCGTTAGGCTGTTATCAAGACCCTTTTCACGCGGAATCGTCATCTGCGTAAACTCCTTCTCTAAAATATGTTGTACCTATGGATACTTTTTTCATAGCAGGAAGAATTTATTCAATCGGAATGAATATTTATAAGATGGGGACGATTTGTTTCATTTGTCCCCTGCTAAATTTAAGGATATGTTAAAATCATCATAATGGAATTCGTTTGAAGGAGGACAGCGCTATGAAAATAACATCGATCGAACCGACACCAAGTCCATATTCAATGAAAATAAATGTGGATGAGCAGCTGGCAGATGGTCAGACAGAAAATTATAAGCTTGATGATGATCTGGCAACTGCCCCAGCATATATCCAGGAACTTTTTAAAATTAATGGTGTAAAAGGGCTGTATCGGGTAATCAACTTCATTGCGCTTGAGCGTAATCCCCGTATATCGTGGGAGGAGATTTTACCGGAAGTGCGCAATGTACTGGGTTCATCCGAAGAATCCCCGGATGAATTGAGCAATGAAACTGCTGCAGTCGATCAACATTTCGGCGAGGTTAAGGTATTTATTCAAATGTTCCGAAGTATTCCAATGCAAGTTAAACTGGAAGAAGGCGATGAAGAGCACCGTTTCGGGCTTCCCGACCGCTTTAAAAATGCGGTAATGGAAGCATCGGTTGCATCGGACAATATGTTAATGGAGCGAAAATGGGTGGAACAGAGCCCGCGATATGGCGATGTGCAGGAAATCGGTCAGGATGTCGTCGACGAAATAGATGCAAGTTATGGTCCAGGTCGGATAGCTGAACTGATGGACCTTGCCGTAAACAATGAAACAACAGGGAACCAGGCTGTTTCCCCGTGGAAAAAAGTTACGCTTGAAATGCTGGATGCCCCTAACTGGAAGGATCGTTATGCCGCACTGGACCGGATGGACCCGGGTCTTGAGGACCTCCCTGTATTGGATAAGGCACTTGACGACCAAAAAGGATCCGTACGCCGTCTGGCAACTGCCTATTTGGGAATGATTGAGGAAAAAGAAGTTCTTCCCTATTTGTATAAGGCATTAAAAGATAAGGGGGTAAACGTAAGACGTACAGCTGGCGACTGCCTTTCAGACCTTGGATTTACCGAGGCAATCCCTGAAATGACCGCCACCTTATCGGACAAAAGCCGGATTGTGCGCTGGCGTGCTGCGATGTTTTTATACGAGGTTGGCGATGAAACTGCTATCCCGGCACTTCAGGAAGCCCTGGATGATCCGGAATTTGAAGTGCGGATGCAGGTGAAAATGGCTCTGTCACGGATACAAGGCGGAAAAGAAGCAAAAGGCTCCATCTGGAGCCAAATGACCGAAGCTGCAAAACAAAAATAAACGAAACTGCCATCTTGTCGTTGGATGGCAGTTTTTTCAGTTAATCAGCTGGTAAGCGCAAGCATTTTTTCATTTCTCTCTTCCCGTTCGTTATCGGAAGAAAGATCATATTTTTTTAAAAGGTGGAATAAATCGTTTAGTGTTTCCTGTGAATGTTGCTCTTTTAAAAAGGACTGTATTTTTTGAGTTAAATAGTCCGGGAGAAATGATTCCTGGCTTTCCAGCTTCTTCACAACGTCTGCATGAGAATGATCGATATTACATTTTCCCATTTGAAACACCTTTCCTTCCAAATTATAGTTGTCCTTCTTACTCCAAAATATCTAAAGAAAATGTACAATTCAAACTGAAACCATTCGACAAAATTCGGGAAGTGACAGGCACCCCGCTTGACTTCTTCCTCTGTCTACTTTAAAATTTATTTTGAATTCAAAATAAATTTAGTTCTGTTTACGTTGGAGTTGAGAACATGAGTGAAAATCTGTCACTAAAAACATTCGTTGTACTGATGAAGGCCTCAAAGTCAGTGGAAGAACAAGTCAAAAAAGATATAAAAAGTCATGGTGTCAAAATTACCGAATTCACTATATTGGAAGCATTGTACCATAAAGGTACCCAGACCGTACAGCAAATATGTGACGCCGTCCTCATAAACAGCGGATCGATAACCTATGTAATTGATAAACTGGAAAAGCGTGGTCTGCTAACACGAAAAAATTGTGAAAATGACCGCCGTGTTTTTTATGTTTCCATAACAGAGCAAGGGGAAAAACTGATGAATGAAATTTTCCCGCAGCACCAAAAAGTAATTGAGGAGATTTTTGAAGATATTAAATCGGAGGAAAAAGAACTGGTGATTGACGTACTGAAACGAATCGGATTGAACAATATAAATGAATGAATCAGAAAGGAGAAAAATGATGAAACATATATTTCAAAAAGGAAATAATCCAGAAGGACCAACATTATTATTACTTCACGGAACCGGGGGCACCGAACAGGACCTATTACCGCTTGCACGCGAAATCGATAAAGATGCCAATGTGCTGAGTGTCCGGGGGAATGTATCTGAAAATGGAATGCCGCGTTTTTTTAAACGATTGGCTGAAGGGGTATTTGACGAAGAAGATTTGATTGCCCGTACAAAAGAATTGAATGAATTTTTGGATGAAGCAGCTGAAGAAAATAATTTTGACCGAAATAACATCATTGCTGTTGGATATTCCAACGGTGCCAATATTGCAGCAAGCCTGATGTTCCATTATCAGGATGCACTAAAAGCAGCCATCCTGCACCACCCGATGGTACCGAGGCGCGGGATTGAATTGCCTGACCTCTCCGGAAAAAATGTATTTATCGCTGCCGGGACGAATGACCCGATTTGCCCTGCACAGGAGTCTGAAGATCTTAAAACGCTATTAGAAAATGCCGGTGCTGATGCAGAACTGCATTGGGAAAATAAAGGTCACCAGTTAACTTATGATGAAGTACAGGCTGCCGGTGAATGGTATAAAAAACTTTGAATAGCTGCTAGAGTGAAGTGACGTGCCAAATCTTTCTTTCAATAGTATGCCGGTTTTTCATTTCATATTTTATACGGACATTTATTCCGTTATTTTTGACAAAAACAGTGTTTTTAGGCTGTTCACGGACATTTGTTCCACTATTAGTCAAAAAAAGAGCTTTTTCTCTACGATTATAGTTAAATAACGGAACAAAAGTCCGTCAAAACAGTAAATCGGTGCTATTCTATCAAAATAAGGGAAAATATGTCCGCTTAAGAACTTCCACCTTGATCCGGCATTTAACGTGTGCTGAAATTTTTCTTATATCGAAGCAAATAAAAACGTTCCAGATAAATACTGGAACGTTTTTTTGATTTACTCAACAACTAGGTGTATAACATTCCCCGAAGGATCCTCTGCTGCATAAACATCCTGCTCTTTTGTCACAACAGCACCAATTTGCTGCAGTTTCTCAACTCTTGCTTCTCTGGTAACTTCATCCGGGAAAACAAGTGTATACCAGTTCATTCCTGCACTGTTTTTAGCTGGTGCCGGTGCTCCCGCTCCATTCCAGACATTCAGCCCGATGTGGTGATGGTAGTCGCCGGTTGAAGTAAATAATGCACCTGGATAATTGGTAACAATATTAAATCCGAGCCCTTCCATGTAAAATTCTTCTGTTTTTTTCAGGTCTGCCACATGCAAATGAATATGTCCCATCACCGTATCTTCCGGCATACCATTCCATGTTTGCTGGCTTTCCGCAAGCAGGCTCTCGCCATCAAGCGGCTCCGTAGCCATCGCAACCTGGTCACCAGTCCAACTCCACTCGGAAGATGGCCGGTCACGGTATACTTCAATTCCATTACCGTCCGGGTCAGACAAATAAAGTGCTTCACTCACATAATGATCAGATGCGCCCAGGCGGGTATTCGTTTGGATCATATGTTTTAAAAATGAAGAAAGGTCAGCCCGGCTTGGCAGGAGAATTGCAAAGTGATACAACCCGGTAGTCCTTCCCTCTTTCGGTACAACATCTTCCGGCTGCTCCAGTGTCAGTAAGGCCCTTTTTCCATTTGCAGTCAATACTGCTTTACGATCTGTTTGCTCCAATACTGAAAACCCGATGATATTTTGATAAAATTCGAGTGATTTTTCCAGATTTGTTACATTTATATTTACTTCGCCAACATAGATTGTCGGTTTCTCAAAAAACTTCTTTTCCATAGTATTCGTTCCTTCCCATTGTTTAATTACAATTTTATACTTAGTTACTTTATGTAAGTTATTATACGATATATACCTATTTTTAGCAAGTACTGGTTAGAAAAAAATATTTTTCGTATACTTAGAGTGTATAGTCAGACGGAAAGGGTGTTTAATCAATGATTGTACGAGAAAATGAGCATGATTTTGTTATGATTGAGCAGAATTACCATGCACAAATTTCCGGAAAGATGGCAACCGGTCTGAAAGATTCATTATTTTCAGGGAAAGCATTTAAAAAGTCTGTTTTATATGCAATTGAAAATCATGATTACGCGTGGAAATTGATTGACAAAGAGCCATTTTGGAATGACCAAAAACAGGCTCCTTATACGTTTGTTGATTTTCCGAATACACCAAAAACGATCTTTTATAAACATGGGATTGATGAAGTGGAAAAAAATGATGCCTATGCAGGATTACTGTGCAGCGAGCATTACTCCCGCTTTCTGTCCGACAATACCTCCAAAGAGGCAACAGCATTTGTGCAGCAGGAAAAAGAACGCCGGCAGCGAATCATCCAGTCTATGGACGATTTTGCTGAACATCTATTTGATTTCCATTATGGTCTGCTGCAGTTCTTTGATAGTCTTGCATTATATGTTTGCCTTAATGAGCCAGGGATATCCAAGGAAAATGAGCATCCGTTTTTCAGGGGCGGTATTCCTGTTTCTCCGTCACTTACTTTTTTTAACGACAATAAAGTACCTATTTATTGGAAAGATGACAAGACAGTAATTATGAACGAATTTCCTTTCTATCATCCTTTAGAAATCATGATTAAACAAAAAAGGGTGTCAAAAGATACTATTTCTTCACAAGGGTTAATTGGAAGTTATCTGCGTGCGGTGCCAGAACATGTTAATATCCGCTTACAATCACCTGAAATTTAGTTCATCAAAAAAGTGCCTGAGTGTTGGCACCAATTCGTTTTGCTGCAGCATTTTTAGGTATGTGTCCCGATTGACCCATTTTGCGTCGATTACTTCATCGGCCTGATACCGCAGATCATCAATATCGGCATTGGATTTAAATAGCCAATTATCCGAGTGATGATTTCCTCGCAACTCGCTGGTAAGCAGTCGGCCACTCGTGGAGTCCAGCTGCAATCCAAGCTCTTCTTCTGTCTCCCTCAAGGCCCCTTCCAAACTGCTTTCACCGCTCAATACAGAACCACCTTTACACTCCCGCAGATTGCCATAGTGTTTATCCGGGTGGCGTTTGGATACAAAATTTCTCCATTGTCATTTTGAACCCAAACATGAACAACTAAGTGGTAACACCCTTTCGGCAATAGAACATCCCGTATATGCATTTTATTTAGTTTATTTCGATTTTTATCATACAAATCCCATCGTTCCATGAATATACCTTCCTGACTTTCATTACACCTTAATTTAGTAATCCAGCGGCTGTTCAGTTAACAGTCGTAACCGGTACGCATTCATTGCAGTTTCCCCTAGCGTATCAAGCAAATTATGATTGGCATACGCACCTACAACTGCGCCTAAACCCGGAACCAGCTGAAGCATCTTCACCAGATCGATATAATCCCGATATTCTTGTTGAAATACCCGCCAATCCATATCTGTAAGCCTATCCTTTTCGTCTGCCCAGTTCTCAACAATATGAAATGTTTCCCGACGTTTCTCATCACTGGAAAAAGCCAACTGAAAAACGTGAAGGATAAATAACCGCTCCTCATATTCACGTGTATCATAACCATACACTGCAGCAGATTCGAACAGAAACTTTACCTTAATGGATAACAGCAACGGAAAATCGGCAAGTCCCAGAAAAATCCCGCCTGCACCTGTCCCGGCCCCTTCAATAACTGCTGTTTTCCGATAAGAAGCGAGCTTTTCTTTAAGCCTTTCATCTTGTTCCATAAGACTTAATCCTGCAGACTGTTCTTTATTCGTTGTCAAATCGGAGCCAAATAAGGTAGCCTTTACCATGTTTTTTATACTGTCGGTGATAATTTTGTGAGCTCTTTCGGGGATTATCCCGTTTATTTTCGTCTGTGCTTTTTTGGAGATTTGATTAACAAATCCCGATCGTTTTAAAACCTTTTTTCGCCATACCAGCAGTTCTTTATATACCTTTTCTCCATATTCGGTCATCATTCGAACCATCCTTTACTCTATTCTTAATTATACGTTTCAGAAAAGAAAAAGATTCAGGTATGATTTTTCGACAGATACACATGAATATATTCTTCAATTAAGCAAACTATATATAGAGGAAAAGGCACTGACACCATAAGCTGCATACCAAAAAACATTGACATTTGATTGGTACAGTGGTTTAATATTAATAGATTTTCAAAGGGGAGTAGCTTTAACAGTTAAGTCGTCATTACAGAGTTGTTCGCAAAACTCTCGGCTTTTCTGGCAACTTACGGTGTTGTTAGCAAGACCTTTGCCTATGCTGGTAAAGGTCTTATTCTATTTTAAGGGCCTTTACCGCATTAATTGGTAAAAGCCTTTATTTTTTTGGCTTCAGAAAGGAGAAATCAATTTGGAAGCACTTTGGCTCGAATATGCATGGACATTATTAATACTAATAGGCTTAGAAGGTATTTTATCTGCTGACAACGCACTTGTACTCGCAGTAATCGCAAAACACCTGCCGGGAGATCAAAAAAAGCGTGCCATTGACCTTGGTATTTATATGGCATTCGTTTTCCGGTTCGCTGCCATTTTCCTAATATCGTTTCTGGCAAACGTCTGGGAAGTTCAGGCACTTGGAGCAGCCTATCTCATTTACCTGGGCGGGAAACACGTTTATAAAAATCTTAACCCGAAAGATGAGAGTCATGAAAAAGAATTAAAGCCAGGTTCGGGCTTCTGGCCTACTGTAGCTAAAATCGGAGTGGCCGATGTAGCCTTTGCAGTTGATTCAATTCTTGCAGCTGTTGCACTTGCCGTGGCACTGCCACTGACACCATTGCCACAGATCGGCGGAATGGACGGTGGACAATTTATCGTAATTGTCATCGCAAGTATTGCAGGTCTTGTACTGATCAAGTTTGCTGCCACCTGGTTCGTTAAACTTCTTGAAGTACGACCAGGCCTGGAAACTACTGCATACCTGATTGTCGGATGGGTTGGTGTAAAACTCGCTGTAATTACCCTTTCCCACGAGGATGTTGGCGTATTACCACATGACTTTGCACACAGCACAGGCTGGACATTAACTTTCTGGGGCATACTGCTATCGCTTGCTATAGGCGGATGGATCTTGTCCGGGAAAAGTGGAAAACAAAGACAAAAAGAAACACAATCATAAAAATACCAGGAGGATAACAACTAATGTTATCCTCCTAGTTTTATTAATTCGTCCATATCAAGTATTTCAATTTTACGTTGCCCTGTTTGATGGATCCAACCTTTTTCTTCAAACCCGGCCAATCGGCGGCTTAATGTTTCCTGACTTGTTCCTATATAGGAAGCAAGATCTTTTTTACTCATTGGCAGCGTTACTTTTAGTGGAGTTGTTAACGTGGTTGCATTTTCAGCCAGTTCAAGCAAATAGGATGCAACCCGCATTTCAACATCCTGCGAGCTTAACCGTTCAATTGTTTTCTCGGCACTCATCAGCCGTTTACTGCTTTCAGCCAGCAACTTAAATGAAATAGCCGGTTTATCCTCCAGGAGTTCTTTTAAATCATTTTTGTGGATGGCGCATATTTCTGTCCGCTCGATTGTCTCTGCATAACTCGTTAACCACTCATCCGTGAAAACAGCCAGTTCCCCCATAAAATTACCTGGCTCCAAAATGCGAATCAGTTGTTCTTTTCCCGATTCGGACAGATTATATATTTTCACTTTGCCTTTATGAACAATATACAAATACTCAGATGGATCTCCAGCCTGGAAAATAACTTCCTTTTTATCATACGTTTTACTCCTGCTTGCTTTAGCGATTTCCTCCTGCTCGGAATATTCCAGATGGTTAAATATCGGTACCAGTGACACACAAAGCTGTTTCTCAGACTTGTTAATTTGCGCCATCGTATCTCCCCTCCGCCTAATGACTTCTTACCTCTATTATAGCGCAGTTTTAACAGTGAATCCTAATTGTTTCCCTTCCCGGTAAAGATTTTTTCAATAATCGTATTTGCGCACCTCCATACCAAAACATTGCAAATGATTGTCATATTTTGAATGAATATTGGATAAGCTAGCAATTAGTGAAAAAAAGAGGAGGATGAGCAATGGCTAACGATAGCGATAAGTATCAAACGAATATCGAAAACGATGATACACTGACGACTAAACAGGGTCATCCTGTTACTAACAACCAGAATATACGAACGGTGGGAAACCGCGGGCCTGCAACACTGGAAAACTATGATTACATTGAGAAAATAAGTCATTTCGACCGGGAAAAGGTTCCTGAGCGAATTGTTCATGCACGTGGTGCCGGTGCGCATGGGTATTTTGAGACATATGGAACTGCCGGTGATGACCCTGTTTCAAAATATACACGGGCAAAAGTGTTTCAGGAAAAAGGCAAACAGACGCCTGTTTTTGTCCGCTTTTCAACAGTTGTACACGGAAGGCATTCACCGGAAACAGTCCGGGACCCACGCGGGTTTGCAGTTAAATTTTACACAGAAGATGGAAATTGGGATTTGGTCGGGAATAACATAAAAATCTTTTTCATTCGTGATGCGATGAAATTCCCTGATATGATCCATGCTTTTCGGCCTGATCCAGTTACGAATTTTCAGGATAGCGAGCGCTTTTTTGATTTCTGTTCAAACTCGCCGGAATCATTCCATATGGTCACGTTTATGTATTCACCATGGGGGATTCCTGCAAACTACCGAATGATGCAGGGGTCTGGAGTGAACACGTATAAATGGGTCAACAAGGATGGAGAGGCAGTACTTGTTAAATATCATTGGCAGCCAAAGCAGGGAATCAAAAACCTGACAGTGGAGGAAGCAAACGAAATCCAGGCAACCAATTTTAATCATGCAACGCAGGATTTGTATGAAGCGATTGAACAGGGAGATTATCCTGAATGGGAACTTTTCGTTCAAATCATGAGTGATGATGAGCACCCGGAACTTGATTTTGACCCGCTTGATGACACAAAAATTTGGCCTGAAGATCAATTCCCGTGGCTTCCGGTTGGAAAAATGGTGCTGAACAAAAACCCGGAAGATTTTTTTACTGAAGTGGAACAGTCATCATTCGGTACAGGGGTTCTTGTCGACGGACTGGATTTCTCTGATGACAAAATGCTTCAGGGAAGGACATTTTCCTATTCTGATACACAGCGGTACCGTGTTGGGGCCAATTATCTGCAATTACCTATCAATGCCGCCAAAAAACGGGTTGCAACGAATCATTCAGGTGGAAATATGCGGTATGAGTCGGAAAATGTACCAGAAAAAAATCCGCATGTTAACTATGAACCATCATCACTTGGTGGATTAAAAGAGACAAAACAAACTGGTAAAGAATATACACCAAAAGTTGAAGGTAACCTGGTACGGGAAAGTATTGACCGAACAAGTAATACGAAACAAGCCGGAGAAACATACCGGAGTTTTGAAGACTGGGAAAAAGATGAGTTAATCAAAAACCTTGTAGGGGATCTCTCGGAATGTCACCAGGAAATTCAGGATAATATGCTTTCACTTGCAGAGGAAGCTGACGAAGAATACGGACGACGCCTCCGGGAAGGATTGGCCGAGGCAAGTAAGATGGGCTCAGACGGATCAAGTAAAAATCCACTCGGCAACAAAGATAGTGAAAAAGCACCTGGTAAAGCAGTTGACAAAGGACATGACGCAGATCCATATTAAAAATGACAAGAGGCTGGGACAAAAGTGTTTTATCAAAAACAGAAACCGAACATAGTGGAAATAGTGTATAATACCGCTCCGGGAATATACTTCGCTGTTTCCATACATTGTTCGTCTTTTGTGCAACACTTTTTTGTTAAGTCCCAGCCTCCTTCAGCTAATTCGCTGTATACAATGCTTGCTTAATGGACAGGAACTGCAAAGTGGTTTCTTTTTACAATACTGTTTTGCATGTTCAACAAGCAGGGCATGATATTCTTTAAAAACATGAAGGTCATCAGGAAGGTATTCCTCAACTTGCTCTCGAAATCTGTCATATGATACCGGCATGTCATATCCAAAGCGGCAAAAGATTCTTCTCGCATATGCGTCCGTCACAAAAACTGACTTTTCAAATACGTAAAGCAGCATAACATCAGCTGTTTCACGTCCTATCCCATTGATATCCAGCAGTTCATGCCTCAAACTGTCCATGTTCATTTTCTTAATCCGTTCAACATCATAATCATATGCCCTAAACCAATTCATAAACGCTTTAATCCTTTTTGCCTTTACATTGAAAAAACCACTTGGTCTAATAAATGCTGCCAGTTCTGCTACTGACAGATTATCCATTTTTTGTGGTTCCAAATATGGCTTAACATTGGAGAGGGCCTTTTCCACATTGCGCCAGCTCGTGTTTTGCACTAAAATGGCACCGATCATCATCTCAAATGCTGTGTCAGCCGGCCACCAGCCCTGTGGACCATAATGGTTATACAGTTTCTTATATATGAAATGATAATTCTGCATGGAACCCCCCGAATAACTTTACCTGTTTTTTACGCTGGATAAATACTTGATTCACAATCCTATTATATCATTTAAAGTGAAGATAACATTATCTGCGGACGGAGGTGCCCAATGCGATTTTTAGCAAAGATCTGTATCTGTTTGGCAGCTGTCATGTTCTACATGCACATTTGATGTTTCCTTCTTTTTACTATCAATATGAATTTTCCTCTTTTAAAACTTTGCAATCAACTGACGGAAACCTTTAAAACTGTAAATTTTATCTTGCTTGGCAGGTTTACTGTCATTGTTGCGAACTGATTTCTCATATATATTCATAGTATAGGTTACCTTTTGCATCTGTTGCATGCGGGCTTCATCTACGGTTTGAAAAATAAACATTTTATTTTCAACTCCTTCGCTATAATGTATCTTCAATACTAATAATACAGCTGGTATCAGTTTTCGTCTTCGGCTTGATGACCGAAATTCAAGCACAAAAAAACCCTACTCATAATGTAGGGTTCATACGTCTCTGGACCGAACTTGGTTTTAAATCAAACACTTTTATTCTACTAAAGCAGCTCTTTTTCTATCTGTTTCATTTCATAAAAATAGCCTTTTTCCTGCATAAGCTCATCAAACGTTCCGGATTCAATGATTGTCCCTTGATCCATAACGATAATCCGATCCATCTTTTCCAGTCCCGTCAAACGATGACTGATCAAAACGACCGTATCATCAGCTGCCTTCTGAAACAGATGTCTGTATATATTTTGCTCTGTCAGTGCATCCACAGATGACGTTGGCTCATCCATCAGCCACAACCGCCCGCACTTAAGCATTGCCCGGGCAATTGCCAGTCGCTGCTTTTCACCCCCGGACAGATTTTCCCCTTTTTCATATACAGGATCAGTTAAGGAAAAATAATCAAGCTCCACTATAGCCAGCATCGCTTCCATTACTTCATCTGTTAACTCCTCATTGGCAAGCAGCAAATTGTTCCTTACTGTACCGTAGAAAAAGTGATTTTCCTGAAGAATAACACGGGCATTTCCCCAAATTTCCTCCTGGTTTATGTGGTCGACAGGAATACCGTCAAATAAAACACGACCATCATCAGGCTCATTGATTTTCAATATAAGCTGCAGTAATGTCGACTTCCCTGATCCGCTTGGTCCGACGATTGCTGTCTTCGAACCAGCAGGAAGTGTTAAGTCAATATTTTTTAATGTGGTTCGCCATTCATCCGGAAAGGTGAATGTTACACTGGTCATTTCAATTGCAGGAGCTTTGTCATGTTTGATCTGTTGGGGTTCTTCAGGTTCCTCAGTTCTTTTTCCGCATACAACAGAGAAAAGTCGTTCCGCTGCCTGTTTGCTGTCCTGAATGTGTATTGGAAATACGGCCATTGGTGAGGCATCCTCAAAAACAGTCAGGGAAATCATTACAAGCATGGCGAGCAGGATTCCTTCCAATTGACCATCTGCTACCATATAAGCTCCCAATGCCAGTACAAACCAGGAGACCAGAAGCGACACAAAGGTATTTACGGATTGACTGTACAGCATGTTCACATTTTCATTTTCCTGTTCGGCAACATACGCATTAGATGACTCGATTAACTGGTTTTCTTTTTCACCAAGTTTCTGGTATATTTTCAAATCACGAAATCCATGGAGAAATTCAGTTACTTCTGTCGATAATTCTCCTCTTTCTTTCCGGACATGACTGTCGATTTTCGCCTGTCTTACCGCAAACAGCGCCGGAACAACAAATGTCGTCAGGATTAACCCGACAAACAATACAACTGCCACTGCAACCGAGAAATACGCCGTAAACAAAATCGTTGCTAAAAAGACGATTATTAGAACAATTGGCGGGTAAAACACCCGTAAGAAGAAATTCTGCAGGCTTTCCACATCCCCAACAATTCTGGAAAGCAGGTCACCGCTCCGATACTTTTGAAAAATTCCCGGTGCCAGCGGTTCAAGCTTCTCAAAAAAAGAAACACGCAAATTACTTAAAATCGTAAATGTTGCCCGATGTGAAAAATACCGTTCTGCATAGCGGCTGAACGCTCTCGTAAATCCCAGTAATTTAACCGTGGATGTTAAAATAATCAATGCGTATAAAGGAGGTGCAAAAGCTGCCTTTGAGATTAGATAGCCACTTGCAGCAAAAAGGCCAACTGCCGCTATGCCGGCAATAAACCCAAAGATTATCGAATAGAGAATATCCTTTTTCTCCATCATCAGCAGCTTCATTACAACAGCCAAATCCTTCATTTTGCAAGTCCCCCCTGCTGAACAGATACCATATCCCGATATGCAGCGAACGTCCCGATAAGTTCCCCATGCGTACCCGCGGCAGCCAGTTGCCCATTCTCCAGGAATAGGATTTTATCGGCATTTTTTATCGTATGAAGCCGGTGAGCGACAGTAATTACGGTAGAATGCTTCGACAATTGTTCAATGGATGTCTGTAAAACCCGCTCCGTCTGTAAATCAAGTCCGGTTGTCGGCTCATCAAACAGTATGACTGATGGCTGCTTAAGAAATGCCCTTGCAATGGCAAGGCGCTGCTGTTCACCACCAGAAAGCCCCCTGCCTGCTTCTCCAACAGGGGTATCATAGCCCTTTGCAAGCGATTGAATCATTTCTGAAATACCTGCTTTTTCTGCAGCCTTTTCAATTGCAGTCCGGGAAGCATCTGTTCTTCCTCCGATAGCGATATTTTCTGCAATAGTCCCTGAGAAAATATAGGGATGCTGGGAAATGTAACTTAATTGATCAAACCATGCTTTTTCATCGTAATCAGACAATGGTCTGCCGTTGACTAAAACATCGCCTGTCTCCGGACGAATAAGGCCGGCAATCAGGTGCAAGAGAGTTGTTTTCCCGGAACCACTCCGCCCGGCAATTGCAATTTGTCCATATGGCGGTATCTCCGCGGAAATACCATCCATCTCAAACTGATCTTTTCCATAACTGAACCTGACACCCTGCAAATCGATGGCAGGTGGTGTCGCTTCATCTGGTAGTAACAAATTCCCCCAAACAACTCGCTGTTCTTTTTCTGCTAATTCATCTTCTATCTTTTTCACTGCACCCATGCTGCTTCGTCCACTATGAAAAGCACTGCCTAACTCTTTCAGTGATGAATAAAATTCAGGTACAAGCACCAGTACAAAGAAAGCAGTAAAAAAGGAAATGCTTTCGTATACGATAAGCTGAATCGCCAGTTCCAGTGCAATCAACCCGATACTGAGCATGGAAATCATCTCCAGCATGAAGGAAGAAGCAAAGGCAACTTTTAAAATCTTCATGGTGGCATCCCTGAAATTTAAACTGCTTTGCCGAATGGTTTCTTTTTGCTGTCTTGCCCGTCCGAACAGCTTAAGCGTAGGCAAACCCTGTAAAATATCCAGAAACCTTCCCGAAAAAGCAGCGAGCTTTTCCAGTTGTTCCTCTGACTTCTTTTTCGTCTGTAAGCCTATGATAATCATGAAAACAGGTATAAATGGTGCAGTAATAATCATGATTAATCCAGAATTAATATGCTGTGTGAAGACGGCGATAAGTATGAAAAGCGGGATAATGGACGTTTGAATCACTTGCGGAATATATTGACTGAAGTAACTGTCCACTTCATCAACAGCATCCAGCATCACACTTACTTTTCCGCCGGTTTGTCCATGCAATGAAGCCTGAACGGGACTTCCGGAAAATTCATTTAAAAGAGATTTCCTGTATTTGCTCTTAGCCTTCGAGGCCATCTTAGCGCCGTTAAGCCCACTCCAATAGGTAAACATCGTTCGTGCTAAAAGAACGAGGAGTAATCCAGCCAACATAGGGATAACTTCAGTAAAAGACTTCCCCTTCAGGAATACACCATCAATAATTGTGACAAATAGATAGGCCTGCATGACAATCACCGTTCCTGTCAGCAGGGCTGAAATAAGCAAAAATACCATTCTTTTTTTCTGTTCGTATAAAATATTTTTTAAGCTGCTCATGGATATCGGTATCTCCCAACCTAAAAATCAGTAATCACTTTTTCCCTTTAACATAGTCTGCATTAAATAAAAACAGCCGCATTAATAAAATCAGGGAAGGAATCAGCAGACATAGCCCGGCAAGAAAGGCCACTATCAAAGCAATGCCCATCGACTCATGTGTAGCATTTTCATATATCGTAATGTATGGATCCAGTAAATATGGCAGATGACCCATTCCATAGCCGAAGAAAGCAAAGAAAAATTGCAGCATCACACTAATAAATGCAATACCATAATGTTTTCCCTGATAAATCAGCCACATTGCCAGCAGGAAGAATCCTACAGATAAACCGAACATCCACCATAGATCAAGCATTTTTTCATAATGGCGTTCATTATGCTGACTCAATGCAATAAACGTTGTTAAACTTGCAATAATCGTAGGCACACTCCAAAACAACGAATATTTTCGTACCAGCTTCAACGCCGGAATGTCATTTGCACGTGCAGCGTAAAACGTCAGGAACGCAGCACTGATATATAGTACGGAAACAATAGCCAGAAAGACAACACTCCATGAGTATGGACTTGTCAGAAGTTCCATGTAACGCAATGATACTACGCTGTTTTCCTCAACGATAAAACCGCCTTCTGACAAGGTTAGCGCCGTGGACAATGACGCCGGGATTAACAGCCCTGTTGCTCCATATAAAAACATGTATGTGTTGCTCTGTTTCGATCCATAATTTTCAAAAGCATAAAATGATCCGCGAATCGCAAGCAAAATTATCGCGATACTTCCCGGAACCAGTAAAGCTGTACCGTAATAATAAGCGGAGTCCGGGAAAAAACCGACAACCCCGACGAAAAAGAATACAAAAAATACATTGGTTACTTCCCAAATCGGTGATAAATATCTTGAGATTAACTGATTCATTATGTGATCTTTCTTTGTGATTTTCGCATAATACGCAAAGAATCCAGCGCCAAAATCAACGGAAGCAACAATCAGGTATCCGTATAAAAAGATCCATAATACGGTAATGCCAATTAGTTCATAACTCATTCTTCATCACCCTTTTCTATCGTTGGGTACTGTTTTTCCAATTCATCTTCGACCGGATTATTGCGGAACAGTTTACGTAAGGTAACGATACACAAGGTTCCCAGTAAAATATATAATGCCAGGAACAGGATGAACATCAGATCAACATGCGGCGAAGTTGTCGCTGCTTCTTCCACCGTCATGTAGCCCCTTATTATCCATGGCTGACGTCCTACTTCAGCGTAAAACCAGCCAAATTCAATCGAAAGCATTGCCAATGGCCCACCAAGAACGATTAGTGACAGTAAGCCTTTATTAAGTTCATTCCATTTTTTCACCTTGAGAAAGACAAGGTAAAGAAACGATACACCTATAAGGAACATACCGATTGTGACCATTAAATCAAACATATAATGGATCCAAAGCGGCGGCCGTTCACCCTCAGGGGTCTCCTCCAACCCCGTTACCTCAGCGTTAAAGTCACCATGGGCAAGGAAACTCAAGAATTTAGGAATACGGATTTCGCCGATGACCTCATGGGCCTCATTTAGCCACCCAAACAGTATCAGGTCAGCACCTTCCTCTGTTTCAAAATGCCATTCGGCAGCTGCCAATTTTTCAGGTTGGTGTTCAGCAAGGAATTTTGCCGATGTGTCACCTGATAGTGCCGTTAAGACAGCGAAAATAAACATAGTTGTCACTGTAAACGTCAAAGCTTTTTTATGATAATCAGTTGCCTTCTTTTTAAGAATCATAAAGGCAGTTATTGCAGCAAGGATAGCCGCACATGTCGCATAAGCTGTTGTTAATACATGAAATACTTTCGTTGGTGTGGCAGGGTTAAACATTGCAGCAATCGGATTAACTGCTGCAAAGACACCATTTTCAACTTCAAAGCCTTCTGGTGTATTCATAAATGCATTTACTGTAGTTATAAATACAGCAGAAGCGCCAGCACCAATTACAATAGGTATCGATAACAGCCAATGGGTAATTGGCTTCTTAAATCGATCCCATGTATATAAGTAAATTCCCAGGAAAATAGCTTCAAAGAAAAACGCAAAAACTTCCATAAATAATGGCAGACTAATAACATGACCCGCGACCTGCATAAAACCTGGCCATATGAGTGATAACTGCAATCCGATTGCTGTTCCGGTTACAACGCCAACCGCAACGGTAATAACAAAACCGCGTGCCCATCGCCTGGCTAACATTCGGTAGTGCGGATCCTTTTTCCTGATACCAATCAATTCAGCTGCAGAAATCATCAATGGAACGCCAACACCAAGCGTTGCAAATATAATATGAAAACCAAGTGTCATGGCGGTTAGTAATCTGCTCATCATGACCGAATCTAGTTCCATCTAATAACCTCCCCCGGAAAAAAGTGTTAAATTATGTTCAGTACTGAGCATGTATAAAAAAAGATGTTCGTTATTATTCAATTTCCACTACACTGATAGTATAAACCAGATTAATAACAAATGAGGCATGGACCAATGACAAATAAATGACATTGATATCGAATGCGAAAGATCTTAAATTGATATACAAAAAACGCTTGGATAAACAGTCCAAACGTGCGGGTAGTATCTGATATATCTATTTCAGGGGATATTTTGTCCCTATTTTTCGGGTTGTTTTGTACTTAAACCCCCAAGTAATACGCTTTATGAAGGCTGTTTTAGTAAATTTTGTTGCTTTTTCACCTCACAGTTGACGTAAACTGCTGCGAACTAAATTTTATATTATTTAGTGAGGCTCTTTGATCACTGTAGCTGGAATATACTCGCTTTCCTAAGGTCTTGTCCCGATCCCCCTCCACTCGTACCTCGTTTCGGGGTCGCCTAACTTGAACTTCTAAGCAGGAGTCTCGCATATTCCAGCTGCTGGTTTAAAGGGTTAAATTTATCCCGTTACTAAAAATTATCGATTTACCAAGATAAAGTGAGCAAAACACAGCGGAGGAAATACACGGAGACTCCTGTGGGAGCAGAGGCCTAGATGAGACTCCGCAGCGACGAAGGAGCAAGGAGGCTCATCAGCCGCCCACGGAAAGCGAAGTGTATTTCCGCAGCGGTATTATAGCACTCACTCTTTTTTTAAAAAGTTCCGTCGCATTCTATGAATTTTATGTCAAAAACAACAATCTATACAAAAACAGCTTTCATTATATTATTTATCGAATTTAGATCTTCGTAACACGAGTGAACAAAGTTTGGTACCCAGTATAGTCTAGTGCTTTCACCTAATACATTAATAATCCCGTACCACCTTCCAAAGTGATACGGGATTATTTTACAACAATTAGTTAGTTGACACTATTGCATGACATATTAACTTAGCTTTTCTCCACCAAAAAGTAACCAATACAGCCTCTGGAGATACTTACTGATTTGATTCTTTTTCATTCAGTTTATTTTCAATTTCCGTCATAATCTTTGCTGCCTCTTCCCAGTTTCCTGCAGATAAAGCTTTTTGATAGGAGTCAAATAATTCTCCAAACTGCCGCAGTTTTTCTTCAGCATCTGAAATCTGCTGTGAAGGATCATCTGCATTTTCATTATCACTGTCATCTTCATTATCATTTGCTTCCTCATTGCTCTGCCGGTCCGGATTAATGATGTCCAGCATTGCATCAAGTGATTTATCAAACGTTTCTTTCATAACAATATGATCACCGTAAGCCAGAACAACCCGCTTCACTTCAGGAAGTGATGTCTCATTGGATGATTCGATATAAATCGGTTCGACGTAAAGTACGGTATCCTCAATTGGTATTGCCAGCAGGTTCCCGCGTATTACCTCCGAACCACCCTGTGACCACAGGTTTAACTCCTGGGATATGTCACTGTCCTGGTTAATCCGATTTTCTATTTGTTGCGGTCCGTAAATATTTCTTTGTTTCGGGAAGCGGTAAACAAACATTTCACCATACTGTTCACCATCATTGCGAACACCCATCCAGGCAATCATATTTTGCCTGTTTTTCGGAGTATACGGCATCATCAGAATGAATTCTTCCTCATCCTCATCAGGCAGTTTCATCGTCGTGTAATACGGTTCCATTGTAATGTCTTCATTAAAATATTTTTCCGTTGGGAACTGCCAAAAGTCTTCCCGATTATAAAATACTTCCAAATCAGACATATGATATGTTCCATACATGGAAGCCTGGATTGTAAAGAGCGTTGTCGGGTATCGTAAATGTGCCTGGATATCTTCAGGTACCTTTTCCATAAATAAATCAGGGAATATCTTCTGGAACGTTTTCAGCAATGGATTATCCGGTTCAACCACATAAAAATTTACTTTTCCTGTATACGCATCAACCATTACTTTCACAGGGTTCCGGATATAGTTGGTTTCACCCTGATAGGCTTCGGAATACGGATAATTTTCTGCTGACAGATATGCATCAATCATCCAGACAAGACTGCCATCATCACGAACCACCAGATAAGGGTCCTGGTCATACGTGAAGAATGGTGCGATTCGCTTTACACGATCCATAATATTTCTGGTTGCCAGAAGTTGACTTTCATCTGTTACCTGATCTGAGATAAACATACGGAAAGAACCTTCATTTAATGCAAACAGTAATCGGTTAAATCCATTTAAAGGTATACCGGAATCTGCTTCATAACGCGTATCCACATTTTCCTCACCTGATGGATAATCAAATTCATCGACATTACTGTTAACAATAACATTTTGATAGGATTCTTCACCAAAATAAATTTGTGGACGATCCACATCCATAACACCCTCAGGCGGCAGGTTTTTCAGCATATACTCAGGCTGCCCCTGTTCCGTCACCTGATTAACATGACTCATCGCAACCCCGTACCCATGTGTATAGCGGAGATTTCGGTTAACCCATGTTTTGGCCTGATCCGGCAAATCAGCCGTATTCAATTCCCGTGCTCCCAAAAAGACTTGTTCATAATCACCATCGACTTGATAACGATCAATATCGACATCATTAAATTCGTAATATGTCCGGAACGTCTGCAATTGGTTGTAAACATCAAGCAATGGCCTGGAGTCATTCATCCGAATGTTATCAATTGTGCCTCTGTTACGCTCCACCATAGCCTCGCTTAACGTACCATTTCCAGGATGTTCTTTCTCATTAATGCTATCCAGGTCATATGCGGTCCTTGTATACGTTAAATTGTGTTCCAAATAAGGTTTCTCTTTGGAAAACTCATTTGGCGAAACAATGAAATTCTGAACGGCAACAGATGCGCCCTGTCCAACAACAACTAACCCTATATACACCACAATTGGTATAACCATCGAACGCAAATTACCCCGTGTAAGCATAACTATTACCCAAACGGTTGCAATAACAGCAACAGCCGCCAGTATATAGTCCTTTGGAATATTGATGACTTCATCTGTATAGCTCAGGCCATATACAACACTCTCCTGGAATAAATTTACCTGGTTGGTCAACAATGTTCCAAATGGCTGCAATAAATGGGATCCAGCCAAAAGCAGCCCGACAATGCCAAGTGTGAAACCCATATGCAACTGTGCTGACCTGCTCATTCGATACATATTAAATACGGAATAAGCACCAATTTCCACCAGAAGGAAAAATATACTTAAACCAAGCAGCAGGTAAACAATAAATTTAAGGAAAGGTAATACAAATACGTAAAACGAAATGTCCAGGTTAAAATACGGGTCCGTCTGTCCGAAAGACGCACGCTCAATAAACTTCAGCGTCCGCTCCCAGCCGATTCCCTGCGTAATACTGCTGCCCAATAATCCAATTAAAAAAGAAATGCCCAGAATAATAAGTATTATTTTTTTGCCATCCAGCAAAATTTTTGGTAATTGACTGGAATCAAAGTGTTTTATGTACGATCTTCTTATCCAGTAAAGGGTGAAAAATGTCCCTGCAGCAAATATAAGAAACCCGGCTGCGCCAAGCAACACTTTACTTTTCAGGATGGTCGTGAACACACCTGCAAAACCAACAGAGTCCATCCAAATGTAATCCGCCATAATTCCCAGCGCAAATAATCCCGCAATAACGATCAGCAGGATAAACAGTACAATATAACCAATCCGGTTAAATAATTTTTTATATTTTTCTTTTTGCTCTTCAGTTAGTGTTCCATTAGCATCCAATCTTGTTCTCCCCCTATAATCAGTCCAAATCCTTTCTCTATCATACACTACGCTAACAATTTATACGAATGAAGCGTTAATTAGTTTCAGTTAGTCTCAATTCTGAAATCAAAAGTGAATGGTCCGAATAGTTTTCCATGCGTTCATGATGGGAAAGATAGCTAGTGTATAGTTTAACAGCCAGCACTGGAGAAATAAACATATAATCAAGCCGAAAACCATTATTCCTTGTGCTGTACCAGGTAAAATCGTTCGAATTCTCATTATTATTTTTCCAGGCATCAACCCATCCCTTATCAATCAGTGTACTGATATAACTGCTGTATATACGTGGTGCTTTCTCCTTCTCGTCCCGCCGCGCTGTATTGAAATCACCGGCAATGACACACTTGGAACCCTCTTTTTGTTTCGCATAATGCAAAACCTGATCCCAATGGAATTGTTTATCGTATTTCTCGTTTACATTCGGAACATGAACACCAAGTAGAAACAAATCATAGGACGGAATATAGACCTCATTCCAACGATGGGATCCCTGATGGGGTGAAAATGAAGGGTCGATCTTTTCCAAGGGATACTTTGACGCAATCAGCACACCATTCTCCTTGTTCGGAGGCTGGGAAGATGCTATGTAGTTCCATCCTTTTTTATACAATTCATCTGTTAAGTATTTTCCGGAGGGGTTTTCTTTATATTCCGTGATTACCATCAGATCAGTATTATACGTAATCAGTGCATCCACAATCTGATGAATGGCCTTTTTTCCACCCTGACGGATATTCCATGTAAGTAATTTTAATGAGTACATCAGAATCCTCCCTCAACGTTAACAGTTATATGTTAATTTTAGTTGATGGATGCACGCTAAACCAACATTTAGCCTTTATGCCGCTTCCTAAAGGCTTCTGGTTCATTTGTCCCCCAACAATCAGACCATTTAAAAAACTCTATTAATCCCTTACTCTAGTATGTGACAACTTTTTGAAAGGGGTTACAATATGTACACGCAAACAATGTGGAAGGTTATTTTCACGCTAATGGCAATCGTGCTGATTTTCACCCCGATGGAAGGAAATACTTCCAAAGCAGCGTCAGACGACAGTACTGTCAATTTGCGACTGATGGAGACGACCGATATCCACGTATACTTGGCAAACTATAATTATTATCAGGACAAGCCGACGAATGAATTCGGTCTGGCCATGACAGCAACACGCATTAAACAGGCCCGCAGTGAGTCTGTAAACAGCATGCTGTTTGATAATGGTGACCTGATTCAGGGGAATCCGCTTGGCGATTATGTTGCCAGAAATGGTCTTGAAGAAGGGGAAGTACATCCCGTCTACAAAGCTATGAATCTTTTAAATTATGATATGGCAAATATCGGGAATCATGAATTCAACTATGGTATTGATTATTTAAAAGAAGCAATTGATGACGCAAATTTCCCTTACGTCAATGCTAACGTCTATTATGATGATGGGGACGATGACCCGAACAATGACAAGCCTTTTTTCGAACCCTACAAGATTCTGCATAAACAGGTAACTGACACAAACGGCAATACACAAACGGTTGATGTCGGTGTCATAGGTTTTGTTCCACCACAAATCATGCAGTGGGACCGTTCGAATCTCGAAGGAAAGGTTATTACGAAAGGTATTTATGAATCCGCACAAAAGTATGTTCCGGAGATGAAAGAACAAGGAGCAGATATTATTGTTGCCATCCCGCACTCTGGTTTAGGATCAGTGGAACTGCAGGAACGCGAAGAAAATGCAACCTATAACCTGACTGAAGTTGAAGGCATCGATGCCATCATGTTTGGACATGCCCATGAAGCATTTCCGAGCGAATCGTTTGCCGGAATTCCAGGGGTAAATCTGGAAAAAGGCACAATCAATGGAGTCCCTTCTGTTGAAGCAGGTTACTGGGGAAACCATTTAGGTATTATTGACCTAAAACTTGAAAAGGACGGTGAAGACTGGGATGTGGTTGATTCGAGTTCTGAAGTACGTTCCATTTACAACGAAGAGACAGGTGAAGCACTCGTTGAACCAGACCAGGAAATTCTCGACGCAATTTCCGAAGATCATCAGGAGACACTGGATTATATCCGTTCGCAGGTAGGTGAGACAACCGCACCAATATACAGCTATTTTGCACTTGTGAAAGACGACCCATCCGTGCAGATTGTTTCCAATGCCCAAAAATGGTACACCAAACAGGCTGTAGCAGGAACCCAATATGAAGGAATGCCGATTTTATCAGCAGCAGCACCATTTAAAGCAGGCGGACGGAGTGGTCCAGGGTATTACACGTACATTCCGGAAGGTCCAATTGCCATTAAAAATGTTGCAGACCTTTACGTTTATCCAAACACATTAAAAGTTGTGAAACTGAATGGAAAGCAAATTCGTCAGTGGCTTGAAATGTCTGCAGGCCAGTTTAACCAGATTGATCCGAACGCTTCCGGAGCCCAGTCACTGGTTGATACGGAATTTTCAACGTACAACTTTGATATAATCGATGGTCTCAGCTATGAAATTGATGTTACCGAACCATCACGGTATAACAATGATGGTGAACTGATCAATTCGGATGCACAGCGTATTGTCAATTTACAATATAATGGGGAGCCGGTCGATGATACGCAAGAATTTCTTGTAGCAACCAATAATTACCGTGCAAGCGGCGGTGGAAACTTCCCGAATCTGGATGGCAGCCAAGTTGTCCTTTCACCACAAATCCAGAACAGACAGGCTATCATCGAATACATTCAGGAAAACGGCACCATTGACCCATCAGCCGACGGTAACTGGGCATTCGCAGCAATGGATGGCAACCCTGAACTGACATTCCAGTCATCACCGGATGCACAGGAATTCATTCAGCCTGACGGTAATATATCCTATATTGGCGAAGGAACAAATGGTTTTGCCAAATATGCGATTGATCTATCAGAGCCGGTAAATCTTCCAGCGCTTCAGGAGGATGTAACCGCATTTGTTCAGGACCGTGCAGTGGATCACCCATTGGCAGTTAAACTAAAGAACAAACTGAACCAGGCCGAGCATCAAATGAAAAAAGGTCATGAGCGACAGGCTGTTAAAAAAGTGGAAGGATTTTTGAAACACTTAAACAATAAAGCGATGGATAAGTTCATCACGGCAGAAGCGAAGGATACACTCAACAACAACGCAAATAAGCTTCTTAACAACTGGAAATAACTTTAACGAACAAAACCCCTGCGGCAATAAGTCGCGGGGGTTATTTTACATATTCACCTTGGACCAGGTTATGCTTGTTTCAAAGCATCCTTTATGGAATCAACTGTTATTTTTGAATGGGAGGTGTTCCACAACACTTCTTTATCTTTAATCAAAAAAATCTGCGGAGATTCATGTTTAATGTTTGTTTTGTCAGCAATTTCATTGGAGGCGTCCCTGCTCTCAATTACCTTGACCATGTATCCATTAAGGTTATCTTCTGCTGAATCGAGAAACGAATTATATTCTTTAAATGCACCGGCACTAATAGGGCATGTTGTACTATGCTTGAACAACAGAACCGGTTTTTCAGTGGACTCATTCCATACTTTGTCCAGTTCCTCTGTTGCCTGCAGTTCTTTT
Organism: Virgibacillus doumboii; assembly: GCF_902806455.1. GTDB lineage: Bacteria > Bacillota > Bacilli > Bacillales > Amphibacillaceae > Lentibacillus > Lentibacillus doumboii. The sequence continues at coordinate 336,509 of NZ_CADCWQ010000002.1, read as the reverse complement.
AACTCAACCATTTTCATAACCTCCTAAAAAAAGTATTTGGTATATCTTCATTGTAATTGATTCCGGCGTTTTAAACCAATAAAAAAACGGATATCTGTGTGTTACAGACATCCGTCTATTGAAAAGTTATGCATTAACAGCTGCATTCTCTCTTACTGTCTTCAACGCACCGCTCCATGCGATAACCTGATCAAGCATTCTGTTGGCATTATCTGCATGGTATTCAGCAGGCTTGAACACACTGAAGTTTTCGAAGTCAGTCATAAGTGAGAATGTCACTGCTGTCTGAACATCTGCAACTTGAAGTTCACCAAAGATAAGACGAAGGTTTTCGTGTGCACGCGCTCCGCCTAAGCTGCCATAACCAACTAACCCAGCTGCTTTGTCAGCCACTTCCGGTTTCAGGTAGTCCAGTGCATTTTTAAGTGCTCCACCCACTGCATGATTATATTCCGGAGCTACCACAATATATCCATCAAAAGAAGCCATCTTTTCTGACCATGCTTTAATAGCTGCTTCAGATTCCTGTTGCTGTGCTTCTGCTACTTCTGCACCCAAGAGTGGTAATTTATAATCAGCAAGGTCGACGATTTCATATGACACGTCATCATTACGTTTTGCTGCAAAATCATATACCCAGTTAGTTACTGCTTCTCCATTACGGCCTTGACGTACACTTCCAAGAATAATACCTATGTTTAACATATAGCTTTCCTCCTAAATGGTTGTAATTGATTGAATTTGATTATTCTTAATTCAAGATATTGAATTCAATAAAAATATAGTAGCATGTTTTAAAAACATAATCAACGAAAAATAATTATTTTTTATAATAAACTTATTAAAAGTAACTAATTAGCGCCAGATACATAACTATTTTTTTTCGAACGAGCCACAATTGACTTATTCCATCAATCATGATGTACTAAAAGGGAAGTGAAAAGCAGATTTATTCGGGAGGGGTTATTTTGTACCTGTTCGTCGAGGATCAAATCAAAGAAGCAATTGAGAACGGTGATTTTGATAATCTTCCGGGGAAAGGTAAAAAGCTGAATGTACGGGATGAACTGCCGGGGTTGTCAAAAGAATTGAATCAGGCCTACAAAATGTTGAAAAATGCCGGATTTATCACTGAAGAAGACGTGAATAACAAAAGCGGAAAAGATTTAACCCAGGATGATTTAATGACCTATGCAACTGGTGAGGAATATAAAGACAAAACCAGGAAAAGCAAACAATTCGAGCAGCTTGTCAAAACACGAAAGCTCCATCGTAATCCTAAATTCCCATTTTATCGCAGAAAAGTATTTAAAAAGATGTCCTGAGAGAAATCGGGTGGTGACCCGCTTTCTTTTTTTGTGCAGTATTTTATAAGTGTATAAAAAGCATCCTCCCATACACCCTATATACTGAGGTGAATCATATGAAAAAACAACGCAAGAAAAAGGAATTCCCGTTGCCCACACAGGCAAATGCAAATTCTGACGGGGAGTTCCGCGTTCACGACGGGTTGGATGCCAACCATCCGTTCGAAGTGGAAGATAATTATGCGGGGGATTCTGTCGATAAACATAAAGAACTGGAAGATGCCAATGAAACAATTGCCAAAAAAGAGATATCACAGATTAATAATAATTCATGAACTGGATGGATCCATGAGTCTTTGTATTCGGACATTTGTTCCGTTATTAGTGGTAAAAACAATGATTTTATGAAGTTCGCGGACATTTATTCCGTTATTGGTCAAATACAGGACCGATTTTCTGCAGATTTAAGCAGTTAGCGGAATATATGTCCGCCAAAACATAAATTAACGTGGTTTCCTTAATATAACGGAAAATATGTCCGCCCACAGGAAATCATCCAGATCAACTTTTTCGAACCGTTACCGCTGTTCCATATGCCAAAAGTTCAGCTGCTCCGGCTGCAACCTGTGCAGTCATAAAGCGGATATTAACTACTGCGTCTGCTCCCATTTTCTCCGCATCCTCAACCATTCGCTGCACTGCCCTTTGCCTGGAATCCGTCATCATTTCTGTATACTCTGTCACTTCTCCCCCCACGATATTTCTAAGTCCGGCGACAATGTCCTTACCAACATGTTTTGCCCTGACAACATTACCTTTTGCCATACCCTTCACCTCGGTGATCTCATATCCCGGAATGGTTTCAGTATTTACTAATATCATCCTGATCTTCCTCCTTTTTTGATTTAACCCTATCTTTTAACACACCAAAAAACACCAATGAAGTACCTAAACTCCCTAATACTATGGCACTGATTATTAACGTAATATTATACAAATAATTGCTGGCAAAAAAAGAAACGGTAACAGCTAAGACGTAAAAGACTGTCGATAATGGAATAAGGATAAGTCCTGTACGAATCATGTTTACTCCTGTCAAATGTTTTTTTTATTACTACGATCAACAATATGAAAAAGTTTCACAATTATACCTCTATCGTTTAAGGGATCCATCCTGCCACAGATTCCACGGATACTCCTTAGGCGGCAATGACGTTGCTTCTGTCATGTCTTTTTTTGTTGGATGTTCAAATGCAAGTGTATATGCCCATAGTGCAATTTGCTGCCCAGGTTTGTTAACCTTCTGCCCATATTTTTGATCTCCATAGATGGGGTTTCCCATCGCAGAAAGCTGGACACGTATTTGATGCGGCCTGCCTGTATGTAAATTAATAGACAACAGCGTTAATCCTTCTTTTTCACCAAGCACTTCATAGTCAAGCACCGCTTTTTTTGCCTTTTTATGATCAGAAGAAACAGTATACACTTTGTTTTCGCGGGTATCCTTAATCAGGTAATCCTCCAGTGTTGCCCGATCCCTGAAAGGTTTGCCCCGAACTGCTGCCAGATATTTCTTATCAAACGCACCCCTGCGAATTGAATCTGACAAACGGGAAGCAGCTTTTGATGTTTTGGCAAAAACCATCACACCGCCAACAGGACGATCCAGGCGGTGTACCAGTGCCAGAAATACATTCCCGGGCTTCTGGTAACGGATTTTTATGTCCTGCTTTAATATAGAAAGCAAATCATTATCCCCTGTACGATCTCCCTGTACTGGTATATTCACCGGCTTTTCGACTACTAGCAGGTGGTTGTCTTCGAATAAAATTGGAATATTCACTTGGTCAAGACTCCTTCATCATTTGTAAGCCTATCATAACATATACGCTGGTTATTACAGTGCGGATAAAATAAAGGCATTGCCCTCTGTACAGACAATGCCTTCGCTTTAATTATTCTAATTTGCTATTACTTAACACCTTTTGTCCACTTACTAACAGTATCCTGGTTGTTCTTAACCCATTCTTGTGCTGCCTCGGCAGGTTCCATACCATTGTTGATTTTCACCATTACTTCACCAATTTGTTTTTTGTTCCATTTAAATTGATCTAGAATTTTGTGTGCTTTTGGTGCGTCCTCTTCCAGGCCTTTCCGAACAATTGTGTTAATGTTATCAGGGTCGCCGTAAATATTTTTCGGATCTTCCAGATACTTCAAATCCCATTTAGCAAATGCCCAATGTGGTGACCAAAGGGTAACAATGATTGGTTCTTTTTTCTCAATTGCATCACCCAATGATGCTGCCATTGCAGGTGAAGAGCTGGCTTGCAGATTCCATTTATCCAACCCGTACTCCGGCATAACATTCTCTTTCGTGTGTTTCATTTGTCCGGCACCAGGTTCTATCCCTGTAATTGTCCACTCTGTATTATCTCCAACTGAGTTTGTATTCTTAGCTAGATCTTCAATCGAGTTTATATCCATATATTTTGGAACAACAAGACCGAGTGGTGCTCCTTCCAGGTTCGGACCAAGATGGACAAGGTCTTGTTTATACTTTTCCCAGTAACTAGCGTCTGTGTGAGGCAGCCATACACAGACGGTTGCATCTGCTGAACCATCAGAAACAGCCGTGTACATTGCTCCTGAATTGACCTGTTTTAAGGTTACATCATAACCAGCCTCTTCCAGTACTACTTCCATTACATGGTTACTTGCTGTCGCTGACGCCCATGCAACATAAGGAATTGTTAATTCTTTCTGTCCAAGGTTGTCCCCTTCTTTTTTATTATCTGATGCATTATTGCCTTCGTTATTATCATTGCCGCCACCGCCACACGCTGACAAGATCATCGATAGCATAATAATTACGCTAATACTAACTAATTTTGTTTTCTTCAACATTTATTTGTCCTCCTCTTGTTGTTTGCATAACCCTTATTATTAACTTGTTACTTGTTTAATTCATCAAATACCTGTCGCATATTTTCAGGTGTAAATTGCAGTTGATCGGGATACGGGGATTTCCAGTTTTTATGCGATTCACCGTTTAATTTTTTTATTATTTCAGACGTATTAAAGACAGCGAGATCATAAACCCAGTTTGCCATCGTTAAAATGGATGCCATGTGTGCACCTTCATTCGTTGCACCGCACATATCTTTAACCAAATTCACCTGGTAGTCCCGGAAGTAGGCGTCAAACACAGAAGTCATCAAACAGCCGTCAGTGACAAAGCCACCCATTATTAAGTGCTTAACTCCCATATTCCTGAGGATAAGATCTAAACTTGTATCATAAAAACTGCTCCATCTGTATTTATCAATGACAATATCTCCATCTTCAGGCCTGATACTATCCATGATTTCCACCGCATCGGTTCCGTCATTATAGAATACCGGTTTGCCATCTTCGGTCAATGGTTCTTCATTTGACAGGCCAACCGTATCTTCACGGTTAATGTGCCGTGTAAATATTACAGGAACACCTATTTTTCGGCATGCTGCAATTAATCGCTCTGTGTTGTTTACTACGGCATCCACGCCTTCAATCCCAAACTCACTTTCTTTTTGCACATCAATTAGTACCAATGCTGTGTTAGTCTTGTTCATCGTTGTCACCATCTTTTCTTTTTACCGGGAAGTACTCAAATATCTCCCTTGTTTCCATAGCGTTTGCTAATTTAAGCGTCCAGTCAAAATAGACCATCGTTTGCTCAATATCAGCCAAGTCTCCCTGTGCCATTTCTTTTGCCTTATCAGATTGAGTGTTTGCTGCGATATCCTTCAAAGTTCCTTCAACCTGTTGATTGGCTCTTGAGATTATATTTCGTTCCTGTCTTAGCTTTTTGACAAAGAAGGCAAAAAAATTCTTAAAAAAGTCTTTTTCTGCAATATAATGATCTTTCCGATTGCCTTTTTTCCAAACTTTGATCACCATTTCCGTGTCAAGAAGATCCCGTAATCCTGTACTGACGCTTCCTTTACTCATCGCAACCTGATCTTTTATTTCATCAAGATTAAGGGGCTTGTCTGCAAAATAAAGAACGCCGTAAATTCTCCCAACCGATGGAGTTACCCCATAAATGACCATTGTTTGAGCGATTGCGCTTATCAGAATATCCCGTGACTCTTCCACTTTTTGAATATCGTTATCCAATTCCATTTCTCACCTTCCCTTCTCTCCGGTAATGTTCATTTTGTTCAATTTTTTTAGTACATTTTGAACAAGTTGGTTATATTATATAATGCAATTTCCATATAGTCAAATTGTAGTATGTGATAATGCAGGTCAAAGGATACATGAAAGGGATTATTAAACCGTTATGGGGCGAAGCTGTGGGCTTAACGTTTAAACCCACTCCTAGCTGGTCCCACTCATCATGCACATTCACTATTGATTTCTTTGATAATATTGCTAATCTAAATGGAATAACTTATGATAGAAATATCAATCATTGAAAGGAGGTAGTTGAAATGTTTACGTTGGAAGAAGTTGTGGACGAAGTGAAACAATTTATTGTGTTCATGATGTCCATTTTTGGAACTTTGCTTAATAACGGGATACGTATGTCCAATTTTAGCACAGTTTCAAAACTACACTTCTGACGTAAAAAATTTCTTACCTCAAAATAATCGGTAAACTGGAAGACAGGCTTCTCCCCTGCTCAGGTCACAGGTAAGTATTTTACCTGTGGCTTTTTTGCGTCGGAACAGCAGGAGGATATCAGAATGAAAGCAAGTTTAACAATGAATATTCGTTTTATCTATATTTATATTTTTGTCGCTCAATTGTTTTTTGACCGTGCACTCTGGGTTATCTATCTGAGCGATTCAGGCTTGAGTATGAGCCAAATTGGTCTGGTTGAGGCACTAATGCATTTAAGTGTTGTATTATTGGAAATTCCAACCGGGGTGGTTGCTGACCTGTACGGGAGAAAAGTGAGTCTGTTAGTTGGCAACCTGCTTAGCATCGGATATGGGAGTTTTATGTTAATCAGTGATTCACTTAGCTTGTTTGGATTAGCTTTAATGACGCTCGGAGCAGGGATGACATTTCAGTCCGGCGCTGAGGAAGCTCTAGCCTATGATACGTTAAAAGAAAAAAGCCAGGAACACCTTTATACAAAAGTATTTGGAAACATGATTGCACTTGCTCTTCTATCACTAAGCCTGGCAAAGCTGGCAGGTGGATTGATGGCTGAAGTTAGCTGGGAACTTGTGTATGGAGGAATTATCATTACTCATGTGCTGGCCCTTATTCCAATTTATTTACTCCATGAACCGGAGAAGGAATTAAGTCCGGCAAAAAACCTTACTATAAAGAAACAATGGATGGACCAGCTGAATGCAGGCATGACGGTTTGGAAAGACAATCAGGCCATCCATATTCCTATTATCTTTTTTATAATGGTGACAACTTCCATTGTCATTCTAACTTTCTATGGTCAGGCGTATTTCACACGGCTTGGATACAGTCCAACGGTAATCGGGATTATTTTCACAGTAGAGGGATTATTAGGTGTTCTAATGGCGAAGATCGCTCATAAATTAGAGGAAAAATGGAGCTTTATAAATATTGCAAACTATGGCTACCTTCTATATTTAACTTTCTTTCTATTATTTATATGGTCTCCGGATTGGGCTATCGTATTATCTTTTCTGCTATTATCGCAGCTTGTTACCTTATTTGAACCAATCTTTTCGAATTTCATTCAGAACAGACTGCAGAGTAATGTCCGCTCCACCTTCTTTTCAATGATTAGTGTAGTGGAGAGTTTCAGTATCATGATCTTGTTCCCACTATTTGGGTTTATGATTGATACGATTGGATTTAAATATGGCTTTCTTAGCCTGTTTGTAATGCTCAGTGTCATCTATGCAACTGGTATTAGCAGTAATACTATAAAAAGATAGAAAAGTGGAGTCTTAACGGGCTCCATTTTTTACATTAGCTATCGAATATAGTTATAGAATTCTGGATTACTCACACCACCTACACACATATTCTATAATTACGAGTGTAGGTCAGTCGATTTTATATGTTATAAATTATGTATTGTTTCCAGTTTGAAGTGAATAATGTGGAAGAAAAATGAAAGATACTCTTAAAAAAGAGCTTGATCGATTTAGCTTGTCAGATGCGGAGTTCTTCATGTAGCCGTGGAAACTAAAAAAGTGGCTTACCAGCGTTGGCAAGCCACTCTTACAAAATAGATTTAGGCACTTTTTCTAGAAGCCTTTTCATCTTTACTGAATGTTGTATTTCTAAACGGTGCAATAATAAGCGCCAGAATCAGAAAGAGTCCCAAATAGCCTATCAGCGGGTAGAACAGCGCAACAAGCTCTGTAAAGCCGACAAAGCTCAGAATAAAGGCTGCAATTCCTGTAATAACAACAAATGTTTTATGATTTTTGGTTCCAACATCCGTAAAGCGTGCTGCAAAGGCAAAGAACATTCCAACTGCAGTATTGAAGATCATGCCGAACAGAATGATCGCATACAGAATTCCCAATACCGGCGAAATATCGTTAACCAGTTTCAGCATCGGCATATCCACATTGGCTACGACATCTATTTTGGAAAAAATGGCCAGGTTGGTCAACACAATGATGACACCAATTCCAAGTCCACCAATAAGTCCACCGAGTGAAGCAACCTTTTCATTTTTCTCGCTGCCGCCCATCAGAAGTGCCATTGAAGCACCAACTGCAATATTAAATGAAGCATAGTTAATACCTGAAATAAACCAATTCGGCAATGATGATGGCTGGCCGTCAGCAACCGGTTCAAGTTGAGCAAAGGACACGTCCATCGTCAAAAGACTGTATATCGACACAGCGATTACGGACAGAATTAAAAACGGTGTAATACTGCCGATTACTTTTACCACGCCTTCAATATTCATCATAATGGTAATTGCGGTCAAAATGCTCATTACGGTTATACCGAAAACAGCCGGGAGTCCGAACTGCTGACCGAAGATAGATCCTGCAGCTGCAATCATGACAACCCCTACACCAAACAGTGTAAAAATAATGATATAGTCAACAATTAAGCCGAGCCATTTATTCCCACTTACCTTATAAATAGCTTCTTTATGGGACGTTGCTTTCATGCGGCTCCCGAGTTTTGTCAGTGTAAAACCAAGATATGCAAATAGTGCGGTTGAGATAATAGCTCCAAATATCCCCATGTAACCAAAACTGGTAAAATACTGAAGAATCTCTTGTCCGGAAGCTAAACCAGCGCCGACAATGACACCCATAAAAGCGCTTCCAATTTGCAAAATACGTTTCATATTATCCTCCTTAGTATCTCTAAGTTGTCTAAATGGAACACCTTATATAGTATATCATTAATAATCTACCAACTGTCTAGTAATATTTAACAACTGTATTCAGAAAATTTGTTGTTAAACAGACGTGGAGAAGCAACTGAATGGTTACAACCCGCCCTTATCCCTTTTGAGATCAAAACCCTTATTTCATTTCCATTCATAAACCTCCCTTACAACTTTTTTATTTCCTTTTAGAAATGGCTCCTTCAGCCAGCCTCACATATTGGGCGTTCTTCTCGTCCCTAATAACAGCCCCCAATTTTGCTAAATCCTCGCGCAGATATTTAGCATCTTTCTTTTTATCCTCTTTCAATGCATGTTCTCGTGCATACAGTAATGCGTTTATTTTTTCGGGGAAATCAGGATGCCCTAAAACCCATCGCTGGTACTGATTTTTAAAAGGGTCCTCGTCATGCCAGGGATATCGATAATAATTCAATGCTTCCCGGACGGTATCTTTTTTCGTTTCAAGAACTCCTCTATATAGTTCCTGATTATTTGGCCCAAGGATTATGAATTGCTTTTTTTCCATATAAATAGCTGAAATATCCTTTTTATCAATCGTTTCCATCTTATTATCTAATTTTAACTGCAGGGAATTATCGGAAATCCTAACTTCAAGATTCTCCTCCAAAATGATAAATGCCAATAATATACCAGCAACAACCCCAATAATGGCAGCTATAACAGTAATCCATAGATTGTCTGATGATGCTATGAATTCAATAAGTTGTTCCATAGGGACTATTGGAAGATTCAATAACCATCCGGCAATGACTGGAATAAACCAGCCAATCAAACCACCCAAAATCATTGGAATCAAAACAATGAGTGTTTTTTCATATTTACTGTAACCAAGAACCGTTTCATTATGTCTCATAAACCTTTTCCTTTCACTTTCTAAATTGCCTTAACATGTTTACCTGACTATTTTCAATATACTCTTTGTCAGTTCTTCACTATATTTTTCTACACTGACTTTATTTTGAAAAGTTAACATGGATTCTGATATCGCCCCTTGAATGACAGTTGTCATAACCTGAGGATTAAAATCACCAAATTCCTTCGATTCCCGCCCTAGGATGAGAATTTCTTGTAATAATCCGTTTTTTAAATCTTCTTCATCATCTTCCAGTAAGTAATAAGGGGTATGGTCGGGTGTACGTGCGTTGAAAACTATTTCAATTAAAGCAATATTATTTGTTCTGCTTGAAACCTGGTAAGCCAAACTTGCTTCGATAAATGCTATTAATTTTTCCGTGAATGTCTGTTTTATTGCAACCCGCTCATTAATAAACATCCACTCTTGTTCAACTAAATATATTAAAGTATTATTCATCAAATCTTCTTTACCTGAGAAATGATAAGAGATTAGTCCAGTGCTTATTTTTGCCTTTTTCGCTATTTTGGCCAAGCTTGTACTTACATACCCAATATCTTTTAAAACCTCAATTGCCGCCTTTATTATCTGCTCTCTTCTGGCCTCAGCTATAAATGACTGCCTGTCTTCCATTAAACCCCCACCTTGCAAATAATTAATTGATTAATCATTTTTTTGATTGGTCATTCAATTAATTTTATTATATATCTTATTGCTCTCTTGTCAAATCTGAATCTTTTTCTCTACTATAGCTACCTATTAATTATTATTATGCTCCAACATGATGATAACTTTGCCTTGGACATTCCCTTCTCCAAAATACCGGAACGCTTCAGCAACCTCACTTAAAGCGTAACTTCTATCGATAACAGGGACAACCTTGCCTGATGCAATAAGATCCTTTATAAGGTTTAAATCTTTTTTGTTTGGCTGATGTATCAGGGGAACCATTTTCTTGCGCTCAATCATTGAAATCCATGGCCCCAGTAATATAACCTGAAGAATCCGTACAGTGGGACCTCCGACCATGACAAACCTGCCTTTGGGGTTTAGTGCACGCTTGTAATCGAAAATCGGTCGATATGCCACAACATCCAGAATCACGTCATAACGTTGTCCATTTTTAGTGAAATCTTCTTTTGTGTAATCAATGACATGGTCTGCACCGATTGAACGTATCATGTCTAATTTCCTCGTGCTGTCCACGCCAGTCACTTCAGCTCCGAATGCTTTGGCAATCTGTACTGCAAACGTACCAACACCACCACCGGCGCCATTAATTAAAACCTTTTGTCCTGTTTGAATGCTTCCTTTAAAACGAAGTCCCTGAAGAGCAAGAACTGCCGCCTGAGGTACAGCTGCTGCCTCCTTGAATGACATACTGGCTGCTTTTCGTACGAATGCATTTTCATCTGCACATACATACGCACCGAAACCACCCCAACCACACCCGGAAATGTCCCCGAAAACCACATCACCCGGCTGAAGTTGTGTTACATCACTGCCAACTGACTCTATTTGCCCTGCAATATCTGCTCCAAGTATCTTATATTTCGGTTTTAGAACACCTCCTATGCGGGCTATAAATGATGTTCCTCTAAGGAGATCCCAGTCCCATGAATTTATAGATGCCGCATGGACTTTTACCAGTACTTCATTGTGCTTGGGTACGGGTTTTTTCACCTCTTTAAGTTTAAGAACATTCGGTTGCCCATATTTTGTGTATACCATTGCTTTCATGGGTACCCCCCCTTGGTTTGTGCTAATATACCAATATATGATTTCTTAGAAAGCATAATGTGAAAGTTTTTCTTTTATAGCATAAAAACGGGTAAACAAATAATCCTTTTACACTTTTTAGGTTATTCACTTGCCTTTTTTTGAAAGGCGGGGGCTTTTATACCAAGGAAGTAATAAATAACCCGAATCACTGTTAAAACCCTGAAGGAATATTTCTCGCAAAAAAGCTGACATTGCGATTTAGTCACAATGTCAGCATGCTTAGTCATGTGTTTTTGATATCTAATACATTTAGTATGTATTAGATACTCTTTTTACTCAACAGTAACAGATTTGGCCAAATTCCGTGGCTTATCAACGTCACAGTCTCGATGCAGTGCTGCATAGTATGCAAGCAATTGCAGCGGTACTACACTTACCAATGGTGTCAGCAATTCATGCACAGGCGGTACTACGAATGCATCTGTATCCTGCTCCAGGCCTTTCATGCTGATAACCATGGCATTTGCACCACGTGCGACTACTTCCTGCACATTGCTGCGGATTCCATAATTCACTTCGGATTGTGTAGCCAGCGCAATGACAGGTGTTCCTTCTTCAATCAACGCGATTGTTCCGTGCTTCAGCTCTCCGCCGGCGAAACCTTCCGCCTGAATGTAGGAGATTTCTTTCAGCTTAAGCGCACCTTCTATACAAACATAGTAGTCAATACTGCGTCCGATAAAGAATGCATTACGTGATGTCGCCAAATAATCTCTTGTTAAGCGCTCTATTGCTTCTTTTTGGTCTGTCAGGACTTCCATCGCATTAGCTACAATTGCCAGTTCCTGCATTGGGTCAAAGTCCAGCTCAATGCCTTTAGCCTGTGCTGTGTCTACTGCCAAAATCGCCAGAACAGCCATTTGTGCTGTGTATGCTTTTGTTGATGCGACGGCAATTTCCGGCCCTGCATAAAGATTTAATGTGTAATTTGCTTCACGAGAAAGGGTGGATCCCGGCACGTTTGTCATCGTCAATGACGGGTGTCCCAATTCTTTTATTTTTACTAATACCGCGCGACTGTCAGCAGTTTCGCCACTTTGTGAAATAAACACAAATAACGGTTTTTCCGACAGTAATGGCATGTTATACGAAAATTCACTTGCCACATGCACTTCAACAGGAATTTTTGCCAGTTTTTCAATAAACTGCTTTCCGACCAATCCGGCATGATAACTTGTGCCTGCAGCAATTATATAAATGCGGTCACATGCTTTCATGGCACTGCGAACATCCTGATCAAGCTTCAGGTTGTTATTCTCATCCTGGTATTCCTGAATGATTTTACGCATGACAAACGGCTGTTCATCAATTTCTTTCAGCATAAAATGAGGATAGGTTCCTTTTTCGGTATCACTCACATCAATTTGTGCTGTGAATGGTTTACGGTTAACAACCGTTCCATTCAGCTTCTGTACTTCAACAAAGTTGCGGCTTACGAGGACAATTTCCTGATCATAAATTTCCAAATATTGATCTGTTTCTTTCAATGTTGCCATTGCGTCACTTGCAATCACATTGAAGCCATCGCCCAGCCCAACAAGTAATGGGCTTTTATTTTTTGCAACATAAATCGTATCCTGGTCTTCTTTGTCGATTAACCCAATTGCATACGAACCTTTTAAAAGACCAATCGTTTGGCGGAATGCTTCTGCAGTATCCTGATATTTTTCGAAGTTCTTTTCAACGAGTTGAACAATAACTTCTGTATCCGTTTCACTGACAAAAGAAACTCCACTCAAATAATCGCTTTTTAAGTCCTGGTAATTTTCAATAACACCATTGTGAACAAGCGTAAATCTGCCGGATGCGCCCTGATGCGGATGTGCGTTTTCCGCACTTGGTACACCATGTGTCGCCCAGCGTGTATGGCCAATCCCCATCGTTGCTTCAACCGTATAATCCACACGGTCTCTTAGGGTCGCAATCCGTCCTTTTACTTTAAAAAGATTCAATCCATCTTCATTCAACATCGCAATTCCCGCCGAGTCATAACCGCGGTATTCCAGTTTCTCAAGTCCATTCAGTAATACATCTTTTGTATCGTTTTGTCCGATATATCCTACAATTCCACACATATCGTTGTTTCCTCCTCATACAAAGGGGCAACGAACGACCGATAAATCAGATGTCAGAAGTCAGAGAGCGGATTAGTGGAAATCGGCGAATTAGCCGATTTCATTATCTGACCTCCGACCTCCTGCCTCGGACCTCTGTTATGGGGCGTTTTGTTGCCCCTTTCTCGTGTTTGTTCATAGTCTCATCCCGCTTCATTCTTTTATGCAACAAGTTGCCTCATTGTTTTCAGAAAAAAGCATGACGGTTGGGATGTGCAACCGGGAGGAATCCGCCGAAAAATTCGATTAACCTCCACCTCGTCAACTATCTTCTTTTCCGTCCGAAAATAGTTCAGGCGCTTTTCTTGCTTACAACCTCTATCCACCTTTCTGTATTTGACTGGTTACGTCCACCCGCTTTTAAAAAAGGACTATTATATTTTAACCGAGACAAGCTTTAGCGGTCAATTACTTTTTTTGGCAGAGGGGTGGTGTTACTATGTGTATGTTAAATTGAGCAGATGTGTACATCAACTGTAATTATTTCATGTATACTGGTTGTAAGCAGTGAGGTGATGATTTATGAAAATTGCAGATATCCCACATAATATGAAGTTTAAGTTCGGACCCAATTTACGGGAAGTGCCCAAAGATCAAATGGGCATGCTTCAGGGGATGTTATATATCAAGGAACAGCTTAATAATGATACATATAGTGACCATGAGAAAAGTACCATGCATGGTTTACTAGGGTATTTTTTACGAATTATTGGTGAGATTGAGGATAGTAAAAAACACCTCAATACAGCAATTGAACTTGCTGAAAAAACAGACAACCAGCAAAGTGTATTTGTTAATAAAATCCGTTTGGCAAATACATACCAGTGGGAAAACAACTTTAAGGTATCCAACAAAATGTTTGAAGAGCTAATGGACACGGCTGATAAGGATCCACATTACCGTGGATACTTGGACTTTGTCTACGAGCATTATGGAAAAAACCTGTTTGACCAAAAAGAATTTCAACGTGCACTGGATTACTTCAATAAGGCGTTGGAAATCAGAAAAGAAAAAGGAAATGAAGATCTTATCTCTGCTACGGAACACGCTATTGCAACATGCAGCTATAAGTTTTAGTATTCTACTCCTATATTCGAATCCAAAAGCAGAAAAGTGGCATGATTCTTTTAAAAAATCATGCCACTTTTTTAGTTTTACAAACGATTATAGAAATGAAGCAGGTGAACCCATGTAAAGATTCACCTGCCCCATAATTCTTACCCCTGATGCTTTTCCAAAAAGTCCAGCATACGATTGTAAACGTTAATTTCATTTTCTTTTTTCGAAAAGCCGTGCCCTTCGTCATCCAGCACGAGATATTCAACATCGCGGCCTTCTTCCTGAAGTTTAGCGACGATATTATCAGATTCTTCTTTAACCACCCGCGGATCCTTTGCCCCCTGAATAACGAGCATCGGCTTGGTCATGTCGTCCAGATAGGTTACCGGTGAATCCCGGACAAAGCGTTCCTTATCCGTTTCCGGGTCACCCAGCCAGCGGTCCATAATCGGTTTCCAGTGAGGTGGCACAGAATTAACGAATGTAAATAAATCAGACGGTCCGAAAATATCAACACACGCTTTGAAGTATTCCGGATGACGTCCGTGAAGCAATAGTGTCATATAGCCGCCATAACTGCCACCTACAAGGAATAACTTCTCACGGTCTGTGATGTTATTTTCAAACAACCATTCAATTCCGGCTACACAGTCCAAACGCGGTCCTTCACCCCAGTCCTGTTCAACCAGTTTGACGAATGTTGACCCATAGCCCGTGCTTCCGCGGAAGTTTGGTGCAAAGATGGTGTATCCGCGATTCAGGAAACATTGGAACATGGAGCGGAATGACTTCCGCTCGGCAGCCTGTGGTCCGCCATGCGGCCAGAAGATCGTATAGCCATTATCGTTTTCCGGTTTTGCTTTAAATAACAATGCCTCGATTTCCATCCCGTCGAATGATTTATACGAAATAACATCGGGGTCAACCATCTCAGAACTGCTCAATCCGAGAACACCATTATTGGTTAACTGCTTCCATGTTTGACCATCTTCTGTTTTAAAAATATTATGTGGTACTGTTGCGCTTCTGCCCAATACATACAGATTACCTGATTTTGCAACGTGAATTTTTTCGATTACATCGATTGGAGCAGACAGCTCGGTTAGCCTCGCTGAATCCAAGTCATAGCGATACAGCACATCGGAAACACCATTTTCAACAGCCAAAAATAAAGCATTTTGATCTCTGTTCCATTTCAGTATTTCAACGCTTTCGTTCTCGATTGAAACAACTGATGAAAATTCTTTTGTATCAAGATTAAATTTTGCAACATAACTGTATTCACTTTCATAGTTCGTAATGAAATAAATTGTTTTTTCATCCACAAATACGGGATCAAAAGTTACATGCGTTTTTTCCGGATCTGGCGTTAAGCTGTGCTCGGCATCACCCTGCTTAACAAATCCGGTTACAAATGTATTCGCAAAGGCTCGTAAATACACAAATGCTTCCTCATCTTTGGATACAGCAGCCAGTTCGGTAGGTGAGATTTCACCAGTGTTAATCAAGGTATCCGAATCATTCTTCAAGTTCCGAACACGTGTATTTAAAAATGACGGGTTATCTTTGGAAGTCAGGTAATATACCCGCTCGCCATCCTCACTTAAATGCGTGAAGAAATACCTTTCATCGGCGTTACCTGTAATCAATGGCTTTGGAAGCCCGCCTTCATTCGGGATTGCATAAATTTGATGGTTCTCGTCACCGTCTTTATCAAATCCCGCCAATACATATCGGCTTTTCGGATCAAACTGGATAAAACTGCATGATTCATCATGGTGGGCAAACAGATATGGATAGGTATCAGGCAAATCCATTGCCCACAAATTCATTTTGCCATTTAAATTGGAACTGAAAATAAGACGGTTCTCATCCTCGTTTACCGCAAAGTCGTTAATTACATACGTACGAAAAAATTGCTCCACAGTCGGCTTTGGAAATTCAATCATCAAAGTCCCCCTAGTAAATTTAGTTTCTGAGATGTCTGAAAAATTCTATTTGTATGAATGATTATAACGTATTTTTGGTGGAAGATACAGATTTCTTATCTACTTTACTTATCGAAAACAAAATGGACACGCGCGTTAAATACCAAGACAACCGAACAAACTGTGAACTCCGGCATTTTAATTGTGAACTTCGAGCAACCTAATTGTGAACTTCGGCGAAATCACTGTGAACTTTGGCGAATTCATTGTGAACATTGGTTTTTTCCAGTTTACCTCGTTGTCAGTTCTGTCATATTCAGCCATCTTCCGACAGTCTCCCATCCTTTATTACTAAAACACGGTCACATAAATCCAGGATTCGTTCGTCATGTGTGACCATAATTCCGGATTTCCCCCGCTCCCGTACTTCGGCAGCTATCATTTCAACCACTTCACGTCCTCGCTTCGAATCAAGGCTTGCAGTTGGCTCGTCGGCAAGAATCAGCTTTGGATCGTTCATTAGGGCACGTGCGATAGCAACACGCTGCCGTTCTCCGCCGGATAGTTCGTTTGGAAGATTTCCGATGCGATGTGCCAATCCAAAATGACTTAGTAAATCCGCTTCATATTTGCTATGCTTTTTACTTTTTGCCAAAACATTCACTACACGTAACTGATCATCAACCTTCAAATACGGGATAAGGTTTGCCGATTGGAAAACAAATCCTATCTTTTGCAGCCGCAGTTTTGTTTTCTTTTTTGCTGAAAGATTTGTTATATCCTCTCCGTCAACTTTAACTTTTCCGCTTGTTGGCGATAACAGTGCCCCTGCCGTAGATAAGAAAGTACTTTTTCCTGAGCCGGAAGGTCCGATCACAGCAACGAACTCGCCACAACTTACGTTGAGTGAAACATTATCCAATGCTTTGAATTCGTTTGGTCCGTCATTATATACTTTTGTTACATTTTCCATTTTCAGTGTCATTATTCCGCCCCCTCGATTGCTTCAATTGGATCAACGTTTACTACCTGCACAAGTGATAGTAATGACCCGACCACTGAAACTGCCAGTAGTAATACAGCTGACTGCAGCATGTTTTGAGATTCTAATATAAACGGCATATCAGGCGGCAGTAATTCTTTAACACCAAATGAAAGCCCAACAGCAATGAGGATACAAACAATCGATATGACGGCCACCTGAGAAACCAAATTCCGGATAAGATAAGATGTGTTGGAGCCCAATGCTTTTAACACACCGAACTGGGATTTCTTTTGCAGTGTCATCACATAGAAAAATACGGCTAAAACAAATGCTGCAATTACATAAAGGAAAATAATCATCATGTTTAATGATGCCTGTTCCTGTGAATAACTTGGTATACCTTGCAGTACCTCTTCTTTTGTTAACACATCATATTTTTTACTTAGCTCATCACTGATTTCCCCATTTGTTTGAATGGCAAATGCGTTCACTTTATCTGTTGACCCATTCATATAAACAACGGACGTATGGCTGAACCGTTGATTTTCAGCAAATCCGACAATCGTATATTCCTTGTCATTGCCGGCAAAGCTTAATGCATCACCAATACGGAGTCCTTCTTTTTTTAATGAAGCATCGACAACTACCTCATTCGATTTGGCTGGAGGATTTCCTTCCGTTACGTTCGGGAGCAGCGTTCCATTCATGTCTGTTCCAAATAATGCAACATCTGCTTTTTGATCCTTGTCATTTACAGCAGCTGCTGCCATTCGAATGGATAATGGGACGGCTTCTGTAACACCTTCTGTTTCTGCTATCTGATCAGCAGCAGACCCGGAGATACTAGATTTGGTCAGTTGCTGCTCGACTCCTTCCTCCAGAACCAGGTAATCTGCCTGCAGATTTTGTATTGCAGATGCATTATCAGCAGACAATCCTTTTGCCAATCCTGAAATAATAAAAATCAGACCTGATATCAGGACGATGATAAAACCTATTAACAGATAACGAAATTTTGCATGCAGTAATTCTCTTATTGCTAAAAACATAAAAATCGCTCACCTCTTTCATATCAATATCTACAGCATACATATTGAATATGAACAGAAGATGAACGATCTGTTACTTTTCGGGTAATGTCACATGGAACCTGGAACCTTTGCCATGTTCACTCTCTACCATGATAGTTCCTTTATGCAATTCAACAATCTTTTTAACAATGGAGAGTCCAAGTCCTGTGCTGTTCTCCGTTCGGGTACGAGCTTTATCCACTTTATAAAACCGGTCAAACAGGTGTGGGATATCCGCTTGTGCTATTCCAATTCCATTATCTTCGACTGTTATGTGAACCTCATCTTTAACCTTAGTTCCGTCAATTTTCACTGTTCCACCAGATTCCATATACCGTAACGCATTGGTAACCAGATTCATCCAGACCTGATGCAGCAGCTCCGGATCTGCCATGATCGTAAAATCAATATCACCCATTTCCATCATAATTTCCTTCTCGCGCCATAGCCATTCGGTGGAGACAATCACCTCTCTTAGCTGATTACTTAAATTAACGTTTATTTTTTTAATCTCATTCATTTCCTGATCCAGATGCGATAACGTTAACAGTTGTTTGCTCAGTTGTGACAGTCGCCGGGATTCTTTCTCAATGATGGAAAGATAATGTGTACGGTCTATCTCTGTCATTTCTTCTTCCCGTAATGCCTGGGAGAATCCTTGTATAGAAGCTAATGGCGACTGAAATTCGTGTGAAACGTTAGAAACAAATTCCTGTCTTTTTTCTTCTGTCTGCTCTAATTTATCACTCATTATGGCAAAGTCACGAGCGAGCTGGCCAATTTCATCGCGACGGTTTACATTCAGTCTGATATGGTAATTTCCTGTTGCAATCTTTCTTGTCGCTTCGGTAAGCTTTTTTACAGGCTTTACAATAAAACGTGTACTGATCAGTACAAGCAGGAAACTGATGATTAATACAAGAACAAGCAAAACAGCAAGAAACATGCGCATCTCACCAAATTGCTGTGTTGTGTTTGGTCTGACAAACAATGCATGTGTTTTTCCATTTACATCTATTGGCACACCAACTGTATTCTTCAACTTATTATCAAAAAAACCTGTAACAAAAGGCCTCCATGGGTAATTCGCAATTCCGTGGTAGATTTCTCCCTTTATCACCTGATCAACTGCAGAAGATTCCATTCCTGTTGAATCAAATGGTTCTCCATACATTTTTGCTTGTCCTGAAGCTTTAACTAAGTAAAATTTATACCCCAAATCAGTCATTTCGGTCAGATAACTTTGGATATCCCTTTGGCTGTTACGCTCAAAGATCGATACAATATTCCCGGCAATATGTGTTACCTTTTTATCATTCGCGGGCTTTAAATTATATTGATAATAAATATTCGTTACGGCAAAGGCTATTATGGCACTCACAATCATAATAACCATTGTAATGACAATAATTCGTACATACAGTGTTCGCATTACTTTGCACCTTCAGGTTGTCGATTTGTCTCTTCCAGTTTGTAACCCTTCCCGCGAACGGTTTGAATGATAAAACCACTGTTCCCGCTGGAAAAACGCTCTCTTAAACGCTTAATATGTACATCAACTGTTCGATCATAACCAATAAAGTCGTTCCCCCACACATGCACAATCAATTGTTCACGTGTGAAAATACGGTCCGGATAATTGGCCAGCTGTGCCAGCAGCTCGAACTCTTTTAATGGGAGGATGATTGTTTTGCCATCCGATTTTACTTCATAGCTATTTCGGTTAATCACCGTATTTCCTATCTGAATGAGTTCTTTATTCGCCATTTGGAAACGCCTTAACAGTGCCTTTATCCGAAATAAAACTTCACGCGGTTCAAAAGGTTTAACAATGTAATCATCGGTACCGGCAATATAGCCTTTTTCTTTATCAGCTAAGTTTCCTTTTGCTGTAACCATCATTACAGGAATGTCATAATGACTGCGGATCTCACCGCAAAGCTCGTATCCATCTATATTCGGCATCATAATATCAACAATGGCAAGCTGAATTCGCTCCGTCTCCAAAATATCCAATGCCGCTTTTCCATCATCACCCTCAACCGTTTTATAGCCTTCTTTTTGTAAATAAAATCGCAAAAGCTCCCTCATATGCGGATCATCATCAACAATCAGGATTGTATTCAAGGTCGTTACCCCCTTTTATAAAAAACTGCTCTCATCAAGAGAGCAGTTCCGCATGTGACTATTCCTTTAACCCAAGCAGATCATCAATTACCGTCGCAACCTGATCGGTATATTTTTCACATTGTTCTTTTGTCGGTGCCTCAACCATTACACGTACAAGTGGTTCGGTACCGGATGGGCGGACAAGAACCCGGCCTTCACCGTTCATTTCTTCTTCAACCGCTTCAATGACTTCCTGAACTTTCGGGTTTGTCATTGCGTTTTGTTTATCCGTTACTTTTACATTTTTTAAAACCTGCGGGTAGATTTCCATTTCACCTGCCAGCTCTGACAGGGCTTTCCCTGTTTCTTTCATCACGTTGACAAGCTGAATTGCCGTCAGCATACCGTCTCCGGTTGTGTTGTAATCAAGGAAAATAATGTGACCTGACTGTTCCCCGCCAAGGTTGTAGCCGCCTTTTAGCATTTCTTCCATTACATAACGGTCGCCAACCTTCGTCTTGTCACTGCGCATCTCGTTTTCTTCAAGAGCCTTATAAAACCCAATATTACTCATCACAGTCGAAACAACGGTGCTGTGACGTAAAACGCCTTTTTGATTCATATACTTCCCGCAAATGTACATGATTTTGTCACCGTCAACGATATTCCCTTTTTCGTCGACAGCAATCAGCCGGTCACCGTCGCCATCAAAGGCAAGTCCAACATCCGCTTCCTTTTCTGCGACAAATGCCTGCAGTGTTTCCGGATGAGTTGATCCGACACCATCATTAATATTCAGACCATCCGGTGATGAACCAATTGAAACAATATCTGCTTCCAAATCGGCAAACAGATGTGTTGCCAGGCTCGATGTTGCTCCATGTGCACAATCGATTGCTATTTTTAAATCATCAAAATCGTTATCAATGGATTCCTTGAGGAAGGAGAGATACTTTTGTCCACCTTCGAAGTAGTCATTAACCACCCCAACGTCAGCCCCAACAGGACGAGGCAGATTATCCTCCTCTTCCATCAACTTCTCAATTTCATCCTCTTGTTCATCGTTTAATTTAAAGCCATCCGGTCCGAAGAATTTAATGCCATTATCTTCAACCGGGTTATGTGAGGCGGAAATCATAACCCCTGCCTCTGCACTTGTTGCTTTTGTTAAATACGCAACACCTGGTGTCGAAATAACGCCAAGCCGCATAACTTCAGCGCCGATAGAAAGCAAACCGGCTACAAGTGCCCCCTCAAGCATATGGCCGGAAATTCGTGTATCACGGCCAATCAGAATTTTTGGCTTTTCTATACCTTTTGTTAAAGCGTAGCCACCAAAGCGTCCTAATTTATATGCCAATTCTGGTGTAAGATCTTTATTTGCTACACCTCTGACTCCATCTGTTCCAAAATAATTACCCATGTAGTACCTCTCCTTTACATCCATTTAACCAATTGTGAGAGCGTTGTTGTAGTGCATATATCTTTTGAGCAAAAATCCCAACCCTGTTACTAATCATGTAATTTCAATCGTAACCTGTTCAAACTCGTTGTTTACTTCAATATTGTCAGGTGCCTGAATGGACACCGGAACCTGATGTTCCCCGTTATCCAGCCCCCCTGCATCAACAACCAGTTGAATATCCTCTGCAGTAATGTTACTCACATCACTCTGGTTGCCGGTAACTGTGACATTCATTGATGGCTCTGCAGGCTCTACAAATGATACATCCTGTCCATCATCCAAATTTTCCACACTTATCGGGACATCTTCAATTGTTTTCGTCTGCTCAAGTTCAATCTCAACTTCAATGGTCTCTGCATCCGGTGCATTCGCACCATTCGGCAGAGCCAGTCCGACTTCAATCGTGCCTGACTGGTTTATTTCCGATAAATTAATATCCTCTGTTGAAACTTCTTCCAGGTCCTGCAACGTTTCACTTACGGCAAAGACCTCTACTTCATCTACATTAGCAGATATGGAAGCCAATGAATACCCCTCGGGTAACTCTCCAGATGTTGATACATTTACCGGAACTGTTTTGCTCGGATTATTAACTTCAACCGATACAGCGACACTTTCCGGTTCAACCCGAACGTTTAATTCGGTACCTCTTGCATCGTAAACATTAACAGGCACTTCCCGGCTGTCAATCGACTCTGTCAATCCCTCTACATCCACAAAGACTTTAACGATAGCAATCTGATCGATTACATCCCTCGAGCTTGTAATGGTAACACTTTGGGGTTCAACTTGCGATTCACCCAGTTCATACCCTTCAGGAAGCTTGTCCGTATTAATAAAGTCGACTGCTACGTCAAATTGCTCTGATGCGCGTTCCTCAATTGTTACTTCAATCGTTTTCGGTTCAATATATACTGTCAGATCCTCCGAAACACCAGCCTGCTGTAAATCAACAGTATGTGTTCCTGCTTCCAAATTCTCCAAATCAACAAATATGTCAAAATTCTGCTGCTGAGCGGCAGCCTTTAATGTGGCGGTCGGTCCTTCCAATGTAACTGTTGCAACTTCCGGCACACCGCTTACAACATAATTTTCACTATCAATCCGTATATTTACCGGGACATTCTCGATTGTCTGTATATCACCATTGCTGTCTGGAATACGTGAATCATTTTGAAACTCATCCGTATCTACCTGCACAAATACATACAGGACAATTGCAAAGGCTAAGGAAATAGCACGGACAAACCATTTACTCTTAAACCAGTTATCCATTCTCCTTCCCCCTTCGATTGCGCGACTTTGATTCAGGGGAGCCCCTTAGTGATAATGATAAATTTTCTCGAAGATAATTCCGTAATTCTTCCTGCTCCAGATCTCTTTTTAATTCACCATTTTTCGTACATGAAACATTCCCGGTTTCTTCAGATACGACAATTGTAATCGCATCGGTGACTTCACTGATTCCCATTGCTGCACGGTGTCTTGTACCCAGCTCTTTCGAAATGAACGGGCTTTCTGATAATGGCAAATAACATGCAGCAGCCATTATATCTTCGTCTTTAATAATTACTGCCCCATCGTGAAGCGGTGTATTCGGAGTAAAGATATTCGTTAACAATTGATGTGTTAATTTACCGTTGATCGGTATACCTGTTTCCGAATAATCACCCAGACCGGTTTCGCGTTCTATCGAAATCAAAGCACCAATACGACGCTTGGCCATGTACGTACAGGACTGGACAATTGCTTCGATTTTCTGTTCCAGTATCTCTTCTTCCGACCTTGATCCTCTTGAAAAAATATTACCTCGTCCAAGCTGTTCCAAGGCCCTTCTGAGTTCCGGCTGAAATAAAATAACAATGACAACAATTCCCCATTCAATAGCCCTATTTGTAATGTATTGAATCGTATGTAATTCAAATAGTTCACTTAACAGCCATACGGCCAGTACGACGACAATTCCCTTTAAAAGCTGAATCGCCTTTGTACCCCGGATTAACATGATTAATTTATATAAAACATACCAGACGAGAGTAATATCCACGCCGATTCTTAACAAATTTAAGATGTCAAATCCCTCATCAAGCATGTTCACACTTCCTTCCGCACATATGGTATCTTCCTATCTATACATTATAGCCGTTTTTATTATATCACATTTATCCTTGTATCATGAACCAAAAGCGGAAGCGCCCGTCTAATTATCAACACAAAAACCCGGGTTACATCCCGGGTTTTTTGTATAAAGATTATACTGTTTTGCTTCACCATACTACTCCCAGTGAGAAAATACTCTGGAAAAGATCCTTCAGATGAAACCAGATCCATTCAAATATCTGATCCACTTGCTTTAATTCTCCATTTACTTCTCCAACCGATGCCATATGTCCTGAGCCTTCCAGTGAATCGTCCACAAGTTCACTGTTAATTAATGTAACATTTCCGTCGACATTACCTTCTATTTTCAGGTTTCCGTTTTTAACCGTTAAGTCCCCTGAAACGGTTACTCCATCAGGTACAATAACTGTATCACCTTTTATTACAAGGTTCTCCTGTTTGGATACAACCAATTCACCCTCCTGATTCCAGGCTGAAAAAATTCCACTGAACATAAAGATAAAGAATATCGCTGCTGAGGTCAAAGCAGGGTGTGCCTTAAACCAGCGCAAATATCTTACGCGTTTCCTCTCTGCTGGTAAACTTTTCATAACATTCTCGGTGAAACCAGCCGGTGCGGAAATTTGTTCAGTGCTTTGGATGAGCGTAATCGTGCGCTTCAATTCATGGAAGTGTTTTTGACAAGCTTCACAGCTCTCCAGGTGCGTACGCAATTTCGTTTCGTCCTGTTTGGTTAAATCACTATCTAAATATTTATGCATAAGCTCTATTGCTTCATTTTCACAGTTCAAGTTGATCACACTCCTTTACACATGACGAAGCTTTTTCCTGAGTGCTTCGCGTCCCCGATGGATTCGAGTTTTTACTGTTCCCAGTGGAATATCCAAAATGTCACTGATTTCCTGTAACGAAAACTCCTCCAAATATCTTAAAATAATAATACTGCGATATTTTGGTGGAAGCGCAGAAATTTCCTGATGTATATGGTCTCGCAGTTCAAGGCCTTCCACTTCCTCCTCAGGCAAACGATTATCAGCAACAAGCTGTGAGTACATATCCAAACCATCCGTCCCTTTAACTTCAGCATCAAGATAGTGATCGGGTTTGCGTTTTCGTATTCGGTCAATCGTTAAGTTGGTAGCGATTCGATACAACCATGTTGAAAACTTACGCCGGTCATCAAATGAATGGATGTTTACATACGCCCTAAGAAAAGCTTCTTGTGCAATATCTTCCGCCTCATGCCGATTGCCAAGCATCCGGTAACAATGTTGGAAAATTTTATTTTGATAAAATGAAACAACATCTTCAAAGGCGGCCTGATCCCCTCTTTTAACCTGTTTTATTTTCTCTTTAATTATCAAGTCCATTATTTTACCTCCGCTTTGCAGGCGGTATTCTACATACGAAATAACACCCAGTAAGGTTTCAAAAAAATATTTTTATTTAAATATATGTTAGTAATGACGATTAAATGGGTAACATCATAATATATTATACTAGACGGGAGGCCGTTTTTGTGGACAAAAAATCAATATTATTAGAAAAAATTGAGGAATGTCGTGATAAGATGATTGCATTAAGCAAAATCCATGGTTTAAGTTCAAACATTGTCATTCAGTCCAGCAAACAATTGGACGACCTTCTTAATGAATATCAGGGGATCTAAAAAATTTAAATAAAAGAGAAAGCAGGGTAAAAAAGACATTGAAATTTAATGTCTTTTTTATTTTTTGCAGATGTTACAATAATAGAAAATCTATTAAAAGGTGTTTATATGAAACATAAAAATTTCATTCTGTTATTAAGCTTACTGTCTATCATCCTATTATTTATCGTTGAGCAAATTCTGGTCTTTGATTATTTGTACAAAACAATAACAAAGATAGTAACATTTTTTATTGTGGTATTCATTTTTCATTACATTACCAAAACAAGACCTGCATATTTCGGAACACAGAAAATGGACTTTAAACGCTTGAAAGTTAGTGTCGGATTAGGTATCGGTTCGTTTCTAATAGTTTTGGGAGCATACTTTGCATTCAGAGATTTTATAGACTTTGATGCAATTGGAGCAAAACTGGCTGAAAAGAACATTACCAGTGAAACGTTTTTATTTATTGGGACTTATGTGATTTTCGGAAATTCATTCCTGGAGGAGTTTTTCTTCAGGGGATTTATCTTTAAGAACTTACAGTATAATCATCGGCGGTTTGCATATATCTATTCCGCTTTCCTGTTCGCAATCTATCATACAGCGATCTTCCTGACGTGGTTTAACATCGGGCTGTTCCTGCTGGCGTTATTTGGCTTATTTACGATTGGGTTAATTTTTAACTGGCTTAATGAAAAGTCCAGTAATATTTATAATTCCTGGCTGGTTCATATCATTGCAGACACTGCGGTAATTATCATAGCATTAATTGCAATATTTTGAGGAGGTCGGGTAATGCTGAAATCGGAAGAGGATGTCATAAAAATTATAGAAGAAGATGACCGAATGATGGAGATTCTAAGAGCTGCAAAATCATTGAATTTAACTGATTGGTGGATCTGTGCAGGATTCGTTCGCTCAAAAATCTGGGATACATTGCACGGTTTCAGCGAAAGAACAAGAATCCCCGATGTTGATTTCATCTATTTTGACGATACAACGATGGATGAACCGATTGAAAAGAATCTTGAAGCTGAATTAAGAAAGATTATTCCAGATATTCCCTGGTCCGTTAAAAATGAAGCGAGAATGCACATTGCTAATGGCATTCCGCCCTATTCATCCTCAGTGGATGCGATATCCAAATTCCCGGAAACTGCAACAGCACTTGGAGTGAAATTGGATGAGGGGGAAAATGTTATTCTAACAGCTCCTTGTGGAATTGATGATGTTGTCAATATGGAGGTAAAGCCGACACCCTATTTTGCGGAATGTGATGCACGTGCTTCCATCTATGAAGACCGTATTAGAAAAAAAGATTGGAAGTCTATCTGGAATAAGCTGAACATTTATCATATATAAATACTATTTGTTGTTTTTGATAAAAAAGATATAAACTGCGACGTATAACGAACACGGAAAGGCTCACCAGAGATTTTCCTGGTCGATGAATGTCGTGTGGTGGTGCCTCATCGAATTTCTTGCATAGCAACACCAAGAGTATTTTCTCAGCGGCGGGCTAACACACATATAAAATTATCTCTCAGTTTATATCAACTACGAAATTAAATAGAACAAAAGTTACGAAAAGTACCTATATAAAATGGGGCTGGGACAAAAGTGTTTTATCCATAACAAAATCCGAACATATTGGAAATGGTGCATAAAACCGCTCCGGGAATATACTTCGCTTTCACACCTCCGGGTACCAAGGCGACATCTGCTCAAAAAGTACGATTTCGCAGTGTCTTCTTAGCCGGGGGGCGGCTGGTGAGCCTCCTCGTGCTAGCGCACTTCGGAGTCTCACCGATGCCTTTCCTCCTCCAGGAGTCTACGTATATTCCCTCCGCTATCCCCCATGCATTGTTCGTCTTTTGGCAACACTTTTTTGTTTTGTCCCAGCCTTATTTTTCAATACCGCTATTTCAACTTTTCACCGAACAATGACCCAATTAAACCAACAGCCATTGTTGCCGTTTTGTTTTTATCGTCCAGGATCGGATTTACCTCGACAAATTCCGCTGATGTAAGAAGATTTGACTCCTCGAGCATTTCCATTGCCAAATGGCTTTCCCGGTATGATAAACCACCAATTACCGGTGTCCCCACACCCGGTGCTTCTTCAGGGTCAAGACCATCCAAATCGAGACTCAGATGAACACCATCTGTACGTTCTTTTAAGTAGTCTATTGATTCAGACATTACCTTTGTCATTCCCACGCGGTCAATTTCATGCATGGAATAGACTTTAATGCCTTTTTCTTTGATCAATTCTTTTTCACCAGGGTCAAGTGAACGGGCACCGATGATCACAATATTTTCCGGCTTAATTTTCGGCTGATAGCCAAGCATGTTTGTCAGTTTTTCATTACCAATACCAAGGCTGACGGCAAGCGGCATCCCGTGAATATTTCCTGATGGAGATGTTTCACCCGAATTTAAATCACCATGTGCGTCATACCAGATGACACCTAAATTTTCATAGTGTTTTGCTATACCTGCCAAGCTTCCGATTGCAATACTGTGGTCACCGCCCAAAACCAATGGGAAACGGCCTTTATTAATTTCCGCGTCAACCATTTCTGCAAGCTTCTGATTCCCTTCAGCAACCTGCTGCAGGTTCCGCAAATTATCTTCCTGTGTCTCATATTTACTGTCCGGGCGGGAAATTTGCACATCACCCAAATCGTTAATACTGTATTGTAAATTCTCAAGTGTTTCGATAACACCTGCATAGCGAATTGCACTCGGACCCATATCTACCCCGCGGCGGCTTTGTCCAAGATCCATCGGCACGCCAATAATAGACATATTTTTCTTCATGAAAGCGCCTCCTCTATCGTTTATTTTAGACAAAAAACGGGGAATGACTCAACCTGACAAAAAAATGTATATATATACATTCACACATTGTTCAAATAATTTCTAACAGTTGAAAGCGTTTTATGTTATAATGAATATGAAAGAAATATAATTTACTGGAGGTGGACTCAAAAAAGGTTCTATTTTTTTAAGACATGCACTGAATGAGTATTCATTCATTTTATATAAAGATATACGACATCCCTATTTCCATTAACACTACTCTATCAATGAGGTGATACGTATGGATACATTAGTATTGGAACGTGACCAAATGCAAATCTCAGCAATGCTAAAGAAATTTGCAAAAAATGAAATCGCCCCGCTTGCAGCCAAGCGTGATGAAGAAGAGTACTTTGATTGGGGCCAGTTTCACAAAATGGCTGAACAAGGGATTACTGGAATACCATGGCCTGAAAAATACGGCGGTGCGGGAATGGACTATGTAACGTTCATCAATGCCGTTGAGGAATTATCCAAAGTATGTGGTGCAACCGGATCTGATTTAGCCATTCACACTGCGCTTGCCAGTTGGCCAATCTACACATTCGGAACCGAGGAACAAAAGAAGAAATTTCTTACACCTCTCGCTTCCGGTGAGCAGTTAGGTGCATTCAGTCTGACTGAACCCGATCATGGCTCGAACTACAAGCAATTAACCACCCGTGCTGTTAGAGATGGGGATCATTATATAGTAAACGGAAATAAAGTGTTTACAAGCAATGCCGGGCCTGCGGGGATTTATGTTGTGTTCATGCAGACTGGCGATAAAACCAGTGACGATGGTGAGAACTTAAGTGCTTTTATCATTGAAAAAGGAACAGAAGGCTTTACTACCGGGGTTCCGGAGAAAAAAATGGGAATTCGCGGTCACGTCGTTTCCTCTTTAAATTTTGATAACTGCCGGATACCAGCTGAAAATCTGCTTGGAAAAGAAGGAGACGGCTATAAAATTGCCAAACGGACACTCCAGGGTGGCCGCCTCGCTATGAGTGCACAGGCGCTTGGAATTGCAGAAGGTGCCTACCAGCTTGCGTTGGATTATGTTAAAGAACGAAAACAGTTTGGTAAAGCTTTAAAGGACTTTCAATCCATTCAGTTCAAACTGGCCGATATGGCAATCCAGTTAGAGACTTCTCGTCTATTAATTAACCAGGCTGCCACCCTGCAGCAAGAAGGGGAAGATTACAGTATTGCTTCGTCGATGTGTAAAGCATATGTATCAGAAATGGCGATGAAGTTAACGACAGAGGTTGTCCAACTATTCGGCGGTTATGGCTATATACGAGATTATCCGGTTGAGCGGATGATGCGTGATGCGAAAATCACCCAGATTTATACCGGAACCGTTGAGATGCAGCGGATTGAAATAGCTGAGAAAATATTGGCATAAAGAAAGCAGGATTGGCTTTTATTAGTCAATCCTGCTTTTTATATTTCAACCGCTCCTGTTTTGTGAGGTAACGATATCCAACGGTTTAATCCCTGCCTGTTCCCATACCTTCATTAGCTGTTCAGCTTTGTCACGGGACGGGAGAAATGCAATCCCGCAGTCTCCACCGCCTGCCCCTGATGGCTTTCCTGCTCCACCGTATGCTTCAGCAAGATCGCACAACTTTTTTAATAGAGGTGTTTCGACTTCTGCATTGGCGTTTTGACCGACCGCTGCTAATGCATGTCTGTTCTGCTTTATTCCTTTAAAAATAAGTGAAGTGTCCTCCTCAGAGATCCCCTTCAGGAATGTGGATACTGCTGTTTGGCTGTCAGTCAGGAATGCTTCATATAATTTGGGATTGTCTATGTTAAGCTGCTTAATTTTCGTTATCAGTTTGCTGGTTGATGCCGGGGTTCCTGTCCAGCCTATACACATATGTACATTTTCAGGCAATTTGATTGGATTTAAAGAGAGATACGGCCATTTTTCTTCAACTAATTGAGTAACAGAGTCCGTGTTTTTATATGCCTTCTGCAGCCAGTCCGCCTGAAATGATGCATATTGCAAAAATCCGCCATATGAGGAAGCAGCAACGTCAGCTCCTGACCCGCTCCCCTGTGTTTTGACATGGGCAACGGCTGCCAGTTTAAAAATCAAACCTGCAGAATGACCTTCAGGAAGGAATTTTTTTAAAATAGAGGCAACTACCGAAGTAACCACCGCGGCACTAGATCCTAATCCATATTTTCGCCCCGAAACATCGTCCAATTCACTTTTAACGGTCAGGTGAAACGGAGTCGGCACGATATTATTTTCCCGTAAATAGGTACAGACTATTGTCATAGCATCTTCCACAAACCGTACACGTGGGTCATCTGTCTTTATATTTACGGCATTCGATTCATACTCCCACGCTAAATTACTTAAATCAAATGTCTCCAGCGAAAGACGATTTTCATCGTTTTCAGCTAATGTAGCATAAACATACCGGTTAACCGCCATTACAACTAAATCATAATAAGGTTCGAGTACGGCAAATTCCCCTGCAATCATTAATTTCCCGGGCACTTTTATTGTAGTAGGCAAAAAAATTCAACTCCTAAAGATACGTTATTCCCTGACCTGAACGGCTAACAATTACATCATTTACACCAGGTACGTCACGGAGCGCATTTTTTATCGTTTCCTCGTTTTCCGGTAAATAAAGAACTTTTACGTTAGGACCGGCATCAATGGTGAAATATGCCGGAACTCCATTCTCCCGCAAATTTCTGACAGCATCCATAACTGCTACCGTCCGATCATTCCAATAGGTAAATGGGGGATTTGCCGCCAAGGTAGTGGCATGCATCTTCAGGCAATTTGCTTCAGCGATTCTTCCAACCTTTTCAAAGTCTTTATCTTTGATACCTTGCTTGATTTGCTCCAGGTCATCAGGAATACTGTCAACCCAGCTGGAATAAAAAGCAGATGTTTCAACGGTCCGCTTCATGCCTTCCCTGCTGAGTATTTTTTTGGTATTGGAAGACAAAACAACCGCCGCGACACGAATATCCCAATGGTCCTCAGGTGCCACCTGTACAGCATAGGAATCAGAACCATCTGATTGCGTACCTTTTTCCCATTCCACGAACCCACCATAAATCGATCGGCATGCTGAGCCGGAGCCTTGCCTGGTAAGCATGGAGAGCTCCTGTTCACTTATATCGTGGCCCAATGATTCAGTCGCCGCAGCTGCCAACGCCGCAAAACCGGAAGCAGATGATGCAAAGCCTGCAGCTGTGGGTACGTGATTTGTTGAACGCACATCGGCAAAAAAATTGGGTCTACCCGCAAAGCTGCGAATTAGATCCAAAAAAGTGGTAACACGATCAAATTCTTTGCCCGAAACTGCCTTTTCATTAAGATAAAAACTGTCACTGGTGAGGTCTTCACGAAATTCGACCGAAGTCGTTGTGTAGAACCCATCAAGTGTCAATGAAAGGTTATTGTTCATGGGGAGGATTAATGACTCATCCCGTTTACCCCAGTATTTAATTAAGGCAATATTTGTATGTGCTTTGGCTGTTGCCTTCATCTTCGTTCCCCTTTTTACTTATAATTTCTCAGATTTTCTTCTTAAAACAAAAGGCCACACTGCATGTGCACCGAATTTTTTCAGCTTTTCGGCTAACTGTCTGGAATGGACTTCATTACGTGCCAACGCAATAATACAGCCGCCATTTCCGCCGCCGGTTAATTTAGCACCAAGGGCACCTTCCTGCCGTGCAAAGTAAATCAGTCTGTTCAGGCCGGCATCACTTACTCCAAGTGCTTCCAATTCTTTTTGTGCCTCATTTAGCATCTGACCAAGCAAATGCTTGCTGGCGCTTTCCAGTGCATTTCTTGCCCGGTGTGTTAATTCACCTATCCGATCCAACTTGGCCTGGATACGTCTTGGCGCTGATTTGAATAAACTGGCAACCGACTCAACAGCAAGACGCGTATCGCCCACTCTTCCGGAATCTGCTACGATAAAGTGGAAATCACCTTTCGGGTTGATAAGTTCGATTGGCTGTTCTTTTTCATACCAAACCGGAGATTCCGAAGTGATTGTCATTGTGTCAATTCCACTCGGTACACCATGGGCATATGTTTCTGAGATGTTAGCTAATTCCAATAACTCTTCCTCCGTATAACCCCGGTCGAAGTAGGAAAATAGAGACTTGATCACAGCAATTGCGACAGAAGCACTTGAGCCAAGCCCTTTTCCAGGCGGTATGGATGATTTGATCCGGATTAACATATCCTCACATGGTAAATGAAGATGATTTAAGGTAGCCTTAATGCAATTAACAATTCCCTCCAGTGATTCCGGAGCAGCGTCAATTGGTCCATGATAAAAAGTACTGTCAATCTTCACTTTACCTGGTGCGTAATCAATAACCGATTCTACCCCTACCAGCGGGAATGGAAGTGCGATTGCAGGTTGCCCGTGTACAACTGCATGCTCCCCAATTAAAATCAATTTACTATGAGCTACACCTATAGCTATTTGTTCTGAAGTTGTTGCTTTTTCTGCACTCATTTTATATATTCTTCCACCAATTCTTTAGCTTTTCCAACACGGATTTCTTTTTCATCAATTAAACGTTCAGCAATGATATCAATCATCTCCCCTGTCGCTCCTGCTGCAATAGCAACAGAACGAGAATGTAACGCCATATGACCCTTTTGGATACCATCTGTTGCCAGGGCTTTGAGGGCACCAAGGTTTTGAGCAAGTCCAACAGCAACCATAACTTGTGCCAACTCCTGTGCTGTATCCACATCCAAAATTTTATGAGCAAGCTTTGAGGTTGGATGAACTTTTATAGAGCCACCGACAATTCCTACAGACATAGGAAGTTCCAATTCGCCAACGAGGTTCCCTTCCTCATCTTTGTACCATTCCGTCATGGAACCATATTTGCCGTTTCGTGCAGCATGTGCATGAGCTCCAGCCTCAACTGCACGCCAGTCATTGCCTGTAGCAATAACGATTGGGTCAATTCCATTCATGGTTCCTTTATTGTGGGTAACCGCACGATAAGGATCAGATGCAGCAAACTCATATGCATGAATTACGCCGTCCCGCACTTCTTCACCTGAAAAATTGCCTGTCTTGAGTAAATCAGGTGGAATAACACAACGTGCACGTGCAAGGCATCGATCAGGATAATTGGAAAGAATTCGTAAATATACTTTCCCTTCCGTGAGCTGTTCAATGGTAGGTGCCAACGATTCAACCATCGTATTTATAATATTCGCACCCATTGCATCACATGTATTTATATAAACATGAAGGATGAGCATTTTGCCATATTGGGAATCCGATTCTTCATTTAAAATCCTTACTTCCAGATCTTCTGCTCCGCCACCCCTCGCTACTAAACTAGGATATGCAGCATTGGCGTCTTTAATCAACGCATCTTTTTCATTTAATATAGTTTCCTTTGCTGCATCAAAATCAGGGCAGCCAACAACTTGTATTTGACCTGTCATCACCCGGTCGGTTGCTTCTGTGGAAAAACCGCCGGCATTTCTGACTATTTTTGCGATATGACTTGCTGAGGCAACAACAGAAGGTTCCTCAATTGCCATTGGTACTACATATTCTTTCCCATTTATTAAGAAATTCAATCCCAAACCTAATGGAAGTGGAAACGTTCCGATTACATTTTCAATCATTTTATCCGCTGTCTCAGTCGGCAGCGGTTCTTTTGAATATAAGTAATCCGCTTCCTCTCCGGTAAAAGAATCCATTTCAGTAAGGAGGTGTCTTCGTTCCTCAACACTCATGTTGTAAAAGTTAGGAATTCTAGAAGTTTCCATAGCGCCTCATCCTTTTGGCTATCATCATTAATATATGCCATTATAATTAGTTAGGTCAATTATTAAAATTACTGTTTCTATTATGTAAAAAAACAGCAAAAAATGCAAATAAACAAGGTTGCTGGTGGTAATCATAACGACCTTGTTCATTTGCTATTATAATATGTGTTATGTATTTCCGCTAGAGTTTTTTAATATAGGTAGTGAGCCATGGAGGATTCGAACCTCCGACCCTCTGATTAAAAGTCAGATGCTCTGCCAGCTGAGCTAATGGCTCATGTTATGAATGTTTTCTAATTTTAATGTGAGCGTTCATGAGGTGCTCGTCGTGTTGCAAGTTATTTCGGTGAAGCAGCACTTCTCGCAGGCCTGCACATGGTAGCGTACTCGATGGTGCTGGCGGCCAGCTAATGGCTCATGTTATGGATGTTTTTTGATTTTTATGCTGAGCATTCTCTGGGTGCTCGTCGTGTTGCAGGCAAAATCTCTAATTATGTACAAAAATAAAAAAGGCTGGGCTAGCTGGATTCGAACCAGCGCGTCACGGGATCAAAACCCGTTGCCTTACCGCTTGGCTATAGCCCAATAAAAAATATGGTGGAGGGGGAGAGATTCGAACTCCCGAACCCTGAGGGAGCGGATTTACAGTCCGCCGCGTTTAGCCACTTCGCTACCCCTCCGCATGTATTGTTAACTTCATCAGGTTATTTATACATAAAAAATGGTGCCGGCCAGAGGAATTGAACCCCCAACCTACTGATTACAAGTCAGTTGCTCTGCCAATTGAGCTAGACCGGCATATTGTTATAAAGTGTTTCTATTTTTATTTATGTGCAAACATTTTGTGTGCTTGTCGTGTTGCAAGTAAATTCGGTGAAGTTGCACTCCTCGCAAACCTGCACATAGTAGCACATTCGGTGATGTTAGCGGTTTGCCAATTGAGCTAAAACGGCAATTAAATGGTGGAGGATGCAGGGCTCGAACCTGCGACCCCCTGCTTGTAAGGCAGGTGCTCTCCCAGCTGAGCTAATCCTCCATATTGGTGACCCGTACGGGATTCGAACCCGTGTTACCGCCGTGAAAGGGCGGTGTCTTA
This sequence comes from Virgibacillus doumboii, assembly GCF_902806455.1. GTDB lineage: Bacteria > Bacillota > Bacilli > Bacillales > Amphibacillaceae > Lentibacillus > Lentibacillus doumboii. The sequence goes on along the minus strand of NZ_CADCWQ010000002.1, from coordinate 300,947 downwards.
ACCACTTGACCAACGGGCCTTGCAATGGTTTTTTTATGTATAAAACATTATATTCAAGAATTGTTTTGTCGGAAACCGACGAATTTTATTATATACAGATTAAACACCTTTGTAAAGTGGATAAATAAAATTTTTATTTTCAAACAGTTTTTTTCAACATATAATGTATTTATACAGAAAGATATTCGTATAAACCATTGGGGGAATTATATGGGAAACTTGTTAACTTTGGGTGGCACTCCCTTTGTGGCATTTGGTCCAAGCCACATTACTGTGCTGGTTATCTATTTTACAGGTATCGTACTGTTCACGATAGCATTCAGGAAAATCATGGACAACACGTATTTATACAACACAATTCGTTGGATTTTATTCATTTTGTTACTAATATCGGAAGTTTCCTATCAAACGTGGACTGCCATAACCGGTATATGGAGTTTAAGTGAACATATGCCGCTGCATCTCTGTGGAATCGCCGGTATTACCGGAATGATCGCATTAATAACCTATAATAAAAAATTAATTCAAATCACTTTTTTTATCGGTCTGATTCCTGCTTTTTTAGCATTGGTGACTCCGGAACTGCCTTACGACTTTCCGCACTACCGATTCTGGAAGTTTTTTGTTCACCATCTGTCAATATCATGGGTCAGTATCTTCCTGGTGGCAACCAGTTCGGTAAAAGTCACTTTAAAATCCATGCTTGAAACCTATGGCTACCTGTTACTATTTGCTTTTATAATCGGCGTCTTTTTCAATCCAATTATGGAATCCAACTATCTTTATCTGTCACACACGCCAACAGCAAGTACACCACTTGATCTGCTGGGAAACGGCTTTTGGTATTATTTTAACCTTTGTCTGTTAGCAATTGTTGTCTTTTTTATTCAATTACAAGTGTACAAATTATTTACCCGTAAAAAAGAAACACCCAAATAACTTCACAGTTTGGGTGTTTCTTCTTATGTATACATGAGAGCGACAATCCAAACGATTACAATTACCGGTAATGAAGTATACAGAGACTGCCAGACTTTCATTTTATGTTTTTTTATCAAAAAAACCGCAACGAACACTTCTAAAACTGTCACTGCCAGTGCAAGAATTATGAGCATTTCCATCTTACATTCTCCTGTCCATTTTATTCTGAATAACTTCCGGCGAGAAAGTCCTTTGCCATTAGATATGCATTTGCTGTAAATAACTGTGTGTTTATCTTATTGGTTCTGATTAATTCTCCCATATTACTGAAATCAAGCAACTTAACATTAATCGCTTCGGTATCGTCCAAGTCCTGTTCATGTGCTTTAAATGCATCCTGCAACAGATAAGTTTTCACCTTATTGTTTTGAGTTGCCGGATTCACCATAAACTCTCCTAAGAAAATAGGTTCCCTCAAGGAAGTGTAGCCTGTCTCTTCCTTAACTTCCCGTATCAATCCTTCCTCATCCGTTTCATTACCTTCTTTTTTTCCAGCAGGAATTTCCAGGAAAAAATCTTCTGCCGCATGACGATATTGTTCAACCAGAACGATTTTGTCCTCCTTTGTTATAACAACTGCATTCACCCAATCAGGATATTCATTTATACAAAAATCGTCTATCACCAATCCATTTGGAAGCTTACATCTATCTTTCCTGATATTTCCGAATGGACTTTTATGTAAGTACTCCGATTCTAGCGTTTTCCACCTCTCCATAATTGTCCTCCATACTCTGGTATACATGTTTATAATTCTATCAACAACTTATTGTGCAATATTAACATACTAAATGACAATATCCTTTGAATTTCAAGAAAAAAGACCACCATTTCGATGATCACTGTTAAAGAAATTATTTTCTGCTGTCTACTGTTATTACTCTATTTTAAAGTCTAATGGACAGTTTTACTAGCAATTACTCAACGTTTTTTCAACGTTGTCATATGTTTAATATCATCAACAAGCTCCGGCAGTCCACTACTGAAAGCATGATCCGCACCTTCAACCACATGGGTTACTGCCTGAGGTAGTGCTTTGGCGTAATGCTCCAGATGTGCAAACGGTACTATTTCATCGTTACGGCTGTGATATATAACTAGTTGTGATATCTTAGGGAGATTTTCGGTAAAGTTATCTGCCAGGGTGAATTCCTCAAATTGCCAATCATTGTCCTTTCCCCAGTATGGTGATGCGATCAAAAATAATCCTGAGATGGATGGCCTGAACTTTTCCTCGGAAAGATATTTCAGCAATACTGCCGCCCCTAGAGAGTGACCAATCAAAATCACCTCATTGTCCAATAATGCAATTTCCCTTTCAAGCTGCTCTTTCCAAGGTCTATACTTCGGATCTTCCGGATCAGGCATTTCGGGATATAATAGATTGCATTTATCTCCGAGATTTTTTTGTAAATATGCTATCAGATCACTGCTTCCCTCGTGCATGCCTTGTGGACCAGCGCTGTGAATGAATAGTATTTGTTTTTTCATAGATACTCACCCTAACTGTTTTTTGACATTCTTAGCCGCAATTCTGCAGGCTGCGGGTACTCCATTTAATCATGACCCTGGCTCATTGCGCTTTCATCCATATACATGACTTCCCACAGGTGTCCGTCAATATCCTGAAAGCTTCCCCCATACATAAAGCCATGGTCAACGATACCATATGAAGGCTTTCCACCGGCGTCCAGAGCCTTGTTTACAATCTCAACCACTTGTTCTCTGCTTTGTGCAGATATCGCCATGATAGCTTCTGTGCCTTTCGTTGCATCTGTCAATTCCTTATTGGTAAACTGTTTGAAAAAATCCTCTACAAGCAGCATCACGAACGTATTTTCATTAATGATCATTCCAGTCGCATTTTCATCCGTAAATTCAGCAGAGAATTCAAAGCCTAATTTTGTGAAAAAACTGACCGATTTGTCGAGATCTTTAACCGGTAAATTTACATAAAGATGTTTTGGCTGTAAACTCATTTTAATCACCTCTTGAAAAGATTTTATAGATTCCTTATTCCCTCTTCGCCAAAATGGTAAAGGTTATGCCATACTTATCTGTCAGCATTCCAAAAGCCGGACTAACAAAGTTTTCCTCCATCGGGGTAATCACATGGGCGTCTTCTTTTAATGCTCTGAACAATTGATTAGCTACGTCTGTAGTACCAGTTGTAATACACATCTGTACATTGTTCACCTGTTGCACGGAATGTTCCTCATGCGAATCGGAAAACATAAGATCCGACTCCCCGATTCTGACCAGCGCATGCAATACATTGTCATGCAACGCTTGCGGAAAGCCCTGCCCTTGCATATCCCCAAAAGTCACCATATTCAGCACTCTCGCGTCCAATGTTTTCTCATAAAATTGAACGCTTCCTTTGACTTTCCGTCCAGAACGATATGAGGCGTCAACTGTACTGTCATAAATTACACCTTCTTTGCCCATATAGGTGATTGTATATCTGAACCATAGCATAATTCCGAAGTTGAGATTTCTTATGAATTGCTGTTTTAAAAATATATACTCCTTTTTACATATTTATCCTGTGCAAAAAAATGTTCATCAGGCGTGGCAACGAAATCAAGATTGGCGGATCATCCAATCGTGGTGTGCGGAGTGTAACATGGAGAAACGGAACACTGCCATTCTGATGAACGATAATCGGTCCTTTTGATTTGTAGCGTAATGTTCGGTGCGGGAGCAAAAAATCGATGGGCTGCATATCCCACGAAACAGAAGTGGCCATCAAATAATAGATTCCAGGTTTGACATCGCAAAAACAAAATTTCCCCAAAGAAAACAGCAGTGTACCATAAAGAGGCATCCCCTCGGGAATCGGCTTGGGAAACAACCCTATCAGAACTACACCATCAAATGGAACTTCGGCTTGAATGCTCCCTTCTAACTTTACATGTTGATTTAAAAGTGGCAGTGACGGCTGGATTTTATTAATTCTTTTTAAGGATTGAAAGTCTTCATTCGCCTGCTGCATGGAATTTCTAAAATGTGAAGGGGACAGTCCAACCCGATCCGTAAAGCGGGTAGTAAACGTTCCAAGGCTCTGTTGCCCAATCTCCATACCAACGTCACGTATACTCAAATTCGTGTGCATGAGCAGATCTTTCGCCTTTTGCAGACGGACTGAAGACACATAGTATTGAGGTGTAAGTCCGGTTTGTTGTTTGAAGATACGCGTAAAATGGTATGGACTGTAAGCTGCATATTTAGCTAACTGGGAAAGCGAAAGGGGATCATAGATATTCTGATGAATATAGTTGATAACTTCATCAATTTCAGGATACTTTCTCGACATCCTTCATCACCCGCCCTCCACTAGTTTCACGAATGTCTATGGGAAATTGACATACATACTAATTCTATTCGCTCCATTAAAATCCTTCTATCTAATTAAAAATCCACCCATTGTACTATTTTGTCAAAATATAATGATGCTTAATTGGCTGTATAACTTATATGGACACTATTTGACATAAATTTGTCCACAAAAAAACTGCACCTTCCATTGATGGAAAATACAGGTTAAATAAGACAAGTATTAGTGACTGAAAAGTTATATGCCTGCTTCATTAAACAATATTAATTATGAAAGAGATATATCCTTTAAAAACTTATCTCTTACTTAATTAATCTAGTCTTACCTATGTTGTTAAGTAAGCACGATTAAAAGCCATTACATTACCAAGATTTTATTCTTACACAAATATTAAAAAGGTTTTTTATCCGCATCTGCCCATATTTTATTGATCTTTACATCGTCCACCTTACGTACTTTTTTAATGTTGTGTTTTTTGTCGAAAACAAAGGCGATTAATAAAATAAGGGTGACTGGGATTACTAAAAAATATACCCAAATCATGGTTTCCACCTTCCTTAAACTGAAGAATAATTTACTTTTCAACTTATCGTTATTGCCCAACTTATATATTATTAATATATTGCTCGTAACTGAATATTTACTAAAAGTAATACGTATTTACTTACTTTTTAGTTTCATCATTATATTTTGAACTTTATACAGCAGCTTGAATTAAGTCTTCGGGATAAAACCCAGTAAATTAGAATAAAAAAAGTGTTACCTATCAACAACAAGTTGGTGAAGTATTACTCTATTTATTTCATTGATTATGCAGGCAAAAAGGATACCTTGTCCCCCACTGGATACGGATTTACTTTAATTTTCCCCAAAAATGCCTGTATCACTCAAAGTCACCCTAAACTGTACCAATATAAAAAAACGCCTTAACCCCCTCGTTCTACAAGGTGTTAAGGCGTATCTGTTATAGAGCTTCCAAGCGGACTTGAACCGCTGACCCCTTCCTTACCATGGAAGTGCTCTACCGACTGAGCTATGGAAGCATAAAAATGGCTCCACAGGTAGGACTCGAACCTACGACCGATCGGTTAACAGCCGATTGCTCTACCGCTGAGCTACTGTGGAATAATCTTAAGCATTGCATTTATCAAGATATCCATGATAAGCAGTAAAAAAATATACAAAAATTGCCTGGCGGCGTCCTACTCTTGCAGGGGCAAAGCCCCAACTACCATCGGCGCTGGAGAGCTTAACTGCTGTGTTCGGCATGGGAACAGGTGTGTCCTCTCCGCTATTGCTACCAGACAAAAACATATAGGGAATTATACCCTGAAAACTAAATAAGAGCTTTATATCAACGCCATCAATAACTTTTTAGTTAAGTCCTCGATCGATTAGTATCCGTCAGCTCCACGTGTCACCACGCTTCCACCTCGAACCTATCTACCTCATCGTCTCTGAGGGATCTTACTCACTTGAAGTGATGGGAAGTCTCATCTTGAGGGGGGCTTCATGCTTAGATGCTTTCAGCACTTATCCTTGCCACACGTAGCTACCCAGCTATGCTCCTGGCGGAACAACTGGTACACCAGCGGTGTGTCCATCCCGGTCCTCTCGTACTAAGGACAGCTCCTCTCAAACTTCCAGCGCCCACGACGGATAGGGACCGAACTGTCTCACGACGTTCTGAACCCAGCTCGCGTACCGCTTTAATGGGCGAACAGCCCAACCCTTGGGACCGACTACAGCCCCAGGATGCGATGAGCCGACATCGAGGTGCCAAACCTCCCCGTCGATGTGAACTCTTGGGGGAGATAAGCCTGTTATCCCCGGGGTAGCTTTTATCCGTTGAGCGATGGCCCTTCCATGCGGAACCACCGGATCACTAAGCCCGACTTTCGTCCCTGCTCGACTTGTAGGTCTCGCAGTCAAGCTCCCTTCTGCCTTTACACTCTGCGAATGATTTCCAACCATTCTGAGGGAACCTTTGGGCGCCTCCGTTACCTTTTGGGAGGCGACCGCCCCAGTCAAACTGCCCGCCTGACACTGTCTCCGGACCGGATCACGGCCCTGGGTTAGAATGTCCGTACAGCCAGGGTGGTATCCCACGGGTGCCTCCACCGAAGCTGGCGCTCCGGTTTCGATGGCTCCCACCTATCCTGTACAAGCTGTACCAACATTCAATATCAGGCTACAGTAAAGCTCCACGGGGTCTTTCCGTCCTGTCGCGGGTAATGTGCATCTTCACACATCGTATAATTTCACCGGGTCTCTCGTTGAGACAGTGCCCAAGTCGTTGCACCTTTCGTGCGGGTCGGAACTTACCCGACAAGGAATTTCGCTACCTTAGGACCGTTATAGTTACGGCCGCCGTTTACTGGGGCTTCGGTTCTACGCTTCGGCCGAAGGCCTAACGCTTCCCCTTAACCTTCCAGCACCGGGCAGGTGTCAGCCCCTATACTTCGCCTTTCGGCTTCGCAGAGACCTGTGTTTTTGCTAAACAGTCGCTTGGGCCTATTCACTGCGGCTCCTCCTTAAAGGAGCACCCCTTCTCCCGAAGTTACGGGGTCATTTTGCCGAGTTCCTTAACGAGAGTTCTCCCGCTCACCTTAGGATTCTCTCCTCGCCTACCTGTGTCGGTTTGCGGTACGGGCACCTATGAACTCACTAGAGGCTTTTCTTGGCAGTGTGAAATCCGGAACTTCGGTACTATATTTCCCTCCCCGTCACAGCTTGGAATTGTTGGACGGATTTACCTATCCAACTCCCTCACTGCTTGGACGCACACATCCATCGGTGCGCTTTCCTTATCCTACTGCGTCCCCCCATCATTCAAACGCTCATGAGGTGGTACAGGAATATCTGCCTGTTGTCCATCGCCTACGCCTTTCGGCCTCGGCTTAGGTCCCGACTAACCCTGAGAGGACGAGCCTTCCTCAGGAAACCTTAGGCTTTCGGTGAAAGAGATTCTCACTCTTTTTTCGCTACTCATACCGGCATTCTCACTTCCAGACGCTCCACCAGTCCTCACGGTCTGACTTCACAGCACCTGGAACGCTCTCCTACCAAACAGAAGTCAGATGCCAGAAATTAGAAGTCAGATTCATTTCCACTTTTGTATTAAGGAATAAATCTGTTTGCCTAACTCTTCATATTGCTGAAAGAGATACGTATATTTCTGTTCATCCAGATACTTTAGGTCTTTAGCGAAGTCTATCATTACCTTGACTTCATTATTAGAACCAAGTGATATTTTAAGGAACCGCTTGAAATCATTCACTGAATCCTTCTTTCCATATCCCTCCGCAATATTTGCAGGAATAGAAAGAGCAGCTCTTCTTATTTGTGCACCAAGTTCATACGTTTCAAAGTTGGGGAATTCTAAGCTGATTTGATGAACTTTTAAAGCAAGCTCATAAGATTGTTGATAAATCCTTAGATCTTTATAGTGTTTGATCACAGTCTTCCCTCACTTCTGACTTCCGACCTCTGGCATCTGACCTCTGCTTCCGCAGCTTCGGTGATACGTTTAGCCCCGGTACATTTTCGGCGCAGAGTCACTCGACCAGTGAGCTATTACGCACTCTTTAAATGATGGCTGCTTCTAAGCCAACATCCTGGTTGTCTGGGCAACTCCACATCCTTTTCCACTTAACGTATACTTTGGGACCTTAGCTGGCGGTCTGGGCTGTTTCCCTTTCGACTATGAACCTTATCACCCATAGTCTGACTCCCAAGGATACGTAGCTGGCATTCGGAGTTTGACTGAATTTGGTAACCCGGTGAGGGCCCCTCATCCAATCAGTGCTCTACCTCCAGTACGCCTACCTTGAGGCTAGCCCTAAAGCTATTTCGGAGAGAACCAGCTATCTCCGTGTTCGATTGGCATTTCACCCCTACCCACACCTCATCCCCGCATTTTTCAACATACGTGGGTTCGGGCCTCCAGTCAGTGTTACCTGACCTTCACCCTGGACATGGGTAGATCACACGGTTTCGGGTCTGCGACCGTATACTATTTCGCCCTGTTCAGACTCGCTTTCGCTGCGGCTCCGTGTCTGCCACTTAACCTTGCATACGATCGTAACTCGCCGGTCCATTCTACAAAAGGTACGCCGTCACCCATTAACGGGCTTCGACTACTTGTAGGCACACGGTTTCAGGTTCTCTTTCACTCCCCTCCCGGGGTGCTTTTCACCTTTCCCTCACGGTACTGGTTCACTATCGGTCACTAGGGAGTATTTAGCCTTGGGAGATGGTCCTCCCGGATTCCGACGGAATTCCTCGTGTTCCGCCGTACTCAGGATCCACTCCGGAGGAAACACGCTTTCAACTACAGGGCTCTTACCTTCTTCGGCTGACCATTCCAGGTCGATTCATCTAACGTATTTCTTGGTAACTCCAATGGAGTGTCCTACAACCCCAGAAAGCAAGCTTTCTGGTTTGGGCTGTTTCCGTTTCGCTCGCCGCTACTTGGGAAATCGCGTTTGCTTTCTCTTCCTCCGGGTACTGAGATGTTTCAGTTCCCCGGGTATGCCTCTTGTGCCCTATGTATTCAGACACAAGTACTGCTCCATTACGAACAGCGGGTTCCCCCATTCGGAAATCCCCGGATCGAAGTCTACTTACGACTCCCCGGGGCATATCGGTGTTAGTCCCGTCCTTCTTCGGCTCCTAGTGCCAAGGCATTCACCGTGCGCCCTTCTTCACTTAACTATCTTACAATGAATAAGCGTTACTAATAAATTAGCCTTGCTTTTAATTGATGTCGTTGATTACTCTTATTTAGTTTTCAAGGTACAAAAATGGAGCCTAGCGGGATCGAACCGCTGACCTCCTGCGTGCAAGGCAGGCGCTCTCCCAGCTGAGCTAAGGCCCCAAATGCATTATAGATGGTGGGCCTGAGTGGACTCGAACCACCGACCTCACGCTTATCAGGCGTGCGCTCTAACCAGCTGAGCTACAGGCCCATCTATGTTTTAAGAGAAAAGTTAATCTCTCAAAACTGAACCAAACAACCACATATGCCCTTACCGGGGGAGCTTCGTAAGAAGCCCCTCCCAGCGTTCCATCTAATTATCCTTAGAAAGGAGGTGATCCAGCCGCACCTTCCGATACGGCTACCTTGTTACGACTTCACCCCAATCATTGGCCCCACCTTCGGCGGCTGGCTCCAAAAGGTTACCTCACCGACTTCGGGTGTTGCCAACTCTCGTGGTGTGACGGGCGGTGTGTACAAGGCCCGGGAACGTATTCACCGCGGCATGCTGATCCGCGATTACTAGCGATTCCGGCTTCATGCAGGCGAGTTGCAGCCTGCAGTCCGAACTGAGAATGGTTTTATGGGATTTGCTTCACCTCGCGGCTTCGCTGCCCTTTGTTCCATCCATTGTAGCACGTGTGTAGCCCAGGTCATAAGGGGCATGATGATTTGACGTCATCCCCACCTTCCTCCGGTTTGTCACCGGCAGTCACCTTAGAGTGCCCAACTGAATGCTGGCAACTAAGATCAAGGGTTGCGCTCGTTGCGGGACTTAACCCAACATCTCACGACACGAGCTGACGACAACCATGCACCACCTGTCACTCTGTCCCCGAAGGGAACACTCTATCTCTAGAGCTTTCAGAGGATGTCAAGACCTGGTAAGGTTCTTCGCGTTGCTTCGAATTAAACCACATGCTCCACCGCTTGTGCGGGCCCCCGTCAATTCTTTTGAGTTTCAGCCTTGCGGCCGTACTCCCCAGGCGGAGTGCTTAATGCGTTAACTTCAGCACTAAGGGGCGGAAACCCCCTAACACCTAGCACTCAACGTTTACGGCGTGGACTACCAGGGTATCTAATCCTGTTCGCTCCCCACGCTTTCGCGCCTCAGCGTCAGTTACAGACCAGAGAGTCGCCTTCGCCACTGGTGTTCCTCCACATCTCTACGCATTTCACCGCTACACGTGGAATTCCACTCTCCTCTTCTGCACTCAAGCCCTCCAGTTTCCAATGACCGCTTGCGGTTAAGCCGCAAGATTTCACATCAGACTTAAAAGACCGCCTGCGCGCGCTTTACGCCCAATAATTCCGGACAACGCTTGCCCCCTACGTATTACCGCGGCTGCTGGCACGTAGTTAGCCGGGGCTTTCTGGTCAGGTACCGTCAAGGTACAAGCAGTTACTCTTGTACTTGTTCTTCCCTGACAACAGAGTTTTACGATCCGAAAACCTTCATCACTCACGCGGCGTTGCACCGTCAGACTTTCGTCCATTGCGGATGATTCCCTACTGCTGCCTCCCGTAGGAGTCTGGGCCGTGTCTCAGTCCCAGTGTGGCCGATCACCCTCTCAGGTCGGCTACGCATCGTCGCCTTGGTAAGCTTTTACCTCACCAACTAGCTAATGCGCCGCGGGCCCATCTGTAAGTGACAGCTAAAAGCCGCCTTTCAACTTCAACTCATGCGAGATAAAGTGTTATCCGGTATTAGCCCCGGTTTCCCGGGGTTATCCCAATCTTACAGGCAGGTTGCCCACGTGTTACTCACCCGTCCGCCGCTCGTTCCACAGGCGCTCACCCCGAAGGGTGATTGCCTGCTTCACGCGCTCGACTTGCATGTATTAGGCACGCCGCCAGCGTTCGTCCTGAGCCAAGATCAAACTCTCCAAAAAAGTTTGTATATGATTGACACCGTCAACCATATCATTGTCTTAGCTTTAAAAATTGATTCGAGGGTCGAAGCCTTCAGTCAGATTACTGTAATCTGACTTCCGACCTCTTACCTCTGACATCTGTTTGGTTGTTTTGTTCAGTTTTCAAAGATCAATAATTCCTTTGTCGTTTTTTGCGACGAAATACAATTTATCATGGTTGCGGATAAATGTCAATAACTTTTTTTAAAGCGAATTTTCCTTTGTTTAATTCGTTATTTTTTTAACCGACAACAAAAAATAATATAGCATAATTAAGTGATAAGTTCAATAGAAAAACCAAAAAACCATAAAACAATTTTAAATGATTTTTTGGCTTTTGCTATCGATACTATCAAATAATATAATTCAAACGATCATTTCTCTTCGTTTCCAATACGCTTGGGCATGTACTTCATGCATTCCTGTTCACTGGCAAATCGACGAAATAGATTAAATAGAACCGAATATCTTTCACGCATAGCATGCTTAACCATCTGATCGATTCGATGATCCTCCAAATCCATTAACAGTTCTTCCAGCTCACGTTTCAGTAAATATTCCATTTCCTTTTGTTCTACATCTTTAATCAATAGTCCTAACATTGTATTCACCTGTCCTTCTTCAGCTAATCAGTAATCTGTTTTTATCTTTTATCTCTTCACCCTATTTTTTCTATCACTATCATCCGACAAAAGATGATATCATATTCAGTCGTGTTTAGCATCAGATTACGTCGGTAGATATTTTCATTTAATTTAACTTATGCAGAACTAATCCGAAGCGGGATATATTATACATACCCTGTATTCATCTTACTAATACCCCAAATTTTATTTTTTCATCCATATTTCGCTAAAATTTTGTAGTTGATTAAGCAGACAGCTTGTTCATATTACTGATTTTCCTTCATAAAATAAACATTAGAGAGGAGGAATGGTGTAATGGATCATTTTTACGTTTTACGGTTCCATAAATGGAAACGCTGGTTAATTGTAATGTTATTTGCTTTCTTTACCGCTGCCTTTTTATGGTTTCAAAGTGATGGGGCATTTTCTGCATTCTCAAAAGAAGAACCCACAGCACTTACGAAAGGAGATGCTAATGAACCGAATATAGCGTTAACCTTTAATATTAGCTGGGGGGAGGAGAAAGTTCATGACATTCTGAAGGATTTGAAGCAAAAACAGGTACAAGCAACCTTTTTTGTCAGTGGAGAGTGGGCCGAACGACATCCGAAAATACTTGAAAAAATAACAGAAGGAGAGCATGAATTGGGCATGCTTGGGTATCGCTACAAAAGTTATCTGGACCAGGAGCTGGACGCAGTACGCAAAGATTTAGCACATGCAAAAGAAGTATTTGGTAAACTCGGGTATGAGGACATTGAACTGCTGCGTCCTCCGAGCGGACATTTTAATAAAGAAATTATTAAATTAGCTGAAGAAATGGGATTCAAGGTAATCCATTGGAATGTGAATCCAAATGACTGGAAGAATCCAGGTACCCAAAAAATAACCAATATTGTAATGAAACAAACATCGAACGGGGATATTATCTTAATGCATGCTTCAGATTCCGTAAAACAAACGGGTAAGGCATTACAAACGATTCTGCCCGGGTTGAAAAATAAAGGTTTTCAATTTGTTTCGATATCTGAACTGATCAACCAGGCACATGCGGAGTCAAAAATTGTTGAATAAAAAACCCTAATGTCATCGGAAAACATTAGGGTCACACATTATACGTTTTTTGAACTTGCCTTTACTGTGGTCTTCTTATCACTGCCATTCGACTGACTTCCTGTTATCCTGTGCAAGATAAGCAACTGATATGTATTGCAGGCAAGCAGTGGAATAATCATTAACCATGCATAATCAGTTCCGCTTGTGCGCAGCCCGGGTATCCACTCGATTGTAGTCATAACTACCATCAGAAACAGCGCTGGAATGAATGCTCGCTGATTTGTCTCGCGGGCTTTTATTTTTGCAATAATCCATCCATACCCGAGTATAGCTGCTGCCATTAGAATAAATAGAAATAAAGAAACCTCTCCGTCTGCTGCATTATATGGAAAATAAACTAAATCGAAGACGACAAATGCAATCAGTAACACTTGCACCGTCGGCCAAAATGTCCGAAACAGGCCCAAGCCCAATTGATTTAAAAACAAATATGCAAAAAAGCCGGTTTGACTGACAACACTGACTAACAGACCAAATCCAATATGATATATAAACAACATGAGAACTTCCATAAAATCAAATGGGTTGAAAAAACTTGCATATAAAGCAGATTTTACAAAAAAGCTGGTGATTAATCCTGCTACACCACCAATCAGTAATGTTTTCAAAAACATGTTTACCCACTTACGACTATTCAAGCTGATTTCCTCCTAGATTTACAACTATGTTTAAGCAGTTCAAATCATATTTTATCACGAACAGATGCTTTTTTCCTCCATGAAGCGCATATTTTTTCCTCATTTCACTCATATTAAACATGAGAGGAAGGAGGATTACGCATTGGTCCGTAAGATTCTTATTTCACTGATCATGTTATCCATCATATTTATTTCCGCGTGTAATGGACAAGGCGCCACAGGTAAGGAAGCCGATTATGACACAACGAAAAAAATGGTGGTTGATATATTACAGACAGAAGATGGCAAAAAAGCAATTAAAGAAATTTTGTCAGACAAAAAGTTAAAAGAACAACTTGTTATGGAGTCTGATGTTGTTAAAAAATCAATAGAAGAAGTGCTTTCCTCCGATAAATCAAAAGAAATGTGGAAGAAACTATTCGACGATCCGCAATTCGTTAAAACTTATGCAAAATCCATGGCTGAAGAGCATAAGAAATTGATGAAGGAGTTAATGAATGATTCAAAATTTCAACAACAAATGCTCGATCTGATGAAAAACCCTGAAATAAACAAACAAATGCTGAGCGTAATGAAAGGCCAGGAATTCCGCAAACATTTGGAGGAAACCATTCAACAAACCCTCCAGACACCGCTTTTCCAGGCAAAAATGACCGAGATATTGCTAAAGGCTGCTGAGGAAAAAAGTAAACAGGAAGGCGGCCAGCAATCCCAGGGCGGCGGTGGCTCTGGCGGTTCAGGAGGTTCCGGTGGCGGATCCGGCGGAGGGTCCGGCGGTGGAGCCTAATTAATAAAACAGAGATGGCATCAACGCCACCTCTGTTTTTTATTCTTCCTCTACTTTTGCAACAATTTTGGATGCAATTTTATGGTATTCTTTTCCGAGTGGATGATCCTGCTGATAAACAGAAGGAGCAAACACGTCCTCTTCTTCATAAGGCTGCTGTAAAGGTAATTGGCCAAGGACTTTTGTTTTTAACACTTCAGCAAGTTTTTGGCCGCCACCTTTACCAAATACATATTCTTTCTCACCTGTTTTCTTACTTTCAAAATAGGCCATGTTTTCAACAATACCTAATATTTCATGGTCCGTTTTCAGTGCCATCTGACCGGCACGAGCCGCCACAAATGCAGCTGTTGGATGTGGAGTAGACACAATTACTTCTTTACAAGTTGGAAGCAGTTCGTGTACATCCATTGCAATGTCACCGGTTCCTGGCGGCAGGTCAAGGAGCAGATAGTCCAGGTCGCCCCATTCTACTTCCTTGAAGAAGCTGTTCAGCATTTTACCAAGCATCGGTCCGCGCCAAATAATTGGGGAGTTGTCCTCCACGAAAAAGCCCATAGAAATAACTTTTACCCCGAACCGCTCAACCGGAATTATTTTTTCACCGCGGACGGCAGGCCTTTCTTCAACACCCATCATGTCCGGAACACTAAATCCGTAAATATCCGCGTCAATGATACCGACTTTTTTGCCAAGGCGCATTAATGACATGGCCAGGTTAACCGTAACGGTGGATTTACCAACTCCGCCTTTTCCACTGGCAACAGCGATAAAGTTAGGATGCTTTGCACCGCCCAGTAGTGACTTTTCCTGTTCAGCTTCTGCGGCAGGCTGATATTTTTGAATGATCTCATCAGGTAATTGTTCAAAGCGTAATCCGACAGTGTTTGCACCGTTTTTCTTCAAAATGCCGACAATTTCCTGCTGCAGTTCCATTTGTTCTGCAGTGTTTGTTTTACCGATACCGATTTTTACACTGACATGCTTTTTCTCTTCTTTAATCGTAACTTTATTTACGCCGCCTGTTTCCTCAAGCGTTCTATGTAAAAATGGATCCCTAACCGGATGCAGCAGTTCCCGCACTTGTTCTTCCGTTAGCATGATTCGTCACCATCCCTTTCTAGCGTCCTTATATACAAAGTGAATTCATCTTATTTGCACACAACGCTAGTATAACATAAATCATGCAGATTCTAAGTGATATGAATCATATGGAAAAGCGGAAGCGCCCGATTAGCGACGTACGGACTGCGCCCGCGCATCGCGGGTGGGTCAGTGTTGCCGCGCAAAGCGGCGAACTTAACTGACCATTCTACCGTAGGAGATAAAGAAAACACGCCCCTGCATCAGGGGTGTGCCAACGTTGGCCGGCAAGGCCGAATTTAGTTGGCCTTCCTTAAACTTCGAATCGATGTTGCCTTATCGTACGGAGGTGAAGGAAGTCTCGCTAGTCGCTGGGCGCTGGAGCTAGACAGCTGGATGGTTTAATCTTCTTCTTCAGGTTCTTCTGTAACATACCGGAGGATTCCCTCATAAATGCTTCCGGCCATTTTCCGCTGGTATTCCTCATTCTTCAAATGTTCACGTTCATGCTCGTTTGACAGAAAGCCGATCTCGACAAGTGTACCTGGAACCTCTGCATGTTTCAGTAAATACATACCGTTCAGCGGCAGCGATTCCCTCGTTGTATTTTCCAGATTACGAATGATTTCAGCTTGAATCATTTTTGCCAGATGCCTGCTTTTATCGTACTTTGGATAGTAAAATGTCTGAGCGCCGCTCCATTTACTGGATGATAATGCGTTCAAATGAAGTGTTATGAAGAAATCCGCATTTTTGTCATGGATAATTTCCAGCCGCCTGCGGATATCCTGTGATTTCCGTCGTGAAAGTCCATCTGTATCTTTGTCTGCTAAATCCATATCCTTCTCCCGGGTCAAATATACAAGCGCGCCAGACTGCTGCAGGTAATCCCGTACTTTTTTTGCCACCTTGAGCGTAATATCTTTTTCCAGTGTATCGTCCTTCCCAACCGCACCGCCATCAGGTCCCCCGTGTCCCGGGTCAATTACAATCGTCTTTCCCGATAATGGCAGGGACCAGGTATCCCATGTCGTATTCGTTTGTTTTATCGGAAATTGAATAAGTAAGGCTAAAATGACAAAACCTACTCCCCAAATAAGCACCTTCCCAAACTTGTCCATCGTATTCGCCCCTTATTATTTAGCTTTAACTATTGTATGGGACAAGATTGTTGTTTATGATTAACTTAGTGAGAGGTATATACTTATAGAAATAATAATTTTATATGAAGGGAGCAATTAAACATGGATTGGTTAGGTATTGGGGTACTTATTATTGGGCTCGCACTCCTTGGATTGGTAGTACTATTGGTTAAGCCGCTTAAGAATCTTACATCGGTTATTGCAAGTCTGCAAAAAACAACAGATCCGCTTCCACAGCAAATTGCCGATGTAACCGGTACGTTAAAAAGTACGCTTAGCAACGTAAATGACACACTGCATTCAGTAAATAAGCAAATGAACCGTTTAGGCCCGATTCTGGCAATTGTCGGAAATATTATGGAAACTGCAGGCAAACTTTCATCCACCCTGGTAAATATTTCAGGTGACATGAGCGATAAAGCGGAAAAAGATAGTGTCGTAAAACAAAAAAATCTTGAATGGATATACGGCGCAGCAGCATTAGGTTATTGTATTTTTCAGAGGAAAAAATAAAAATCCCCTTACCTTAGGGGATTTTTCATTCGGCTTTATCCTTTTCTTCCGACTTCTTTTTCATGGATACACTGAAATTTGCTAATGGTGTGGTTAACTTTCTGGACATTTCTCCGACATCTTCTACAATATAAAATAATGGACTGATTGTTCGAAGTTTTTTATTCACGTCTGTTATCGTATCATTCGTATTATTAAGAAGTGTTCCGGTTTCCCGAAAGATATCATCCAACTGATCCGGTAATTGATCAACTGTTTTTTCAATTCCCCGCAGAACGTTTGCCAAATTATTCAACGTCCATGACAGGTAAACGGCTAACACAAGAAAAGCCACACCTATAAAAATTACACCTATACCGGCTAAACTCATCATGATCCCTCATTTCTTATTTTTTTACTGGAAGATTCTCATCCTGAACGACTAATTCATTTTTCCCGTCTTTGTTATTCCATTTTTTATATAACCGGAGTGCAATGTCACCCCATTTAATACCTTCTGTAACCTTGTCCAAGTCTTTAGATGATGTATATTCAGGGAGTTTTTTGGTCTCTCGGTTCAATAGCTGATTACATGCATTCAGTGAAGTTCCTATATTCTCAAGAGTATCAAACAAATTATCAGCCACTGCAACTTTTTCATTTAAATCATCTACTATTTTTCCGGTTTCGTTTACTGTAGTTCGTAATTGCGGCGTAATACGCTGCATTTTTTCTTCCACTTCACCTAACGTTTCACCAAGC
This sequence comes from Virgibacillus doumboii, assembly GCF_902806455.1. GTDB lineage: Bacteria > Bacillota > Bacilli > Bacillales > Amphibacillaceae > Lentibacillus > Lentibacillus doumboii. Next base: position 283,311 of record NZ_CADCWQ010000002.1, on the reverse strand, counting down.
GTCTCCATCGTTTTTGATACACGTTTCAATACGAGGGAAATATAGATGATGACCAAAGCAAATGCCAATGCACAAAATAATACGCCAACGTAGACTAAATCCATTGAATATGTACCCTCCCTTGTATAAAAGATTTACCACTCGCTTTATAAAATAAAACGTTATCTTGAAAGCATTCCTATAATAAAGTACTTTTCCCAATTTACATTATCATATTTCCCTAATCGTTTCCATTGTATGTTCTCCAGCTTCAATGGCGTAACAAAGGGTGCAGCATTACGAAACTGTGATTTATCTTCATCGGCTACCCATTCACCGGACTCTGCCCCTTTTGTCACCTCAATGATATTGTCCATTTGAATACCTGTCTTGATATCCTGTTTATGCAACTTACCCTCGCTTGTCATCTTCCACAAACTATTATCGAAAATTTGCTTCTCTTTAACAACCGTGGCATCAGGCGATTCGTTTGTGATAATCGACAAATCCGCATGCAATCCCGGTAGCAGGCTTTCCGTTTTAGCATCCTCTGCAAATGCCGCATGAAATGGATACAGGCTGGTTCCATGGATATTTACTGTTTTCGGCGAATCACTGATTTTTTCCAGTGAACCTTGTAAAACTTTATCATTTTCTCTAATGGCAATTTCGACAGGCATATTCATTTCCACGTTCATCCGCTCGTGCTCTGTTAGTTCGCCTTCCGCCTGCAATTGCATATCCCGAATCGATATGACAGGATTATCAAGTGCTTCTGACGTCTCAACAACTTCACCCTCAAATGGACTTTCCACTGTGATCGTTTCTCCAGTTGATTCAAGTTCCGATAGCTGTGCCTGGATGCTTTGCAGCTGGGCATTCTTCTGGGCGAGTTCTTTTTCCTTCTCAGCCAGATATTGTTCCTTCATATAGTTCGCATCAACCGACCTGCCGGTAATTTCAAGATTGGCATTCTCGTCTTCATAATCAGCAGAAAAATCAGTTTCCGGAATTTGATAAAAAGACATGGTGTCAATTGCCTGCTCGATAGCTGTAATCTCACCATTCAGCCTGGTTTGTTCGCTTTCCAGATGGGCCTTGGTTTCATAATAGTCGCGTACCTCATAAGTAAACAGCCCATCACCAACATTCACATTATTACCTTTTTCAACCAGAAATTCCTTAAAGCTACCCTTGTCCTCATCAAAATAAACGTTCTTTTCGTTTACCGTAGCCAAAACACCTGCTGTCTCAATCTTCTCATACATATCTTTTTCAAACGTCTCTGACCATTCATGGACATAGGATACCCGATCCACTTTACCTGTATCATCCAAAAGAATGAGCAGACCATTTACTGCCACAAAAATAATTATCAGCGCTATGAAGATTTTTCTCCGATTCATTCAAACCACCCACTTATGAAATGAATATCCATAAAAGCTAACGCTGCTGCCCCGGCCCAATAAAGAATATGTAAAAAAATGACGCTGAACCAAACCCACCGCTTCTTAATTGTCGACATATAATTTAAATACTTTGCCTGAAACCAAATGATCCAGAGCTGAAACAGCGACATCGCGCCAAAAAAGAACACAATCCACGGAATTTCCGTGAAATAAGATGTAATAATTCCGAAAGATAACGGCGAAACATACCAATCCAGCCCCAAATACACGACTAGTGGAATCCAGGTGATTCGCTCTATCAATAAGACAAGAAGAACAACCTGCTGCATGATTAATAATTTCCGGTAAGGAATCCTCGTGATTAGATAAAATAGCAAGGATGGCAGAAATAAGACTAATAATACAAACAGTACGGCAAATCCCATCCGGCCAATTACAAACCAGAACTTACTCTCCCCGTATTGCAGGGCGGTGAAGGATGTTGCATTACCGGAAATGATATCTGAACCGATCCCAAGAAGTCCCATCCAGGTGTATACAATCACGCTAACCAGGACGAGCAGTGCAGTTATTTTCCAATGATTTTTTAAGGCTTCCGCTTTATGTATCCGATATAAATGATCGTCGATTGGAAAGAAGAATTTGAGAATGTTAGCTTGATAGGTCATTTACGACATTCCTTTTAACATAATTAAGCCAGAATTCCCCTTCAAAATCTATCGGATTTAGTGGGGGATGAATGGCTTTTATTATTTGCCAAAAATAATAAATTGAACTTTACAAATAGTAAAAAATAATATAAACTTAAAATACAAACAAATGTTCGAGAGAGTGGCTGCTGGGTGATTCTAAATTACAAGTACGAAATATACCCAACTGAAAAGCAAGTACAACTATTAGATAGCTGGATATCCATCTGTCGTCAGCAGTATAACTCTGCGCTCTTGGACAAACAACATTATTACAAGAAACATAAAAAGGGGCTGTCTCGATACTGCTTACAAAAACAACAAGCAAAAGACAAAAAGAAAGTTGCTGTTTTGAAAAGTGTTCCATCCCAACCGTTACAAGAGGTTTGGTTAAAGTAAAACCCCATTACACCAGTCAAAATTGTTCAGGTTGTCGCAATCAAGTAAAAAAGTCACTCTCCATTCGTACCCATATCTGTACGGATTGTGAACCATACTTGACCGTGATCATAATGCGGCGCTTAACATCGAAAAAACTGGACTAGACCAATTGGGTCTCAGCCCAACAGCATAAACGATAGATAAACTGTAGGTCGAGGTCCCGTCCAAACAGTATAATCAACGCCTCTGGAGATTGTGTAAGACTCGGTTCTTAGCGAACAAAGCGACGGTCATTGAAGGAGGAAAATCCTATAAAATCATTTGTATTTTTAGGATGCTCCATCAAATTGCAAAGCAATTAGTTGGAGAGGTTCACCAGATTCTAGTTATTACCATTTTAACGCATTATACGAAAATATCCCACAATTTTTAATATTTTTTGACAAGAATAAGGATAAATTCCTAATATACCATCTGTTATGAATGTTTTTGCAAAGATTGTTGATTTTTAATTTCGTAGTTTTCATAAACTGCGAACTAGTTAAAAAAGTTAAGTGCTATTGGACTTGTTCTACATATTAAACTAAGTTGCTCGCAGGACTCCTGGAGTAAGAAAGTTATGAAGAGCAAAATGAAGCGGAAACGTCTTCAAAAAGCGCCTCATCCAGGCTATGAAACGCTATTTGATGCTAAATCACCTGGGAAATACGCTTCATCGGGGGTTATGAAGATCCCTTCACCCTGGCTGCTGAAGGGATCGATACAAGAACTTAGGAAGGAAAGTATAGTTCCAGCTACGCCTTCAGAGCGTCACACTATATGATAATTAGTTCGCAATTTATATCTATTGTACTAAAAAACAACAATATACCTGAAAAGAGCGCTTGTTAAAAGAAATCAGGGAAAAAGGTTTGCCGATTTGGTATGACTTTTTCCAGCTGTTCAACGTGTTCCTGCTTTCCTTCAATCAGTCCGGCATTAAACAGTTCCATTGGGCGTTTATAGCTCATGAGCATGGAAGTTAAATATTGGATAGAAACGTGAACGACGTTTTGATGGTCCTGATGCCTCATGAATGTTACCTTTGTGTCTTCTCCAATTTGTGACAACTGATAAACGCCATTGTTTTCCGGTAAAAAATCATCCGTGACTTTCAATGTAATTGCTTGTACATTGGATTCCAGAAACGGATATTGCTTCAAAAACGCAAAAACATCAACAATGCGTGCCATAAAGTAAGGGTTTATTTTTTGATCAAATTTAGGTTCATCAACCAAAAGCGGAAGATTATCATTTTCCGGTACAATCATTTCTACCCTTTTAGCCATCGAATCATGGTTTGCAATGAACTCAAGGAGCAGCTGCTTACCATTAAGCGATGTATCGGCTATTTCTGCAACGTGCACCGCATTCTCCTTCACGTTATAAATTATGTAGCCCTCTGCATGGTTCGCTTCATTGTAAGCGGCCGCAATATGATAGTTGCCGTTCAGCACACGCTGCTTCCACCATTTTTCGTCCCGGACAAGTGTGCCATTGTAATTTTTGGCATATTCCGTGTAAATAGTATGAAGCAAATCAATGTCACTCTCATTGATCCGGCGCACATAACCTTTCCCTTCCCAGGACCTTTTCAGCTTCACAATTGGGATGTCATATATTTTTTCGGAAATGAAATGTTCCCAGCCATATTTCCGGTAAAAGGAGAACGCAAACGGATGAAGAAAAGAAATTGTCTGTCCGTTATTCTGCATATATTTTAAAGCATGATGAAGCAGGTTCTTTGCCGCTCCCTGCCGCCGGAACTCGGGCCATGTTGCAACCGAACTAATGCCGCCCATTTGGAAAGCTTGACCGTTTATGTAACAGGACAATGGAATAAGGTGCAGTTTTGCGGCAAGCTGATTATTGTCATCCATCCAACCCCAGATAATGTGCCGCTGGGCTTCTTCTTTCTTTTTCGAAAATGCCTCATCCGATAGCTCATATTGAAAGGCAAACTGGGATAGAGCGAATATTTGGTTGAAATCTGTCAGTGTTTTGATTTGGTTCAAAGTCGTTCCTCCTCGATTAAATTGGATAGTTTTATGATACAAGTATTTGCAGGAAATTGGTAGGGTGTTGTTTTTACTTGTTTCATCAGTATTTCGGTCTTCGACATAAACAAAAGTGTCAGGATACCGGTTGATGGAGCTGGACGTGACCGATGAAGTTGCCAGTTATCTACAGCACTTTCATCCTATAATTTCCTGGAATTAAAAAAAGCCCTTCTTCCAATGAGGAAAAAGAGCTTTTGATCGTGTAATATTAACGTTTTGAGAATTGTGGTGCACGACGAGCGCCTTTAAGACCGTATTTCTTACGTTCTGTTTCACGTGCGTCACGTGTCAGGTATCCTTCACGCTTCAATGTTGCACGGTATTCCGGATCTGCTTCCAGAAGTGCACGAGCAACACCGTGACGGATAGCACCAGCTTGGCCAGTAAATCCTCCACCGTCCACATTAACCAATACGTCATATGTGCCTTGTGTTTCGGTTGCTACAAGTGGTTGATTTAGAATAATACGTTGTGTTTCATACGGGAAATAGTCTGCCACATCACGTTTGTTGATGATCACACGGCCAGTTCCTGGAACGAGACGTACGCGTGCAGTTGAACGTTTACGACGACCTGTACCGTAATATTGTACTTGTGCCAATTGCTTTACCTCCTTTTAATTATCCACGAAGCTCGTAAACTTCTGGTTTTTGTGCTTGATGATTGTGTTCAGGGCCTCTGAATACGTGCAATTTTTTACCCATTTTACGGCCTAATGGACCTTTTGGAAGCATGCCTTTAACAGTAAGCTCCATCATTTGTTCAGGGTATTTTGTACGCATTTCAGTAGCGTTACGTGCTTTAAGACCACCTGGGTGGTTTGAATGACGATAATACATTTTGTCAGTCATTTTATTACCTGACAGTTCTATTTTTTCGGCGTTGATAATGATCACATGATCACCAGTATCAGCGTGTGGTGTATACGTTGGTTTATGCTTTCCACGAAGGATTGCAGCAACCTCACTAGCCAAACGGCCTAACCGTTTGCCTTCAGCATCCACAACAAGCCATTTGCGTTCAATGTTCGCTTCATTCGCCATGAAAGTTGTGCGCATGGTTGTTTCCCTCCATATTTCATTAATCGTTTCAGTTGTTATTCCTATATTTAAACATAATTAGTTTCCGGGGCTAATCATGGTTAGAAATAAAATGCCACAAATCATAATATAATATAACAGGTGCAAATGTCAAGCTTTAAAGCGTTTTTTCTTGCCTTTATGGAATATATTATGATAATAGAGTCAATTCTGTTGTTTGTACGTTACTTTCCATAGATAAAGACCCTGTGCCGGAACCGTATCACCAACAAGTCGGCGGTCTTTTTTTTCCAATAATTCACCGATATCAGCCGGCCTGCGTCTTCCTTGTCCAACATCAAGCAATGTCCCTGTAATGATCCGGACCATGTTATATAAAAAGCCACTCCCGCGAAAGATAAATTCAATCTGGCTGCCTTCCATATTGCATGATACTTCATACATATTACGAACTTTACTGCCTCTTGTTGTTGCCTTTGCTGAAGAAAAAGTTGTGAAGTCATGGTTCCCTTCAAAATGCCGGCATGCATCCTTCATTGCCTGAAGATCCAGTGTATACGGGAATTGATAGGCGTAATTTTGTTTAAAGACATCTGTTTCCTGCTCATTCCAAATGTAATACCGGTATTCCTTCTCCACAACATCATATCGTGCATGGAATGCCTCTGATACTATTTCTACTGCCCGAACATAAACGTCTTTTGGCAAAAGGGTATTCATTGCCATTTTCCAATTATTTACCTGGAGGTCATAGGAAGTTTCAAAATGAATAACTTGTCCTTTAGCATGAACCCCTGTATCTGTTCTTCCTGATGGGTGAATACGGATATACTCCCCTTTATGAATTCTCGTTAAGGCTTTCTCCAACTCTCCCTGTACGGTACGATTACGAGGCTGGATCTGAAAGCCAGAAAAATTTGTACCGTCGTAGCTTATGATACATTTAATTTTTGCCATGCTTTGTCCGGCCCTTTCCTAATAGTTCCTTGTAAAAAATAATCCAGCAACAACTATGATAAATAAACTATAGATAGCTATATCACGCTTATCAATTTTTAATTCGCGCAATTTACTTCGTCCCTCGCCGCCCTGATAGCCGCGTGCCTCCATCGCCATTGCCAATTCCTCTGCACGTTTAAACGCACTTACAAACAGTGGCACCAGCAGCGGTACGACAGCCTTAATACGTTCTTTTACCGGTCCGGTCCGGAAATCAACACCACGTGATGACTGTGCTCTTGAGATCTTCTCTGTTTCCTGCATAAGTGTTGGGATAAATCGCAATGAAATAGACATCATCAGTGCAAGTTCGTGAACAGGGAACTTTATTTTTTTCAACGGATGGAGCATATCCTCGATGGCATCCGTAATCTCAATCGGCGTTGTCGTTAATGTCAAAAGTGATGTGACAAGAATAAGCAGGAAGAACCGCATTGATATTGCAAAACCTTGTATAATCGCGCCAGAATAAATGCTGAAACCGAGAACTTCGAATAATACGGTACCTTCCTTTGTAACAACAAGATGCAAAATAAACGTAAATACAATCAGGAACCAGACAGGCATTAAACCTTTCATGATAAAGTGGAGTGGTATCCTTGTTGTAAATGTGCTTGCCAGAGCAAATACTGTGAGAATGCCATAACTCAGCACGTTATTCGCAAAAAATACAATTAATACGAAAAAGAAGATAATGGTTATCTTTGTCCGTGGATCCAGTCGATGAACCAGCGACTCACCAGGGACGTACTGACCAATGATTAAAGAATTGTTCACGAAGATTCAGCCCCCTTTATGATTTGCTGAATCTCTTTTGCAATGTCTGATATTGGCTGCCGGTTAAATGGAATGGCTTTTCCGAATCGGTCCTCAAAAGCATTCAGAAATTGAATGACTTCCGGTACATCGAGCTGAACCTTCTGAAGTGCTTCCTTCTGCGTAAACACTTCCTCCGGTTTCCCTTCCATATATTTCGTACCTTTGTTCAAAATAATGACATGATCGGCATATTTTACAGCATCCTCCATACTATGCGTTACAAGCACTGTAGTCAGCCCCTGCCGCTTATGCATGTCAAAAAACATATTCATCATTTCTTTTTGTCCGCGCGGGTCAAGTCCTGCAGTTGGTTCATCCAAAACAAGAACTTCCGGCTTAACAGCCAACACTCCTGCAATGGCAACTCTGCGCATCTGTCCTCCACTTAAGTCGAAAGGTGAACGTTTCAATAATTCTTCCGTTAAACCTACTTCAGATGAAATTTCCCTGATACGCTGTTCGATTTCACTATTCGAAACACCAAAATTCTCCGGGCCGAATGCGATATCTTTTTTAACGGTCTCCTCAAATAATTGGTGTTCCGGGTATTGGAAAACAACTCCCACACGGCTGCGCAATTCTTTCATATTTTTCGTTTTTTTATCGTTTGTTAAATGGAAGTCACCTACTGAGACCTCTCCCTCGGTTGGACGGACTAAACCATTCAAATGCTGAATGAGCGTTGATTTTCCGGAACCGGTATGTCCAATTATTGCTACGAATGAACCAGATGGAATATGAAATGACAGGTCTTCAATTGCCTTATGTGCAAAAGGAGTATTTGGCTGATAAATATAGCTTACATTTTTGAATGTGATATCCATAATTCCTCCAAGAGCTCTTCGTGGTTTAAGGATTCATTTGTAATTGGTATACCTGCCTTTTGTAATTCATCGGACAAAATTGCCACGAATGGAACATCCAGACCAATTTTACGTAATTCATCTTTTTTTGCAAATATCTCTCTTGGGGTTGCTTCATCCCAAATCTCACCTTCGTTCATCACAATTACGCGCTCAGCCTGTACTACTTCCTGAAGATCGTGAGTAATCGTGATCAATGAAAGCTGCTCTTCTGTCTGCAGACTTGTTACTGTTTTCATTATTTCTGCCCTGCCTTTTGGATCGAGCATGGCAGTTGCTTCATCCAGTATCAGAACCTTTGGAGAGATGGCCAGAACGCTTGCAATTGCCACTCGCTGCTTTTGTCCCCCGGATAGCTTGTGCGGCTCTGTAGTACGGTAATCCTCCATACCAACGGCTAACAGGGTTTGATTAATCCGTTTAACCATTTCCTCACGTGGAATCCCGCGGTTTTCCATACCGAATGCGACGTCATCTTTTACGGTTGTTCCAACAAACTGGTTATCCGGATTTTGAAAAACCATTCCAACATCTTTTCGGATATCCCAGATTGTTTCCTGGGTCACCTGCTGACCATTGATGATAATTTCTCCCTTTTGCGGGAAAAGAAGACCATTCATCAGTTTGGCGATGGTTGACTTTCCTGAACCATTGTGGCCGATAATAGCTACTGATTCGTTTTCATAGATTTCGAACGAACAATTTTCCAATACCCAAGGCTGCTCGTCTCCGTATCTGAACGATACATTTCTAAACTCTATTAATTTGTTTCTCATCGTTATAATCCTCCTCGTGCTCAGCTCAAAAGCCTTGGTTAAAATGGTTTGTGGGACATGGGGGCAGGCTAGGCTCCTTGTCCCACCTCGCTCATTTCACATTCTTTACTTTTTTCCATTGTATTTGCATAAACTACGAAACAAATCTGATTAGATATTATTTAGTGAGGCTCTCTTGCCCCGCAGCTGGAATATACTCACTTTCCGTGGGCAAGTGCCGAGCCCTCCTCAGCTCGTACCTCGCCTGCGGGGTCTCGCCTAGCTTGTACTTCCCACAGGAGTCTCGCATATTCCAGCTGCTGGTAAGTTGAAAATCTTCCCTTAATCATCACGTAATAATTCTTTACCAAGATTTTTTGAGCAAATCTTAGCGGAGGAAATACACGGAGACTCCTGTGGGAGGACAGGCCTAGATGAGACCTCTGAGTGCGTAAGCACGAAGAGGGCTCAACAGCCGCCCACGGAAAGCGAAGTGTATTTCCGGAGCGGTACTATAGCACTCAACTTATATCAAAGTGTTTCGCAGTTTATAGAAATCGTTTTATAGGATTTCATACCACAATGAGACAGAGGACCTGTCCCCAAGTCCCGGCCTACGCTTTTCTTAACTACAAAAAAAGGGCTTGGATTCACCTCGTGGAAGAGATTCAGTCCTGCCCTTGATACGTACGGTTCCCTTAAACCAGCTCGATGATGGCTGTTTTTGCTCCATCTCCTTTACGAGCATCCAGTTTAAGAACTCGTGTATATCCGCCTTGTCTGTCTTCATAGCGTGCAGCGACGTCATTGAAGAGTTTTTGGATAACACTGTCGTCTTCGCTCGCTTCCTGGTTATACAGGAATGCAGATGCTTGACGACGCGCGTGAAGATCACCGCGTTTTCCCAGTGTAATCATTTTTTCTACTATTGATTTCAGTTCTTTCGCTTTTGCTTCTGTTGTTTCTATCCGTTCATGAATAATTAAATCAGTAGCAAGATTGCGAAGCAGCGCCATACGCGTGTCTGTTGTACGGCCGAATTTTCTAGCCATGGACTATCCCTCCCTTTAAACGGACGCCTCCGCTTTTGTTGTATTCTAAAGGTGTTCTAAAATATTAGTCGTCATCACGTAAGCCTAAGCCTAAGTCTTCCAGTTTCACTTTAACTTCTTCAAGTGATTTGCGGCCCAGGTTACGTACTTTCATCATATCTTCTTCAGATTTATTTGAAAGCTCCTGGACTGTATTAATACCAGCACGTTTCAAGCAGTTATAGGATCTGACAGATAAATCAAGTTCTTCAATTGTCATTTCCATAACTTTTTCTTTTTGGTCTTCTTCTTTTTCAACCATAATTTCTGCCTTTTGTGCTTCGTCTGTTAGACCTACAAATATATTCAGATGTTCGTTAAAGACTTTTGCACCTAAAGAAACAGCTTCTTCAGGACGAATGCTTCCATCTGTCCATACGTCCAATGTTAATTTATCGTAGTTTGTGATTTGCCCCACACGGGTGTTTTCAACTTGATACGTTACACGTGATACTGGTGTAAAGATAGAATCAATCGGAATTACTCCAATCGGTCTGTCATCATGGTTATTCGCATCAGCTGGACGATAACCCCGACCGCGTTCAGCCGTAATCTTCATATGCAGACTACCTTTACTGTTAATAGTAGCAATATGCAGATCAGGATTTAATACCTCTACGTCACTGTCATATGTCAGGTCTGCAGCCGTAACTTTTCCTTCACTCTGTACATCAATCTCTAAAGTCTTCTCCTCATCAGAGTAAATTTTTAGAGCAAGCTTTTTCAAGTTCAAAATGATTGTTGTGACATCTTCAGCAACACCTTCGACAGTTGAAAATTCATGTGGTGGTCCATCAATTTGAACTGATGTAACAGCAGCACCCGGAAGTGAGGATACTAGGATACGACGCAAGGAGTTTCCTAGAGTAGTACCATATCCACGCTCAAGCGGTTCGACGACGAATTTTCCAAATGTAGCATCATCGCTGATCTCTACCGTTTCTATTCTTGGTTTTTCAATTTCGATCATTCCACAAAACCCTCCTCTAAAACGTCGAAACCCCGGTTAGACGATCCTGTCTAACCGAAATTCCCCAAATAGGCAAATGTTCTTCTGCACTATTATCTTTTATTCGTACTTATCAGTCACTGTCATGTTGTATAGTAAAGTCTTCTCAAAAAGGAAAATCCCTTTTACTTCACACTTTTAGCTATCATAACCCATTATAGACAGGGTGACAAATTCTATACAGTACAATTATACACGACGACGTTTTGGCGGGCGGCAACCATTATGAGGAACTGGTGTCACGTCACGGATTGCTGTAACTTCCAGTCCAGCTGCTTGCAGTGAACGAATTGCTGCTTCACGGCCAGCACCAGGGCCTTTTACAGTTACCTCTAATGTTTTCATGCCATTTTCCACTGCAGTTTTTGCTGCAGTCTCAGCAGCCATCTGTGCAGCAAAAGGTGTTGACTTACGGGATCCTTTGAAACCCAGTGCTCCTGAAGAACTCCAGCCAATCGAATTACCTTGAACATCCGTAATTGTAACAATTGTGTTATTAAACGTAGAACGGATATGTGCTACACCAGTATCAATATTCTTTTTCACACGACGCTTACGCGTATTTGTTTTGCGAGCCATTAATCTTACCCTCCTTCACGTTACTTTTTCTTGTTAGCGATTGTACGACGTGGACCTTTACGAGTACGTGAGTTGTTTTTCGTTTTTTGACCACGAACCGGTAAACCACGACGGTGTCTGATTCCTCTGTACGATCCAATCTCAATCAAACGTTTAATGTTTAATGATGTTTCGCGGCGAAGGTCACCTTCAACAGTGTAATCGTTGATTGCTTTACGGATATTTGACAGTTCATCTTCTGTCAGGTCGCGTACACGAGTATTTTCTGAAACGCCTGCTTCTTTAAGGATATTTTGTGCAGTGGTTTTACCAACTCCATAAATATAAGTCAGTGAAATAACTACACGTTTGTCACGCGGAATATCTATACCTGCAATACGTGCCATAGTTTATGCGCACCTCCTTATTTATTAACCTTGTTTTTGCTTGTGTTTCGGGTTTTCGCAAATCACCATTACTTTGCCTTTGCGTTTAATTACTTTGCATTTTTCGCAAATTGGTTTTACAGATGCTCTTACTTTCATCATCTTTACCTCCTTTTATATCGGAGCTCTCGTCTATTTATAACGGTACGTAATTCGTCCTCTGGTTAAATCATACGGAGAAAGTTCAACCGTTACTTTATCTCCCGGTAAAATACGGATGAAATGCATACGGATTTTACCTGATACATGTGCCAAAACGGTATGGCCATTTTCAAGCTCTACATTAAACATAGCATTTGGCAATGTTTCCGTAACGGTACCTTCCACTTCAATTACATCGTCTTTCGCCATCGTGTTGATCTCCCTTCTTCAAATCAGTCACAACCTCATTGACAAATTTAGTTATGGCAAACCGTAATTTACCATTTGTGACACGACCAGTTTCTAGAAGGCTGTTTTGGACTTCCGGAGAAATATAATCCATTACTTCAATATGATGTAAATTCTTTTTCTTTGGTCGATCATATTTTCTTTTTTCTCCATCTGCCAACAAGACATATCGATCATCTACCAAATTTAGTACCACTGCGTATTGTCCTGCTTCACGCCCTTGCATAATACGAACAACTTGACCTATTCGTGGAACCGAATCAGCTTCCGTCAACAACGATCACCTTCACTTAGGCTTATTTTTAATTGCCTCTCATAAAGCAATAACACATTTTCCATTATCATTCTGTGTCACTTTTATATCAAGTAATAAACGTATTAATCACAGTTGCTACGACTTTCATTATAGCTTTAACCAAAAGAAAAAGCATCTATCTCTTGCTGGTTACACAGTCAACCTGCTTATTTTTCAATCTTTGCTTGAATATCCTGAAAGACCTGATCAATTTCCTGATCACCGTCAACTGTAACAAGATACCCTTTTTCCTGATAAAATTCCAATAGCGGTTTTGTTTGTTTAATATTGACATCCAAACGGTTTCTCACCGTATCCGCTTGATCATCTTCACGTTGTATTAACTCAGAGCCATCCCTGTCACATACCCCATCTTTTTCAGGCGGGTTATACATGACATGATAGGTTGCTCCGCATTCAGGACAAACTCTACGGCCCGTCAGACGCTCCACTAATTTTTCTTCGGGTACATCTACATGCAGACAAAAGTCAATTGATTCATTCATTTCGCTTAACAGCGATTGTAAAGCTTCTGCCTGTGCAATCGTTCTTGGAAATCCATCCAAGAGAAATCCATCTTTACAATCATCTTTACTTAAGCGTTCTTTTACAATTCCAATTGTTACCTCATCCGGAACAAGTTCTCCCTGATCCATGTATGCTTTAGCCTTCTTACCAAGTTCAGTTCCTTCTTTTATTGCCAAACGGAACATATCTCCTGTTGAAATATGAGGGATGTTATATTGTTCATTTATTTTTTCCGCCTGTGTACCTTTTCCTGCACCAGGCAGACCCATTAAGATTAAATTCACTAATTTCCCCTCGCTCTCATTAGCAGCATCTTTTTACTTGATAAATCCTTTGTAGTGTCGCTTCACCAGCTGACTTTCCAGTTGTTTCATTGTTTGCAGTGCTACACCTACAACGATTAGTAAGCTTGTGCCGCCGATTTGTACTGCTTGAGGCAGATTTGCAAGACCGCCTAATACAATAGGCAGAACAGAAACAGCTGCCAGAAAGATTGACCCTACAAATGTTAGCCGGTACATAACGCGTGTAAGATAGGTTTCTGTATTTTTACCAGGACGTATACCTGGAATATATCCGCCTTGTTTTTGCAAGTTCTCAGTCATCTGTTCCGGGTTCACCTGAACAAATGTATAGAAGTACGTGAACGCAATGATTAATGCTACATATATAACCATCCCGATTGGCTGGGTATAGTCAAAAATATTTTCGACTGTTGCAGCAATCTCATTACCTTCAAATAATCCCGCAACCGTTCTTGGTGCGATAATAAATGCTATCGCAAAAATTACCGGGATAACTCCGGCAGCATTTACTTTTAATGGTAAATGTGTCGAGTGTCCACCAACTGGAGAACGATTGACAAGTTTTTTAGCATATTGAATTGGTATTTTACGCAGTGCCTGCTGGATAAAGATAACACCAACTGTAACGGCAACTACCACCAATGCAATTAATGCAACAATTACAATGTTGATAAACAGATCATCACCAGGATTTACGAAATACTGGCTGTATAATTGATTCACTCCATTTGGAACCGCTGCGACGATACCAGCGAAAATCAGAATGGAAATACCGTTTCCAACACCGTTTGCTGTGATTTGTTCACCCAGCCACATCAAAAATGTTGTTCCACTTGTCAGTACGAGTGCAATGACAACAAACTTTAATATGCTTGGATCGGCGATTAACGCGCCACCAGCCATTGTATTAAAACCAATTGACATTGCGATCGCCTGGATAAATGCAAGAGCAACTGTTCCGTACCTTGTTACCTGTGCAATCTTTTTACGGCCCATTTCCCCTTGCTTTTTCCATTCCGTGAATTTTGGTACAACATCCATTTGCAGTAATTGCATAATAATCGCTGCAGTAATGTAAGGCATAATCCCCATTGCAAAAATGGAGAAGTTTTTCAATGCCCCACCACCAAATGTGTTTAAGAATCCGAAGACATTTTGCTGGTTCATCCAGTCAATTGCTTCGCTGTTTGTAAATGGAACTGGAATAAATGTACCAAGACGGAATATGATTAACATTAATAATGTAAATATAATTTTCCGTCTGATATCACCTACGCGCATTAAATTGGAGATCGTACGGAACATTAAATCACCTCTGTTTTACCGCCCGCTGCTTCGATAGCTTCTTTCGCTGAAGCAGAGAACTTATGAGCTTTTACAGTAAGATTTTTTTCGACATTGCCTTTTCCGAGCACTTTAATGCCGGATTTCGGTTTGCTGACGACACCTTCTTCAAGTAATAGCTCAGGTGTAATTTCTGTGCCTTCTTCAAAACGATTTAAAGCATCCAGGTTTACAATTGCAAATTCCTTGCGATGAATGTTTGTAAATCCACGCTTAGGCAGGCGTTGGAACAATGGCATTTGGCCACCTTCAAAGCCCGGACGGGTATTTCCGCCTGAACGTGCCTTTTGTCCTTTATGTCCTCTGCCGGAAGTTTTTCCGTTACCAGATGACATTCCGCGACCGACGCGATTGCGTTTTTTACGTGATCCTTCTGATGCCTTCAATTCATGAAGTTTCATGCGAGCACCTCCTCTTTACGCTAATGTTTAGTTATACTTCTTTAACCGTTACGAGATGGGACACTTTATTAACCAAACCGCGAACAGCTGGTGTATCTTCTCGAACTACGGTTGCCTGAATTTTTTTTAGACCTAGTGTTTGAACAGTTTGACGTTGTGCTTCTGTCCGACCAATAACACTGCGCGTGAGGGTGATTTCTAACTTTTTAGACATAGTATTTCCCTCCTATCCTAACAGTTCTTCTACAGACTTTCCGCGTAGTTTAGCTACGTCTTCTGCCGTCTTCAGATTAGTTAAACCATTTAACGTTGCACGAATCATGTTGATTGGTGTATTGGCACCAAGTGATTTCGTTAAAATATCGCCGACACCTGCAAGTTCCAGTATAGCACGAACTGGACCGCCGGAAATAACTCCTGTACCTTCTGCAGCTGGTTTCATCAATACGTTACCTGAACCAAATCTGCCGTTAATTTCGTGTGGAATAGTTGTTCCAACGATAGGTACTGTAATCAGGTTTTTCTTCGCATCGTCAACTGCTTTTTTGATTGCTTCTGGAACCTCTTTAGATTTACCTGTTCCAAAGCCTACATGACCGTTTTTGTCTCCAACAACAACCAGTGCAGCAAAGCGGAAATTACGTCCACCCTTAACTACTTTTGCAACACGGTTGATCGTAACAACGCGTTCTTCAAGATCTAATTTGTTCGGATCAATGCTTGTATGCATCTATGTCCCTCCTTTATCTGTTGATTAAAATTCAAGACCTGCCTCGCGGGCTGCGTCAGCTAATGCTTTCACACGTCCATGATAAAGGTAGCCTCCGCGATCGAACACAACCGATTTATAACCTTTATCCTGGGCACGTTTTGCAATCAATTCTCCGACTTGTTTAGCTGCGTCCACATTACCGGTAGCTTCAACTTTCATTTCGTTATCTTTCGTAGAAGCGCTTGCTACAGTAGCACCGGAAATATCATCAATTAATTGTACATAAATGTGTTTATTTGAACGGTACACATTCAGACGCGGGCGTTCCTCTGTTCCGAATAGGTTTTTGCGAACACGCGCATGTCTTTTTTTGCGTACAGCGTTTTTGTCAGGCTTTGTGATCATCTAGGTCACTCCTTTCTGCTCCCTAACTAACCTTACTTAGCAGTTTTACCTTCTTTACGACGTACATATTCACCTTCATAGCGAATACCTTTTCCTTTATAGGGCTCTGGTGGTCTGATTGCTCTAATGTTTGCAGCAACAGCACCTACCAATTCTTTATCGATACCCTTTACGACCACTTGCGTGTTTTTAGGAACATCAATCTCGATACCTTCAATTGGATCAAGTTCAACCGGATGTGAATAACCTGCGTTAATCACAACTTTGTCACCTTGTTTTTGAGCACGGTAACCAACACCGTTGATTTCCAGGTTCTTTTCAAAACCATTGTGAACTCCCTGAACCATGTTAGCGATCAGACTGCGCGTTGTACCATGTAATGCACGATGTTCTTTATGGTCAGTTGGACGTTCAACAGTTAAAACATTATCTTCTATAATAACTTTCATGTCCGCATGATAATCTCTTGTCAGTTCACCTTTTGGGCCTTTAACTGTAACGGTATTGCCGTCAAGTTTTACTTCGACACCTTCAGGAATATTTAGTGGTTTAAGTCCTATACGAGACATCCCATGCACCTCCTGTCTAAAAAGTATAAATTACCAAACATATGCCAGTACTTCGCCACCAACAGCTTGTGTACGTGCTTCTTTATCAGACAGTACACCGTTTGATGTAGAAACGATTGCTATACCTAAACCGTTTAGTACACGAGGTACTTCATCAGCTTTTGCATAAACACGCAAACCTGGTTTACTAATACGTTTGATACCTGTAATTACTCGTTCGCTATTTGCACCGTACTTAAGGAAAATACGCAGAACACCTTGCTTGTTGTCTTCAATGAATTCATAATCACGTACAAAACCTTCACGTTTAAGGATGTCGGCGATCTCTTTTTTCATCTTGGAAGCCGGGAGCTCCAATTTTTCATGGCGCACCATGTTAGCATTACGAATACGAGTTAGCATATCTGCGATTGGATCAGTCATAACCATTACTACATTACCTCCTTCCCGAATCGGGGTTTACCAGCTTGCTTTTTTGACACCAGGAATTTGACCTTTATAGGCAAGTTCGCGGAAACAAATACGGCAAAGTTTAAATTTACGAATTACAGAATGTGGACGGCCACAGCGCTCACAACGTGTATATTCACGTACTTTGAATTTTTGTGGACGTTTTTGTTTCGCAATCATTGATTTTTTAGCCACAATTTTCCCTCCTTGTATTAGCCCTTACTAAATCCTCTCAGTGCTTACTTTTGGAAAGGCATGCCAAGCTGAGCTAAAAGTTCACGAGCTTCTTCATCAGTATTGGAGCTTGTTACGATAACAATATCCATACCACGCACTTTACTTACTTTATCATAGTTAATTTCCGGGAAAATCAGCTGTTCTTTAACACCTAACGTATAGTTGCCTCGGCCATCAAATGCTTTCTTGGAAATACCACGGAAGTCACGAACACGTGGAAGTGATACCGCAATAAGCTTTTGAAGGAATTCAAACATACGATCACCACGAAGTGTTACTTTTGCACCGATAGGCATTCCTTCACGCAAACGGAATCCAGCAATTGATTTTTTAGCACGAGTAACCACTGGTTTTTGCCCGGAGATGAGTGAAAGTTCCTCGACTGCATTGTCCAATGCTTTTGAGTTTTGAACTGCGTCACCAACACCCATGTTAATTACAATTTTTTCAACAGATGGTACTTGCATAACTGATTCATAATCAAATTTATTCATCAAAGATGGCAGTACGTCATCCTGATATTTTTGTTTTAATTCATTCATCACGAGAGCCCTCCTTTCGCCTGCGGACTATTTATCTAATGCTTCACCGGATTTTTTAGCGATACGGACTTTTTTTCCGCTCTGCTCTTCATACCCAACACGAGTTGGTTCACCGGATTTTGGATCTATAGGCATTACGTTAGAAACATGAATTGGTGCTTCCTGATTAAGAATTCCACCTTGTGGATTGTCTTGTGAAGGTTTTGCGTGCTTTTTAATCATGTTTATTCCTTCAATCAGGACACGTTCTTTTTTCGGATACGCTTCTAAAACAGTGCCTTGTTTACCACGGTCTTTACCGGAAATTACTTTAACTTTATCACCTTTTTTTACATGCATGCTTTACGCACCTCCTTGACAAGGCTTATCATTTTAGCTTTATAAAACTTCTGGTGCTAGAGATACGATTTTCATGAATTTTGCATCGCGCAATTCACGTGCAACCGGTCCAAATATACGAGTACCTCTTGGACCCTTGTCATCACGGATGATTACGGCAGCATTTTCATCAAAACGAATATACGATCCGTCTTTACGGCGCACACCACTCTTCGAACGTACGATGACTGCTTTAACAACTTCACCTTTTTTAACAACGCCACCTGGTGTTGCATGTTTTACCGTACAGACAATTACATCACCAATGTTAGCTGTTTTACGTCCGGATCCGCCTAATACTTTAACGGCTAATACTTCACGAGCACCAGAGTTATCTGCAACTTTTAAACGAGTTTCTTGTTGAATCATACCCTTGAGACCTCCCTTCGGATACCTTCCGAGCGAACT
The DNA here is from genome assembly GCF_902806455.1 of Virgibacillus doumboii. Classification (GTDB taxonomy): domain Bacteria; phylum Bacillota; class Bacilli; order Bacillales; family Amphibacillaceae; genus Lentibacillus; species Lentibacillus doumboii. Next base: position 264,210 of record NZ_CADCWQ010000002.1, on the reverse strand, counting down.
TTAATTATATTATTACCGCTTCTTCAACGATTTCGACTAGACGGAAACGTTTTGTAGCTGATAGCGGACGAGTTTCCATGATACGAACAACATCGCCATTTTTAGCCTGGTTGTTTTCATCATGTGTTTTGAATTTTTTAGAGTACTTTACACGCTTACCGTATAACGTATGAAACTTATACGTTTCGACCAAAACAGTAATTGTTTTATCCATTTTGTCTGATACGACACGACCAGTGTATACTTTACGATTATTACGCTCACTCATTTCGAGGCGAACCTCCTCTCTGGTTTCAGTTATTTAGGCTTAGTTCACGTTGACGTACAACAGTTTTCATACGAGCAATAGACTTTTTAACTTCACGGATACGTGCCGTGTTTTCCAATTGGCCTGTTGCCAGCTGAAAGCGCAAATTAAATAGTTCTTCTTTTAACGATTTAACTTTTTGTTCAATTTCGGCAGTGGTTAATTCTCTGATTTCATTAGCCTTCATTGATTTCACCACCAATTTCTTCACGTTTTACAAATTTAGTTTTTATCGGCAGTTTATGAGAAGCAAGACGCAATGCTTCACGCGCTACTTCCTCTGGCACACCAGCAATTTCAAACATAATTTTACCTGGTTTCACTACTGCTACCCATCCTTCTGGAGCACCTTTACCGGAACCCATACGAACCTCAAGGGGTTTTGCAGTATATGGTTTGTCAGGAAAAATCTTAATCCAAACTTTACCGCCACGTTTCATGTAACGAGTCATTGCAATACGAGCGGCCTCAATTTGACGACTTGTAATCCAGGAAGCATCAACTGCCTGCAGGCCATATTCACCAAAAGCAACTGTAGTTCCGCCTTTAGCACGACCTTTCATTTTACCACGGTGTTGTCTACGAAATTTTACACGTTTAGGCATTAACATAATGCATTTCCCCCTTCCTTATTTATCAGTTTTAGTTGGAAGGACTTCTCCACGATAGATCCACACTTTAACACCTAGTTTACCATAAGTTGTGTCAGCTTCTGCTGTGCCATAGTCAATATCGGCACGCAATGTGTGCAGTGGTACTGTTCCTTCGCTGTAATGTTCCGCACGTGCGATGTCTGCGCCACCAAGACGTCCGGATACTTGTGTTTTAATTCCTTTTGCTCCTCCGCGCATAGCACGTTGAATTGACTGCTTTTGTGCACGACGGAATGAAATACGGTTTTCCAATTGACGGGCAATGTTTTCAGCCACCAATGTTGCGTTAAGATCAACTTTTTTGATTTCAACGATATTAATGTGAACACGTTTGCCAGTCAGGCTGTTTAATGATTTACGTAATGCTTCTACTTCAGAACCGCCTTTACCAATTACCATACCTGGCTTACCAGTATGAATAGTGATATTTACACGGTTTGCTGCGCGTTCGATGTCGATAGAAGAAACAGCAGCAATACGCAAGCGATTTTCAAGATATTCTCTAATCTTAATATCTTCATGTAGTAAGTCTGCATAGTCTTTGCCAGCATACCATTTTGACTCCCAGTCACGAATGATGCCAACGCGAAGACCTTTTGGATTTACTTTTTGACCCACTGACTATCCCTCCTTCTTTTCGGTTACAACCACTGTGATGTGGCTTGTGCGTTTATTGATCTTACTTGCGCGTCCTTGTGCACGTGGACGGAAACGTTTCAATGTAGCACCTTCATTAACAAATACTTCGGAAATCACCAGGTTATCTGGTTCCATTTCATAGTTGTGTTCAGCATTTGCAACTGCAGAATTTAAAACCTTTTCTACAACTGGAGAAGCACCACGTTGTGTATGGCGTAGAATAGCTACTGCTTCACCAACTTCTTTTCCTCGAATCAAATCTATTACTAAACGAACTTTACGAGGAGCAATACGAACAGATTTCGCAACGGCTTTAGCTTGCATGTGGAGTGCCTCCTCTCATTAGCGTTTTGTTTTCTTATCATCGCCAGAATGCCCTTTAAACGTACGGCTTGGCGCGAATTCTCCTAATTTATGTCCGACCATATCTTCTGTTACATATACAGGTACGTGTTTACGTCCATCATATACAGCAATTGTATGACCAACAAAAGTAGGGAAAATCGTTGAACGACGAGACCAAGTTTTAACAACTTGCTTTTTATCGGTTTCATTTAGACTTTCAATTTTTTTCATTAGATGGTCATCTGCAAAAGGTCCCTTTTTTAAGCTACGACCCATGGATAAACCTCCTTTCGCAATTGAACGACGGATTGTGTCGCCCGTCGTCTTATCCGTTTATTTTTTACGCTTACGAACGATAAATTTATCTGTAGGTTTGTTACGCTGACGAGTCTTGTAACCAATTGTTGGTTTACCCCAAGGTGACAATGGTGATTTACGACCGATTGGCGCACGTCCTTCACCACCACCATGCGGGTGATCGAATGGGTTCATTACAGAACCACGAACAGTTGGGCGCTTGCCTAACCAACGCGTGCGTCCTGCTTTACCTACACGGATAAGCTCATGCTCGATATTTCCAACCTGACCTACTGTTGCACGGCATGTTGATAATACCAAACGTACTTCACCTGACGCTAAACGTACTAGTGAATATTTGTCTTCGCGGCCAAGAATTTGTGCTTCTGCACCAGCTGAACGTGCCAGTTGTCCACCGCGTCCCGGTTTCAATTCAACATTATGAATGATTGTACCTACTGGGATATCTTTAAGCTGAAGTGCATTACCCAACTTGATATCTGCACCTTCACCAGATTCGATTTTTTGTCCTACTTTGATGCCTTTTGGTGCTAAAATATAACGCTTTTCACCATCAGCATAATTTACTAATGCAATATTAGCTGAGCGGTTCGGATCATACTCAACTGTAGCAACGCGTCCAGGTATTCCATCTTTATCGCGCTTAAAGTCGATAACACGGTATTGACGCTTGTGACCGCCGCCTTGATGACGAACAGTTAATTTACCTTGGTTATTACGACCGCCGCGTTTGTATATTGGACTTAACAGGGATTTTTCAGGAGTATCTGTAGTGATCTCTGCAAAGTCAGATGTAGACATGTTACGTCTACCATTTGATGTTGGTCTGAATTTTTTAATCGCCATCTTGTTTTCCCTCCTTCACTGATTCCTGTTCTTAGCCTTCAAAGAAGTCCAGGTCTTTACTGTCTTCAGAAAGCTGTACGATAGCTTTTTTGCGATCTGGGCGGTATCCGCCGTAACGGCCCATTCGCTTGAATTTACCTTTAAGATTCATCGTGTTTACTCGGTTGACTTTAACTCCGAAAACCAGTTCAACAGCATCTTTAATCTCTGTTTTATTTGCTTTTGGGTTCACTTCAAACGTGTATTTCTTTTCTCCCATTAAGTCAGCAGAATTCTCTGTAATGACAGGGCGCTTAATAATATCACGTGGATCTTTCATTATGCAAGCACCTCCCCTGCTTTTTCAGCTGCATCTTTTGTAATGATCAGCTTGTCATGCGTAAGCAAGTCAAGTACGTTTACCTCTTCAACTGTAAGTACATTTACATGTTGAAGATTGTTTGCTGAACGAATTACTGTTTCGTTTTTATCAGCTGTAACGATCAATACTTTTGCATCCAGTTCAAGTGCATCCAGCATTCTCACTACTTCTTTTGTCTTTGGAGCATCGATTGAAATGCTGTCCAAAACAACCAGGTTTTCTTCTTTTGCTTTAGAAGATAGTGCTGATTTAAGTGCCAGACGACGAACTTTTTTCGGCAATTTATAACTGTAACTGCGTGGTGTCGGGCCAAATACAGTTCCCCCGCCTACCCATTGTGGTGAACGAATGGAACCTTGACGTGCACGGCCTGTTCCTTTTTGACGCCATGGTTTAGCGCCGCCGCCACGTACTTCTGCGCGGTTTTTCACAGCATGTGTGCCTTGTCTAAGTGATGCACGCTGCATGATTACCGCTTCATTTAATACATGTGTGTTCGGTTCAATACCGAAAACGGAATCGTTTAATTCGATATCGCCGGCTTTTGATCCGTCTTGTTTTAATAGTGCTACTTTAGGCATGACATATCCTCCCTTCGTGTCTATGATTAATTATCCTTTAAAGCACTCTCAATTTTTACATAAGATTTCTTTGCGCCAGGAATGTTCCCTTTGATTAGCAGCAGATTGCGCTCAGCATCTACTTTAACTACTTCAAGGTTCTGGATTGTAATTTGCTTGCCACCCATTTGTCCTGGAAGTTTCTTGCCTTTAAATACGCGCGCTGGGTCAGCTGCCATAGCCATTGCACCAGCACTTCTGTGAAAGTGTGAACCATGGGTTTTTGGACCGCGTTGTTGATTGTGACGCTTGATCGCTCCCTGGAATCCTTTCCCTTTTGAAGTTCCGGTAGCATCTACCATATCGCCAGCCTGAAAAACATCAACGCCCACTTCTTGACCTGCTTCATATTCATCAAGATTTGCGTTACGGATTTCACGAACGTAGCGCTTAGGGGCTGTGTTTGCTTTATCAGCATGACCTTTTTCCGCTTTATTTGTACGTGATTCCTTTTCATCTGCAAAACCGATTTGTAGTGCTTCATAGCCATCATTTTCTAATGTCTTTTTCTGTAATACTACGTTTGGCTCAGCCTGAACTACTGTTACCGGTACTAATTCTCCGTCTTCAGAAAAAAGCTGAGTCATGCCGATTTTACGACCTAAGATTCCTTTCGTCATCCGTTACACCTCCTATAATAATTCGATAGTTTATAATTTGATTTCGATATCCACACCGGATGGCAAGTCAAGTCGCATTAACGAATCAACTGTTTGTGGTGTTGGATTAACAATGTCGATTAAACGTTTATGAGTACGCATTTCGAACTGTTCACGAGCATCTTTATACTTGTGCACAGCGCGCAATACAGTATAAACAGACTTTTCTGTAGGCAACGGAATCGGTCCGGATACACTTGCACCAGAACGTTTCGCTGTCTCTACAATCTTTTCAGCCGACTGATCTAAAATGCGGTGATCATACGCTTTTAATCGGATTCTAATCTTTTCTTTTGCCATTATTTTCCCTCCTTTTCGCCCATATCATAATAGACATTCTCCGTGAAAATTTCTTGGACATCCGCCATGGCAAAGGGGCCGGGTGTGCCAACAACCTTTCACTTCATCGCCTTTTTGTGACCAACATTCATATTATAATGAAAAAACGTGGTCAATGCAACCTTTTTTAGTAATTAACTATTAGATTGCACATCTATGTATTATACTAACTAGTTGTACTGATTGCAAGGGATGGAGGCAATTTTTTTGAAAAAATTTGGGTCTGGGTGCCGGTTCTTCTACTGTATTTGTTTAGATGCACGGGGTGGGTGCTGTTTCTCCACCGTATTTGTGTAGACGCAGGGGTTTTGGGCCGGTTCTTCTCCGCATTTGTGTAGACGCAGGGGTTTTGGGTGCCAGTCACTTACCATAGTCTCCCATTCTATACGTGCCTTAATAAAAAGTTTTGCTCTATCTCCGGGCGAGTAGTGATGGTAAGTGACTGGCACCCGTTCCCGGACTGAGAGTGGTTTACGTACAAAAACCCTGCCCAAGCAAGTGGCACTCTCTACAAAATGGTTTTGCTCTATCTCCGAGTGAGAGTGATGGTAAGTGACTGGCACCCGTTCTCGGGCTGAGAGTGGGTTTCGTGCAAAAACCCTTCCGAAAAGCAGCACTCTCCTGCCCAAACACCAAAAAAACAGGCAGCGTCGTCACGCTGCCTGTTTAGTATCAAAAATATTACTTATTGATTTTTGAAACTACGCCTGATCCAACAGTACGTCCACCTTCACGGATAGAGAAGCGTGTACCGTCTTCAATAGCGATTGGTGAGATTAACTCAACTTCCATTTCGATGTTGTCGCCAGGCATTACCATTTCCACACCTTCAGGAAGTGTAATAACGCCAGTTACGTCTGTAGTACGGAAGTAGAATTGTGGACGATAGTTAGCAAAGAATGGAGTATGACGTCCACCTTCTTCTTTAGACAATACATAAACTTCTGCTTTGAAGTTTGTGTGTGGTGTAATTGACCCTGGTTTAGCCAATACTTGACCACGGTTAATATCTTCACGGGATACCCCACGAAGAAGTGCACCAATGTTGTCGCCGGCTTCAGCATAGTCAAGAAGCTTACGGAACATTTCAACACCAGTTACAGTAGTTTTAGAAGAATCTTCAGCTAGACCGATAACCTCAACTTCGTCACCAACTTTAATTGTACCGCGCTCAACACGGCCTGTTGCAACAGTACCACGACCAGTGATTGAGAATACGTCCTCAACAGGCATCATGAATGGCTTGTCATGGTCACGTTCTGGAGTTGGAATGTACTCATCAACAGCTGCCATTAATTCATAGATTTTTTCTTCATAGTCTGCATCGCCCTCAAGAGCTTTTAGTGCAGAACCTTTGATTACTGGTACATCATCACCAGGGAATTCGTATTCTGTTAACAGATCACGAACTTCCATTTCTACCAATTCAAGCAGCTCTTCATCGTCTACCATATCTGTTTTGTTAAGGAATACTACGATAGCAGGTACCCCAACGTTACGAGACAACAGAATGTGTTCACGAGTTTGTGGCATTGGACCATCTGCAGCAGATACTACAAGGATAGCTCCGTCCATTTGTGCTGCACCAGTGATCATGTTTTTAACATAGTCTGCGTGTCCTGGGCAGTCAACGTGAGCATAGTGACGAGTGTCCGTTTCATACTCAACGTGAGAAGTTGCGATTGTAATTCCACGTTCTTTTTCTTCTGGAGCACCGTCAATTTGGTCATATGCCATTGCAGTACCTTTACCAGATTGTTTGTGCAATGTAGTAGTGATTGCAGCAGTCAATGTAGTTTTACCATGGTCAACGTGTCCAATTGTTCCAATATTCACGTGACTTTTTGAGCGATCGAACTTTTCTTTAGCCATTTATAGTTCCTCCTTTAAATAAGTAAAAGAATTTATTAATTTATTTGCAGCCGAGGAATAGCAGCTTAAAGCTATTCCTAAGCCTTCAATAAAAGTTATACTTTAGATTCAGGAAAAAATCAATTATTCTCCTGCATTTTTCTTAATAATTTCTTCTGCAATGCTCTTCGGTACTTCTTCATAGTGGTCAAAATGCATGGTGTACTGTCCACGTCCCTGCGTGTTTGAACGCAACACTGTCGCATAACCAAACATTTCCGAAAGTGGAACAAACGCTTTAATGACCTGTGCAGGGCCACGTGCTTCCATACCTTCCACACGGCCTCTTCGTGATGTTACATCTCCCATGATGTCACCCATATATTCTTCCGGAACAACAATTTCCACCCGTTCCATTGGCTCAAGCAGTACTGCCTGACATTTATCTTTGGCAGCTTTCAATGCCATGGATCCTGCAATTTTAAATGCCATCTCGTTTGAGTCTACATCATGGTAACTTCCATCATAAACAGTGGCTTTGAAATCAATTAGTGGGTAACCGGCTAATACGCCGTTTTCCGCTGATTCTACAATTCCAGCTTCAACAGATGGGATATATTCACGCGGAATGACACCACCAGTGATTTTGTTTACAAATTCAAAGCCTGCACCTTCTTCATTTGGTTCAAATTTAACCCAAGCATGACCGTACTGTCCGCGTCCACCAGACTGCTTTATAAATTTACCTTCCACCTCAGCGGAGGCACGGAACGTTTCACGGTATGCAACCTGAGGAGCACCAACATTTGCTTCAACTTTAAATTCAGCTTTTAAACGGTTAACAATAACATCCAGGTGCAGCTCTCCCATACCTGAAATAATCGTTTGACCAGTTTCCACATTTGTTTCGGTTTTGAACGTTGGATCTTCCTCGGCAAGTTTACCTAAGGCAATAGCCATTTTATCCTGATCGGCTTTCGTTTTAGGTTCAATTGCAACAGAAATAACCGGGTCTGGGAAGTCCATGGATTCCAGAATGACCAGATCTTTCTCGTCACATAGTGTGTCCCCTGTAGAAGTATCTTTCAAACCGACTGCAGCCGCGATTTCACCGGAATAAACGGTTTTGATTTCTTCACGGGAGTTAGCGTGCATCTGCAGGATACGGCCAACACGCTCACGTTTGTCTTTTACAGAGTTTTTTACATATGAACCTGAATCCAAAGTTCCTGAGTATACGCGGAAGAAAGTTAACTTCCCAACGTATGGGTCGGTCATAACTTTAAAGGCAAGAGCTGAAAAAGGTGCTTTATCGTCTGCCGGACGGGTTGTTTCATCCTCTGACACAGGAACAATACCTTCGATTGGAGGTACGTCTGTCGGTGCAGGAAGATAGTCAATAACGCCATCGAGAACTAATTGTACACCTTTGTTTTTGAATGCTGATCCACCAAATACCGGATAGAACTCAACATTCAATGTCGCTGTACGAATCGCTTGTTTCAGTTCCTCTTCAGAGATTTCCTCTCCTTCGAGATACTTCATCATCAAGTCTTCATCCAGTTCAGCCACTGCTTCAAGCAGGCTTGCGCGCAATTCCTCTGCTTTTTCCTTATATTCTTCCGGAATTTCACGAGCTTCAGCACGAGTGCCCAAATCATCTTCGTAATAGAAGGCTTTCATTGTTATAAGATCAATAATACCTTCAAAATTATCTTCAGCACCGATTGGCAGCTGTACAGCATGCGCGTTGGCACCCAGACGTTCTTTCAGTGTGTTTGTTGAATAAAGGAAGTCTGCGCCGACTTTATCCATTTTGTTAATGAATACAATTCTTGGCACACCGTATGTTGTAGCTTGACGCCATACGGTTTCTGTTTGTGGTTCAACACCTGATTGTGCATCAAGTACTGTTACCGCACCATCCAATACACGCAATGAACGTTCAACTTCAACTGTGAAGTCCACGTGCCCAGGTGTATCAATGATGTTTATACGATGATTTTTCCATTGAGCAGTAGTCGCAGCGGATGTAATGGTAATTCCGCGTTCTTGTTCCTGCTCCATCCAGTCCATCTGAGATGCACCTTCGTGAGTTTCACCAATTTTATGAATACGTCCTGTGTAGAAAAGAATACGCTCAGTAGTAGTGGTTTTACCTGCGTCGATATGAGCCATAATACCAATATTACGCGTCTTTTCCAAGGAGAACTCTCTAGCCATGTATTCTTCTCCTTCCTGTTAAATGCTTTATTTGTTTTTTTACCAGCGATAGTGTGCGAATGCTTTATTAGCTTCTGCCATTTTATGCATTTCTTCACGCTTCTTAACTGATGCCCCTGTATTGTTTGAAGCATCCAGAATTTCATTCGCAAGACGTTCTTCCATCGTTTTTTCTCCGCGCAGACGGGAGTAATTAACGACATAACGCAATCCTAATGCTTGACGGCGTTCAGGGCGAACTTCCATCGGCACCTGATAGTTTGAGCCGCCGACACGACGTGCACGAACCTCAAGTACAGGCATCACGTTTTTCATTGCTTGTTCAAAGACTTCCATTGCATTCTGACCGCTTCTCTCTGCAACGATTTCAAATGCGTTATAAAGTATTTTTTGTGCTTTGCCTCGCTTACCGTCAACCATGATTTGGTTAATTAAACGAGTTACTAATTTTGATTTATAAAGTGGATCTGGCAAGACATCGCGTTTAGGTACTGGTCCTTTACGTGGCATATGTCCCCCTCCTTTCCCTGATGATTATAATAAACCCATTATTTTTTATTTTTAGGTCTTTTTGTGCCGTATTTAGAGCGGCCTTTTGCACGACCTTCAACACCAGCAGTGTCAAGAGCTCCACGTACAATGTGATAACGCACCCCTGGCAAGTCTTTTACACGACCACCACGGATTAATACTACACTGTGCTCCTGAAGATTGTGACCAATTCCAGGAATATATGCAGTTACCTCCATGTTGTTAGATAAACGAACACGTGCATATTTACGAAGTGCAGAGTTCGGTTTCTTTGGAGTTAATGTACCAACACGAGTACATACGCCACGTTTTTGTGGTGAGTCCTGGTCTGTGAATCTTTTCTTAAAGCTGTTGTATCCTTTGTTCAGTGCAGGAGAGTCAGCTTTTTTTGGTTTGTTTACACGACCTTTACGTACAAGTTGATTAATTGTAGGCATTGCAGTTATCCTCCCTTCCTATTTTTATCCAGTTAAATCAGTAAACCACCCATTTTCTGGTTACTGTGTAATACCACATAACCAGGTGGTTCATTTTTAGCAAAAAACAAAGCTTTCGCGAAAATAACTTCGCCAAAACCATTTATTGTTTTACTGCTACTGCGGATGCACCAACATCTATACCGCATGCTGCGCCCAATTTCTTTTTCGAGTCAACGCGTACACATGGCACATTCAGTTCATTTGCTGCACGTTCTATCTTTTCTATTATGTGCTGGTCGGCATCATCTGCAATAAACACTTCGCTTACATCACCATTTTTCATAGCTTTAAGCGTTTGTTTCGTTCCGATTAATAAACGCGATTTCACTTGAGTCACTTTTTCATAAGACATCGCACATCCTCCAAAGTAACAAGTATAATCGGAAGCACCTTGAATATATTATCATTCTCGTTTTTTAATGTCAACTTAAATTTTATTGTTTTAAGTGCTTCCGATTTTTGATCACTTGTTTTTGAAAACGGCTATTGCACCGTTTCTGTCTCTTCCGGCTCTTCGATGTTTTCCTCTGGCTCATCTACAGCCGGTTCGATTTTGCGATAACGCTGCATTCCAGTACCAGCCGGAACCAGTTTACCTATTATGACATTCTCTTTTAGACCTAATAATTCATCCCGTTTACCTTTAATAGCAGCATCTGTCAGTACACGAGTTGTTTCCTGGAATGATGCCGCAGATAAGAATGAATCAGTTTCAAGCGATGCTTTCGTAATACCAAGCAATACAGGTTTACCGATAGCCGGCTGATTTCCTTCCTGTAGTATGGATTGGTTTGCATTTTTGAACTGGTGAATTTCAAGCAGTGATCCAGGTAATACATTTGTGTCACCGGAATCAACAACGCGGATCTTACGAAGCATTTGGCGAACCATTACTTCAACGTGCTTATCACCAATTTCAACCCCTTGCATACGGTATACGCGTTGAACTTCCCGCAGCAAGTAATCCTGCACACCATCCACACCTTGTACGCGAAGAAGTTCTTTCGGGTCAACAGAACCTTCAGTAAGTTCTTCTCCGGCAATTACTTCATCGCCGACAGTAACTTTCATGCGTGCATTATACGGTACAGCGTATGACCGTTGTTCCACGTCACCTTGAACAACGATTTCCTGTTTATCTTTTACTTCTTTTATTTCGTGAATCGTACCGTGTATTTCGCTGATTACTGCCTGACCTTTAGGATTACGCGCTTCGAACAATTCCTGAATACGCGGTAAACCTTGGGTGATATCGTCTCCTGCAACCCCACCTGTGTGGAACGTACGCATTGTCAGCTGTGTACCAGGTTCACCGATAGATTGTGCAGCGATAATACCTACCGCTTCACCAACCTCTACTTCATCACCTGTTGCCAGGTTACGACCATAACATTTCTTGCATACACCATGTTTTGTATTACATGTGAATGCAGTTCGTATGATTACTTCCTCGATTCCAGCTTCAACGATTTGCTTAGCTTGATCTTCAGAAATAACCGTATCAATGTCAGCGAGCACTTCATTTGTTTCCGGGTGACGGACCGTTTCAAATGCTGTGCGTCCAATCAGACGGTCGATTAATGGTTCTATCATTTCTGTTCCATCAGTTAATGCCGATACAGTCAATCCGCGATCCGTGCCGCAATCATCTTCACGAATGATTACATCCTGCGCCACATCGACAAGACGACGGGTCAGGTAACCAGAGTCGGCTGTTTTCAGTGCTGTATCCGCAAGACCTTTACGGGCACCGTGTGTCGAGATAAAGTACTCTAATACTGTCAGACCTTCACGGAAGCTCGATTTAATCGGCAATTCAATAATTTCACCAGCCGGGTTTGCCATCAGACCACGCATACCGGCAAGCTGAGTAAAGTTAGATGCGTTACCCCTTGCACCTGAATCACTCATCATGAAGATTGGATTTCGTGCATTCAGGGAATTCATTAATCGATTCTGGATATCATCTTTTGATTGTGACCATATAGCGATAACCCGGTCATAACGTTCTTCATCAGTGATCAAACCACGTCTGAACTGTTTTAACACTTTATCCACTTTCGCTTGTGCATCATCAAGGATTTTTTCTTTCTCTGCTAATACAACGATATCAGATACACCCACTGTCATACCTGCTTTTGTTGAATAGCTGAATCCAAGATCTTTCATACGGTCAAGCATTTTGGATGTTTCGCTGATTTTGAAGCGTTTAAACACTTCAGCGATAATATCACCAAGTATACCTTTCTTGAACGGCGATATAATTTCGCGGTTTTTAATATCTTCTTTTATATCTGTACCATTTTCAACAAAATATTTGTCCGGTGTTTCTATTTCCAGATTGTGTTTTGTTGGCTCGTTAATATACGGGAATGATTCTGGTAAAATCTCGTTAAAAATCAGTTTCCCGATTGTTGTTATGATCAATTGACCTTGCTGTTTATCCGTAAATGTCTTTTTATTTAAACTTGATGCCTGAACGGCAACTCTCGTGTGCAAGTGTACATAACCGTTTTGATAGGAAAGCAATGCTTCATCGACATTTTTAAATATACTTCCCTCACCAACAGCATCTTCACGTTCCAGTGTTAAGTAATAGTTACCTAACACCATATCCTGTGATGGTGTAACAACTGGTTTCCCATCTTTTGGATTCAAAATGTTTTGAGCAGCAAGCATCAGGATACGCGCCTCTGCTTGAGCTTCTGCTGATAATGGAACGTGTACCGCCATCTGGTCCCCATCAAAGTCAGCATTATAAGCTGTACATACTAATGGGTGCAGGCGGATTGCCCGGCCTTCAACCAATGTTGGTTCAAACGCCTGAATACCTAAGCGGTGCAATGTCGGTGCACGATTCAACAGTACAGGGTGTTCTTTAATAACTTCTTCAAGAACGTCCCAAACTTCCGGATGTACGCGCTCAATTTTCCGTTTTGCCGACTTAATATTATGAGCAAATCCTTTTTCAACAAGCTCTTTCATAATAAATGGTTTAAACAGTTCAAGCGCCATTTCTTTCGGCAGACCACATTGATACATTTTCAAATGAGGTCCTACAACGATAACTGAACGTCCTGAATAATCGACACGCTTACCAAGCAGATTTTGACGGAAACGGCCTTGCTTCCCTTTCAGCATATGTGATAATGATTTTAATGGTCGGTTACCCGGACCTGTTACCGGACGTCCCCGACGGCCATTATCAATTAATGCATCCACCGCTTCCTGAAGCATACGTTTTTCGTTTTGTACGATAATGCTTGGCGCACCAAGATCCAATAAACGTTTAAGCCGGTTATTACGATTAATAACACGACGATACAGATCATTCAGGTCGGATGTTGCGAAACGTCCACCATCAAGCTGTACCATTGGACGGATTTCCGGTGGGATAACCGGCAATACATCCAGAATCATCCATGATGTTTCATTGCCTGAGTGGCGGAATGATTCCAATACTTCCAAACGTTTGATTGCACGTGTTCTGCGTTGTCCCTGTGCTGTTTTCAGCTCTTCTTTTAATGTATCGACTTCTTTTTCCAGATCGATATCCTGAAGAAGCTTGCGAATTGCTTCGGCACCCATTTGCGCTTTGAAGGATTTGCCATATTTATCGTAATATGCACGATATTCCTTTTCAGAAAGAAGTTGTTTCTTCTCAAGTGGCGTATCTCCTGTTTCCGTAACAATGTATGCAGCGAAGTAAATTACTTCTTCCAGCGCACGTGGCGACATATCTAAAACAAGACCCATGCGGCTTGGAATTCCTTTAAAATACCAGATGTGAGAAACAGGTGCAGCTAATTCAAGATGCCCCATACGTTCACGACGTACTTTAGCTTTTGTAACTTCTACACCGCAACGATCACAAACAACACCTTTGTAACGTACTCGTTTATACTTTCCGCAATGACATTCCCAGTCCTTTTGCGGGCCGAAAATCCGTTCACAAAACAACCCGTCTTTTTCCGGCTTTAATGTACGGTAGTTAATCGTTTCTGGTTTTTTGACCTCGCCGTATGACCAAGAGCGAATTTTTTCTGGTGAAGCTAACCCAATTTTCATATACTCAAAGTTATTTACATCTAGCAAGGGGCCTACCTCCCTTTTAGTGTGCGATTTTCCCATTTACTTAGAATTGAAATAGTTGATGATGCTGACCCCACCAGGGGAGTCAACATCGTTTACATTTATTTTTCTTCTACTTCTAAGTTAAGTTTGCTTGCAGCTTGCGTTTCTTCTTCTTCCAGTTCGCGCATTTCAATCTCCGACTCATCACTTGAGAGCATTTTAACGTCCATTCCCAGACTTTGCAGCTCTTTAATCAGTACTTTGAACGATTCCGGTACTCCCGGTTCGGAGACATTATCACCTTTGACAATTGATTCATAGGTTTTCACGCGTCCGACAATGTCATCTGACTTCACTGTGAGAATTTCCTGAAGCGTATAGGCAGCACCATATGCTTCGAGCGCCCATACTTCCATCTCACCGAAACGCTGACCGCCGAATTGTGCTTTACCGCCTAATGGCTGTTGCGTTACAAGGGAATATGGTCCAGTTGAACGAGCATGCAACTTGTCATCAACCATGTGTGCAAGCTTAATCATGTACATGACACCCACAGATACACGGTTATCAAACGGTTCTCCGGTTCTGCCGTCATAAAGAATTGACTTAGCGTCTTTCGGCATTCCTGCTTCTTCCAGGGTATCCCATACATCCTGTTCATTTGCACCGTCAAATACCGGTGTTGCAACATGAATGCCCAGCTGACGTGCAGCCATGCCCAGGTGCATTTCAAATACCTGACCAATATTCATTCGTGACGGAACCCCTAATGGGTTAAGCATAATATCAATCGGTGTTCCATCCGGCAGGAACGGCATGTCTTCTTCAGGTAATATCTTGGAAATAACACCTTTGTTACCATGTCGTCCAGCCATTTTATCCCCTTCGTGAATCTTACGTTTTTGAACAATATAAACGCGAACAAGCTGGTTAACGCCAGGAGGCAGTTCATCACCGTCTTCACGGTTGAAAATCTTGACATCTAAAACGATACCTCCAGCTCCATGCGGAACACGTAAAGATGTATCACGAACCTCACGAGCTTTTTCACCAAAAATAGCGTGAAGCAATCGTTCTTCAGCAGATAACTCGGTTACCCCTTTTGGTGTTACCTTACCTACCAATATATCTCCATCTGAAACCTCGGCACCAGTACGGATTATTCCTTGTTCGTTAAGATTTTTCAGCGCATCTTCACCAACATTTGGAATATCCCTTGTGATTTCTTCCGGTCCAAGCTTCGTGTCACGGGCTTCTGACTCATATTCTTCAATATGAATGGATGTATATACATCATCTTTTACAAGTCTTTCACTCATAATGATCGCATCTTCGTAGTTATAACCTTCCCATGTCATAAAGCCTACAAGAACATTACGACCAAGTGCCAGTTCACCATCTTCCATGGATGGACCATCAGCAAGTATTTCACCTTTCGTTACACGGTCTCCCTCACTGACAATCGGGCGCTGGTTATAGCAAGTTCCCTGGTTGGAACGAATATATTTCTGCAGGCGATAAACATCCACATCACCTTTTACTTCTTTTCCATCAACTTCAGATACTTGTCGAACATGTACTTCTTTCGCTTCTACACGTTCAACAATTCCTTCGTTACTGCAAATGATCGCTGCACCGGAGTCTTTTCCGGAAACATACTCCATTCCCGTACCTACAATAGGTGCTTCAGGCTGCATCAACGGTACAGCTTGGCGCTGCATGTTCGCACCCATTAATGCTCGGTTGGAGTCATCGTTTTCCAGGAAAGGAATACATGCTGTAGCAGCTGAAACAACTTGTTTAGGAGAAACATCCATATAATCAAGTTTTTCGCGAGGAACGATTGTATTCTCACCACGAAAACGTGCAATAACTTCTTCGTCTGTAAACGTGCGGTCCTCATTCAGACTGGCATTTGCCTGTGCAACTATAAAATTATCCTCTTCATCAGCTGTAAGGTAATCTATTTGTGCTGTTACCTTACCAGTTTCCGGATCAACCCGACGATACGGTGTTTCAATAAAACCAAACTTATTAACCTTCGCATAGCTGGATAATGAGTTTATCAAGCCAATGTTTGGCCCTTCAGGTGTCTCAATCGGGCACATACGGCCATAGTGTGAATAGTGAACATCACGCACTTCAAATCCTGCACGTTCACGCGTCAAACCACCAGGCCCAAGCGCAGACAAACGCCGTTTATGCGTCAATTCTGCCAAAGGATTCGTTTGATCCATAAACTGTGATAATTGTGAGCTTCCAAAGAATTCTTTAATCGAAGCAATCACAGGTCGAATATTTATCAGTTGTTGCGGTGTAATGCTGGATGTATCCTGAATTGACATTCTTTCGCGCACAACACGCTCCATTCGGGATAAACCAATTCGGAATTGGTTTTGCAGCAACTCACCGACTGAACGGAGTCTTCGGTTACCCAAATGGTCAATATCATCTGTACCCCCAACCTGATGGAGCAAGTTAAAGAAGTAACTTATTGATGACAGGATGTCAGCAGGGGTTATATTCTTAACTCCCGTGTCCACACCACCGTTTCCAATAACATCCAGTTCTCTTTCCCCGTTTGGATCAGTTGGGTCTACTATTTTAATTGATTGCAAATGAATAGGATCCTCCAGAACCCCTTCCTGAGGCTCAAGAACCTTTTCACCAAGTTTATCCTCTTCATTTTCCAAATATGGAATAATTTTATTCAGCAATTTAC
This sequence comes from Virgibacillus doumboii, assembly GCF_902806455.1. GTDB lineage: Bacteria > Bacillota > Bacilli > Bacillales > Amphibacillaceae > Lentibacillus > Lentibacillus doumboii. The sequence continues at coordinate 247,243 of NZ_CADCWQ010000002.1, read as the reverse complement.
GTTCCAGCTTATCGCCTTTTTGCGCAAGAACTTCACCGGTTTCCGGATCGACAACTGGTTCAGCCAGCACCTGGTTGAATAACCGGTTTTTAATATGAAGCTTTTTGTTCATTTTATAACGGCCTACATGTGCCAGGTCATATCGTTTCGGATCAAAGAAACGGGAAACCAATAAACTCTTTGCATTTTCCACTGTAGGAGGCTCACCTGGACGCAAACGCTCGTATATTTCCAGCAGAGCTTTTTCTGTCGTTTCGGTGTTGTCTTTTTCCAGCGTATTTTTCAGGTACTCATTATCACCTATCAGATCAATGATTTCCTGATCCGTGCCAAATCCAAGCGCACGCAAAAGCACCGTGATTGGCAATTTCCGTGTACGGTCAATCCGTACATAGGCCACATCTTTGGCATCTGTTTCAAATTCCAGCCAAGCTCCACGGTTAGGGATAACGGTTGCGGTTATTCCGCGTTTACCGTTTTTGTCTATTTTTTCGTTATAATAGACACTGGGTGAACGCACAAGCTGCGAAACAATTACACGTTCCGCTCCGTTAATAATAAATGTACCTGTGTCTGTCATTAGCGGGAAATCACCCATAAATACTTCCTGCTCTTTTACCTCACCGGTTTCGTTATTAATTAAACGAACCTTCACGCGAAGCGGAGCATTATAAGTAACATCCCGATTTTTGGATTCGTCTACAGGATATTTTGGTTCTCCCAGACTATAATCGACAAATTCCAGTGATAGGTTACCTGTAAAATCTTCAATAGGAGAGATATCCTGAAACATCTCCCGCAAACCTTCTTCCAAAAACCACTGATAAGAAGCGGTTTGAATCTCTATCAGATTCGGTAATTCTAACACCTCGCTAATACGCGAATAGCTCCTGCGTTGGCGGTGCCGTCCATACTGAACTAGTTGACCTGTCAACTGCTTCACCCCTTAAATCATTGCATTTTTCATAAATCCTATCTGAAAAATGACTAATTATTTATTAGAAAAAACAAACTGATATAAGATGATTTAATCAGTCGTTTTTTGAATCCTATTTTCATTGATGCGAAACAACAATAGCACAAGTACTATTGCCTGAAAAACATACTGAACAAACTTGTAATTCCAACGTTTTACAAGTACAGTATTTTTTTCACCGGTAATATACTTTTCATATAGAAAATAAACAGAAATAGTTTCGATCATTTTATTTTTTCGATTTTACCATTGTCTCCGATTACCAGTGAATTATACGTTTCACTTTTTTAATGAAAATTCCTCTTGACAAAGGAAGTCCCATGTTAGCATTTTACTATATTATCATACCTGATTTATAAGGTCAAACTTTTGTTGCCCGAAATATAAAATATCCTTTGTTACGAGCAATTACCTCAACATTTCCGAATAACTCATGCAGTTTATCCTTAGCTGATGGGGCACCTTGCTTCTTCTGGATTACTACCCATAACTGACCTTGATCCAAAAGGGCGCCTTTACTGTCTTCAAACATTTGATGGACTAATTTCTTCCCTGCCCTTATCGGCGGGTTTGTAAGAATGGCAGCAAATGAACGGTTCGTTATATTACTGAACCTGTCACTTAACACAAATTCGGTATTTTCCACGTTATTATGTTTGGCGTTTTGCTCGGCTAGTTCAATTGCACGTTCATTAATGTCTGCCATGACGACAGTTCGATCATTATAACAATCCGCCAGCGTAATACCGATTGGGCCATATCCGCAACCAAGGTCCAAAAAATCACCTGCAATCGCCGGCTCCACAAATTGTTCTATCAATAAACGCGAACCATAATCCACTTCATTTTTTGAAAAAACACCATAGTCGCTTTCAAATGTATACTTATTGCCTCGTAGTTGATAATTCCATTTCTTAGGTGAACTTTTAGATAGAGGTTTTTTCGAAAAGTAATGCTCTGTCATAGGGCACCTGCTTTTTGCTTAGGATCTTTTCGTAAATTTTGTTGCTTTTTAACCTAGTAGTTGATATAAACAGCAACGTAACTGCTGGACTGTTTTCTAAAGTACGTCCACTTCTCACCCAGCCGTCCGGAATCGCTGCAGGCGGATGCTTTCCGCGGGCACGGCCTCAGCCTCCTCAGAAGAAAACCACTTCTTGCGGGGTCTTCGGACTCGTGCTGTTCCCGCTGGAGTCACCGCCCTCCGCTCACCCGGACTGTGAAGTGGTATCATGCGTATTTTTTCACGATTTCTACTCCAACCAATGGTTCATAAACGTAACCAGCGGAGGAAATACACGGAGACTCCTGTGGGAGCAGAGGCTCATCAGCCGCCCACGGCTAAGAAGACACTGCGAAAACGCACTTTTTGAAGAGATGTCGCCTTTGTACCCGGAGGTGTGAAAGCGAAGTGTATTTCCGCAGCGGCGGATTAACACTCATATAAGGTCACGTCGCAGTTTATATCTTTTGTGCCAAAAACAACAACCTATACGAAAACAGCTTTTGCATATTATGAAGGTAAATATATAGAGAGCCCGTCGTAAATCCGACGAGCTCTTTTATCTTTATAAAATGATATTACTTAACTTCTACAGTTGCGCCTGCTTCTTCTAGTTGACCTTTAATTTCTTCAGCATCTTCTTTGGAAATGCCTTCTTTAACTGCTTTAGGTGCGTTATCAACTAAGTCTTTTGCGTCTTTAAGACCAAGGCCAGTGATTTCGCGAACAGCTTTAACAACTTTAATTTTTGAAGCGCCGGCATCCTGAAGTTCTACATCAAATTCAGTTTTTTCTTCAGCAGCTTCTTCACCGCCGCCTCCACCAGCTACAGCAACTGGAGCTGCAGCAGTTACTCCAAATTCTTCTTCAATAGCTTTTACAAGATCGTTTAGATCTAAAACAGACATTTCTTTAATCGCATCAATGATTTGTTCTTTCGTCATGATTTTATTCCTCCATTTTTCATATTAATTGTATTTTACCGAAATTCAGTTACACGAATTGAAACTTACGCACCTTGTTCTTCTTTTTGTTCTGCAACAGCTTTTGCAGCATATGCAAAGTTACGTACAGGTGCTTGCAGTACGCTAAGCAACATAGAAACCATGCCGTCGTAGTTTGGAAGGCTTGCAAGTTCCTTGATTTGTTCAAGTGATGCAATTTCACCTTCAATTACGCCGCCTTTAATTTCCAACGCTTCATGTTCTTTAGCAAAGTTATTCAAAATTTTAGCTGGTGCCACTACGTCTTCATTACTGAATGCTACAGCAGTTGGGCCAACTAACGTTTCAGATAACTCACCTAGTTCAGCAGCATCGGCAGCACGACGTGTCATTGAGTTTTTATAAACTTTGAAGTCAATGTTAGCCTCACGAAGCTGTTTACGCAGTTCTGTTACCTCAGCCACATCCAAGCCACGATAATCAACCAGCAATGTAGACTGACTATCACGGAATTTGTCTGCAATCTCTTGTACAAGTTGTTTCTTTTGCTCAACAATATTGGTATTTGCCATTGTTCCACCTCCTGTTTTTACGTTTATCATACCGGACAAAATGAAAACCTCCATGTAGACATGGAGGTTTTCTATTACAAATGAGCAAAGCTTCGGATCATCTCATCTGCTTTAAAACACCTCGGCGGGATATTAAGCGATCACTCGCACCTGCTGTCTACGGTATAACGTATTCATATTTATAACGCAATACAGTATATCTGATTGTTTCCTGTAAGTCAACAGTCAATTATTATTTAACGTAGCTTGAAATATCTACTCTGATTCCAGGTCCCATTGTTGAAGTCACAGATGCATTGCGCATGTAAACACCTTTTGCCGCTTGTGGCTTAGCTTTTACAAGTGCTTCTGTCATAGCTTCAAAGTTATCAACTAACTTTTCATTGTCGAAAGAGATTTTACCAATTGGAACATGGATATTCGCTGATTTATCTACACGATATTCCACTTTACCAGCTTTAATATCGTTAACAGCTTTTTCAATTTCGAAAGTTACTGTTCCGGTTTTAGGGTTAGGCATTAGTCCTTTTGGTCCTAAAACACGGCCAAGTTTACCAACTTCGGCCATCATGTCCGGAGTCGCAACAATCACATCAAATTCAAACCATCCCTGATTAATTTTATTAATTAAGTCTTGTTCGCCTACATAGTCTGCACCGGCTGCTTCAGCTTCTTTTGCCTTATCACCCTTTGCAAATACCAGTACACGTTGTGTCTTACCAGTACCATGCGGCAATACAAAAGCTCCGCGAATCTGCTGATCTGCTTTCTTAGGATCCACTCCTAAACGAAATGCAGCTTCCACAGTTTCATCGAAGTTTGCTTTTGCTGTTTCTTTTAACAAAGCAACAGCTTCTGTTACTTCATATGATTTCGAACGATCAACAAGCTTTGTAGCTTCTTGATATCTTTTACTTTTTTTAGCCATTTCATTTCCTCCTCAAGTTGTGGTTTTAGCGGTTTGACCTCCCACTTATAAAAGCAACCATGCTTTTACTCGAAAAAGATTGCGAAAGATGTGTTCTAAGCTTTCGCAATCGTACTTATTAATATCTCTCAGACATTAATCTTCAATCGTGATGCCCATGCTGCGTGCAGTTCCTTCAACCATGCGCATTGCTGCATCTACGTCAGCTGCATTTAAATCAGGCATTTTTGTTTCCGCAATCTCTTTTACTTTATCGCGTTTAACAGTAGCGACTTTATTACGGTTTGGTTCTCCTGAAGCAGTGTCAATCCCAGCTGCTTTTTTCAATAAAACAGCAGCAGGCGGAGTTTTTGTAATAAATGTAAATGAACGGTCTTCAAATACCGTAATTTCAACCGGAATAATCATACCAGCTTGATCTTGCGTACGTGCGTTAAATTCCTTACAGAATCCCATGATATTAACACCTGCTTGACCTAATGCAGGTCCTACTGGTGGTGCCGGGTTCGCTTTCCCTGCTGGAATTTGCAATTTAACTAACTTGATTACTTTTTTAGCCACGAGACACACCTCCTTAAAGTCCGTGATGTGGTAATAGGGTTTTCCCCTCCCACTCATTATTAGCCATTACTGCCCCGAATTTCTCGAAGCCATAAATAACAAAAGAATTTTAGCATGAATTATAAAATTATGCAAGGTTTTGTTGTATTCTTTCGTATCTACAGTTTTTCAACCTGAGAGAAGTCCAGTTCAACCGGTGTCTCACGGCCAAACATATTTACATGTACTTTAACTTTTTGCTTATCAGCATCAATATGCTCAATTGTCCCGGTGAAATTAGTGAACGGTCCATCGGTAACACGAACATTTTCTTTTAATTCAAAGTCAATTTGTGTAACAGGTTCCGATACTCCCATACGTTTGAGTACTGCATCCACTTCATCAGGCAGCAGTGCAGTAGGCTTCGTCCCGTGTCCGCTTGAGCCTACAAACCCGGTTACACCAGGAGTATTTCGGACCACATACCAGGAGTCGTCAGTCATGACCATTTCGGCCAGGACATAACCGGGGAAGAATTTCTTCTTAACCACTTTCTTCTTGCCATTTTTGATCTCGGTTTCTTCATCTTCCGGAACGAGGACGCGAAAGATTTTATCATCCATCCCCATCGTTTCCACACGCTTTTCCAAATTTGTTTTCACCTTGTTTTCATACCCCGAATACGTATGAATAGCAAACCAGTTTTTTTCCATTCGAACAGGACAATTTACTTGCCCTTCCCTCCCTTAACTAAAAAACTTAATAGGTACCTTTTATCCCATGTAAATTTCCGCAATATTAAAAAACCCGTTAACCCGGGTTTTTAATCAAAATATTATATTTCATTATAGCATAATTATAGCATTTTTATTCAAAATAATTCCAATATCTGTGTAATTCCAAGGTCGATTAGTGTAAAGAATATGGTTACAAAAACAACTGTAGTAATTACAGTGATCGTATAACTGGTTAACTCACGACCTTTTGGCCAGCTGACCTTTTTCATCTCTCTGGAAACATTTTTGAAAAATTGAATGAGTTTCATGCTTGTACCCCCAAACTCCACGCGAAAATACTATTATTTCGTCTCACGGTGCAATGTATGTTTTCCACATGTTTTACAATATTTTTGTACTTCCAGTCGTACAGCCTGTGTGGATACATTTTTGGTTGTCGAATAATTTCTGCTTGAACAAATTGCACACGCTAAAGTTATCTTTTTATTCAATCGTACCACCCCATTAGAGGGTTTTTTTCCTCATATTAATGTAGCACGGTTAACATGATGTGTCAACGACTCATTTAATACTGGCGCCATTCTCTTCAAGCAATTGCTCCAGTTTGCGCTTTACGCGCTGAAGCGCATTGTCAATTGATTTGACATGACGTTTTAAAAGAACAGAGATTTCCTGGTAGGTACATCCATCCAAATACAGATGCAGCACTTTCTTTTCTAACTCGCTTAACAATTCAGACAGTTTACCTTCCATATCACCGAATTTTTCTCTGTTTACCAGTAATTCCTGTGGATCGATTGCTTTTGACCCTGCAACAACATCCAGTAATGTACGGTCAGATTCTTCATCATAGATTGGTTTATCAAGGGAAACATACGAATTAAGCGGTATGTGTTTTTGCCTGGTAGCCGTTTTAATAGCCGTAATAATTTGCCTGGTCACACACAGTTCGGCAAATGCCTTAAATGATGAGAGCTTGTCCCCATCATAATCACGAATCGCCTTATAGAGTCCTATCATCCCTTCTTGAATAATATCCTCTCTATCAGCACCGACAATGAAATAGGTTCGCGCTTTTGCCCGAACAAAATTAATATATTTATGTATTAAGAAATCCAGTGCTTGACTATTCCCCTGATGGATAAAGCGGATAATTTCATCATCATCAAGCATTTTAAAGCTATTAACATCTGTCTCTGCCAGCTTGACACTCACCAAGAATGACCCCCCGACTACAGTGTAGTCAACTTAAACGTATTATACAGTAAGCGCTTTAATATAGTCAACACGGTAATTGGCGAAATAGAGGACTTTAATGCTGCCCCCTTCGCCATTTTTCGAATTTTTCCAGCACATCCTTACGCAAAGGTATTTTCGTTTGCGGCTTGATTTTTTTGTGCTCCTCTATTCTATCTTCTATTTCTCTTTCAATGTCCTGTAATTCAATAGATAACTCTCTGGCTGATTTTCGTAATGCTCCGCGCCCAAATATAGTACGCTGCTCCGCATAGTCCGAGGTTGCAACATATACCTGGTTTTGTACATTTTTTAAATCCTTAACAAGCTTTTCAATACACTCATCTGCTGTTTCATTTTCTTTCGTGTAGATTATTTCAACTTTATATGAATTAAGTTTGCTTTCGATCCCTTTAACATAATACGCATCAAATACTACGATAACCCGGTACCCGGAGTACCCCTGATACTCAGCCATTAATTCCACTAAACGATCGCGTGCCTGTCCGATCTCTTTTTCTTTAAGTCTTTGCAGTTCTTCCCATGCTCCGATAATATTGTATCCATCAACGACTAAGATAACCATGACTATTCACCAAGTGGAAACCTTTTTCGATATACCTCATACAACAGTAAGCTGCATGCAACAGAAGCATTCAGGGAGGAAACATGTCCCGTCATAGGAAGACTAATGGTCCAGTCGCATTTTTCTTTAACGAGCCTGCTCATACCTTTTCCTTCATTCCCTATCACAACGGCAATCGGCAGTGCGCCATCAAGTGCGCGGTAGTCCTCGGTGCCGTCTGCTTCTGTCCCAACAACCCATACGTTACGGTCCTTCAGTTCATCAATCGTGTTTGCAATATTGGTAACCCGGGCAACCGGAATATGTTCCAGTGCACCTGCTGCGGTTTTTGCAACAGTTGCTGTAAGACCAACTGATCGACGCTTTGGAATGATAATACCATGAGCACCGGTTGCATCTGCCGTCCGTAAAATAGAACCGAGATTATGCGGATCTTCAAGCTCGTCCAAAATAATGAAAAAAGCTTCCTCGTTTTTGGATTCTGCCTTTTGAAACAAATCCTCCAGTGTTGCATATTGGTAGGGAGCAACATAAGCTAAGACACCCTGATGATTTCCATTCGCTAGTTGATCCAGCTTATGTTTCGGAACCTTTTGAAGTATTGTGCCCGCTTTTTTACTAAGGTTCTGCAACTTTCCGAATGATTGCTTATTCAGTTGCTCCGTCACTAATACCTTGTTCACCGATCTACCTGACTTTAATGCTTCAATTACTGGATTTTTGCCAATAATAATTTCCTGGTCCATCGTCACCCTTTCCTCCCTTCACTGAATTGAATTGCGTAAGATATCAGTTCGTTCAGCCTGTCTGTATCTTTCTGCAAATAATGATAACCAATCAATGCCTCAAAAGCTGTGCTATAACGATACGTTTGCACATCTGTGTTTTTGGGGATTGTGCCGGATTTGGCATTCCTGCCCCGGAACACAATCCGCTCCTCTTCTTCAGTAAGATACTTGGACTCAAGCCAATATAATACAACAGCAGCCTGTCGTTTTGCTGATACAAAACGAACTGCACTCCGATGTAATTGATTCGGTTTCACTTTTCCGCTTTGCAGTAAATACTCTCTCACATGGACTTCGTAAACAGCATCACCCATGTAGGCAAGTGCCAGGCTTTTCATCTGTTTTACGTCAATATTCATTGCTCGCTCGTTTCCACCGGGTTCCCTGAGGTGTATCCTCCAAAATGATACCTTGTTCTTTTAAGCTGTCACGGATTTCATCAGCCCGATTAAAATCACGATTTTTTCTTGCTTCCACTCGTTCCTGCAATAATGCGTCAATTTCTTCATCAAGCAGTTCCTCTTCCTGTTCTATCTGAACTCCGAACACTTCCATTAATGATGTAATTGCCGTCTGAAACGCTTCGATTACTTTTGTGGAGGTGTGTTTTTCCTGCAAGTAAAGGTTGGCTTCTTTTGTTATGTCGAATAGAACTGAAATCCCATTTGCTGTGTTGAAGTCATCATCCATCGCATCTTCAAATTGTTTGTTAAACTGGTTTACTTTCTCAAACCAATGATCCTCAGCTTCATCCATATTCATACTCGTTTGCTTGCGATGCTCCAAATTAAAGAACGCATTTTGAATCCGTTCCAGACTATTTTTAGCACCTTCCAATAATTCTTCAGTAAAATTGATCGGATTATGGTAATGAACACTCAGCATAAAGAAGCGAACCACTTTCGGATCATGCTGTTTGATGACATCCCTTGTTAATACAAAGTTTCCGAGGGATTTGGACATTTTTTCATTATCAATATTAATGTACCCATTATGCATCCAATATTTCGCAAAGGATTTCCCTGTCATTGCTTCCGATTGGGCAATTTCATTTTCATGATGCGGAAACGTCAGATCCTGTCCGCCTGCATGAATATCAATGGTTTCACCAAGATATTTCTTTACCATCGCCGAGCATTCGATATGCCAGCCCGGCCGCCCTTGACCCCATGGTGAGTTCCAGGCAATTTCTGAGTCCTTTGCTTTTTTCCATAATGCAAAATCAAGTGGATCCTCTTTTTTCTCGCCAACCTGAATTCGTGCACCTGAGCGCAGTTCATCAATCGATTGATGAGATAATTTCCCGTATCCTTCAAAGGAACGCGGTTTAAAATATACATCCCCATCAACCTCATATGCATGCCCTTTTTCAATTAACGTTGAAATAAACGTTATGATGTCATCCATCGTTTCCGTTACACGGGGATTATAGGTTGCCTTTTTTACACCCAATGCACCTACATCCTCCAGGTAAGCATCAATAAAGCGATTTGCTACATCTGATACTTCTTCATTCAATTCATTGGCTGCTTTAATGATTTTATCGTCGACATCGGTAAAATTTAATACGTAATCCACCTGAAATCCTTTGTACTCCAGATACCTGCGTACTGTATCAAATACGATGGCAGGCCGGGCGTTCCCGATATGAATATAATTGTATACAGTCGGGCCGCAAACATACATACTCACTTTACCTTCTTCAAGCGGCTTAAACGCTTCTTTTTGCCGGGTTAATGTATTATAGATCGTTATTGACATTATCTTTCACTTCCTTCAATTTGGCTAATTCCTCATTTAATAAGTCAATTTCTTTTTGCAGGCGGTCACAACGGTCTGCTACAGGGTCAGGCAATTTATGATGATCCAGGTTTTTGCGGACCTTTTCACCGTTTTGTTTTACAACCCGGCCCGGAACTCCTACAACAGTTGAGTGATCCGGGACATCTTTTAATACGACTGACCCGCCGCCAACTTTTGAACTTTCTCCAATTGTTATGTTACCAAGTACTTTGGCACCTGTAGAAATCATTGCATTGTTTTTTACTGTAGGGTGACGTTTCCCTTTTTCTTTACCGGTTCCTCCCAGTGTGACTCCTTGAAAAATAGTAACATTATCACCGATTTCACAAGTCTCACCAATGACTACTCCCATGCCATGGTCGATAAAAAATTTCCTGCCTATTTTTGCTCCGGGATGGATTTCTATCCCGGTAAAAAACCTGCTTACCTGTGAGATGACACGGGCGATAAAAAACAATCGCCTATTGAAGAGAAGATGAGCAATGCGATGCGACCAGATGGCATGCAGGCCTGAATATGTTAAGCATACTTCAAAATAAGTTCGTGCTGCAGGATCCTGTTCAAATACGACATCCATATCTTCCTTTATCCGTTTGAAAAACCCCATGATGGTAATGCCTCCCCTCTGTTCTCTGGAATGTTTAAATCCGTTTCTTATTACAAAAAATAAGCGTCTCTGTGCAGTAATACACAGAGACGCTTATGCGCGGTTCCACTCTGTTTGGGGCGTAAGCTTACCCCCAACTCAAGCTCTGGTAACGGTAGAGTACCGCCGTTATATACTATCTTCCATAACGGGCTCAAAGGTGCATTTCAAAAACGGTACTTAGAATCGCTCGCAGCCGGTGACGATTCTCTCTGGGTAAGTCACTCGTTTTTTACTTCTCCTTATCAACGCTCGGTTTTTGATACGTACAATATTGTATTAACACTATATTATATTTAATTACGAATGTGAACTAATTAAGCTCCTAATTGTTTTAAAACTTTATCCAGACGGCTTAAAACAACATCTTTTCCAAGGAGTTCGATTGCCAGCGGGAGCTCGGGACCGTGTGCTTGTCCGGTTGTTGCAACACGAATCGGCATGAACAACCTTTTTCCCCGGTGACCTGTCTCTTTTTGTGTCGCTTTGATTTGACCTTTGATAGAGTCCTTTGTAAAGTCATCCAAATGGATCAATTTATCAGCGAAAACCTGCAGGACTTCAGGCACCTGCTCCTCCTTCAGGATATCCATTGCGCCCTCATCATAGCTGATTGACTCATGGAAAAACAGTTCGGTTAATTCAACAATTTCCGCTCCATAACGAAGCTGTTCCTGGTAAAGGGCAATTACTTTTTCTGCCCATTCCCTTGTCGTTTCATCCATATCCTCGGACAATCTTCCTGCTTCAATCAGGTGCGGCATTGCCAGGTCAATAACGTGATCAAGGTCAGATGCTTTTATATACTCATTGTTCATCCACTTTAATTTATGGCGGTCAAAAATAGCCGCTGATGTTGATAGACGGTCCGGATCAAAAATCTCAATTAATTTGTCACGGCTGAAAATCTCTTCTTCGCCAACAGGTGACCATCCAAGCAGCGTGATAAAGTTAAACAACGCCTCTGGTAAGTAGCCCAGATTACGATACTGCTCAATAAACTGCAAAATATGCTCATCACGCTTACTTAACTTCTTGCGCTCCTCATTGAGGATTAACGTCATATGACCAAAATACGGCGCTTCCCATCCAAAGGCATCATATACCATCATTTGCTTCGGCGTATTTGAAATATGTTCCTCGCCACGCAGGACATGGGTGATGTTCATCAAATGGTCATCGATCGCAACAGCGAAATTGTATGTTGGTGTACCGTTTTTCTTCACAATAACCCAGTCACCGAAATCACTGGATTCAAACGTTATGTTACCTCTTACAATGTCGTTGAACGTATACGTTTCATTGTCAGGAACCCGCATCCGGATACTTGGTTTACGTCCTTCCTGTTCAAACTGTGCAATTTCTTCTTCCGTCAAATTACGATGAGCACCGGAATACTTCGGAACCTGTCCCTTGGCACGCTGCTCTTCACGTTCTTTTTCCAATTCTTCTTCCGTCATGTAGCACTTATAAGCTAACCCTTTTTCCAATAATTCATCTACATATTTTTGATATAAGTCAAGCCGCTCCATCTGACGGTAAGGTCCAAAATCCCCGCCGACGTCAGCTCCTTCATCCCATTCAATACCAAGCCATTTTAAATACATCAGCTGGCTTTCTTCTCCGCCTTCAATATTTCGCTTTTCATCCGTATCCTCGATACGTATAATAAATTTTCCATCAAAATGTTTTGCATATAAGTAATTAAATAATGCCGTACGCGCGTTTCCAATATGCAAATTACCTGTTGGACTTGGCGCATAACGAACACGAACCTGATTTGTCATGGTGGTACTCCTTTCTATTAAGCAATTTCGTATAGATTCTTGTTGATTTGACACAAAAGATATAAAATGCAGCGTAACTGTAAAAGAATAATTGAGTGCTATAACACCGCTGCGGAAATACACCGGGGGCGGCTGTTGAGCCCACTTCGTGCTAGCGCACTACGTAGTCTCACCGATGCCTTTCCTCCCCCAGGAGTCTCCGTGTATTTCCTCCGCTGGTTATTGTTCACTTTATTTGATATGCTGTGATGAAATATAAGTAAGATTCTATAATACCAGCAGCTGGAATAAGCGAGACTCCTGGGGGAAGAACAAGCTAGCCGAAACCCCACAAGCGAGGTACGAGCTGAGGAGGGCTCGACACAAGACCTTAGGAAAGCGACAAGCTGTGCTTCCACCGAGTAAACTGCGAGTTGCGAGGAGTGCTGCTTCTCCGAAAATACGTACAACACGACGAGCACCAGTATATTCCAGCTGCGTAGCCAGAGAGCATCACTAAATGATTGAATCTGGTTCGCAGTTTATATCAACTACAAGGTAAAAACAACAAATTTACAAATAGAACCTTTTGTTAAAACAGTATGGCTAGCATCCTCTAGTATAACAAAAAGTGATAACATGCTAAGTTATCACTTTTTCCATCTTCTATAAGTTATACCTTTTTTACAGTGCTTTTTCAAGTAATTTTGGTTTGGCAAAAATCATTCGGCCGGCTGACGTCTGCAGAACACTTGTAATAAGTACTTCGATTGTTTTGCCAATGTAATCATGGCCTTCTTCCACAACAATCATGGTACCGTCATCCAAGTATGCAATACCCTGATTTTGTTCTTTACCATCTTTAATTACCTGTACCATTAATTCTTCACCCGGCAGGACAACTGGTTTTACAGCATTTGCCAGATCGTTAATGTTTAACACGTGTACACCTTGAAGATCACATACTTTATTCAGGTTGAAATCATTTGTCACAACGATTCCATTGATCACTTTTGCCAGTTTAATCAGTTTGCTGTCCACTTCCTGTATCTCTTCAAAGTCACCTTCGTAAATTTCAACGTCTACCGGCAGTTCTTTCTGAATACGATTCAGTACATCCAGTCCCCGGCGACCACGGTTACGTTTCAACACATCGGAAGAATCAGCGATATGCTGCAATTCACCCAGAACAAATTGCGGAATGACAATCGTTCCTTCCAAAAAGCTGGTTTGGCAAATATCAGCAATACGTCCATCAATAATAACACTTGTATCCAATATCTTTGCTCTTGGTTGATTCTGAGTCTGCTCGACTGTTTCTTCATCAGCAACTCTTCGTTTTTCGCGTTCTTTTCTATTAATATTTAATAAGTTCACGAACTCTTCTCTTCGTCTAAACCCGACTTGAAACCCAAAATAGCCTAGCAGAGTTGTAATGATTAACGGAATTACCTGTGAGACAAATGCAATATTAATATCCTTGAATGCAATATTAATCAAATAAGCTACAACCAGCCCAAGAATCAGCCCGAGACTTCCAAAAAATAAGTCGCCAACCGGCACTTTGATCAGTGCATCTTCTATCCACCTTAAAAACCCGACGATATAATCTGCAAGCCAATAAGAAAATAGAAATAAAATAATAGCTCCCAATATTAAGCCTGCATATGGGGATGAGACCCAGTTTGCATCGGTAAAATCTAACAAGTTAACAATATCCGGTACGTATAAATACCCAATGGTACCTCCACTAATGATAAAAAGTAAATGGACAATTTTTTTCAGCACCACTGTCACCTCCTATCTTTTATTATTACCTGATTTATAAAAATTAACCGTTGGAAAACGTAGAATAATGATTTTTGAGAAAGTGTAAAAAAATAACAGATACATAAACAATAGCATAACCACAAATAACAGTCAATTTAATAAACATAAAATTCTATCATACCAAGTATCAACTGTCAATCTAATTTTTCGACAAATTTCGAATTTATCTGGCTAACCCTGCTTCCATCGCCTCTTGTACGGAATTAACACCGATTACCTGAATAGATTCAGGTGCCGTCCAACCGTCAAGATTATTCTTTGGACAGATGACCCGCTTAAATCCAAGTTTAGCTGCTTCCTGGACTCGCTGTTCAATTCTGGAAACCCTTCTTATTTCACCGGTCAGGCCTACTTCCCCAACAAAAATGTCATCTGGCTTTGTTGGCTGGTCCCGGAAGCTTGAAGCAATACTTACAGCAATGGCTAAATCAATTGCCGGTTCATCAAGCTTAACTCCCCCAGCAACTTTTATATAGGCATCCTGGTTTTGCAGCATTAACCCGACACGTTTTTCGAGTACTGCCATAAGCAACGGAACACGATTCGTATCGATTCCGGTTGCCATCCGCCTCGGGTTCCCAAAGCTGGATGGTGAAATTAACGCCTGAATTTCAACCAGTACAGGCCTGGTTCCTTCCATCGAAGCGACAACTGTTGATCCAGCCGCTCCCTGTGATCGCTCCTCCAGGAAGATTTCTGAAGGATTCATGACCTCCCGCAGTCCTTCTTCCTTCATCTCAAAAATACCCATCTCATGTGTACTGCCAAAACGATTCTTAACTCCGCGCAAAATACGATATGTATGATGCCGTTCACCTTCAAAATAAAGCACTGCATCCACCATATGCTCAAGCATTCGCGGCCCTGCTATTGCTCCCTCTTTGGTTACGTGTCCAACTATAAAAATTGGGATTCCGTTTGTTTTGGCGATTTTCATTAATTCACCGGTACTTTCACGAACCTGGGAAACACTGCCAGGTGCACTTGTTACCTCCTCACGATAAATCGTCTGAATAGAATCAATTACTACAAAAGATGGTTTAATCTGCTCAATTTGATTAGCAATATCAAGTAAATTTGTTTCTGATAATACATACAGCAGATCCGATTTGATTCCAAGTCGGTCTGCCCGAAGTTTTGTTTGGCGAGTTGATTCCTCACCGGATATATATAGGACAGGTAATTGTTTTTCAGCCAGCTGGGATGAAATTTGTAAAAGTAATGTTGATTTACCAATTCCGGGGTCACCACCGATTAAAACAAGTGATCCGGGAACGATACCCCCGCCAAGCACACGATTAAATTCCTTCATAGTGGTAGTTATGCGAGGTTCCTTCTGTGTTTCAATTGCAGTAATACTTTCAGGCTTACTGGCTGATTTTGACTCCACACCTAATGTATGCCTGGATTTCATGCTTGATGCTTCTATTTCTTCTACCAGCGTGTTCCAATTATTACAGCCGGGACATTTTCCCATCCACTTTGCCGATTCATAACCGCATTCCTGACAAACATACTTCGTTTTTCGCTTCGCCAACTCTACCAATCCTTCCAATATATCTACTATTATATACGAAATACGTAACGTGAAAGTTACAGAATTCTATCAATTGAATAATAAAATTTACATAGTTATGCCACAAAACCATTTTACCATGTTTTCCAAGGCTGTTTTCGAAAAAATTACCGCATTTTGTGTCATTTCCGAAAATGATGTTCTGCTTGTAATTTCCATAAACTGCAACGTAACTTTATATGAGTGTTAGTCCACCGCTGCGGAAATACACTTCGCTTTCCGTGGGCGGCTGATGAGCCCCCTTCGTGCTTGCGCACTCAGTGGTCTCACCTAGGCCTTTCCTCCCACAGGAGTCTCAGCGTATTTCCTCCGCTGAGTTTTGTTCACTTTATCTTGGTAAATCAATAATTTTTAGTAACGGAATAGATTTAACCCTGTAAACCAGCAGCTGGAATATGTGAGACTCCTGTTCAGAAGTTCAAGCTAGGCGAGACCGTGAAAGTGAGGTACCAACTGAAGGGGATCGGCACAAGACCTTAGGAAAGCGAGTATATTCCAGCTGCGGTGATCAAAAAACCTTATTAATTGGATTTAGTTCGCAATATATATCAACCACAGTGGAAATCAATAACAATAAAACTGCCCTATCCAAAAAGCTGGAAGGGGACCCCTTCCAGCTTTTCCAGACTAATTTATTCTGTAAAATTACCATGCTTATGGCAATACAATAAATTCTCCTTTATTATTTAAGCCGATTTTCACTTTTTGACCTTTGGCAATTGTTTCTTTCAACAATTCCTCTGACAATAAATCCTCAATATTTTTCTGGATGGACCTGCGCAGCGGACGTGCGCCGTATTCCGGGTCAAAACCTTCATTGGCAATCTTTTCAACCGCTTTGTCAGTTAGTGTAAATTCAATTTCCTGATCTTTCAGTCGGCGCTGCAGTTGTTTAATCATTAGTGTGACAATATCTTTCATATGTTTTCGCTCTAATGAATGGAAAACAATTGTCTCATCGATTCGGTTTAAAAACTCGGGTCTGAATGCTTTTTTCAATTCTTCGGTTACTTTTGTCTTCATGTTATTGTAGTCCAGGTTTTCATCACCAAGATTAAACCCAACATATTTATTACGTTTCAATTCGTTTGCACCAACGTTGGATGTCATGATGAGAACGGTATTACGGAAATCAACTACACGACCTTTGGAATCTGTTAAGCGCCCATCTTCAAGTACCTGCAGTAGAATATTGAATACTTCCGGGTGTGCTTTTTCCACTTCATCCAAAAGTACAACAGAGTATGGTTTTCTTCGCACCTTCTCGGTCAGCTGTCCACCTTCATCATATCCTACATATCCAGGAGGCGAACCAACAAGGCGGGACGTGGAATGTTTCTCCATGTATTCGGACATGTCAATACGGATCATCGCCTCTTCATCAGCAAACATTGTTTCCGCCAACGCGCGGGCAAGCTCTGTCTTCCCAACCCCTGTTGGGCCAAGGAAAATAAACGAACCAATTGGTCGCTTCGGATCTTTTAAGCCGGCACGTGCCCGGCGAATAGCCTTTGAAACAGCGTCAACTGCTTCTTCCTGGCCGATAACACGGTTATGCAGTGTTTCCTCCATATTCAGAAGCCGTTCGCTTTCTTCTTTTGTTAATTGTGAAACCGGGACACCAGTCCAAACGGAAACTACATTCGCAATGTCTTCCACTCCGACTTCGGAAGTTTCCTGACCTTGCTTTTCTTTCCATTGTTCTTTGGTTTCTTCCAGTTCTTCACGTAAACGCTGCTCTGAATCACGTAATGATGCTGCTTTTTCAAACTCCTGGCTTTGAACAGCAGAATCTTTCTCTTTACGTACTTCTTCCAGCTTCTGCTCCAGTTCCTTCAGGTTTGGCGGAACGGTATAGGAGCTCAAACGCACTTTGGATCCTGCTTCATCAATTAAGTCAATTGCTTTATCCGGTAAAAACCGGTCTGTAATATAACGGTCTGACAGATTTCCAGCTGCTTCAATCGCTTCGTCCGTAATGGTGACACGATGGTGTGCCTCATAACGATCACGCAGTCCTTTTAAAATTTGAACTGTCTCTTCCAATGTTGGCTCATCAACCTGGATTGGCTGGAATCTGCGCTCCAATGCCGCATCTTTCTCAATATATTTACGGTACTCATCCATCGTCGTTGCACCAATACATTGCAATTCCCCACGTGACAACGCAGGTTTCAGGATGTTGGAGGCATCGATAGCACCTTCTGCTCCACCAGCACCAATCAATGTGTGTAATTCATCGATGAAAAGAATTATATTCGTCGCCTGGCGTATTTCTTCCATTACCTTTTTTAATCGATCCTCAAATTCACCACGGTATTTGGTGCCAGCGACAACTGTACCCATATCCAGGGTCATTACCCGTTTATCACGTAATGTCTCAGGAATCTCATTATTGACAATCTGCTGAGCCAATCCTTCAGCAACAGCTGTTTTACCAACACCCGGTTCACCAATTAATACGGGGTTATTTTTGGTACGGCGGCTTAACACTTGGATAACACGTTCAATTTCTTTGCTCCGGCCAATAACAGGGTCAATATTCCCCTCTTTGGCACTCTCTGTTAAATCCCGTGCCAAGGAATCCAATGTTGGTGTGTTGGCATTTGATGATTGCGCACCACGGCCTTGTCGCCCTGCCTGTGATTCATTACTTCCCAGAAGTTGAAGAACTTGCTGACGGGCTTTATTTAAGCTGACGCCGAGATTATTCAGTACACGTGCTGCGACACCCTCTCCTTCACGAATTAAGCCTAAGAGAATATGCTCTGTTCCAACGTAGGAATGGCCAAGCTTGCGTGCTTCATCCTGTGAGAGTTCCACTACCTTTTTGGCACGAGGGGTATAATGAATGGTTTGCATCGGCTGCTTCCCTACACCAATCAGTTTTTCAACTTCTTCCTGTATTTTTGGCACTTCTAAACCGAGGGATTGAAGTGCCTTGGCAGCAATTCCATCCCCTTCACGCACAAGTCCCAATAATACATGTTCGGTACCAATATTATTATGCCCCAGTCGTACTGCTTCCTCCTGGGACAAAGCAAGTACTTTTTGTGCTCTTTCTGTAAAACGTCCAAACATCATATATTTTCCTCCTACCTATTTCTCTAATTGCATCCGCTCTCGAATAAGTGTTGCCCGAAGAACATCGCGTTCATTAGGCGTTAGTGTTTTTTTGGCGTATTGCTGCAGGAAGCCTGGTTGGGTCAGGACCATTAATTCATTAAGTATATTTCGTGATACATTTTCAACAATCCCCAGGTCTATTCCCAAACGTACATTTGACAAACATTTTGCTGCCTCTTTTGATTCGATAATACGACTGTACTCCAACACACCATAAGAACGATAAATTCTGTCTTCCAGTCTTGTTTCTGACTGCTCCAAGATTCGTTTTCTGGCTTTGCGTTCGTGCTCGACTAACTGCCGGACAACACTTTGCAAGTCCTCCACAATATCCTCTTCTGATTTTCCCAAAGTAATCTGGTTGGAAATCTGAAAAATATTGCCTAATGCTTCACTGCCTTCACCATAAATTCCCCGAACTACGAGCCCTAATTGATTAATAGCCGGAACCATACGGTTGATTTGCTGGGTCATCGCAAGTGCAGGAAGGTGCATCATAACAGAAGCACGCATCCCTGTTCCAACGTTTGTCGGACAACTCGTTAAGTAGCCGCGCGTTTCATCAAATGCATAGTTGATCTTTTCTTCCAGCCAATCATCAAATTCAAACGCTTTTTCAAGTGCTTTTTTTATTTGAAATCCCGGAAAATAAAGCTGCACCCGGATATGATCCTCTTCATTAATCATAACCGACACTTGCTCATTTTTTGAGATAAGCGTTGCAGAAGTGTTGTCATGCTCTGCCAAATGGGGACTGATCAAATGCTTCTCAACCAGAACACGCTTTTCAACTTGTGTTAAGTTACGTATAGGAATGAACTGGAAATCCTCATAGTTCTGAAAAGATTTATGCTCATATTCATTTTGGATAAAATCACTGATGCTTTGAAGATCCGAGTCATTAGCCAAAATCGGATACGAATATTGGGAAAAGTTACGAGCCAGGCGAATCCGGCTGCTTAAAACAATATCACTATCAGGCCCATCTTCACGCATCCACGGACTGATTGCTTCGTTCATAAATTGCTGTAGGGTCATGTACGATCACCTCGCATTTGCCTTTCCAGTTCCTTAATCTTATCTCGTATTGTTGCCGCTTCCTCAAAAGCTTCATCCTCAATTAATTGCTGTAATTCAGCCTTATAGGATTCCACCTGTTTTTTCGTATGCAAATCCCCGCCTTTACGGGTAGGTATTTTTCCATGATGTTTCGTATTCCCGCTGTGGACACGACGGAAAATTGGATCAAGACGGTCTGAAAAGGTATCATAGCATTCGGCACAGCCAAATTTTCCAACCCGTTTAAATTCCGAGAATGTCATTTCACATTGTGGGCATTGCAATTCTTTTGTTTGATAGGAAGTTCCTTTTTTGCTTTCCACAGATGAGGTATCAAAATTAAATAGTCCGGATAATAAGTTGTGAAGCGCATACCCTTCCTCAGGATATGTCATGTACCCCTTTTCCTTTGCACATACTTCACACACGTGAACTTCCATTTTATTCCCATTAATAACTTGGGTAAAGTGAAGAGTGGCTGGTCGTTCATGGCACTCCTGACATTCCATCCGTCCTCTCCTCCTTTGCTATTTTGTTAAATATTTCAACGTCGTCAGCATTGAAGTCAGTACCCGTGCACGAACTTCATCACGCAAAGGTAATTTAAACGCAAGTATATTCCGGTCAATTGCACTCAGCATTATCTTTGCTTCACGTTCCGTAACAAGGTCTTCTTCAATCAGTCTTTCGAGTACATCTACTGCAGACTGCTGCGTTACTGTCGGATTTATCAATTCAATGATATCATCAATCAGTTCCGCTTTATCCTGATGCTTGATCCGGATAATTCGAATGTATCCGCCGCCACCGCGTTTACTTTCAACTATATATCCTTTTTCCACAGTAAACCGGGTGTTAATCACATAATTTATTTGCGATGGTACACACTGGAACTGATCAGCAATCTCACTCCGTTTAATTTCAATCGCATCCTGCCTGGCAGCCTCCAGAATTTGTTTCAAATGCTGTTCGATAATATCTGAGATGTTACTCATATACCCTCCTCCTCTTCATCCTATGAGCTACCCTTTTATGTCTTTCCTTGTTCTTCGTCTGGCTTTGACTTTGACTAACTTTGACTATACGTTTATTATACGTCAAATTAACAGAGATGCAAACCTTAAGACCTATCTTTATTTTAGACAAATTAAAGGTAAATAAACGTAAAACCAATATATGCAGTGCTAAAACTCTTTATTTGTAAAGCTATTTCTTACCTGACGAAAAGCCAGCAAATAATCGTCCACCATACTGTTCGATAATCGATTCAATTAATCTTATCACTTCTTTCTTATTACCCTTTTTATAAAAGTCATCAAACGCAGCAAAAAAATACTCAGTAAATTTTTCATCATACTCTTTTAATGCACGAACCACCCATTTCGAGGTTCCTGTCCATTGTCCATGAGGGTTGCGCACGTTCAATATCGCTTTCGAAAAAATGTTTATATGAAGTAAGGTTGTGCACAAAAACTTCTATCGCCCATTGATACTTTATTAAAGATTCCCTGTATGAAGATGGCTTGTTCGTATCAAATACAACAATATCCAGGTCAGAGGTATTAGTAGCTTCACCACGAACGACACTTCCGGCTAATAATGCACCCGGACTTTCCGGAAAATACGCAACTACAAACTTCTTAGCTGCATCTATAGGATTAAGTTTTTCATTTGCATCTCCCATAATCTCTCACCTGCATTCATGCAGAATTTATTTTGCATCGATGTAATTATCTTAAAGCTTCAACAACATTCCCAGTTCTACTTTCTTTCGATAATATTTTTGACCTGATCTATTCTTGATATTTCCGTAAAAAGAGACATCCGGTCCAATTCAGAATCTCGATCGATTTTAATAAATATATTTCGCAAATCGTCCTCAACACGTTCAATTTCCACTTGCTTAATAGACAAATTATATGATTCAAATACGGAGACTATATTATTAATTTTTAACCCGGGAAATGCTACTATTTCAATCAGAATAGATGACCGGCTCTTTTTAAATAATTTTTCAAAGTTATTTAAGAAAACCAGACTTAACAGAATAATTAATGTAGTAAATATAGCAGCGGCGTACATCCCTACCCCTACAACAAGCCCCAATCCTGCTACTGTCCATATGGAAGCTGCAGTAGTTAACCCGCGAATTGTCATTCCATTGACAATAATAGTTCCGGCACCAAGAAAACCTATACCACTGATAACATATGAAGGTATACGGGCCGGGTCAAAGCGAATGTTATCATATTGGTCAATTAATGCCTCAAAACCATATAAAGATAATAGCATCATTAAACAGGAACCAACACCGACTAAAATATGCGTACGGAATCCCGCTGAATGATTTTTTAACTCGCGTTCAAATCCGATTAGTCCTGATAGTATTAAGGCAATTAAAACCCGTGCCATTATTACTAAAAAATTCTCCCCAATAAATTGATTCATATATTCAACCATTTACTTCCTCCTCATCACTCCTATATATCGTTTAATATCTGCAGATGATAAAACCTCCACTTCAATTTTGGCAGGGCCATAACCCGGAATAAGTGGAGGCTGAATCATCCTTGAACAGAATATGGCTACACCATCACAAATCTCCGATGGTTTCTATAGGTAATCCTTTTTTCAGATTATCAGCAGAATCAAATGTTTATATTTTCAAAAAAAAGATTGTATACCATAATATTAAAATAGGGGTTGAAAAAATGCTAGTGAATAAATCCCATTAATTTCGTATATACAAAAAAGCTAAGATACAGTTTTTGTATCTTAGCTTCATCTTGTTGCCTGGCGGCGTCCTACTCTTGCAGGGGCAAAGCCCCAACTACCATCGGCGCTGGAGAGCTTAACTGCTGTGTTCGGCATGGAAACAGGTGTGTCCTCTCCGCTATTGCTACCAGACATATTCTTAATTTGAAAGACAAGATATATTATATGCATTTCCGTTAAAAAATGCAAGGGATTTTTTAATTTTTGTACCCTGAAAACTAAATAAGAGCTTTATATCAACGCCATCCATACTTTTTTAGTTAAGTCCTCGATCGATTAGTATCCGTCAGCTCCACGTGTCACCACGCTTCCACCTCGGACCTATCTACCTCATCGTCTCTGAGGGATCTTACTCACTCGAAGTGATGGGAAGTCTCATCTTGAGGGGGGCTTCATGCTTAGATGCTTTCAGCACTTATCCTTGCCACACGTAGCTACCCAGCTATGCTCCTGGCGGAACAACTGGTACACCAGCGGTGTGTCCATCCCGGTCCTCTCGTACTAAGGACAGCTCCTCTCAAACTTCCAGCGCCCACGACGGATAGGGACCGAACTGTCTCACGACGTTCTGAACCCAGCTCGCGTACCGCTTTAATGGGCGAACAGCCCAACCCTTGGGACCGACTACAGCCCCAGGATGCGATGAGCCGACATCGAGGTGCCAAACCTCCCCGTCGATGTGAACTCTTGGGGGAGATAAGCCTGTTATCCCCGGGGTAGCTTTTATCCGTTGAGCGATGGCCCTTCCATGCGGAACCACCGGATCACTAAGCCCGACTTTCGTCCCTGCTCGACTTGTAGGTCTCGCAGTCAAGCTCCCTTCTGCCTTTACACTCTGCGAATGATTTCCAACCATTCTGAGGGAACCTTTGGGCGCCTCCGTTACCTTTTGGGAGGCGACCGCCCCAGTCAAACTGCCCGCCTGACACTGTCTCCGGACCGGATCACGGCCCTGGGTTAGAATGTCCGTACAGCCAGGGTGGTATCCCACGGGTGCCTCCACCGAAGCTGGCGCTCCGGTTTCGATGGCTCCCACCTATCCTGTACAAGCTGTACCAACATTCAATATCAGGCTACAGTAAAGCTCCACGGGGTCTTTCCGTCCTGTCGCGGGTAATGTGCATCTTCACACATCGTATAATTTCACCGGGTCTCTCGTTGAGACAGTGCCCAAGTCGTTGCACCTTTCGTGCGGGTCGGAACTTACCCGACAAGGAATTTCGCTACCTTAGGACCGTTATAGTTACGGCCGCCGTTTACTGGGGCTTCGGTTCTACGCTTCGGCCGAAGGCCTAACGCTTCCCCTTAACCTTCCAGCACCGGGCAGGTGTCAGCCCCTATACTTCGCCTTTCGGCTTCGCAGAGACCTGTGTTTTTGCTAAACAGTCGCTTGGGCCTATTCACTGCGGCTCCTCCTTAAAGGAGCACCCCTTCTCCCGAAGTTACGGGGTCATTTTGCCGAGTTCCTTAACGAGAGTTCTCCCGCTCACCTTAGGATTCTCTCCTCGCCTACCTGTGTCGGTTTGCGGTACGGGCACCTATGAACTCACTAGAGGCTTTTCTTGGCAGTGTGAAATCCGGAACTTCGGTACTATATTTCCCTCCCCGTCACAGCTTGGAATTGTTGGACGGATTTACCTATCCAACTCCCTCACTGCTTGGACGCACACATCCATCGGTGCGCTTTCCTTATCCTACTGCGTCCCCCCATCATTCAAACGCTCATGAGGTGGTACAGGAATATCTGCCTGTTGTCCATCGCCTACGCCTTTCGGCCTCGGCTTAGGTCCCGACTAACCCTGAGAGGACGAGCCTTCCTCAGGAAACCTTAGGCTTTCGGTGAAAGAGATTCTCACTCTTTTTTCGCTACTCATACCGGCATTCTCACTTCCAGACGCTCCACCAGTCCTCACAGTCTGACTTCACAGCACCTGGAACGCTCTCCTACCATTGTTCGAAGAACAATCCGCAGCTTCGGTGATACGTTTAGCCCCGGTACATTTTCGGCGCAGAGTCACTCGACCAGTGAGCTATTACGCACTCTTTAAATGATGGCTGCTTCTAAGCCAACATCCTGGTTGTCTGGGCAACTCCACATCCTTTTCCACTTAACGTATACTTTGGGACCTTAGCTGGCGGTCTGGGCTGTTTCCCTTTCGACTATGAACCTTATCACCCATAGTCTGACTCCCAAGGATACGTAGCTGGCATTCGGAGTTTGACTGAATTTGGTAACCCGGTGAGGGCCCCTCATCCAATCAGTGCTCTACCTCCAGTACGCCTACCTTGAGGCTAGCCCTAAAGCTATTTCGGAGAGAACCAGCTATCTCCGTGTTCGATTGGCATTTCACCCCTACCCACACCTCATCCCCGCATTTTTCAACATACGTGGGTTCGGGCCTCCAGTCAGTGTTACCTGACCTTCACCCTGGACATGGGTAGATCACACGGTTTCGGGTCTGCGACCGTATACTATTTCGCCCTGTTCAGACTCGCTTTCGCTGCGGCTCCGTGTCTGCCACTTAACCTTGCATACGATCGTAACTCGCCGGTCCATTCTACAAAAGGTACGCCGTCACCCATTAACGGGCTTCGACTACTTGTAGGCACACGGTTTCAGGTTCTCTTTCACTCCCCTCCCGGGGTGCTTTTCACCTTTCCCTCACGGTACTGGTTCACTATCGGTCACTAGGGAGTATTTAGCCTTGGGAGATGGTCCTCCCGGATTCCGACGGAATTCCTCGTGTTCCGCCGTACTCAGGATCCACTCCGGAGGAAACACGCTTTCAACTACAGGGCTCTTACCTTCTTCGGCTGACCATTCCAGGTCGATTCATCTAACGTATTTCTTGGTAACTCCAATGGAGTGTCCTACAACCCCAGAAAGCAAGCTTTCTGGTTTGGGCTGTTTCCGTTTCGCTCGCCGCTACTTGGGAAATCGCGTTTGCTTTCTCTTCCTCCGGGTACTGAGATGTTTCAGTTCCCCGGGTATGCCTCTTGTGCCCTATGTATTCAGACACAAGTACTGCTCCATTACGAACAGCGGGTTCCCCCATTCGGAAATCCCCGGATCGAAGTCTACTTACGACTCCCCGGGGCATATCGGTGTTAGTCCCGTCCTTCTTCGGCTCCTAGTGCCAAGGCATTCACCGTGCGCCCTTCTTCACTTAACTATCTTACAATGAATAAGCGTTACTAATAAATTAGCCTTGCTTTTAATTGATGTCGTTGATTACTCTTATTTAGTTTTCAAGGTACAAAAAGAGAGATTTACTCCCTCAAAACTGAACCAAACAACCACATATGCCCTTACCGGGGGGACTTCGTAAGAAGTCCTGCCCAGCGTTCCATCTAATTATCCTTAGAAAGGAGGTGATCCAGCCGCACCTTCCGATACGGCTACCTTGTTACGACTTCACCCCAATCATTGGCCCCACCTTCGGCGGCTGGCTCCAAAAGGTTACCTCACCGACTTCGGGTGTTGCCAACTCTCGTGGTGTGACGGGCGGTGTGTACAAGGCCCGGGAACGTATTCACCGCGGCATGCTGATCCGCGATTACTAGCGATTCCGGCTTCATGCAGGCGAGTTGCAGCCTGCAGTCCGAACTGAGAATGGTTTTATGGGATTTGCTTCACCTCGCGGCTTCGCTGCCCTTTGTTCCATCCATTGTAGCACGTGTGTAGCCCAGGTCATAAGGGGCATGATGATTTGACGTCATCCCCACCTTCCTCCGGTTTGTCACCGGCAGTCACCTTAGAGTGCCCAACTGAATGCTGGCAACTAAGATCAAGGGTTGCGCTCGTTGCGGGACTTAACCCAACATCTCACGACACGAGCTGACGACAACCATGCACCACCTGTCACTCTGTCCCCGAAGGGAACACTCTATCTCTAGAGCTGTCAGAGGATGTCAAGACCTGGTAAGGTTCTTCGCGTTGCTTCGAATTAAACCACATGCTCCACCGCTTGTGCGGGCCCCCGTCAATTCTTTTGAGTTTCAGCCTTGCGGCCGTACTCCCCAGGCGGAGTGCTTAATGCGTTAACTTCAGCACTAAGGGGCGGAAACCCCCTAACACCTAGCACTCAACGTTTACGGCGTGGACTACCAGGGTATCTAATCCTGTTCGCTCCCCACGCTTTCGCGCCTCAGCGTCAGTTACAGACCAGAGAGTCGCCTTCGCCACTGGTGTTCCTCCACATCTCTACGCATTTCACCGCTACACGTGGAATTCCACTCTCCTCTTCTGCACTCAAGCCCTCCAGTTTCCAATGACCGCTTGCGGTTAAGCCGCAAGATTTCACATCAGACTTAAAAGACCGCCTGCGCGCGCTTTACGCCCAATAATTCCGGACAACGCTTGCCCCCTACGTATTACCGCGGCTGCTGGCACGTAGTTAGCCGGGGCTTTCTGGTCAGGTACCGTCAAGGTACAAGCAGTTACTCTTGTACTTGTTCTTCCCTGACAACAGAGTTTTACGATCCGAAAACCTTCATCACTCACGCGGCGTTGCACCGTCAGACTTTCGTCCATTGCGGATGATTCCCTACTGCTGCCTCCCGTAGGAGTCTGGGCCGTGTCTCAGTCCCAGTGTGGCCGATCACCCTCTCAGGTCGGCTACGCATCGTCGCCTTGGTAAGCTTTTACCTTACCAACTAGCTAATGCGCCGCGGGCCCATCTGTAAGTGACAGCTAAAAGCCGCCTTTCAACTTCAACTCATGCGAGAAAAAGTGTTATCCGGTATTAGCCCCGGTTTCCCGGGGTTATCCCAATCTTACAGGCAGGTTGCCCACGTGTTACTCACCCGTCCGCCGCTCGTTCCACAGGCGCTCACCCCGAAGGGTGATTGCCTGCTTCCCGCGCTCGACTTGCATGTATTAGGCACGCCGCCAGCGTTCGTCCTGAGCCAAGATCAAACTCTCCAAAAAAGTTTGTATATGATTGACACCGTCAACCATATCATTGTCTTAGCTTTAAAAATTGATTCGAGGGTCGAAGCCTTCATTCAGATTACTGTAATCTGACTTCCGACCTCTTACCTCTGACATCTGTTTGGTTGTTTTGTTCAGTTTTCAAAGAGCAAATAAATTGATAATGGTGGAGCCTAGCGGGATCGAACCGCTGACCTCCTGCGTGCAAGGCAGGCGCTCTCCCAGCTGAGCTAAGGCCCCGAATAGATGGTCGGGAAGACAGGATTCGAACCTGCGACCCCATGGTCCCAAACCATGTGCTCTACCAAGCTGAGCTACTTCCCGTAAAATGGCGCGCCCGAGAGGAGTCGAACCCCTAACCTTCTGATCCGTAGTCAGACGCTCTATCCAATTGAGCTACGGGCGCATATGGTGCCGAGGGCCGGACTCGAACCGGCACGGTAGTAACCTACCGCAGGATTTTAAGTCCTGTGCGTCTGCCAATTCCGCCACCCCGGCTTTGTTTTGGCTTGGTATTTTGGAGCGGAAGACGGGATTCGAACCCGCGACCCCCACCTTGGCAAGGTGGTGTTCTACCACTGAACTACTTCCGCCTGGCACTATATTAACTTAAAATGATGCGGGTGGAGGGAGTCGAACCCCCACGTCGAAGACACTAGATCCTAAGTCTAGCGCGTCTGCCAATTCCGCCACACCCGCAAAAAGGTGGTGAGCCATGGAGGATTCGAACCTCCGACCCTCTGATTAAAAGTCAGATGCTCTGCCAGCTGAGCTAATGGCTCGTACTACTTTATTTACACACACATATATAATTAAAATAATGGTGCCGGCCAGAGGACTTGAACCCCCAACCTACTGATTACAAGTCAGTTGCTCTACCAGTTGAGCTAGACCGGCAAACGATGGAGGATGCAGGGCTCGAACCTGCGACCCCTTGCTTGTAAGGCAAGTGCTCTCCCAGCTGAGCTAATCCTCCCACACATGTGTTGCCTGGCGGCGTCCTACTCTTGCAGGGGCAAAGCCCCAACTACCATCGGCGCTGGAGAGCTTAACTGCTGTGTTCGGCATGGAAACAGGTGTGTCCTCTCCGCTATTGCTACCAGACATATTCTTAATTTGAAAGACAAGATATATTATATGCATTTCCGTTAAAAAATGCAAGGGATTTTTTAATTTTTGTACCCTGAAAACTAAATAAGAGCTTTATATCAACGCCATCCATACTTTTTTAGTTAAGTCCTCGATCGATTAGTATCCGTCAGCTCCACGTGTCACCACGCTTCCACCTCGGACCTATCTACCTCATCGTCTCTGAGGGATCTTACTCACTCGAAGTGATGGGAAGTCTCATCTTGAGGGGGGCTTCATGCTTAGATGCTTTCAGCACTTATCCTTGCCACACGTAGCTACCCAGCTATGCTCCTGGCGGAACAACTGGTACACCAGCGGTGTGTCCATCCCGGTCCTCTCGTACTAAGGACAGCTCCTCTCAAACTTCCAGCGCCCACGACGGATAGGGACCGAACTGTCTCACGACGTTCTGAACCCAGCTCGCGTACCGCTTTAATGGGCGAACAGCCCAACCCTTGGGACCGACTACAGCCCCAGGATGCGATGAGCCGACATCGAGGTGCCAAACCTCCCCGTCGATGTGAACTCTTGGGGGAGATAAGCCTGTTATCCCCGGGGTAGCTTTTATCCGTTGAGCGATGGCCCTTCCATGCGGAACCACCGGATCACTAAGCCCGACTTTCGTCCCTGCTCGACTTGTAGGTCTCGCAGTCAAGCTCCCTTCTGCCTTTACACTCTGCGAATGATTTCCAACCATTCTGAGGGAACCTTTGGGCGCCTCCGTTACCTTTTGGGAGGCGACCGCCCCAGTCAAACTGCCCGCCTGACACTGTCTCCGGACCGGATCACGGCCCTGGGTTAGAATGTCCGTACAGCCAGGGTGGTATCCCACGGGTGCCTCCACCGAAGCTGGCGCTCCGGTTTCGATGGCTCCCACCTATCCTGTACAAGCTGTACCAACATTCAATATCAGGCTACAGTAAAGCTCCACGGGGTCTTTCCGTCCTGTCGCGGGTAATGTGCATCTTCACACATCGTATAATTTCACCGGGTCTCTCGTTGAGACAGTGCCCAAGTCGTTGCACCTTTCGTGCGGGTCGGAACTTACCCGACAAGGAATTTCGCTACCTTAGGACCGTTATAGTTACGGCCGCCGTTTACTGGGGCTTCGGTTCTACGCTTCGGCCGAAGGCCTAACGCTTCCCCTTAACCTTCCAGCACCGGGCAGGTGTCAGCCCCTATACTTCGCCTTTCGGCTTCGCAGAGACCTGTGTTTTTGCTAAACAGTCGCTTGGGCCTATTCACTGCGGCTCCTCCTTAAAGGAGCACCCCTTCTCCCGAAGTTACGGGGTCATTTTGCCGAGTTCCTTAACGAGAGTTCTCCCGCTCACCTTAGGATTCTCTCCTCGCCTACCTGTGTCGGTTTGCGGTACGGGCACCTATGAACTCACTAGAGGCTTTTCTTGGCAGTGTGAAATCCGGAACTTCGGTACTATATTTCCCTCCCCGTCACAGCTTGGAATTGTTGGACGGATTTACCTATCCAACTCCCTCACTGCTTGGACGCACACATCCATCGGTGCGCTTTCCTTATCCTACTGCGTCCCCCCATCATTCAAACGCTCATGAGGTGGTACAGGAATATCTGCCTGTTGTCCATCGCCTACGCCTTTCGGCCTCGGCTTAGGTCCCGACTAACCCTGAGAGGACGAGCCTTCCTCAGGAAACCTTAGGCTTTCGGTGAAAGAGATTCTCACTCTTTTTTCGCTACTCATACCGGCATTCTCACTTCCAGACGCTCCACCAGTCCTCACAGTCTGACTTCACAGCACCTGGAACGCTCTCCTACCATTGTTCGAAGAACAATCCGCAGCTTCGGTGATACGTTTAGCCCCGGTACATTTTCGGCGCAGAGTCACTCGACCAGTGAGCTATTACGCACTCTTTAAATGATGGCTGCTTCTAAGCCAACATCCTGGTTGTCTGGGCAACTCCACATCCTTTTCCACTTAACGTATACTTTGGGACCTTAGCTGGCGGTCTGGGCTGTTTCCCTTTCGACTATGAACCTTATCACCCATAGTCTGACTCCCAAGGATACGTAGCTGGCATTCGGAGTTTGACTGAATTTGGTAACCCGGTGAGGGCCCCTCATCCAATCAGTGCTCTACCTCCAGTACGCCTACCTTGAGGCTAGCCCTAAAGCTATTTCGGAGAGAACCAGCTATCTCCGTGTTCGATTGGCATTTCACCCCTACCCACACCTCATCCCCGCATTTTTCAACATACGTGGGTTCGGGCCTCCAGTCAGTGTTACCTGACCTTCACCCTGGACATGGGTAGATCACACGGTTTCGGGTCTGCGACCGTATACTATTTCGCCCTGTTCAGACTCGCTTTCGCTGCGGCTCCGTGTCTGCCACTTAACCTTGCATACGATCGTAACTCGCCGGTCCATTCTACAAAAGGTACGCCGTCACCCATTAACGGGCTTCGACTACTTGTAGGCACACGGTTTCAGGTTCTCTTTCACTCCCCTCCCGGGGTGCTTTTCACCTTTCCCTCACGGTACTGGTTCACTATCGGTCACTAGGGAGTATTTAGCCTTGGGAGATGGTCCTCCCGGATTCCGACGGAATTCCTCGTGTTCCGCCGTACTCAGGATCCACTCCGGAGGAAACACGCTTTCAACTACAGGGCTCTTACCTTCTTCGGCTGACCATTCCAGGTCGATTCATCTAACGTATTTCTTGGTAACTCCAATGGAGTGTCCTACAACCCCAGAAAGCAAGCTTTCTGGTTTGGGCTGTTTCCGTTTCGCTCGCCGCTACTTGGGAAATCGCGTTTGCTTTCTCTTCCTCCGGGTACTGAGATGTTTCAGTTCCCCGGGTATGCCTCTTGTGCCCTATGTATTCAGACACAAGTACTGCTCCATTACGAACAGCGGGTTCCCCCATTCGGAAATCCCCGGATCGAAGTCTACTTACGACTCCCCGGGGCATATCGGTGTTAGTCCCGTCCTTCTTCGGCTCCTAGTGCCAAGGCATTCACCGTGCGCCCTTCTTCACTTAACTATCTTACAATGAATAAGCGTTACTAATAAATTAGCCTTGCTTTTAATTGATGTCGTTGATTACTCTTATTTAGTTTTCAAGGTACAAAAAGAGAGATTTACTCCCTCAAAACTGAACCAAACAACCACATATGCCCTTACCGGGGGGACTTCGTAAGAAGTCCTGCCCAGCGTTCCATCTAATTATCCTTAGAAAGGAGGTGATCCAGCCGCACCTTCCGATACGGCTACCTTGTTACGACTTCACCCCAATCATTGGCCCCACCTTCGGCGGCTGGCTCCAAAAGGTTACCTCACCGACTTCGGGTGTTGCCAACTCTCGTGGTGTGACGGGCGGTGTGTACAAGGCCCGGGAACGTATTCACCGCGGCATGCTGATCCGCGATTACTAGCGATTCCGGCTTCATGCAGGCGAGTTGCAGCCTGCAGTCCGAACTGAGAATGGTTTTATGGGATTTGCTTCACCTCGCGGCTTCGCTGCCCTTTGTTCCATCCATTGTAGCACGTGTGTAGCCCAGGTCATAAGGGGCATGATGATTTGACGTCATCCCCACCTTCCTCCGGTTTGTCACCGGCAGTCACCTTAGAGTGCCCAACTGAATGCTGGCAACTAAGATCAAGGGTTGCGCTCGTTGCGGGACTTAACCCAACATCTCACGACACGAGCTGACGACAACCATGCACCACCTGTCACTCTGTCCCCGAAGGGAACACTCTATCTCTAGAGCTGTCAGAGGATGTCAAGACCTGGTAAGGTTCTTCGCGTTGCTTCGAATTAAACCACATGCTCCACCGCTTGTGCGGGCCCCCGTCAATTCTTTTGAGTTTCAGCCTTGCGGCCGTACTCCCCAGGCGGAGTGCTTAATGCGTTAACTTCAGCACTAAGGGGCGGAAACCCCCTAACACCTAGCACTCAACGTTTACGGCGTGGACTACCAGGGTATCTAATCCTGTTCGCTCCCCACGCTTTCGCGCCTCAGCGTCAGTTACAGACCAGAGAGTCGCCTTCGCCACTGGTGTTCCTCCACATCTCTACGCATTTCACCGCTACACGTGGAATTCCACTCTCCTCTTCTGCACTCAAGCCCTCCAGTTTCCAATGACCGCTTGCGGTTAAGCCGCAAGATTTCACATCAGACTTAAAAGACCGCCTGCGCGCGCTTTACGCCCAATAATTCCGGACAACGCTTGCCCCCTACGTATTACCGCGGCTGCTGGCACGTAGTTAGCCGGGGCTTTCTGGTCAGGTACCGTCAAGGTACAAGCAGTTACTCTTGTACTTGTTCTTCCCTGACAACAGAGTTTTACGATCCGAAAACCTTCATCACTCACGCGGCGTTGCACCGTCAGACTTTCGTCCATTGCGGATGATTCCCTACTGCTGCCTCCCGTAGGAGTCTGGGCCGTGTCTCAGTCCCAGTGTGGCCGATCACCCTCTCAGGTCGGCTACGCATCGTCGCCTTGGTAAGCTTTTACCTTACCAACTAGCTAATGCGCCGCGGGCCCATCTGTAAGTGACAGCTAAAAGCCGCCTTTCAACTTCAACTCATGCGAGAAAAAGTGTTATCCGGTATTAGCCCCGGTTTCCCGGGGTTATCCCAATCTTACAGGCAGGTTGCCCACGTGTTACTCACCCGTCCGCCGCTCGTTCCACAAGCGCTCACCCCGAAGGGTGATTGCCTGCTTCACGCGCTCGACTTGCATGTATTAGGCACGCCGCCAGCGTTCGTCCTGAGCCAAGATCAAACTCTCCAAAAAAGTTTGTATATGATTGACACCGTCAACCATATCATTGTCTTAGCTTTAAAAATTGATTCGAGGGTCGAAGCCTTCATTCAGATTACTGTAATCTGACTTCCGACCTCTTACCTCTGACATCTGTTTGGTTGTTTTGTTCAGTTTTCAAAGAGCAAATTTCGTTGCCGCCTCTCAAAATGGCGACTTTATTAATATACCATCTTCACAACATAATGTCAATAGCTTTTTAAGTTTTTTCTTTGTGTAAATGGCGATATGCTCACTTACCCTCCAACGAAAAGTTATCTGTTATGAAGTTGAATTTCGTTGCAGTTATTTGCGCAACGTTTAATAATTTACCATGATTATTTCCCTAAATCAATAGAAAATAAACAAAAATAATTGGTCATTTTAACCAGTTGCGCCATACCGGTTTTTAAAAGGTAAATAAAACAAAGAATAGATAACCACCAAACACAAAACATGAATATTTTGCATCAGGGAGCTACCTATATATTTAACATATTCATACATTATTATTTATTACGCATTTGCGGGAATAACAATACATCTCGAATTGATGGTGAATTAGTTAATAACATAACCAAGCGATCAATACCGATACCTAATCCACCCGTTGGCGGCATTCCATATTCGATTGCTTCCAGAAAGTCCTCGTCCATCAGGTGTGCTTCATCATTTCCTGCATCTCTCTCTTTCACCTGGGCTTCAAATCGCTCCCGCTGATCGATAGGGTCGTTTAGTTCACTAAAGGCATTCGCATGTTCACGGCCAACAATAAACAATTCAAAACGATCGGTAAACCGATCATCTTTATCATTTCGTTTAGCAAGTGGGGAGATTGCTACTGGATGTCCATAAATAAATGTCGGCTGTATTAATTTCTCTTCCACTTTTTGTTCAAAGAACTCATTTACGATATGACCAAATGTCATTGTATCTCCGATTTGCACATCATGTTCTTTAGCTAATGCTTTAGCATCCTCATCACTCATTTTTTGCCAGAAGTCTACTCCGGTGTATTCTTTAATGGCGTCAACCATGTGCAGTCTTGTCCATTCCGGTTCAAGATTTACTTCCTCTTCACCATACATAACGGTCTTTTTGCCAAGTACTTCTTTCGCAATGTGAGCAATCAGGTTCTCCGTGAGTGTCATTACATCATGGAAATCCGCATATGCCTCGTAGAGCTCCATCATGGTAAACTCAGGGTTATGTCTTGTTGATACTCCTTCATTTCTGAATACCCGGCCAATTTCATAGACTTTTTCCATTCCACCTACAATCAGCCGCTTCAAATGTAATTCGATGGCAATTCGCATGTACAACGGAATATCCAATGCATTATGGTGTGTTTCAAATGGACGAGCAGATGCTCCTCCTGGTATTCCATGCATCATCGGTGTTTCAACTTCAAGAAATCCTTCTCCGTCAAGATAACGGCGCATCGACTGAATGATTTTACTGCGCAAAATAAACGTTTCTTTACTGTCGGGATTTGTGATTAAATCCAAATAACGCTGACGATAACGCTGCTCAATATCTTTTAACCCGTGATATTTCTCCGGAAGTGGTCGAAGTGACTTAGTAAGCAGCGTAAACTCTGTTGCCTTAACGGACAGTTCCCCCACTTTCGTCTTAAACATCACACCAGTTACCCCAACAATATCTCCCATGTCGATGGATTGAAAAATCTCATATGCTTCTTCGCCAATCATATCTTTCCGAACATAGATTTGAATTTGGCCACTGAGGTCCTGCAAATGGGCAAAACCAGCTTTTCCTTTACCGCGCTTTGTCATGACCCGTCCAGCAATAGTAACTTTGTCTGTCTTTTCTTCCAATTCTTCCTTTGAAAATTGATCATATCCGGCAACGAGGTCTGTTGCATAATTTGTTCGATTAAATTTTCCGCCAAAAGCATCAATGCCCTGTTCTCTGTAGGATTCCATTTTCTCCCGGCGGACCCGCATATGGTCGTTTAATTCTTCTGACACTGCAATCACTCCATTACTTCATTTTTATGGCGACCGAACACCTGGCCAATTATAACCAGTATATAGAAAAACAGTATTACTTTCATCTAATTAAGCTTTGAAAATCCCGGAATTTCGCCTTGCCTTATCGCGGACACCGAAGTTTTCCTTATACGTTTAATACATGAAACAAAAAACGCCAGCAAGCAACTGGCAGTTTTTTGATAGATGCTTTCAAATGTAAAATCTCCTTTATTCCTCGTGTACGGTTTCACCTGCTAAAATTTCCTGTTTGGATATCGACAGGGTGACAGCTATTTGCTCCAATAATTCATTCGAAGCTCTCTGTTTACCCCGCTCAACATCACCTAATGTAATAATTGGGACTTCCAATTCCTCGGCTAATTCTACTTGGGTATATCCCTTCAGCTTTCGAAAAGCCTTAATTCTTCTGCCTAGTCTTTTCGTGTCCATCGCTTTACATCCTTTTTATCGCTTTCCGAAAGTTCTTCTATATAATTTGATACTGTTTTACTACTATCAGTAAGCTGCAAATCTGGGACGATCTCGTGTAATGGTATAAGTACAAAAGCTCTTTTGTGCATTCTTGGGTGCGGAATTGTTAATCGCTCTGTTTTACTATTTTCTTGATTATAAACTAAAATGTCAAGGTCGATTGTCCTCGGACCAAAACGGATATCCCTTTTTCTTCCCAGATGCCGTTCAACATACTGGCAAAAATCCAATAGTTCTTCTGAAGGCAATGAGGTATCTATTTCAACTACCATATTTAAAAAGTCACCCTGATCTGTGTAACCGACAGGCGCCGTTTGATAGATGGATGATTTTTTTACTGTTATAATCTTATCGTTACTATCCAGCATCTGTAATGCATCTGCTAGATATTCTTCCCTTGGTTCGATATTCGAGCCAAGTGCAACGTATGCTCTTTTCATCATCTTCGCTCCCGGTAAATTTCCACTGCTGCTGATTGGTAATGACCCGGTATCGGGGGATCTGGTTTTGTAACCTTTACCGTACAGGCCTCCAGTATATCAAATGCCTGAAAAAGCTGATCTGAAATAGCCCCAGCAACTGCTTCTATCAGATTCTTCGGTGTACCTTCCATGATTTCCTTTACGGCTTCATATACATCGCCATAGTTAATGGAATCATTCATATCATCTGACCTGGCTGATTTCTCAAGGTCTGCTATTAGCTCAACATCCACATAGAAACGTTGGCCGAGCTTATTTTCCTCTGGGAACAGGCCATGATATCCGTAAAACTCCATTTGGTTCATCAAGATTTTATCCAAGGCTTACAGCTCCCTTCTTGCCGAGCATCGCATCCATCATTTTAGCCAATTCCAGGTGTAATTCGACATTATGAACTCGAACAATTTGTGCGCCTTTTGAAATCCCCAGACAAGTTGTCGCACCGGTTCCGTTATCCCGCTCAGAGGGATCTGCGTTCAATATTTTTCCGATAAATGATTTGCGTGATGCAGCTAACAAAACCGGATATCCGAGATTGGTAAAATTCTCAAGGCTGTTCATGACAACCAAATTATCCGCAGAAGTTTTGGCAAAACCGACTCCAGGGTCAAGTATAATATTTTCTTTCGGAACACCAGCTTCAAGAGCAATGTCGATACTCGCCTGCAGATCCTGTTTCATGTCATCAATAATTGATGTGTAATCCATATTTGTCCGGTTATGCATTAAAATAATCGGGACATTGTGCTCTGCTGCC
Organism: Virgibacillus doumboii; assembly: GCF_902806455.1. Classification (GTDB taxonomy): domain Bacteria; phylum Bacillota; class Bacilli; order Bacillales; family Amphibacillaceae; genus Lentibacillus; species Lentibacillus doumboii. Next base: position 209,786 of record NZ_CADCWQ010000002.1, on the reverse strand, counting down.
ACTTCGGCAATTGCAGGTTCTCTTTTCGCACCCCAAACATCATTTATAATTTCGGCTCCCGCCTCAACTGCCTGTCTGGCGGTTTCCGCTTTATATGTGTCAATCGAAATCGGAATGCTGACATGCTCTTTTACAGCACGAATGACCGGCAAAACCCGTTCAAGCTCTTCTTCCATTGATACTGGATCATGATCCGGCCGTGTGGATTCCCCGCCAATATCAATAATGTCTGCTCCTTGCTGTTCCATTAAAACAGCATGTTCAACCGCCCGATCAACAGAGGAGTAGCTTCCTCCATCCGAAAAAGAATCCGGCGTTACATTCAGAATTCCCATAATATGTGTTCGTTCCTCTAAGTGATATGTTTTGGAATTGGTAGTTAATTTCACTTTGTGCCCTTCTTTCGGATTCAAATATTTCGGTTACTATCGTATCATAGCAAAGCCAAAAGCTGAAGCACTCTAACAAAAACCCATACTTGATGTAAATGATGTCGCCTTGGTCCCAGAGGTGTGAAAGCATCCACCTCGGCCTGATCCCGGACGGTGGGGTGAGAAGTGGACGATACTTACAGAAAACATTCTAGCAGTTACATCGCAATTTATACCAACTACTCATCTATCATAAACCACATCAATCTTCTAGAATCCCAAAATCAAAAAAGAACCAGCACCAAAGTTGATGCCAGTCCTTTTGCGTCAATCCTATTATTCTTTGTCATACTGATATAACGGTGTAGACAGATATCTTTCACCATTATCAGGGATGACGGCGAGCACTTTTTTACCTTTACCCAGCTTTTTACCGACTTTTTTAGCTGCTGCAACTGCCGCACCAGCTGAGATTCCGCCTAAAACTCCTTCATCTTTCGCAACTTCACGTGATGCTTCGAACGCCTCGTCATTTGAAATTCGAATTACTTCATCATAAACGTCCGTGTCCAGGATTTTAGGAACAAAGCCTGCTCCAAGACCCTGAATCTTGTGCGGTCCTGGAGATCCACCTGATAAAATTGCTGAATCTTCCGGTTCAACTGCGTAAATTTTAATACCGTCAAAATTGTCTTTCAGCACATTGCCTGCACCGGTAATTGTACCACCTGTTCCGATACCGGATACAAATGCATCAAGACCGTCTTCCATTTGCTTGACGATTTCCTTCCCGGTTGTTCGTGCGTGAACTTCTGAATTTGCTTCATTATTAAATTGCTGTGGCATAAAGTAACCGTTCTTCTCTTTTAATTCCTCTGCTTTTTTAATAGCACCCTTCATACCGTCAGCTCCCGGGGTTAAAATTAGCTCTGCCCCGTAGGCACGCAGAAGGTTACGGCGTTCCTGACTCATGGTATCCGGCATTACAAGGACAGATTTGTACCCTTTGGCTGCGGCAACCATTGCCAGTCCAATACCTGTATTCCCACTTGTTGGCTCAATAATTGTGTCGCCTTCTTTTAATTCACCCTGCTTTTCAGCTGCCTCGATCATTGACAATGCAATACGGTCTTTCACTGAACTTCCCGGATTCATAAACTCCAATTTTAAATAAATGTCAGCACTGTTTTCATCTACTGTGCGATTTAATTTTACTATTGGGGTTTCTCCAATCAACCCGGCTATTGATTCCGCCACTCTCATTATAAATTCCTCCTAATTCCTAGTAGTTTTGTAGGATTTAATTATAATGTACGTTCAAACGATTAAAATGTCAACTGAAATGTCCCAGAATAGGCTAATACCCACCTATAATTACAGTATATTATTCGTATACCCATTCAATGTCCAGTTTATCCCAAAGCGGCTCGGCCGTTAGCGTTTTATTCTGCTCATTTATAGCCAACTCCCGTCGTATGTACGGCTTGACTTCATCATAACTAAAGGTAATCGAAGGCAATTTACGGTGGAGATAAATAATTGCTGCACCATTATCAGTTTGAAAAGGTTCACTATATGATCGTTCTTCCATTTCAGTTGCTTTCTCAGCGTAACCACCGGGCAGGAACTGACTGGTGTTCACAAAAAAGCCCAGGTATCCGCCGGCTTTTTTTGTATCTTCATCCGTTGAATATTCCGTCGCAAGTAAATCAAATGATGCACCATTATCAAGTTCCTTTTTCACCTTTTCTGCCGTTTCGAAGTCTTCTACAACAATATGGGAAAGCTGCATCGAAGCCTGAAAATTATACTGCTCCTGGTAGGAATTATAATGCGATTGGATTTCTGACTCGGGAATTGATGCATCAGCCGTTAATAAAGCACCAAGCCGGTAGCGGTATAAAATGTCTTTACGCCACTCCTTTTCTTTCTGCTTTGTTTCCTTTTTGGACATAACTCCCTGCATTGTTGTCAGCAATGCTATTTCCCGGGCAATTACCTTATCACTTATTTCAATATTATTTTCCTTTGCCAACTGTTTTACAACTTCGTGATCAATCAAGTCCCTTAAGTGTTCTTCACCATGATTTTCCCTTAGCGACTTCATCCATTCCTGGAATGAAACCTCTTCACCGCCGACAGCAGCTACAGGACTTTTTGGGTCAAATTCTGTATTACTGCCGTCAAGTGCCACTTTTTCATCTTTGTTCCAAAATAAAAGCGTAGCGATATTTGTAATGAGCAATACTGCTATTACTCCCCATAGAAATCTTCTCTTCATCGGTAACTCCTTTCACTTAAGCCTTTGCTGACTGTTTAAGTGTCTCCAGTTCCTGCTCAGAAAATTGATATACCTCATTACAAAAATGACAAGTCGCCTCTGCACCATGATCTTCATCAATCATTTGCTGAATCTCTTCACTGCCCAGCCCAATGATTGCCTGTTGTACACGTTCTTTGGAACACTTGCATTCAAATGTAATTGGAAGATGTTCATGCACATTAACTTCCTCATCACCGAAAAGACGCTCCAAAATTTGCTCCGGTGAATTACCCTCCCTTATCAGCTTTGAAATAGCAGGGAACGTCTGAATTTTTTCCTCGAGTCTTGTAATAATTTCCTCGCCAGCTCCAGGCATAACCTGAACGATAAATCCACCAGACGCTAATATTGTGTGGTCCGGATTAACCAGTACACCTGCACCAACCGCTGAAGGTATTTGCTCCGAATTAGCAAAATAATACGTGAAATCCTCACCAATCTCACCTGATACGATTGGAACTTGTCCGGTAAAATAATCTTTTAACCCCAGATCCTTTACAACACTCAAGTTTCCCTCTGTTCCAACTGCACGTGCCACATCCAGTTTACCTTTAGCATTTAAATCAAAATCAACGTGGGGATTGCTTACATATCCACGAACCTTCCCTTCCGGATTGCCATCAGCAACGATAGCACCAACAGGCCCGCCTCCTTCAATCTTTACAGTAAGCGAATCGTCACCCTTCATCATCGCGCCCATCATAGCAGTAATTGTTATTGTCCGTCCAAGGGCAGCGGATGCTGTTGCCCATGTATCCTGCCGTCTGCGGGCTTCTTCCACGGTGTTTGTTGAGGAGGCAGCATATGCACGAACCATTCCATTATACGTAGTCGCCTTTACTAAATAATCCTTCATGTTGTTACTCAATCTCCTTCTTTATCGGATTCATTTATGTTCTTCTGATAAATCAAGTACAGACCTTTTAACGTCAGATGTTTATCAACATGATCAATCGTTTCGGATGCTTCAGAAATCAATGCTGCTAATCCACCTGTAGCAATAACTTTAGGCTCTTGTTGCATATCCGCTTTCATACGTTTTACTATTCCATCAACCTGTCCAACATATCCATAAAAAACACCTGATTGCATTGCTTCTACGGTTGAACTTCCAATCACATTTTCCGGTGCCTGTATTTCAATTTTAGGTAGCTTTGATGCTTTACTGTACAGCGCCTCCATTGAAATATGGATACCCGGTGTAATTAAACCACCCTGGTACTCCTTTTTTTCATTAATATAGCAATATGTGGTAGCTGTGCCGAAGTCGATAATTACAAGTGGGGCATTATATTCTTCGATTGCTCCCACAGCGTTAACAATGCGGTCTGCTCCAATTTCCTTTGGATTCGGGTAAGCCATTCGCAAATAGGTATGTACGGTTTCTTTTCCAATAATCAATGGCTCCCGGCCAACATATTTACTGCACATTTTCTCCAGTGCAAACATGATTGGCGGGACAACGGATGAAATAATGATGCCATCAATATCCGTTAAAGAAATACCTTCATGATCCAGTAATGATTTCATCAACATCCCAAACTCATCTTCTGTTTTATAACGGTCTGTTTTAATTCTCCACTCGTAAATTAATTTGTCTTCTTTAAAAACACCTAGCACAGTATTTGTATTTCCTACATCAAGTACAAAAATCATCCTGACCAAACCTTCCTGACTGCGATTAATTTCCGTGTACTAAATATACCACAACCTTGAAATATATAAAAAAAGACTGTCTGTTTCCAATGGTTCTGTTTGCATAAGGTGTTGCTTTATTCGCAGTTGACAGAAAATGCGAACTAAATCCGATTAGTAATAAGTTAGTAAGGCTTTCTAACCACCGCAGCTGGAATATACTCGCTTTCCGCGGGCAGCTGGTGAGCCTCAGAAGCGCTAACGCACTTCTGAGGCTCACCTAGGCTTTTCTTCCCGCAGGAGTCTCGCATATTCCAGCTGCTGGTTTGGCGGTTTAAAAATCTTGCTTTTAACCTTCATGAAAAACAAACATTGCTAATTTACTAAGATAGATCAAGCAATTACAGCGGAGGAAATACGCTGAGACTCCTGTGGGAGGAGAGGCCTAGATGAGACATCTGAGTGCGCCAGCACGAAGAGGGCTCATCAGCCGCCCACGGAAAGCGAAGTGTATTTCTGGAGCTGTGTTTTTCCACTCAACTTTTATCAAAGTAGTTCGCAGTCTATGGAAATTGCTAATCAGGTTCCATGCTTTAAAATGAAGCAAATAAAACAACCTCTCAATTATCATGAGAGGCTGTTTAAACGAACTATTATTCTTTTTTATCATCAGAGGAAGGATCAGCTTCAGATTCGGTACTAGCATCGCTGTCTTTTTCTTCCTGTTCTTCACGGCGTGCTTGCTGCCGTTTTTCTTCTGCCCTCTTCTTCGCTTCTTCATAGGATTCAGGAGTATCCACCTCATCCTTTTTGGACTGGATATTAACCTTTACATCCTTATCCTCGTCCGTTTCATCAGATTCGGAAACGGTTTTTTCTTCTTCCTCATCCTCTACCGGCTCAGGAAGTACTCCATCCTCAAACAATGATTTAATTTGCGTTTTATCCAACGTTTCAACTTCAAGCAGTGTCTGCGCCATTAATTCCAGCTTATCTTTATGTTCAGTAAGAATCTTCTTACCGCGCTCATAACAGTAATTAATAAAGTTTTGCATTTCTTTATCAATTTCATAAGCTATGGTATCACTGTAGTTTTGGTCATTCTGGATATCACGGCCAAGGAACACTTCCCCGCCGCCGCTCGTAAACTGCAGCGGTCCAATTTTATCACTCATACCGTATTCGGTAATCATTTTACGTGCAATGTTAGTTGCCCGCTGAAAGTCATTATGTGCACCGGTACTGACTTCACCGAACATAATTTCCTCCGCAATACGACCGCCCAAAAGTCCTGTAATCTTATCAAACAACTCAGGCTTTGTCATGAAGTAACGGTCCTCTTTTGGAAGCATAACCGCATAACCGCCTGCCTGACCGCGTGGTACAATCGTCACTTTGTGGACTTCATCCGCTTCATCGAGCACCAGGCCGATTATGGTGTGACCACTTTCATGGTGGGCAACAATATTGCGTTCTTTTTGTGAAATAACCTTACTTTTCTTGGCAGGACCGGCAATAACCCGATCAATTGCTTCGTCAACATCGAGCATATCGATTTTATCCTTATCAGCACGGGCTGCTACCAACGCAGCTTCATTTAATAAGTTTTCCAAATCGGCACCGGAAAAGCCCGGTGTACGCATAGCTATTGTCTTGAGATCAACTGTATTATCCAAAGGCTTATCTTTGGCATGTACTTGTAATACTTCTTGACGGCCTTTTACGTCAGGACGGTTAACTGTAATTTGACGGTCAAAACGTCCCGGGCGCAATAATGCCGGGTCAAGAATATCCGGACGGTTCGTTGCAGCGATAATGATAATCCCTTCATTAACACCAAACCCATCCATTTCAACGAGCAGCTGATTCAATGTTTGTTCACGTTCGTCATGCCCGCCGCCAAGACCGGCACCACGCTGACGTCCAACTGCATCAATCTCATCAATAAATATAATACATGGAGCATTTTTCTTCGCGTTTTCAAATAAATCACGTACACGGGATGCACCAACACCAACAAACATCTCCACGAAATCTGAACCACTGATGGAGAAGAATGGAGTTCCTGCTTCCCCTGCTACTGCACGGGCAAGTAATGTTTTACCTGTTCCTGGAGGTCCAACCAACAGTACCCCTTTTGGAATACGTGCACCTACAGCAGAGAATTTTCGCGGATCTTTCAAAAAGTCAACAACTTCAACAAGTTCCTGTTTTTCTTCATCTGCTCCTGCCACATCTTTAAAGCGTACTTTCTTCTTCTGTTCATCTGTGTACATTTTTGCTTTATTCTTGCCGAAGTTCATGACACGGCCACCGCCGCCTCCCTGAGCCTGGCTGAGAATAAAGAAGAAAAATAAACCTAATATGAGAAATGGAATCATTGTCGTCAGGAAGGTAACCCATCCGCTTGGTTGTTCCTCCGGTTTTACATTAAGCACACTTTGCTGTTGTGCTGTTTCTGTAATATTTGCGACAATTTCCGTATTATCCGGTATCTGTGCAGTGAACGGTTCTTCTTCACCCAAATTACCAGTAATACGCATTACTCCATTGTGCGGCTGCATCGTCATTTCTTCGATTTCACCATTATTTAAAGCATTCATAAATTGCTGTACATTTAATTCTTCTGCTTGATCATTTTGTCCATTAAATACTCCTATAACGCCGATTACGACTAAAAATATGAGTAAATAAAAGATCACATTACGAAATATCCGGTTCATTACTTACCTCCTCCCAAGCGGGAAAAACTACAAACAATACTACCATATGAAAAAGTGCCAATACAACTAATTCCACTTGCAAAATAAGATTATTTTCGGTCTGCAGGATTGCCCTTTGCATCAGTGCAGTCCGTAAAAAATTTCAACATTTTTGTGAAGCGTACATCTTTATGTACAAACTAATTTCCTTATGCTTCTTCACCACCATATATTTTCGGTTTCAGTACCCCGATATACGGCAGATTACGATATTTCTCTTCATAGTCCAATCCATACCCTACCACAAATTCATTTGGTACTTCAAACCCAACGATATCTGCTTTAATATGTGCTGTCCGTCCGGAAGGCTTATCAAGTAAAGTAACGATTTTAATTGATTTAGCTTTTCGATATTTAAATAAATCAACCAGATAACTTAATGTGAGGCCACTGTCAATGATATCCTCAATAATGAGTAAATCGCGGCCTTCCACTTTTGTATCCAAATCCTTTACAATTTTCACCTCACCAGAAGAGCGCATTTTGCCTCCATAGCTGGATACATCCATAAAGTCCATTTCCAGATGTGTCTCAACCCTGCGCAAAATGTCAGACATAAACGGCATGGCCCCTTTAAGCACACCGATTGCCAATGGAAATTTGCCATCGTATTCCTCGGTTAACTGTTTGCCAAGCTCTGCACATTTCCTGGCAATCTCTTCCTCTGTAATCAATATCTTTTCAATATCGTTATGCATGCTTTCCCTCCTGCACAGTACCTTTTTTGTAAATTATTTGAATATATGTGCCATCTTTCGCTTCTGTTTGCGGCAGTCCTTTTTTTAATCCGATAAGCCACAGGATCTTACCGTTATTATCGGTTAGTACCGGCCATGTATCCCTTTTATTCAAAGGAACTTTGGCATCGATAAAAATATCTTTTACCTTTTTGCTTCCTTTTAATCCTTTCCAGCTCATCCGGTCACCAGCAAGACGTGTTCTTATATGTAAAGGCAGTGCAACACTATTTTTGTTGCAGATATAAGCTGAACTGCCCGCTTCATCAGGACTGTCTGTGTAAACCGCAGAAATTGTTATTCCATTTGGCAATTTCATATCCCCTGGAATATCCATTATTTTATGATAGGAATAATGCTGGGATTGATTGGATGAGAAGCAAAACACCACATTATGATATGTTCTTATCAATTTTAAATTCTGGGGAAAGTCAATCTGGACGTTACCATGACCATTTTTCAGCATCGTAAAGAATTGTTCCTCATGCACATAGGATAAATTCTTAGGCAATTCTTTATACAGATAATTTAATATTAGATGAAAGGCTCGTCTTTGTAAAGAATGCGGGTATGTTTTAAACAAATCAATTTTAAAAGAGACCTCTTCTTTCTTATCATGGAAGTCGACAACACAGTTAACCATTTTTTTTGCTTCATCTGTCAGGAATTGCTCATCTTCCTGTAATGTATGACTTAAGTGCTGAACGGTTGAATGTAAATTACTGTTTTTCTCTTTCAGCAATGGAAGCAGTTCTTTTCGGAAGTAATTTCTCGTATATGTTGTTTGCTCGTTGGAAGGGTCCCTCCGCGGTACAATACCATTTTCAAAACAATATTCTTCAATTTCTTCTTTTGTTGCACATAAGAGTGGCCGGATAATCTCTCCCGCCGCAAAATCCCGTTTCATGGGGATTCCCGACAGCATTTCAGGGCTTGCAGAACGTACCAGCGCCATCAGCATTGTCTCAATCTGGTCATCTCCATGGTGTCCAAGTGCCAGAAAATCTGCATGGAATGCGTTCATTTGTTTTGCAAAAAAAGCATACCGGAGTTCCCGTGCAGCTACCTGCGTGCCAACCTTTTTATTATGTTTATGTGCTGCAACATCAAGTGATGTCCCATAAAACGGAATATTCCATTCTCTGCAGATATTTTCTGCATAGGTGAGATCATCTGCTGATTCTTTGCCTCTCAGCTGATGATCAGCCGAGACTACAACAAGTTTTAAGTTCCATTCATCACGGATCGAACTTAATATATGCAATAGTGCCATCGAATCCGGACCACCGGAAACGCCAACGATAACTGTAGCGTTTTCTTTTAGTAAAAGATTTTTTTTAATAAAAGCATTTACCTTATTTATCATGCCCGTCCATCTCCAAGTGAAACGTAGTTCTTAACATCCTTCATCCTACCATATATTTGTCGTTGAACAAAGAACCATAGAATCTGAATTATGGTAACAGCAATGATGAAATATAATAAAATGCAGCAATCAGAAATATCCCTCCTGCTTCGGCAATTGGCGCCCCTGTGGAAGTGGATGTACCCGCTGTTCGCTTCGATTTTCTGGAAGCTCTGATTTGATGCATTGTGTTAACCAGTTCGTTCTTCATTTGTGCGCTCGATTGATATTTTCCGAGCAGTGCTTTTTTGAGACATTCATTATAAGGTCTCAGTTGTTTCACATTGTTCAGCATTTTTAGAAGGGTGACCTGTGGATGTGACCCTTTATCAAAGCGGTTGGGGTAAAATACATTTAAAAATACCATGGCAAGCGCGAATAAGTCGTAGCTCGGCTCTGCTTTTCTTGATCCAAGCCCCCAATATCCCCGATCATAATATTCCGTATACTCCTTAATTGCTCTGCCTATTTTGGTTGTACCGCCAACATCAATCCAGCGAACTTTGGGGGGCGATGAAACGACGATAAGGTTTTCCGTTTTAAAATCGCCAAATACCCAACCGGACTGATGAAGGCGTTCCAGGTCATCAAGCAATTGCAGCATAAAGACACCTATCCACTCTTCTCCTTGACGTCGGATAAAGCTTGTTAACGTTTCACCATTCAGATACTCCATAACATAAAATGAATACTTTATATTTCCTGCAGATTCCCAATCATCCACATCCAATAAATAAGGCCCAAGACGATTTCCTTGGACCTTCTTTAACGACTTTAAAACATTTACTTCCATCGTCATCGATGTATTCTTGTCACTTATTTTCAATGCAACCTGTCTGCCATTCCAGTCACACAAATAAACTGTACCGACCGCACCAGACCCTAGTCTTTTCTTAATGACATAATGATGCCTGTGCCATTTTCCTGTAATGGTCGTCCCCGGTCGTATATCAATTCCATGCTTCTTCCATGCCTGGTTCATCTTCATCCCTCAAGTTCTTTAGTAAGCCTTTCTTTCCGAATTGATACATTGCTTCCCGAATTGCCGGTCCTGTTGGTGTTATTCCTCCACTGGTCAACTTAGGAAAGATAGAGGATATCGCATCCAGCTGCGGTGACCAGTCAAACACTTTTTGAATATCTTTTCGTCTTCCTGGGAAGCTGAAAATACAAAAACGATTTCTGCCGATTCGTGCATTTAAACTTATCGATAGGTCAATCAATGCTTCCTTAACCGTCGGAAGTTTATCATGCATACTGGCACTTGTATCTACTAATACAAGAACCTCCAAATCACATGTCTCACCCATGTCCTCAACAACTTCCATTATCTCGCCGCGTTTTTCCGGCTCGATTTCCTCAAGACTCTGCTCTGGACCAAGAATCTGTTTTAATTCTTTATTGACAAACCCCTGCAATGTTTGCGTCATCGCCTGTTTGGTAACCATCTGAACGGTCTGTGACAACGACTGTTTATAGACGAGCTGGCTAACACCGCTGCCCGACATTGCAATGTCTTCCACTTCCTGCAATCCTTCCGGCTGTTCGGTTTGATCATCATCTAAAATTCCGATTACATTTACTGTGATTCCCTGTTGAGCTGCAAGTGCCGCAGTTGCCGCCGGATCTTCACCCTTGTTTGAGCAACCGTCTGTAATTAGTAAAATTTGTTTCAGTGTTCCTTTTTTCACCTGAATACCTCCCAACTAATCCACTACCATCATCGCCAGTATTGGTTGAAAATATACACTGATTGCCCGGGGGTTCGTGAAATTAATGAAGGACCTTTCCCCAGATGTTTATCGGCAATAACCTTGATGAGTGACTGTTCTTCCGATTCCAGGCTTCTTCCGGGTACTCATAACAAGTTTTATATATCTTTGCTGATTAGGAATAACGCCTGAAATAAAAGAGGAAAAATTCAGTTTCTTACTATCTTATGATAATATACAGTTTAAATGGCCCTCTATAAATGAGGAGGAAGTTAATACTGAAAAGAATTCTATCTATTGGACTTTCTGCATTTTTTGTCTTCACCATGATTCCACTTAAAATAAAATGATACAGATACGGCGATTCTTAGGAATTGCCGTATCATACTTCTATCAAAGGGTGGTTACTCATGAATTCAGGAATTATAAATCATCCTTGTTTATTGCTTTCCTAGTCATTTGTGATATTTATATATTAATCAAGATACTGCAATAAAATTCTTCTTGCTTTTTTATTTATTTCTCCATATTTCCAATGCCATTTTCATTCTCTGTGGTGTATAGCTGTTTTCTGCATTACATGGTTGACTGCGGGAAGAAAAGCCTAGGTGAGTCACCGAAGTGCGTAGCACAAGGGGGCTCACCAGCTGCCCGCGGCTAAGAAGACACTGCGAGAACGTACTTTTTGAGCAGATGTCGCCTTGGTACCCGGAGGTGTGATTGCGAAGTATATTTCCGGAGCGGTTGTATGCGCTGTTTTTTTATTTAGTTCGGTTTTTTCTTTTGTTAAAATAGTTTTTATCCAGCCTCGTCAAATGAAAATAAAAGTTGAACTTGTATCTTTCTTTTACACAATAATAAAGATTTGACTCTCATAACCTCGAAAATTTGTCGTTATTAAAGCGCAGCCCCAACCTATTAGTTAACTGCCTTTCATACATCAACTTCTACTTTGATTCACAAAAAAACTGATACTCCAATCCACATTTCAGATGAAGTATCAGTTTATTAGATTGATATATTTTACTGTGCCTTATCCGTGTAAACTGGTATGGACGCCCATTGCGGCGAATTTTTTTCAATTTTTGCGGCGACCACTGTCATATCATCATCAATTGCACCAGATCTTGTTCGAACCACTTCTTCAAGCAGTAAATCGGCTATTTCCTGTGGATCGTCCGTCTTCATTTCGCGAATTTTCCGCTTAAGCCATACATCGGTATTTTCAATATGCTTCGGGCCATCGAAAATTCCATCGCTCATCATAATTAAAATATCCCCGGATCTGAGTTGTTCATTAACGATATCCACGTCAAATTCCTGGATGATCCCCATAGGCAGATTACTTGCCTCAACCTTGATCATCTCATTTCCGCGTTTTATAAAACTTGGAGTTGATCCGATTTTTAAGAACCGGACAAACGCGTTATGCAAATTGATGACAGCAAGATCCAACGTTGCGAACATTTCATCTTTCGACCGCAGAGCTAATATGGAGTTGATTGATTTAATCGCAACCTGCTCCGGTATCCCCGTTTGCAGAATTTGCTGCAAGAGCCGCAGCGTTTCTTTGCTTTCTTCATTGGCACGCTGCCCGTTCCCCATGCCATCGCTGATTGCCATTGCATATTTCCCTGCTCCCAATTCAATCGTCGTATAACTGTCACCGGAGATGAGTCCTCCACCCTTCGCTGCGTTGGCAATACCTGTATCAATCGCAAATTCTTTAGCAGATCCAAATTCCAGGTAACAATAACCATTAGGAAATGGGGAGACATCCTCCTGTTTGACGACAATCATCTCATTTAAAATTTCGGATAAAACCGGAGCAATTAATTTCGGTCCTTCACCATGATAGTCATAAAATGATAACGTCATTTCAATATCGACATTACCTTTATCAAGCCGGTAAATATCCAACTTTACCAAATCGATGCCTAAATTCTTTAATGCCTGAACGATTTGCACTTCCTGTTGCTCATGGTGCTGACGCTCTTTTAATATTTCATTTGCAAAATCATCCATTACTTCCGATACACCTTGCAATTGGTCTGCTACAAATCGCTTGCTTTCCAATACCTGTTTCTTCAATTTTTTATTTGCCTCAAATAAAGCGATTTCATCTTTCATTATGTCAATTACCTTCTTCGACTTAACACAATGGTTTTCAAATTCACGGGTTAATTTCCGATTTGGTTCCTTCCCCTCAGCAAGGTCATCCTTCAAATCCTCCATCAGGTTATACGTTTTATCAAACTGCTGCTGCCAGCAACGATCCTTCATAAAACAGGACTGACACGACTTCTCGGTAACCTGGCTTAAAAAATAATCCGTCTCACGCTTAGCGTGACTGTTTTCTTCAGTAAATCCCTCAGAAGTCGCAAAACTCTTGGAAAGTGCTTCAAACACATCCGAAAATTGTTCAACACGTTTGGCAGTCACATTGCGGATTTTTTGTAAGTACTGCTCCTGTTCGTTTGTATATTCTTCGGTTCCCGGGATATACCGGGATAATTGTTTTATCCAGCTTGCAGGTGTCATTAGAAACAATAGAATTGCAAGGCCGGTTTCTATAATAGAAGGGATTAATGTCCCAACATCCACATAGATACCAACCAGAAATGTCCCAACCAGGAGTCCGGCACCGACACCTATTTTATTTCCTTCTTTTAACAACCCGCCCAAGAGGCCCGAAAATGCAAGCAGGCTCATTTGATAGAGATTCGCTACATTTGCCAATGATAAAATAAGACCTGCCACAACTCCAACCGTAGATCCAATTGCCGCACCACCGACAAATGCAAGCAGCAATACAAAATAGCGGGAAAAAATTTGTTCAATTGACGCATCATACAGCTCCCATCCAATGGTCCCTGTTAATATGGATGCAAGCAGGATGATCATACAAACAATTTCTTCATTTTTTAATGTGGGTTTATATCTGTTTGGTGATAATAACGGGATACTCTGCATAAAGATTAATACAAGAACAGTTCCAAGCACACCTTCGACAAAAATAAGCATCCATTCATAGGAGGTTAATTGTTCAGTTGTTGAATAAATAAAAAGTCTTGGTGCAATTGTAGAGAAAAATACGAACAGCGGAATGAGTATTTGCTGTTTTTTGGCATGTTTAAATAATCCGGCCAGGAAAATAAAAACAATCAAGGCTAATGAAATAAAGACACCATGCATAACCGAATAACTGAACGCACCTGCCATAACGGCAAGCATCACTTTTGCGGCCTTATCTTTATGTATAAACCAAATGGTTGCCAAAAATGCTGCAGCAAATGGCGAGACAACCGACAGGATAACAGCTCGTCCCAATAAAAAACCGACAATATAGAACAGCCATCCCTTTTCAAACAACAGCGATTTTGTCTGCTGAACTACCCGCTTGCTGAATTTTTGAAGCAGATTATTATTCACTCCAATAGGCTTAGATTCCACTCTTGGAATTGAATCCATCATACATTACCACTCCCTCTTGCAAACATTAAATCACACTATGCATTGTTTTTTTGTCAAAACAACAGTGCAATTCCAAAAAATCGTTCGACTGCTTTCTATGTGGACAAGCGTTATTCTACATATGCTTCCGTATTCTGTTTTCTGCTGTCTAATAAGTTGATAATCCCTGTTCCCGGGCGGATGTTTTTCCTGTGGAGCTGATATTTTTGGTGTGGGGCCGATGTTTTTGTTCTCGGGCAGATGTTCCTGCTGTCGAGCTGATGTTTTTCGTGTCGGGCGGATGTTTACATTCTCGAGCTGACATTTTCCTGTGTGGCTGATGTCTCTGAATAAACAATCAAAAAATATTCATTGACACTCGAGGTTTGCTGTTGTATCATATTTTTTGTTGATTCATTTCGGCGGCGTAGCTCAGCTGGCGAGAGCGTACGGTTCATACCCGTGAGGTCGTGGGTTCGATCCCCTCCGCCGCTATACAGAAGTTAGAGGCAAGAGGTCAGAGGTCAGAGAAAAGTCGGCAAGTTGCCGACTTTTTTATTTTTATAAAAGAAATCGGCGGTTTGCCGATTTTCACCTCTTATCCGACTTCTGACCTCTGGCTTCTGATGAATCCAAAAAAAGCAGGAACCACTATTTAAAGTGATTCCTGCTTTTTTTTATTTTATAGTGAATAGAGCATCCTATATAGACAGCAGCTGCTATCCTCTTTTAGCACCTCGACCTCCGCGTTTGGATTCCGTGTGCTTCTTCAAAGAGGCTAAGCGTTCGTCTGAATCCTTCAGAAATTTATTCATCTTGGATTCAAAAGATTCACCGCGATCACGGTTATTTCTTGGGCGTGCTGGTTTATCCTTCGCTTTCTTAATGGATAAGCCAATCTTGCCATCCTTTTCGACATTAATAACTTTAACCTTAACCTCATCACCTACGCTAAGGTGTTCATTAATGTCTTTCACATAATTGTCGGCAACTTCACTAATATGGACCAGCCCTGTTTTACCTTCACCAATTTCCACGAAGGCTCCAAAATTAGTAATACCCGTTACCTTTCCATTCAGCTTGCTGCCTACTTCGATTGACATAAAAAAAATGCTCCTCCTTAAAAGTTTGAAAAATATAGTTCTTATATATTATAGCTAAGCTTGTAAAAGTGTGTCAATAAGAGGGGTCCTCTTCCGGAATATTAAATATTAATTCTCCTTCTTTGGAGAAAAAATAGTTCGTTCGGGCTATCTCTAACACGTATTCCTCATTATTCAGTAATTTAATCTCTTCTTTAAGATTTTTTTCCTGCTGTTCCAAATTGGCTAGCTTTTCTTCCATTTGTTCGTATTGTTCCTTTTTTTCTTCCTGCAGTGCACGCTGGTTAAAATGGTACGTTGCCAGGCTGCCGACAGTGACTGCTACTACAATAGAAAATAACACAAGACGACGGATTAAGCGCTGTTTCTTTCTCTTTTGTCTTTCTATGTATGCATCATATTGATTCATATAACTTGAATCAAGTCGCGTTACTGTTTTTTTCTTTGCAGTCACAGACATCTACCTCCTTTTAAACGGGAAATATTTCAACCATTTCTTAACTATATTCTCTATTGTACTATAAAACCCTGCTAATTTGTGTAAATAATTTTGGATGTTTTTTGGAAGCAGACGAAAGAGACGCTGAAATAGCCACGAAATTGGCGTAAAAATAATTTTCGCCACATAACGAATCACAGTCATCAGCAAGTTTGCCAGGAAAAGGACGGTCGTTATCAGTAACTGGATCAGAAACTTTACAGGAGTGATGATAAGCCTCTGAACTACTTTTTCAATAAACTGATAGACATTCAGGCAAACCCTGATTACATGCTCCAAAAACCGCTTATATGCATTCGCAGCAAAAACCTGATAAATGGAGAAGCCAAGTAAATTGGCAGCAAATACATAGAACCTGAGTTCACCGCTGTTCACCTGGAACAAAACATAATATAGCAGCATCGTCTGGGTAAGCCAGAAGCTGATTTCCATAAAATAAGTCAGAAACTTATTTTGCTTCCAGTGAATGGAGAAGCGGCGGTGGGTATCTTGTATTATACCCAAATAAAAGCCGCCCAAAACCATGGAAATCATCGTTAAAAATTGAACACTGAGTGTCATCTGAATAGCTTGCTAAAGAATCCTTTAGCTTTCTCCTGACTATGTTCATCCACATAGGAAAGCTCATATACTTTTCCTTTGATTGTAACCAGGCCTTCCCCGACGTCCAGATTTTTCAATTGCAGGTTCTGACCGCGAACGATCAGATATCCCATCACCGTTTCCAGCAAAAACTCCTCATTATCGAAGCTGTCAACTTCTTTAACACCGGTTATCTCCAATTCTTTTCGGTTGTTAACTGTTACTACATGCTCTCTTTGAACACGCTGAACAGGTTCTTTTTCATAATAATTCATATACTTCGCCCTCCTTATCATTATAAATGTATGAATAGGAGGACAAGTATAGAACTATGCTAGTTTACTTTTTCTTCTTTAATCACCTTATACAGCATTTCTGCCTCATCTTTTTTGACAGCTTCCTTCAGAGAATTAACCTCAAGTGTCACTAATTTCTGTCCGAATTTAATTACCATTTCATCACCAACAGATACGGTTGATGAAGCTTTCGCCTGGTTTCCATTAATCGTGATACGCCCTTGGTCTGCTACTTCTTTTGCCAATGTACGGCGTTTAATCAGTCTGGAAACTTTCAAAAATTTATCCAATCGCAAATAATCACTCTCTTTCTTTTGCTTGATTCCAATGATAATCCATTTCATTTAATGATGTTTCATGGATATCTTTCCCCTGCTCATCCAGTTGCTCTTCAATATAAGAAAATCTTGATGTGAACTTCTGATTCGTTTGATTTAGGGCGATTTCCGGGTTCACTTTATAATACCTTGCTATATTGGCAAGTACAAATAATACGTCGCCCAGCTCCTTCTCTACTTCCGTTTCATGTTGATTCGCAATTGCAACACGAACTTCGTCAAGCTCTTCCCGCAATTTTTTCCATATATCATTTATATCGTCCCAATCAAAGCCAACTTTAGCTGCCTTTTTCTGAAGTTTATATGCTTTGCTGAGTGCTGGCAGGCCTGCAGGAATACCATCCAGTACTGATTTTCGGTATTCTCCTTTTTCTTCCTGCTTCAATGCATCCCATGTTTTATAGACGTCATCGATAGATTCAACAGACTTATCGGCAAAAATATGTGGATGACGGTGAATCATTTTGTTGGTGATTGAACCGATAACCTCATTGACTGTAAAGTAACCATCATCCTCACCAATCTGACTGTGGAGCATCACCTGCAGAAGAATGTCACCCAGCTCCTCAACAATTCCTTCATCATCCTGCTCATCAATTGCCTCAATCAGTTCATAAACCTCTTCTACCGCATACTCACGCAATGTTTCATGGGTTTGTTTTTTATCCCAAGGGCAACCATCAGGTCCGCGCAATACCGCAATTACTTCCCTTAATCGGGAAAATGTATGGTTCAGCATATGTGAAGGGACAGGTGGAATATAGACGGAGGTTAAATTGGATACTTCAATTGAACGATCCAGTTCTTCAAGCGGGACTTTTGTAATTTTTTCCTGGTTACTCCCTGCAGCCTCAACGACTGAGATAGAATGGTCTGGCGGCAGATCCTCCAACAGCGACAATTTGACGTCGGATGCAATAAAATGATCATACACCTGGCAAAAAATGATATGTTGCCGGTAATTCAGCTGACTGCGGTCAAATCCTGTCCCATCAACGAATTGGAACCCGTCAATTGGGTCTATTTTTAACGCGGTAAATAAATCATCCAGGTAACTTTGTCCACCACTAACCTCAACCGTCACTTTTTCCTGCTCCAGCAATAGCTGTACCGTTTTTTCAGCAAGCATTGGATGACCGGGAACAGCATAAATAACGGAAGACCCGGCTGCTTCTTCCAACAGAATTTCTGTTATGTTCTGATAAACTGTTTCAAATTGATCAGATGTTTCATAGATATGGTCGAATGATGTAAAAGAAACTCCTTCATTTTGCAATGCGTTTATGACCGGATGATCTTTCGTTCGGACAAAGACAGAATGGTTTGTGTTCGTTATTTTTTTGTAGACACCGAGTGGCAATTGATCTAAATTTCCTGCCCCCAGTCCGATAATCTCTATTTTGTTAGACATTCTTTTCCCTCTCTTTATGAATTCGGATCAGTAATGAAGCAAATGGCAGCATCGATAACTCTTTTTCCGTGAATGCTTTGAACCGTAACAGCAACAACGTGTAGATACATGCTCCCGTAATCGAAATAAAAATAACATACAGTAATAAGACAAGCCGTGACTCTATATCTCCAACAAGATAATCCACTGCAGCTAAATATACAGTCATTCCGCCTGCAGCAACCACGAGCGCACGCCAGTTAATTTGCCTTTCCACTTGAAGGGACGGCAGCTTACGTTTCAATGCGACCAGCATAAGTATGGCAAGTACAGCCAGACTGAAAACGGTGGCAGCTGCACTTCCAGTAATTCCAAAAAAAGGCACCAGCACCTGGTTGCCGATCCATTTAATAAAAAATGCAACCATGATAAAGCCTGCTGTTCGTTTAATATAACCTAATCCCTGCAATATAGACGCTGCCGTTATGGCAATTGAACTAAGAAAAATAGCAATCACAAGGATTTGTAAACTGAAAGTACCTTTTCCATTTTGATAGAGTAATGTATTCGCTTCAGGAAAAATAAGGATTAATCCAAGTGTTGCTCCAATCGCCAGATAAAAACTGAATACCAATGCACTTTGGATATATACATAAAATACAGTTGGGTCTTTGTTTAGTTTTTCCCTTGAAATTGTAGGTATCAATGCCAGCGCAAATGATGAGCCTAATACGGTGCCAAGTTGAATCAATGGCTGACCGCGATCAAATATACCCTTTGCCTGCATCGCATCAAGCTGCGATAGCCCATATTCCATTAGACTGGGGACCAATGTGAACGTATCAGCAAATTGAATAATAATTAATACCATATGATTTAAGGCTGCGACTACCCCTAACGTTAAAAGTGTCTTCACGTAATAACTCCAGGGAATGTCATAGCTGTTATGACTAACAGGTTTACGCTTCATAAAAAAGAAACCCAGTATCAGAATTGCAGCTATTGCACCGAATATAGAAGCGAGTGCTGCAGCCTGTCCAATCATGTAAATGTCTTCTGACTGTACATAAATGAACACAGCAGCAGATATGATTAAAAAGACACGAACCATTTGCTCACTTATTTGTGAATACGCAGTCGGTTTCATTTGAAGCATTCCCTGCGATACCCCGCGCAACAAACTGGAAAAGGGAATAAGCAAAAAGGCGAATGCTGCATACTCATACATTTTTTGCAGATTAGGATCCCCTACCCATACCGCTATTTCTTTCGCATTAAAAAACAAAAACAAGAAAATAGTTCCGCAAATGAATGAAAGCAGCAGGAAAATCGGTAAATAAAAATGTTTAAACGTAGGCCCCGAACCCTGTGCTTTAAGCTCATTAATCATTTTCGATATTGCTGAAGGGAATCCGTACAGTGATAAAATCAAAGCAATAGCGAGAAAAGAATATACTTGCTGATAGATGTAAAACCCGATATCTCCTGTCAGATTTTGCAACGGAATCCGGTAGCCGGCGCTTAACACCTTGCCAATCAATCCTGCCAATGTCAGGAGCAAAGCACCTTTTACTAACTTATTGTTCTCATTCCCCTCCATGACAAACGCCTTTCCCTAATAATTTATATCCATTATAGCATAAGGGTAGATTAGGTCCTATTACTACTATAATCGAATGGGAATCCGAAAAAGTGGCATGAAATAAAAATTTTGCCATGACACTTTTTTTCGCCGGGAAACGATTATAAATATAAAAGGGGTCAGGGCGTTATCGTTACAGAACTGAGTTTATGCGGACATTTATTCCGTTAAATGTGGCAAAACAAGCGTTATTAAGATGTTCACGGACATATTTTCTTTTATCCAGTTAAATGTGCAGGATAATGATGCGTTTATTGACCCCGCAGCGAAACATATGTCCACTTAACTCCTTAGCAATAAAAAAGAACAAAAACCAGAAAGTGCACATCTGGTTTTTGTTCTATATCTTACTGCTATTCCATTTGTTTTGCCATAAACCCAGCGGCAGTTTCAACCGACTTTTGCTCAACATTACTAAGCTTTTTGCCTTCCCTGGATACAATCATGACACAACCGATTGGGTCACCATTTGCAATAATAGGGCTTATACAATATGAATCAAGCTCTTCCTCATTACCTTGGATAACTTCGAGTGAAGCTGATTCCGTTTCAAATACCTGTGTACGGTTTTCCATTGTTTTTTCAAGTTGTGATCCAATACTTTTATTTAAATAATCTTTTTTGGACTCCCCGGCTACAGCGATAATCTCATCCCGGTCACAAATCAGTACGGGATATTGCAGTGAATCAAACAATGCTTCTGCGTATTCCTGCGCAAAACTTCCCAACTCATTAATAGGTGAATATTTTTTTAAGATTACTTCGCCTTCTCTGTCAACAAATATTTCTAATGGATCTCCTTCACGAATACGCAATGTTCGCCTGATTTCTTTTGGGATAACTACTCTTCCTAAATCATCAATTCGACGTACAATACCTGTTGCCTTCATCTTTGAAGCCTCACTTTCCATGATGATTGTTCTGGTGTATGTAACTCATACTTATTCCTCCATGTGTAAAAAAACACCAGTTGTGGTTTTAGTATGAATCAACTTACCAGAACTATACATTTTATTAGAAAAAACTGGCTTCCACTCCTGTCCTGATGGCAACAAACATTGTATTGATTCTAAACTATTGTAATTAAATTTGGCTGTTTGCCTAAACTATATTGTTTTTTGCAGTTGACATAAAATGCGAACTAAATCCGATTAGTAATAAGTTAGTAAGGCTTTCTAACCACCGCAGCTGGAATATACTCGCTTTCCGCAGCGATGTTTTTCCACTCAACTTATTTCAAAGTAGTTCGCAGTCTATGCAAATTGTTAAGTAAGGTTTCATTCGCTAATTTAGTGCAAATAACAAACAATCTTTTGTAATACAGCCTTAATTTTAATCTTCCCGGTTAACTTCTGCCAGCTGTTTAATAAAGTCTTCCGTAATATCATATCGCTGCGGCAGTGTATCACGTGTCCATTTGAAGACAACTTTCAATTTATTGCCTTCCGTTCCAAGTTGGATGTCACGTCCGAATTGATTGGCGAGTTCAAATAATTTAGAACCATCGATTTGCTGACTCCGATCTTCGTCGACCAGCATTTCTGTTTTTTTATTTTTTTCATGTATCGATTCAACCCGCTGCTCTTTGGCGTGTTTTTTTAACGAAGATACGACAAATAAATTTTCCACTTCTTCCGGATAATCACCAAAACGATCAATTAACTCATCACGTAAATCACCCATATCATCGGTTGACTCGATTGATTGAAACTGTTTATACATGTCAATTTTTTGTTTCTCATCGCTAATATACGTTTCTGGAATATATGCATCAATATTAAGTGTCAATTCCGGATCAAATGGGGTTATATCGTCAAGTTCTTTTCCATGTTTACGGGCATCTATGGCGTCTTTTAACATTTGCGAATACATGTCAAACCCGACAGAGTCGATAAACCCATGCTGCTGGGACCCTAATAGATTACCGGCACCCCGGATGGACAAGTCGCGCATCGCAATCTTAAATCCGGAACCAAGTTCAGTAAATTGTTTAATCGCTTCCAGCCGTTTTTCAGCAATTTCGGTCAATACCTTATCCCGCTGATACGTAAAGTATGCGTAGGCAACACGATTAGAACGTCCAACCCGGCCTCGCAGCTGATAAAGCTGACTCAGGCCCATCCGATCCGCATCATTAACAATCAGCGTATTTACATTTGGAATGTCAACGCCAGTCTCAATGATTGTGGTACTTACCAGCACATCATATTCACCTTCCAGGAAGGCAAAAATAACGCTTTCCAGTTCTGTCTCGTTCATCTGCCCATGTGCAACCGCAATTCGTACATCATCAACAAGCATCCCAAGATCCCTAGCCACTTTATCGATATTTTCCACACGATTATACAGGAAAAAGACCTGTCCACCTCGTGCCATTTCACGTTCAATTGCTTCCCGCATGAAAACAGGATTATATTCCATTACATAGGTTTGTATCGGAAAACGATTTTCAGGTGGTGTTTCAATAACGGATAAATCACGGACACCGAGCATCGACATATGCAATGTTCTTGGGATTGGGGTTGCTGTTAATGTAAGTACATCAACATTCGTTTTCAGTTGTTTAATTTTTTCTTTGTGTTTTACACCGAAGCGTTGCTCTTCATCGACAACAAGCAACCCCAAATCACGGTATTGCACATCTTTAGATAATAAACGATGGGTACCGATTACGATATCAACAAGTCCTTTTCGCAGCCCTTCAAGTGTTTCTTTCTGCTGCTTCTTTGTACGGAACCTGCTTAACATGCCAA
Source organism: Virgibacillus doumboii (assembly GCF_902806455.1). Lineage (GTDB taxonomy): Bacteria > Bacillota > Bacilli > Bacillales > Amphibacillaceae > Lentibacillus > Lentibacillus doumboii. The sequence continues at coordinate 186,785 of NZ_CADCWQ010000002.1, read as the reverse complement.
TATTAACTGCATGATCCTGGAACCGCTCCTGTACCGTTTCAAAATGCTGCTGCGCTAAAATAGTTGTTGGCACCAGTATGGCTACCTGCTTACCATCTGCCACTGCCTTAAAGGCTGCACGGATGGCGACTTCGGTTTTGCCGTAACCAACATCACCACAAAGTAGACGGTCCATTGGCCGCTCCCGTTCCATATCTTCTTTGATTTCAGCAATACAACGCAATTGATCCTCTGTTTCCTGATACGGAAAAGAGGCTTCAAAATCACGCTGCATTTCGGTTTCCTCTGAAAAAGCAAACCCTTTACGTGCTTCACGTTCAGCGTAAAGTTTAATCAAGTCATCAGCAATGTCCTCAACAGAAGACTGAACCTTCCGTTTTACTTTCGTCCATTCACTTCCTCCCAGCTTATACAGCTTAGGCTCCTTACCTTCTGACCCGACAAACTTTTGTACTAGATCAATTTGATCAATCGGTACAAAAAGTTTGTCATCACCAGAATATTTAATCAGCATATAATCTTTATGCAGATCATTAACCTCAAGGGTTTCAATTCCTAAATATTTACCAATACCATGATTGGAATGAACTACATAATCGCCTGCCTTGAGTTCCTGATAGTTTTTAATCCGCTCTGCATTTGAGATTTTTTGCTTTTTACGCGGACGTTTCGTTTTGCTTTTAAACAGTTCATTTTCAGTTATAAGCACCAGTTTGTGCATTGGCAATTCAATGCCATTGCTAATATTGCCGACAGCAATTGTCGGAATCGTTGCAGGAAGCTCCAAATTACTTGTAACAACGGATTCAATATCATAATCCATAAAAATGGAATGTATTTTTTCGGCACGTTGTTCATTTGGTGCGAGAATAACTACGGAAAATTCACCTTTCTCCCACCGTTGTAATTCATTTTTAAATAAGTTCATCTGGCCATGAAATTCCTGCATGGCTCTTGAAGATAAATTGACGATGTTCTGCGGCTGGGTGTTTGGAATATGCCGTAAAAAGACAGACATGTAGACTCGCTGCCCATCCATGTTATTCCAAACTGTTTGCCAGTCGAATGAAAATCTACTATCCCGAACCATTCTGTTAGTCTCTAATAAGTTACTGTACCATTCCGCTTCCTCGGTATCGAGATTTGCCGCTGTTTCATGGACCCTGCTCATTTCATCCATCATGATGACACCGTTTGATGGCAGGTAATCTAACAAACTAGCAGGATTTTCATACAAAAAGCCTATGTATTTATACATTTCCTGAAAACGTTCCAGGTTTTTCAGACGTTCGATATCCCTTTCCATCATTTCAGCCAGCGTTTCTTTCGCTTCGGCCGTCTTTAATTTTTTCAGCGAAGCAGACAGCGCCTTTTCTACCCGCTGTGCACCAGTAACCATATCTTCTTCCGTTAAAAGAAGCTCGGTTGCAGGGCCAACTGTTATGCTGTTCTTTTTATCCAATGAACGCTGTGATTCCGCGTCAAAAAAGCGTATAGAGTCTATTTCCTCACCGAATAACTCAATACGCACCGGATATTCTTCCGTTACAGGATAAATATCAATGATTCCACCCCGGCGGCTGAATTCCCCCGGGGTTGTTACCATTGTTGTATGCTCATAGCCCATATCCACCAGAGATGACAGATAGGCATCCACATCAATTTCCTCACCAACATTAAATTGTAATTGATAACTGTCCCAATAGCTTGTTGGCGGTAAAATCCGCTTCAATGCAGCTACAGGTGCAATTAAGACACCTGATTTATTTTGAGACCATTCTGTAAGTGCCTCAATACGCTGGCTCTTTAGTTCCGGACTGGCAATGGCAATTTCTGATGCGATTAATTCATTAACAGGGTATAAATGAATAGTATCATCACCAGCTAATTCTGCCAGGTCATCATATAGCTGTTGTGCTTGTACAAGTTGATGTGTTACGAGCAGGACCGGCTTGTTTAATGACTCATTGATAATGGATACCAGAAGACTTCTCGCAGAACCGGACAGTCCGGCAACGAGCTGTTCCTTCATTCCATTTGAAATTCCATTTATGACTGACTCAACGTCATCTTTTGATCGTAAAAATTCATTAATACCCTTCATTTTCCCCACCTGCTTACGTGCAAAAATGCTCTGATTATCTTATACGGTTTCAGTAAACAGCCTATTATATAACCAAAGCTTTTTTGCATATATTATTGTAGTCACTTTTCGTTAATTGTTGAGTGCAATAACACCGCTCCGGAAATACACTTCGCTTTCCAGGGGGCGGCTGCTGAGCCCCCTTCGTGCTAACGCACTCAGTGGTCTCACCGATGCCTCAGCTCCCCCAGGAGTCTCCGTGTATTTCCTCCGCTAAGATTTGCTCTATACATCACAGTAGATTAACAATGTAGTTTTCTGGGTAGTTCAAACCAAAACCAGCAGCTGGAATAGGCGAGACTCCTGCGGGAAGAAAAGCCTAGGTGAGACCCCGAAAAGCGATAGCTTGAGGGGGGCTCACCAGCTTCCCGCGGAAAGCGAGTCTATTCCAGCTGCGGGGGCTAGAAAGCCTCACTAAATGTACTAGCCAGATGTAGTTCGCAGTCTATATCTTTTAAGTCTAAAACAACAATCTATACGAAAACAGCCTTATTGTATAAAGTAATCCAGTTCATGATACTGTGGATGGCTGCCGAGCGATTCCTCACAGTTCTCACAGATCGTTTGTATGTGAACATCACCATTATTCTGATAGTGAATCATTTCCTTCTGATCCTCAGCTGATAATTTATCCAATCCAAGCATCGATGTATCAACTGTCTCCTGATTCAACTTACCAATCTCATGTCCGCAATGTCTGCAATTATAGACAATAGACATATAAAAACCTCCTCGAATAAACATGGGGTACCATAAAGTTTATCCGAAAAGCATATTTTTATACTATATGTGATTCCTACTGATTAAATTCATTCATAACTTCAGGAAAAGGTTGCTTCAACCACGCTTCACAAGCATCTGCAGCCTTTTTAATGCTCAGATCGACGTCTTTCTGGTCTTCTTTTGGAAAGGAACCAAGCACATAATCAATTACCGGCACCGGAGTAGACGGTCTTCCCACTCCGAACCTCAACCGTTTGAACTCTTTTGTCCCCAAGTGATCAATTATAGACCGGATACCATTATGGCCGCCATGGCCACCCTTTTGCCGCAAACGGATTTTTGCTGTTGGAAGGTCCAAATCATCATAGATAACAAGCACATCATCGATAGCTATATCATAAAAATCCATCAATGGACGAACAGATTCACCGGAAAGGTTCATATATGTCTGTGGCTTAAGCAGAACTACCTTTTCACCATCGATAAACTCAACTGTGGATTTCCCATTAAACTTATCTTTCTTCAGTTTCCAATGATGGCGGTCAACCAATTCATCTATTACCATGAACCCCGCATTATGGCGTGTTTTTTTATATTTTTTTCCAGGATTTCCTAACCCTACTATACATTTCATTTTGATTCTTCCTTTAATCTGGCTATTTTCGTAATTTTTTTGCTTTTTATCTTTGTTTTTGACCACTGCAAAATTTTATAAATACCTAGATACCACTTTGGAACGCTCCTGGTATTGCTTTGCAAGTATTTCGCTGAAACATGGCCACCCGTACAGGCCAGAGAAAAATAACCCCAATTTTAAAATAGCGGAAACAAAATCCGCTTCAATGCTTTTCCAGTGGATTGTCCAAACTTTAGAGGAATGAGGAACCGTTTTGCTATCTGACCCGCAGAACGCATACACTCAATGCGCGTCATATTGCAAGTTGAGTCGGATATGGAGCGCCTTTATTCTGCAGAAGTTTCGGACAGCCGTTATCTGGGGACTGCTGGTAATCCGCCCGTGTTCGTTGTAGATCACAGTCAAAAACAACAACCTATATGAAAACAGCCTTTAATTAGTATTAACTCTATTCATTGTACTTGTTATATTTTTCAAAATAAAGCAAAACCCTCCTACGCGAATAGGAGGGTTTATACGCTTGTCGTATTATTATTCGCTTTTTTCTTCCTCGTCATTATCCTCAGCACCAACCAGTTCCGGCTCAGCATTTTCATCTTCTGGTGCTTCTTCCACATCTTCTACTGTATCCGGCGGTAAGACAGTAGCAACCGTCGTATCAGGATCTTCAAGGAATTCATAGTTGCTTGCTTTTGGTAAATCAGCAATGGCGATGCTGTCACCAATTGCAAGATTTGAAATATCTACACTGATTTCTTCCGGAATGTCGGCCGGCTTAGCCCGTACCTGCAATTCATACATTGGCTGTTGCAATACGCCGCCTTCTTTAGCGCCCTGAGCTTCACCATTCAATTGAAGCGGTACCTCAACATCCATTTCCTCGTCCATGTTAACGATATAGAAATCAACGTGAATCAATTCATCTTTCAATGGATCCATTTGATAATCATATAGCATAACATCTACAGAAGAGTCACCCTCAACATCAAGCGAAATAATTGCATTTTGACCTTCATCACGGACTGTCTTTACCAACTCGATACTATTTACAGCGATTGATTTAGCTTCCTTAGCTTTTCCATAAACAACTGATGGGACTTGTCCACTTTCCCTGATTTGCTTTGTTGCAGATTTCGTATGATCTTCCCGTTTCGTAGCTTTAAGTTTTACTGCCATGTTTATCACCCTCCATTATTTGAAAACCCGGCGTTGGCCAAGGTTATATGGCAAAAATTATCTCTTATCTATTAAAACATAAAAGTAAGAATAGACAAAATATACATCAATTCATACCGTATATTTTATCATCTAAACATTAATCAAACAAAATACTTACTGACTGTAATTCATGTACACGAGTAATTGCTTCACCTATTAAAGGTGCAACTGATAATTCGGTGACTTTGCTACTTCGTTTTTCCTCTGGAAGCGGTATCGAGTTGGTAATAACAAGTTCTTTTATTTTCGAATTATCAATTCGTTCAATTGCCGGTCCTGATAAAACAGGATGGGTACAGCATGCATATACTTCTTTTGCTCCATTTTCGATTAATGCGTTAGCTGCCAATGTAATTGTCCCTGCAGTATCAATGATATCATCAATCAATATTGCTGTCTTGCCTTCAATATTACCAACAATATTCATTACTTCTGCAACATTGGGGCGCGGACGCCGTTTATCAATTATACCAATTGGTGCTTTAAGCCGGTCGGCCATTTTTCGCGCGCGTGTCACACCACCATGATCAGGTGAAACAATTACTAAATCCTCGAAGTTTTTCTCTTCAAAGTAATTGGACAAAATCGGTACACCCTGCAAGTGGTCGATTGGAATATCAAAGAACCCTTGAATCTGTGGTGCGTGCAGGTCAAGTGTTATAACACGATCGGCTCCCGCTGTTTCCAGCAGATCAGCTATGAGTTTGGATGTAATTGGTTCTCTTGACCTGGCTTTACGGTCCTGTCTTGCATAACCATAGTATGGCATAACGATATTGATTGATCTTGCTGACGCACGTTTTAGGGCATCGATCATAATCAGCAGTTCCATAATGTGCTGATTGACAGGTGAAGAAGTCGACTGAACAACATAAACATCACACCCCCGGACACTTTCCTCAATGTTGATCTGAATTTCACCGTCACTGAAAGCAGAAACCGTACATTTGCCCAAATTTGTACCAATATGGCGTGCAATGTCTTCAGCCAACTTACGGTTTGAGTTTAGTGAGAATACTTTCAAATACGGATCCTTGTAGCCAGACGCCATTACGTTAACCCTCCATTAGTCTTTTTGTCTGTTTCTGATTCTTGATGCATAACCTTCTTTATTCGTCTGTCTTGCCCTGGCAACAGATAGCGCATCTTCAGGTATATTTTTGGTAATCGTCGACCCGGCAGCAACATAAGAACCTTTTCCAACAGTTACCGGAGCGACTAAATTAGAATTACAGCCAATAAATGCATCGTCTTCAATAGTTGTCAAAAATTTATTCTTTCCATCATAATTAACCGTAATCGTTCCACATCCTATATTTACATTGCTTCCAACATCTGCATCACCAATATAACTCAAGTGGGATACCTTACTATTATTGCCAATTACCGTCTTCTTCACTTCAACAAAGTTGCCGATTTTTGCCTCATCGCCAATTGCTGCTTCCGGACGGATGTGTGCATATGGTCCAATCTTCACACGTGCACCAATCTTGCTGTCAGTCGCTACACTTTGTTTAACAACGGAAGCTTCGCCAACCATGCAATTATCAATTTCACTGTGTGGACCGATCACTGCATCGGATTTTATTGTCGACGAACCTTTGATAATCGATCCAGGTTGGATTAATACGTCCTGTTCAATGACAACCTCGGGATCAATGTACGTGTTATTAGGGTCAATAATTGTTACACCATTTCGCATATGATTTTCATTAATACGCTTTTTCATTGTCATTTCTGCCTGTGCGAGTGCGACACGATCATTGACTCCAAGTGTTTCTTCAAAATCGGGTGTTAAGGATGCACTGACTTTTTCGTTCTGATTCCGCAAAATTTCAATGACATCCGGCAAATAATACTCACCCTGTGCATTATCATTTGAAACCTGCTGTAAAGCTTCGAAAAGCGCCCTATTATCAAAGCAGTATGTTCCCGTGTTTATTTCATTAACCAACAACTCTTCATCAGTTGCATCTTTATGTTCAACAATCCGCTCGACTTCATTTTTTTCATTACGAATAACCCTACCGTATCCTGTAGGGTTTGGAGCTTTTGTCGTTAAAATTGTCGCCTTTGCACCAACTTGCTCATGATGTTCGAAAAGTTTCTTGTATGTTTCACTTGTGATTAATGGAGTGTCTCCACATACTACAATTGTTGTTCCGTCTTTATCTTTTAATAACTCTTCTGCCTGTAATACGGCATGCCCAGTTCCCAATTGTTCTTTCTGGACGACTGATTTACTCTGATCACCAATATGTTCCGTTACTTTTTCAGCACCATGCCCGACAATCGTAACCATTTCATCTAAATGCAACGGATTTAATTGATCGATGACATGCTGTACCATCGGACGGCCCAAAACGGGATGAAGCACTTTGTACAATTTGGACTTCATTCTGGTACCCTGTCCGGCTGCAAGAATGACAGCATTACGTTTTCCCATCAGGAATCCTCCATTTCTGATTATCCATTATGAATATATCTTAAAAAAGGAAGGATTTCAACAGATAGATTCAAAAACGGAAGTGACCGGTTAGCGACGTATGAACTGGACTGAGCCGTAGGAGATAAAGGAAACACGTTGAGCGAATGCGAAACGATGTTGACTTATCGTACGGAGGTGAGGGAAGTTGCACTAGTCGCTGGTCACTGGAGTTGGACGTGGCCAAAGTTAATTAGGCAAAAAAAGAAGGCTAACCTGTTTGCTTGCAGATTAGACCTCTTGTTGATCATATTTAGGAAGCACCTGCTTCTTCGTACTCCACTTCTTCTTCCCCGGCACGATGGTATTCCTCTAATACGGCATCCTGGATTTTTGCACGGGTATTAGAATTAATTGGATGTGCAATATCTCTGAACTCACCATCCGGGGTCCGTTTTGATGGCATGGCCACAAATAGTCCATTATTTCCATCAATAACACGGATATCATGGACTACAAATTCCTGATCCAAAGTAATCGATGCAATAGCTCGCATTCTTCCTTCTGTATTTACGCGGCGCAATCTTACGTCAGTTACTTCCATGATGATTCACCACCTTTTCCATATTGAACTTATTACCATATTTCAACAAAACTATGAGAATTCCTGCCTAGATTTGAAAAAAATTATAAAAAATATACAAAAAAATAAAAACCTTTCCAATTTGGAAAGATTTTCATGTTATTTTACCCGTGCGAATTTCCGGGTTTCACTTCAATATATTTTTGTTTCAGATCAACATTTGTTATTTTTACCAAAGATGTATAATCTTCCACGACACGTTCATCTTCTTCATCATCCGCTTCTGCCAAAACACCGATTGCTTTAACATTTGCATTAAATTCATCCAAGAGACTCGTCATCCCGTTTATTGTTCCGCCCGCTTTCATAAAGTCATCGATAATACAAACATTGGCATTCTCCTGTAAACTTCGCTTTGGAAGTACCATTGTCTGAATTTTTCTGGATGACCCGGAAACATAGTTAATGCTCACGGAAGATCCTTCGGTAACTTTCGGGTCCCTTCTAACAATTACAACAGGTACATTAAGAACAGAAGCAACCGAATATGCGAGTGGAATTCCTTTTGTCGCTACCGTCACCACAACGTCAATTTCCAAATTCGAGAATGCTGAGGCAAGTACACGTCCTATTTGCTTAACCATTTTGGGATCACCAAGAATATCACTCATATACAAATAACCACCAGGAAGAATCCTTACAGGGTCTTCCAGTGTATGACAAAGTTCCTCCACAAACTGTTTTCCGTTTTCTTTTGAAAGAGCAGGAACATAACGTACGCCACCCGCCGCTCCAGGAATAGTCTGCAGGTGTCCAAATCCTTCCTCCTGCATTACCCGGTCAACAATAACCAAATCCTCACTGATGGATGATTTGGCAGCATCATATCGTTCCGAAAAAAACGGTAAAGACATATGTTTTTTCGGATTTTCCAAGAAATAATTAGTTAAGGAAACCAAACGATCGCTTCTTTTCATAATCCACCTCTAAAGCCGAATATTTACTATTAAATATACCATTATTATACGTATTTAATCAAGTGTTACCGACGATCAAGCAGTTGAACAACATAAACTTCATCGCAAAAACCTCGTAATCCATTGTAAATACGCTTCGCTTTGCTAAAATGCTCAACAAGCCCAACGACAGTCGGACCGCTTCCACTCATCAAAACGCCATCAGCACCAGCCTGCACCATTTTATTCTTAATGCGCTCTACATTTGGATATAACGAAAAAGTCACACGTTCCAACGCATTGCCGACATTGGCAGCGAGATTTGTGAAGTTTTTGTCTTCCAACGAATGGATAACCTCCTGTGTATCGGGATGGAACAGCTCGTCCACAACAACTTTTTCAAAAATAATCCAAGTGGAAATACCGATATTCGGCTTTGCCAAAACAGCATAGCAACGCGGGGGTGAATCCAGTTCACGGACTTTTTCACCACGCCCCGTACCGATTGCAGTTGTACTGTGAACGCAAAACGGAACATCAGAGCCTAACCCTGCCCCAAGCTCAGCTAATTCATCCAGAGAAGCTCCAACTGACCACATCCGATTGAGTCCGCGCAATACAGCGGCAGCGTCACTGCTCCCGCCACCCAAACCAGCTGATACAGGGATGTTTTTCTCTATTTCGATATGAACGCCATTTGTAAGCTGATATTTATTTTTAAAAGCCAGAGCAGCCTTATAAGCAAGATTTCGCTCATCATTTGGAACATACTGATTATCCGCGGATACCTCAATTGTATCTTCTTCAATAGCGTACAGTTCAACACGATCAGCCAGATCCACGGTTGTCATGATCATTTCCACTTCATGATAACCATCATCGCGTTTACCAAGAATATCAAGCGATAAATTGATTTTAGCCGGCGCCCTTTCGAATAAAATCATCTCCGTCACCCACTTTAAATATCTGAACAAATTGTACCATATATGAAAAGTGAAGGCGACTAAGGAAAAACACAATGATATTTACCATCGCAGTAGACATAAACTGCGAAACAGTATTATTAAGTGGGGCTCTCTGACCTAGCAGATAGAATATACTCGATTTCATAAGTTTTAGTTGTTAGGCTTTCTTTTGTGCTTCATACCCTTGATGAACCACTTTTCATCGATGTTTTCGCTTCCAATTGTCCTTCATAACCCCGATGAACCACTTTTCATCAATGTTTTCGCTTCCAATTGTCCTTCATAACCCTGATGAACCACTTTTCATCGATGTTTTTGCTTCCAATTGTCCTTCATAACCCCGATGAACCACTTTTCATCAATGTTTTCGCCTCCAATTGTCCTTCATAACCCGTCCTACCCGCAGGAGTACCGCATCTCAAGAAAAACGTGCGACAAGAAGCGTACGAAAAAGCTCAACAGCCGCCCACGGCTAAGAAGACACTGCGAAAACGTACTTTTTGAGCAGATGTCGCCTTGGTACCCGGAGGTGTGAAAGCGAAGTGTTTTTCCGGAGCGGAGTTAATCCACTCAACTTGTTTCAAAGTAGTTCGCAATCTATGGAAATTCCTAAGTAATGTTTCATTTTCTTAAATGACGCAAAAAATAAAGAAAGGCAAACCCATTTAGGGTCTGCCATTCATGTTTTGCTCGGCCATTTCGATCGCACGTTTCACCATATTTCCGGCATCTTTTGCTCGGATGCCGCCCCAGCCTTCTTTTTGCACGGTGTCGTAAAAACCTAACTCTTTGGCAATTTCTTCTTTCAATTGGTCTGACATCATTCCGCCGCGTCTACCCATGAAAGAACATCCCCTTTCTATTCAGAGTCCTTCTTACGACATCTATAGCTTATGTATTAAGGAGAAATATACACCCGTAATATGTATGCAAAAAAGGAAATATTTTATTTGCTGAATTCGTATTGTTTCAGCATATTTTCCAGTTTCAGTGCCAAACTGATATTACCATCAATTTTAAGTTTACCGGTCATAAACGCTGTTGTACTGTTCAAATTTCCAAGTAAGAACTTTTTGAAATGGTTTAATTTCATTTTCAAGGTGCAATCCGGATTTTTCTCGTTTGTATAATACACAAAAGCATCTCCATTTTTAAATTCCAACTGGTAGATGCCGCTTTCTTCATCGGTTAATTGAAATTCATATACAGCATTCACATCTTCATACGGATTTTTATTTTCCTGTAACTGCTGATTAATAATGCTCCATATTCCATTAGTCGATAAATTTTCGATTGATTCCATCTGCTTATCTCTCCCCCAGACAAAAATAAAAACAGTAAACGTATGTTTACTGTTCTGCCGCTAGTGCTCCATCTTGAAAGTTTAATTCTACCGTTTCTGTTAACACGTCTGCATAGCTGTAGGAAACACGTTCGAATGCATTTTCGTCCTGATCTAATTCAACAATGAAAACAGAAGGATACGTTTCTGCCAAAGTGCCATAACGTTCAATCGTTTTTCTTCTGCCACCATTGGCTTTTAGTTTTAAACGTTTACCAATTTGGCATTCAAGACCTTGCTTAATTTCGATTAATGTTTTAGCCACTACACTCCACCTCACTGTTTATATAATATCACAAGCTTGTTTAATAGTCAAATAAAACTTTATATTATAACAGTATACCTTTTTTAATGTCAACAAGTAAATTTGCTTTCTTTCCCTATTATTACAAAATGTTAACAAATTATGTATGGATTTGGATAAGAAAAAACGGTGGTCCTGCCAAACCCTTGATTTATCAATGATATAACCCATTAATAAAATATTTACAGAAGGCTGATGCATTCATATCAGCCTTCATCACCAGATGTTTCATCTATATAAGGCATACCCGTTCTGAGCAATCCTCTTGTTTCGACGCCTCCCATACCTTTTTCCCCGGTTAATGTATTTCGTAATGCATCCCACACACTTATTTTTTCCATAAAGGGGGTATAAGCAATCTTTGCTGCAATATAAACCGGATCCAATGCATGAATATTAATCCGGGACGGAGAGCTTGCAAAGTTTGCACCCGCACGTATTAATGATTCAAAATGGGATTGGCATGCTCCTGCGAATATGACAAGCTGATCCAAATTCGGCACTTTATGCCGGGCAGCACGAACTGTCTCCGCAAAATATTTTGAATGGCGGTACGCACGAAGGTCATTTTTCAACCCTTTATTTTTGGAAAAAGCATCATGGCCGGTAATAACGATAATGTTTGGCTGAATTTTATCCACTAGCGGCCCGATCTCATCAGGCATTTCTTTTTCATTTACATGAACACCATGGACCTGGAGTCCCATCCGATTATACAAATCGATACACTTTCTTAAGTAGGTCGGGTCCCCGTCTATATGGAGTACTTTTGACGGCAACTGAAAAAAACTTACTGTATTTTGATACCCATCGCTTACGTAATAATCCCGTTTCTCTTTCATCAATTGATAGTCCTGACGAAATAATCGGTAGGAGAATTCCTCCTGTTCCTTTACTTTCTGTCTTCTTTTCTCCAAATCTCCATCCTCGACTCGCATCAGATCATCTGTTGGTGCATCTGCCATCAGACGAATATCTTCACCATGCAGTGTTACGATATCCTCGGAAATAGACGCAATACGAAATAATAAATCATGTTTATGTGATACACGTGTTACCAATTCACCTGTTGAAAAACGCATATAGCCACCTCACAGCCTCCATAGGATGAAAGCACTCCTATCATAGGCTATGAAAGGAACCGGGCTACTGTGCAAAAAAAAGCTATTGCATCAAGTCTGCAATAGCTTTGAATTATGCCTGTTCCGCTTTGTTTAATGTATTGGCAAGCAACGCAAATTCGCTCATATCAAGTGATTCCCCGCGCCTTGTACCATCTATTCCTATCCGTTCCAGCATGGCAGAAATCGTTTCTTTGTCATATGTTTCTTTAAAATAACTGACAAGGTTATTCCGCAATGTTTTTCGTCGTTGGGCAAAGCATGCCTGCACGATTTCAAAAAAGTAATCCTCATTATCCACCTGAACAGGTGCTCTGTCTCGTTTTGTCAGCTTTAATACACTTGAATCAACATTCGGCTGTGGCATAAAAACACTCTTCGGAACATTCATTACCACTTCTGCATTTGTATAATATTGAACTGCTAGCGTCAGTGACCCGTAACTTTTACTGTTTGGTTCAGCAGCCATCCGTTCGGCAACTTCCTTTTGAATCATTACCGTAAAACTTGTCACAGGTAGGTACTCACGCAGAAGCTTCATCAAAATCGGTGTCGTAATGTAATAGGGAAGATTGGCGACAACATGAACCGGTTGGCCAGGTTTAAATTGACTCCTGATGGTTTCGCCGACATTAGCCTCCAGGATATCCTGATTGATGAATTGGATATTATTATAGTCTTTCAATGTGTCCTCTAAGATAGGGAGCAGGCGCTGATCAATTTCATAGGCAATCACTTTATCAGCGTGAATCGCCAACTGCTCCGTCAGCGCACCGATACCTGGTCCGATTTCAATTGCAGCCGACGATTTATCAATTCCTGCCTGTTGAATAATATTTTCCAGTATATTTACATCGATCAAAAAATTCTGCCCCAGGCTTTTTTTAAAGGAAAACCCGTATTTCTTCAGTATCTCCTGTGTTCGTTTCGGGGTGGCGATTTTTTTAGTTGTCATTGTTTTCCTCCTGTAATACCTGGTTTATCGCTTGTTCAAACTGCTCTTTTGTAATCTGGAACATGTTTAAGCGTTTTAACAGCTGTTTTCCATTCGTATGGCCAATTTGCAGCAGTTCACTAAGGCGATCACGTCTGCTGCTTGCCTTTGGACTGCCAATTAAGCCATAAGCGATAAGTGCATCCCTCGTTATCCCATTATCTTCAATTTCCTGTAACTCATACACATCCTGTAATGCCTGCCTGATCGCAGTAATTGACGCATGTTCAATCCCAAGACTTTTATTGTGGGAGTGTTTTGCCTGTGCATCGTCACGTTTCAGAAAGGCGTGTTTGCATCCAGGTACAGCTTGACCGACCATATGACGAATACGTTCACCGGGATAATCAGGATCAGTGAAAATAATTACACCGCGTTTGTCCTTTGCATGTTGTATCTGTTTTAAGATTGTCTCATTTATGGCAGATCCATTCGTTTCAATGGTGTCTGCTTCAACAGCTTGTTTAATTTTAGCTGTATCATCACGGCCCTCGACAACGATAATTTCTTTGATTTTCACTTAAGCTCCTCTTTTCAAATTAAAGGTTGTTATTTAGGGAAAAAATCCGTAGACTGTGAAGTAATGAAAAAATAATTGAGTGTGCTAAAGCACCGCTCCGGAAATACACTTCGCTTTCCGTGGGCGGCTGCTGAGCCCTCTTCGTGCTACCGCACTCAGATGTCTCATCTAGGCCTCTGCTCCCACAGGAGTCTCCGTGTATTTCCTCCGCTGAGTTTTACTGTAAATAAATTGAAAAGATATATCAAGATTTTTAAACCACTATTCCAGCTGCGGTGGTCGAAGAGCTTTACTATCTGATTAGTAATCAGATTTAACTCGCAGTTTACGTCAACAGCACTTATAAAAAAGCACAAAAATATTATTTCAAAAAATAATGCTCCTACCACAATATCATGGTAAGAGCATTTTATCATTTATTAATCGAGAATTTTTACTTTGACATTCGTTCGTGTTCCATATGCTAATGCGTCAGCTCTAGTCGGCAGATGGATATCAACGTGATGTCCATTCACTCCACCGCCAGTGTCAGCTGCAACCGCGGTTCCATATCCCTCTACCCAAACTTTGGTGCCTAAAGGAATAACACTAGGATCAACGGAAACAACTTTTGCATTCGGATTAGCATTTAAATTTATTCCTGTTGCAGTATATCCTGAACATCCAGTACAGTCTGCACTATACGCTGTTACTGTCATTGAATATACTTTTCCATTACCATCATTACCTCCAGATGATAATGTTACAAGGTTTCGTTCTTCTTCTTTTGTGCCAATTGCAACAACTCGGTTTTCACTTTCCTGTTTCACTGTTTTATCAATGAGCTCACGCTTAACTTCCTTGCCATTTTCTTCGGTCACTTTATATTCTTTGACAACTAAGCCTTCTTTTCCTTCAGAGATAACATTTTCTTTCCCTTTTTCCATGCTGCTGTCTTTTCGCTTCTCCACCTCATAGGCGATTGGTTCTTCTACTTTTTTCGTGAATGTATTAACACGGACGATTTTGATGGTAGTGTTCTGGTTTACCTTTGTATCCTTACCTGGTTTTATTTTATCTGACTTATCCCAGGAGAAGTCGTTTGCCTTTAATACATCTGCAACAGTGCCGCCAGTAGCCCAGATCTTTTGTTTCTTGTCGCCATTATTAATAGTTACCTGAAACCCTTTTTCAATGGAAAGTTCCATATCACCATTAATGGCATCCGATTTTGCAAAAGATAATTCATCATGCTTCGCTACATCGATGCCTTCCTCTTTAAGAAATTCACCTACTTTATCAAGCGTTGTAAAAAATACCCGTTTGTTTCCATCTATCGTAACTTTTACTTCGTGTGCCTGTTTGTATGTAATATTCATTCCGTCTTTTACAGCTTCATCTTTTTTATGTGATAATTCGTCATGTTTACTAATTTTAATTCCGACTTCAGCAAGTAACTCACTTACTGTATCGGCATGCGTTTTTACTGTCTGTTCTTCCCCATTGTCTGAAACCACAACTTCTGCTTTCGTTGCTTCAAATAGGACAAAACCGGAGAAAACAACCAGTGCCAATACACCGATACTGGAAATAACCAGCTTCCATTTAGATGCCGACAATAGCTTTGAAAGTAATTTCATGCTCCTTGCCTCCTTTTACTGCGACTCTGATTATATAAACATGAGTATGCAAATTCAAGCCAAATCCGTTTACGGTTTGTTTACAATTGAGTTACAAATGATAACTAACGTATGACAACAAGTCTGAACACCTGATACACCGCCTTTCTGACCCATAAAAATAAGACTGGCATTTGCACCAGTCTCAAAAGAATATCCATATTTATTATCTTTTATTACAATCAAATTTCACCAAATTCAAACCTTATTTTTGAATTCCAAAGAAGGTTAAGGCGTTTTGTGTCGTAATGTTACTAAGTTCATCGAAAGGCATTTCACGCAGTTCGGCAATTTTCTCAGCAACTAATTTTACATATGCCGGTTCATTGCGTTTCCCGCGATTGGGGTGGGGTGCCAGGAATGGTGCATCTGTTTCTACCAGCAGACGGTCAAGAGGCACTTCAACTGCCACATCTTTTGGTAATGTAGCATTTTTAAACGTAACCGGCCCACCGAGTGAAATATAAAAGTTCATATCAAGAAATGCCTGAACAAATTCGGCTGAATCATTGTAACAATGCATAATCCCGCCTACTTCATTTGCATCTTCTTCCTGCAAAACCTCCATAATGTCTTCTGTTGCTTCACGGTTATGAATGATAATCGGCATATTTACTTTTTTAGCCAGTGCAATTTGCTTACGGAAGACTTCTTTTTGCACGTCTTTTGGCGATTTGTCCCAATGATAATCAAGCCCCATTTCACCAATTGCAACTACTTTCGGATGCGCTGACAGCTCCTCAATCCAGGCTAAGTCTTCATCTTTCATATCGACCGCATCAACAGGGTGCCACCCAACAGCCGCATAGATTGTTTCATACTGCTCGGCAATTTCCATCGCAATCGGAATCGTTTCCCGGTCAAAGCCAACGACAACCATATATTTTACTCCCGCATCAAATGCACGCTGTATTGTTTCATCCCGATCGTCAAAAAAATCTCGTGCATTCACGTGAACATGTGTGTCGAATAACATTTCATCACTCCTCAAATGAAAGAGACTGGGACATAACAAAAAGTGTTGAACAAAAGACAACAATAAATGGAAATAGCGGAGGGAATATATGCCCCTGCATCAGGGGTATGCCGACGTTGGCCGCAAAGGCCGGTTTTAGTCGGCCTTCCTATATGTACGGGAGGAAAGGCATCGGTGAGACTCGGAAGTGCGCCAGCAATCTTTTTTGCGAGGAGTGCTGCTTCTCCGGAATTACTTGCAACACGACGAGCACGAGGAGGCTCACCAGCCGCCCCCGGAAAGCGAAGTATATTCCCGGAGCGGCTTTTATGCACCATTTCCATGATAAAACACTTTTGTCCCTGCCTCTTTTCATAACCTTTATTTTACAATAGATCCGTTTGGTAGGGACTGTTCAACAGATGCCAAGGACAGCTTGCCATCTGCATCCTCTCCACTGAGGACCATTCCTTCAGACATTTCACCACGTAATTTAACTGGTTTCAGGTTGGTTACACAAATTACTTTTTTCCCAACCAGATCTTCCGGTTTGTAGTGTTCGGCAATGCCTGATACTACCTGGCGCTTATCTGTTCCAACATCAAGATGAAGCTTCAGTAATTTATCTGCCTTTTTCATCGGTTCTGCCTTAAGTACTTCAGCAACACGCATATCAAGCTTCATGAAGTCATCAAAAATAACTTCCTCTTTTTGTTCCGGCACTTTTTTTGCTGCTTTCTTTTCCTCCTGTGCCGGTTTTTGCATCATCGCTTTTATTGTCTGGACTTCTTTTTCAACGTCTAACCGAGGGAAAATCGGGTCGCCCTTTTGGACTTTTGTGCCTGCTTTAACTTCCCCATCTGTGTTAAGACTATCCCACTCTTTTAAGGAATCATTCTGTATGCCCAGCTGCTTGAAAATTTCTGTTGGCGTTTCCGTCAGAAATGGCTGCAGCATAATTGCTGTTTTTCGTAATGATTCAGCAAGATGGGCCATTACATTTCCAAGACGTTCTTTGTTTGCTTCATCTTTCGCCAGTACCCATGGCTCTGTTTCATCAATATATTTATTCGTTCTGCTGATCAGCTGCCATAGAGAAGATAGAGCCACAGAGAATTGCATGTTTTCCATTGCTTCTTCTGTCTTTATAATCGTGTCTTTCTGAAACTGCTCAAGTGATTGATCGATGTCTGTCTCAGAAGCTTTATATGTAGGGATCTCCCCATTGAAATATTTATCAATCATCGCTACTGTTCGGTTCAGTAAATTCCCGAGGTCATTTGCCAGGTCATAATTGGTTCGTTCGACAAATCCTTCCGGGGTAAATACACCGTCAGAACCAAATGGCACTTCTCGCAACAGATAGTATCTTAGGGCATCAAGGCCGTAACGATCGATTAATTGAACAGGATCAACCACATTTCCTTTTGATTTGGACATCTTTCCATCCTTCATCAAAATCCATCCATGGGAAAATACCTTCTTCGGTAATGGCAGATCCAATGCCATCAGCATAATCGGCCAGTAAATCGTATGGAAACGAACAATTTCCTTACTCATTAAATGCACATCAGCCGGCCAGAATTTTTGATATTTTTCATCATTGTCTGTACCATAGCCAAGCGCTGTAATATAGTTTGACAACGCATCAATCCACACGTAAATAACATGTTTTGGATTGCCTGGGACTTTAACGCCCCAGTCAAACGTCGTCCGTGAGACGGCCAAATCCTCAAGACCCGGCTTGATAAAGTTATTCAGCATTTCGTTTTTACGGCTTTCCGGCTGAATAAACTCTGGATTTTCATTATAAAACTCCAGAAGACGGTCGACATACTTACTCATTTTAAAGAAATACGATTCCTCTTTTACCTTCTCTACGGGGCCGCCGCAATCCGGACAATGGCCGTCATCCAGCTGGCGCTCAGTAAAAAAGGATTCACATGACGTACAATACCAGCCTTCATATTCATCCAGATAAATATCACCCTGATCCAGAAGCTGAGCAAATATTTTCTCGACAACCTTTTTATGCCGCTCCTCGGTCGTACGGATAAAATCATCATTGGAGATTTTCAGTTTCTTCCAAAGGTCCTGGATTCCACTTACAATTTCATCAACATATGCTTTGGGTTCCATACCTTTTTCTTTCGCTTTACGCTGAATTTTTTGTCCATGTTCATCTGTACCAGTCAGGTACATTACTTCATACCCGCGCAAGCGCTTATAACGGGCTATTGCATCACCGGCAACCGTTGAATAGGCGTGTCCGATATGTAAATTGCCACTCGGATAGTAGATTGGTGTTGTTATATAAAATGTGTTTTTTTCCTTTGGCATCGTTAGACCTCCTGCTCCTTCATTATTTCTATTGTAGCGATTTTAACATAAGATTTCCAATATCGTACGGATTAAGCTTAATTTAACATCCATTATTGCCAAATTACTCCTGTTTTTTTCTTAGATTGTTTTCTACTTAGCAATTTTTATAAACTGTGAACTACTTTGAAACAAGTTGAGTGGATAAACACCGCTCCGGAAAAACACTTCGCTTTCACACCTCCGGGTGCCAAGGCAACGGCTGCTCAAAAAGTACGTTTTCACAGTGTCTTCTTAGCCGGGGACGGCTGCTGAGCTTTTTCGTACGCTTCTTGTCGCACGTTTTTCTTGAGATGTGGTACTCCTGTGGGCAGGACGGATTATGAAATACAATTGGAGATGGAAACGTTGGTGAAAAGTGGTTCATCAAGGGTATGAAGCACTATTACAAGCACTAACATCGATGAAAAGTGGTTCATCAAGGGTATGAAGCACAAAAGAAAGCTTAACAACTAAAACTTATGAAATCGAGAATATTCTATCTGCTGGGTCAGAGAGCCCCCACTTAATAATACTGTTTCGCATTTTATTTCAACTGTGGAAAAACATCGATATCAACAGCCGCTCCGATTAATATAGTTCACTAATCGTTTGTAAATTTTCAAATCTATTTTACTTTTTTCTAAATATTGTTGACACTATTGGGAAGGCTTGGTACGATATTCCATATACAGATGTCGAAACATGCCGAAAAATTTTACCAAAGTAATGGAAAACCATCGTCGTTTGCCATAACGAGGCAATCTACATGTTTTTCCAACCATTGAGGGGAGAATGGAAAAATGAAATCTACTGGAATTGTACGCAAGGTTGATGAACTTGGAAGAGTAGTTATTCCAATTGAGTTACGCCGTACACTTGATGTTCATGAAAAAGATGCTTTGGAGATTTACGTTGATAATGACAAAATTGTATTGAAAAAATACAAGCCAAATATGACTTGTCAAATTACCGGGGATACATCAGATGAAAATATGTCATTAGCGAATGGTAAAATTGTTCTTAGCCCCGAGGGAGCACAAGAACTCATCAATGAAATCCAATCGCGACAAACTAATAAGTGATAAAAGTGGCTGACGCGCATCATGTAAAATCGTCAGCCACTTTTTTAGTCGATATGAAAAGCCTGATACACATCACGCTTCGCCATATTTCTGTCCGCAGCAACTCGCTTGATTGCCTCTTTACTCGGAATATTCTCTTCGTTGATATACGCTGTTACATGGTTTTTTATGGACAGATGACTCCACCAAAGACTGTTTTCTTCAGCAACTGCTTCACTGGACCCCTCAACTACCAGACAAAATTCACCTTTAAGCTCTTTTTCTTCTGTCCAGCTGATAAGTTCTTCAATCGTACCGCGTACATATTCTTCAAATTTTTTAGTCAGTTCCCGTGCTGCTGCCATTTGTCTGTTACCTAATTGTTCATGTAATGCTTTTAACGTATCTTTTAGCCTGTAAGGAGATTCATAAAAAATCAATGTAGCCTGTAATGTCTTTAACCGTTCCAGTTCCATTGTCTTATCTTTCTTTTTACGGGGAAGGAAGCCATAATAATGAAATTCCCCCGCAGATAAACCTGAACCAACCAATGCACATAAGGCGGCATTAGCACCAGGCAAAACAACAACCGGTTTGTCTGCTTCAATAGCTGCCTGAACCAGTTCATATCCTGGATCAGAAATAGCCGGCATACCAGCGTCACTGACAACCGCAATCGACTCATCATTCGTCAAACGGTCAATCATTTCTCTTTCACGGCTTTCCTTATTGTGCTCGTGATAACTGATCAGTGGCGTTGCAATCTCAAAATGATTAAGCAATTTTCTCGTATTTCTGGTATCTTCAGCAGCAATAACGGAAACAGTCTTTAATATTTTCAATGCGCGATAGGTGATATCCTCCAGATTACCAATCGGGGTTGGAACAACATACAAACCACCTTCAGCATCTCCGCTAAAGCTATTTTGTATTTTCATAGTTCATCACCTCTTTCAGCTTGTCCCGAATCAGTTGAAACTTTTCTTTACGGGAAAGCTGTTTGACCTGATATTCCTTCTGCATTGCTTCCTCTTTTGTCGCAAATTTTTCCACAAAAACAACCTGAAACGGACCGCGGCCACGTGTGTATTTTGCACCTTTTCCTTCTTCGTGCATCGCTAACCTGTGCTCAAGATCGTTCGTGTATCCGGTATATAGCGAATTATCCTTACATTTTAAAATATAGACGATATGTTCTTCATTAGCCATAAATAATGTCCTCTGCTTCCTTTGTATATGTATTATTGTCATTATAAATATATAGTGGCGGCAAAATCGTTAAATCTGCCTTTCCATCGCGAATCGCTTCAATCAGGAGCATATTGGCATCACGGCCCAGTTTTGGATAAACAAATTGCAGCCGTTTTGGTTCCAGATTGTATTGGCGGAACAATGCAATGATATCCACCAGCCTTCCCGGACGATGAACCATTGAAACTTTACCGCCGGGACGTACATGCAGTTTGCAAGCCTTCACCACATCTTCCAATGTACAATAAACCTCATGCCGAGCTATGGTAAGAAAATCATTTTTATTGTGCTCAGTCGCCTCAGGTGTGCGAAAATATGGGGGATTACATGTTACCACATCGAATGTACTGTGACCCAGATGTTCTTTCATTTCTTTTAGGTCACCATGGATCATGGATATTTGCTGGTTTAGTTCATTAAGTGTAACACTGCGATTTGCCATATCAACCAGTCGTTCCTGAATCTCAATACCAATAATAGATGCGTTTGTACGCCGGGACAGCAACAACGGGATGACACCATTTCCGCTGCATAAATCCAAAATGTTCCCTTTTTTAATTGGCACATAAGTAAAATGGGCAAGTAAAACCGCATCAAGTGAAAAGGAAAATACGGTTGGACTCTGGATTATGTTCATGTCCTCATTTGCCAATAAATAATCAAGCCGTTCATCATCGTATAATGGTTCCATTATTTTTATTACCCTCTCATGCCAGAAAAGCTGCCTCCGGTATCGAGAGACAGCTTTACCAATCTTATTTCGTTTTATTCAGAAAGTCCAGGCAGAATATACAATCCTGATCCTGTCTTGGACTGCCAAAGTGAACGTTGCAAATATGAAAGCCTTCTTCATATAATCTGGCCAAATTATCATAACCCTCTCCGGGAATATCCAATGGCCGGTTTAATTTATCATCTTCTTTTGTATCCTCTTTGGTACTGCCGTCAAGTCGATTACGTAAGTGGTGATTTTCCATGGCAAGCCGGTGATTTTCTTCCAGCAATTCGCCCAGTTCACCTTTTAAATCACCAAGCTGTTCGTATAATTCACCTATCTGCTTCTCCATATCGGATACCTGATCAAAAACTTGCCTTTTTTTCACGCCTGTTCACCCCACTATTCTGTGGCTTGCGCTGTAATGATTCCTTCGTCCACCATTTCTTCTAAAGTATACTCAATAACACGTTCTTTTTCTGGGATTTCTATGTGTATCGTCCGCTCAAGTATGTTCAGACCTACTACCTTACCCTCACCATACGGGGTAGTAACAGTCTCTCCCATATCAGGCATCTCACGCTTCGCTGTTTCATAATCATCATTCTCATATTTTAAACAGCACATCAGACGTCCACACAAGCCGGAAATTTTTGCAGGGTTGAGTGAAAGATTTTGATCTTTTGCCATTTTAATTGATACTGGTTCAAAATCTCCCAAAAAAGTGGAGCAGCAGAGCATTCTTCCGCAAGGTCCGAGTCCACCAAGCATTTTGGCCTCGTCGCGTACGCCAATTTGCCTTAGTTCAATCCGTGTTTTGAACTGTGCGGCCAAATCTTTAACTAAATTACGAAAATCGACACGGCCATCCGCTGTAAAATAAAAAATTATCTTATTACGATCAAATGTATATTCCACTTCCACCAGGTTCATATCCAGATTATGTTCAGTAATCTTTTCACTGCACGCTGCAAAGGCTTTCTCCGCATGTTCCTGATTTTCAACTACGGTAAGTTTGTCTTTTTCATCCGCAATCCGGATAACTTTCTTCAGTGGCAGGACAACATCTTCCTCATCAACCTGTTTGTTCGTGATGACAACCTTACCAAATTCGATACCGCGTACCGTTTCCACAACAACATAGCTATCTACTTTCACATTGCTGTTACCCGGATCGAAATAATATATTTTACCCGCCTTTTTAAAACGGACTCCGATAACTTCAATCAATTTATATCACCCCTGTATTTGAACGGTAAGCTGCTCCATAACAAGTGTTGGATTAACATTCTGCTTCAGTTTCCGTTTCGCTTCAAGAAGCGTATTAAGAATGGCCAGTAATTTTTCCTGAGAAAAAAACATCACAAGGCTTTCCAGCTTTTCATCATCACTCGCTAAAACTGCCATGGAAGCTTCCTTACCAATATGAGAATAAAGTATATCCCTGAAAGCTAAAAGCAATAAATCAAGCCCTTGCTCCTGCTGATTTCTATCCTTGAAATGAGGCATCCACTGATTATAAATAAATAAAAATACCTCATCCTGATTTTTTGAGAAGATTTCTATTAATTGTATCATTAATTTTCGTGACTTAGCAAACCACTCATCCTCGCTCAATTGGATTGCATCGTCCAGATTATTCGTCAGTGCACTCATCAACACAGCATTTCTCTCTGTCATGCCTGAATCGACTAACTGCTTTTGAAAAGCCTGGGGATTTAACGGCTGCAGATCAATAATCTGACAGCGGGAACGAATGGTGGAAATAATGGATTGACTGTTTTCGGTCATCATAATGGCGGTCGTTTGTTTGCTCGGTTCTTCAAGAAACTTTAAAATACGGTTGGCTGCATTTGTCGTCAGCGTGTCCGCACCCTTTATAACGTAAACTTTCTGCTCAGATTCCATTCCTGAATAGGTGAATTCTTTTTGCAGATGTTTAATCTGCTCTTTTTTGATTGATTGTCCCTCAGGCTCGATCCAGTGAACATCCGGGTGGTTCCCGGAATCAATCCGTTTGCATGCATTACATTGCTGACACGGCTCTGCACCAGACCTGTTCGTGCAGAAAAGAACTTTTGCCAATAATATCGCAATACTTTCTTTACCTGTTCCCCGTTCACCCTGAATTAAATAGGCATGCGAAATGCGGTCTTTTTTTATGCTGTTTGTAATAATTTTACTGGCTAACGGCTGGATTTCAGTGACTTCAGACCACGTTTTCATCGTTTTTTCCCCATTTTCTCAGCTTAAGTATATAGATTAACCAGCATACCTTTAATCTCACCGATTATTCCCAGAAGGTCTACTGTCTTTTTTTCCTGATTCATAATTTCTTCAGTCAATTCTATTAATTTCTCATCTACTTGTTTTACGATAGCTAATTTGCGATTATTACCGTCCATACTGAAACTGTGCGATTTCTGTAAATCGAGTCCATTGTAAACCGTTTCCTGCAAAAATCCTTTTACCATGCGCTTGAATTTCACTAAATCCTTAAATGAACGAAACCGGGCAAGTTTGTCACCCTGAATCGTAATATTTTTCATTAACTGCTGAATTTCCTGCTGTTTTAATTTTTGTGTTTGGGACTGAACCATTCCATCAAAAGAAGGACGGCCTTCCGTCTGAGCCCGTTGATTGTAGGACGCTTTTTCAAGTTGTGATTGCATTTCCTGGTTGATTTTCATTGGATCAGCCCCTCCTTTAGGTTTTAAATTTGATAAAAGGGTTAACGTTCTAACCCACAGTTAATGTGAACTGAGACGTATTCCAGGAGAATCGGGTTTAGCAACTTTAGTAATGCTCTCTGACGCCGCAGCTGGTTTTAATGGTTTAATAATCTTGATGTCTTTTTATTCATTACAAGCAAAACCCAGCAGAGGAAATACACAAAGACTCCTGGGGGAGGAAAGGCTCATCAGCCGCCCCCGGAAAGCGAAGTGTATTTCCGCAGCGGTGGTCTAACACTCATATAAAGTTACGTCGCAGTTAATATCAAAACTGCATAAATTGTTCAATCGGTAAAATAAACACAGTTGCGCCGCCAACTTCGACTTTGACGGGTTTTGGAATGTATGAATCGGCATTCCCGCCCATTGGTGAAATTGGTGCTACCATTTGTTCGCGCTGGGAGCAATTATCCCGAATAATGTTCAGTGCCTCATCGACATGTTCATCCTCACAACCAATCATTAACGTGGTGTTGCCTTCCTTTAAAAAGCCACCTGTCGTTGCGAGCTTTGTTGTCTTAAAGTTTTCACCGCCCAGAGCATCCGTCAGTCGGTTCGTATCTTTGTCCTGAACAACAGCAATAATTAACTTCACGGTTCTAACCTCCCTTACGCCCTATTTTCTAAATGGGAAACAGTTTGATTTATTGTATCTTCTTCTACCTGCTCAAACGGTTGGTCCGCATTAATAACTTGAATACGTTCCGGAAATCTGGCTTTAAGCTTTTTGTAAGCTTCATATACCTGTTCATGAAACTGGATATCCTCCAGATCGAGACGATTTCTTTCTCTATCTTTATTCGTCGCGATACGCTCCAAACCCTTTTTCGGTTCAATATCAAAAAACAATGTCAGATCAGGCATACAATCCTGGATGGCAAATTGATTGATGGCAAAGACATCATCCATCCCAAGACCTCTGGCAAAGCCCTGATAAGCAAGACTTGAGTCCACAAACCGGTCACATAGTACTATTTTATCTTTTTCCAAGGCTGGTAATACCTTTTCGACCAAATGCTGCCGGCGTGCTGCTGCATATAGTAGTGCCTCGGTTCGTCCATCCATTGCAGTATGTGCCGGATCAAGAATGATTTTTCGTATTTTTTCGGCTATCTCAATCCCGCCTGGCTCCCGGGTAGTCAATACATCATAACCAAGTGATTTCAGTTTTATTTCAAGTGATTGGAGAATTGATGATTTACCTGCACCTTCTCCACCTTCTAATGTTACAAAATATCCGCTCACGTAGGTTGATCTCCTTTGTCAAAAACACTGATACCGTTCGTTAGATTACGATGTTGAATGACAGCTCCCTGCTTCATTAACTGTTCGATTATACTGATATGGGTATTTGTAATCCGCTCTCCCTTGAGAATATATGGTATTCCCGGCGGGTACGGTATAATTGCTTCTGCCGCAACATACCCTGAAGATTGATTTAACGGGATCTGTTTTGTTTTCTGCTGCTGCATTTCCTGATAGGACTTAGCAAGTTCCTGTATACGGTCAGTAAATAGCTTCTTTATCTCTATTGTAGCATGATTTGGCTTATTTTTTAATTGTTCCTTCACTCGAGTCACAGCTTTTTGCAAGTGATTCATTTTTTCAAAAGGGGCGAGTCCGTGGATGAGCAGCACCTGGTTGTGTGAAGCAAGCTCCGGATAAACTCCTTCAAGTTCCATTAAATGAGCCAGTTCATTCCCGGTAATACCATGTTTCACATGGAGTGTAAGTTTTAATGGATCATCAGCAGGAAGTAAATCCCACAAATCATTCGATTGCATGATTTTCCTGACTTGAAGAACACTGCTCATAATTTTGTCCATATCAACACGTGTTAAATCAGCCAAAAAAGAACGGGAAAGATCAAGTGACGCCATAATCGGATAGGATGGACTGCTTGATTGAACCATCTGCAAATAATGACTTAACCGGTCATTAGAAATAATTCCGGATCTAACATGCAAATAGGATCCCATTGTCATTGCCGAAGCCATCTTATGTGCAGACTGTACAACTGCATCCGCACCCAATGCAAGTGCTGACTGCGGGAAACGTTTATCAAGTAAAAAATGCACACCATGTGCCTCATCAACAAGCACTGGTACATTGTATTCGTGTACAAGCTCAATCATTTCCCGGATTGCAAATGTTTTTCCAAAATAATCCGGGTAGGTCAATACAACAGCTTTAGCATCCGGGTGCAGTTGCAGTGTCTCTTTTAATGTATTAATTCCCGGTGCAGTATATCGATCAACCGAACCATCAAACTCCGGGGAAATAAAAACCGGTCTGGCACCACTTAATTCCAGTCCATTAAAAACGGATTTATGACAGTTCCGCTGTACAATAATTTTTTCACCCGCTGAACAAACTGCCAAAATCACTGCAAGATTGCCTGCAGTACTGCCACCGACAAGAAAATGGGTATAATCCGCTCCAAAAAAATCTGCAGCCAATTCCTGTGCTTCTTTAATAACACCCTGGGGGGAATGCAAATCATCCAAACCTGATAATTCAGTCATATCCAACGGTAAAATAGAATGATAAATTTCCCGGCCATTTGCTGGAAAAACATCTCCATTTTTATGTCCCGGAACATGAAATGAAATCGGGTTATTTTTGGAAAACTGTTTCAGTGCGTCAAATAATGGTGTTTTCTGCTGATTTCGCTGCATCGTGATCCGTCCTCTTTATTGATATGTTTTTATATTATCCCAAGAAAAAAAGCCTTTGCAAGAAAAACTGCAAAAGCCTATGAATATAATGTTGGTTGATTCATATTTTTTAATTTTTGTAGATAGTAATGATATTTTTCTTCTCTTGGCTCGGTGTGAATCATATTTTTTTCACACTCGCAGCAGATAAATAATTTGTATAAATGAATACCTCGTTCTTTTTCTTCCTCGCATATACCGCAACGTTCCATCATTAATTTTTGTTCCATTTCTCCACCTCCGTTAGCTTAGTATCTCCTAATCTAACGAAATTTATACAAGAAATCTTGCAATCATTGAAACTTTTTTTACAGTATATGCTCCGCATGCTTATCTCTTTACATGTTTTTCCCGTTTGGACCCGTACTATCTTTGATCATTGACCAGATACTTGTCCAGTCTCCCGGTGGATGGATTAATTCACCCAAACAATATTTAGAAAAAAAGCATAAAGCACGTTAAAGAAATGATGAAAACCACGATAAATACGATTGCCATTCGCTTTAGAACGTTCATAATTACCTCCAAAACAAAAAAGTGCATGTGAATAAAAGCTGCTTTTCATGCAATTATACACTATTATTTTTTCATTTTATATAATAAACAAATGAATCGCAGCCAGTGATGCAAGCCCAAACAATCCTAAGAATCCGGAAACAATTACAGTAAACAGATTGATTGGGATATGCAAACCGATAGCTCCTCCAAACACATTTAAGAAAAATAAAAACAGGATACCTATCCCCAATTTCACTGTACTGTGCGCAATAAAACGCATCGGTTTCACAGGAGCACCCACAAACAATAGAATAACGATTAAAGCAACCATGATCGAAATAACCAACGTTGAGCTCAAGTCCAATCACTCCTTTTCCTAGAAAGGTGAGAAGGATTCAGATCAGGATGTTTGAAGCGTTCTTTATCAAAACAGCCCTGTCCAATTCTCCCTTTCTACTTACATATGAAATGTAAAAAGGAAAAAGAACCGAATGTGGGTGTTTTTATAGAATTCTATTTTTAAGGCTATTTTCGTATAGGTTGTTGCTGTTGGTTCGCTGTTGACATGAAAAGTGAATTAAAAATAAATCTGATTAGTAACAGTTGGCGAGACTCTCTGACCGCGCACCTTGAACGCTTTCCTAGCCCTAGTTTCGGAATGAACTCCTGAAAGCACTTTTGTACCGGGAGTTTTCATTTTTTATTTAGTCACTGCAATCTTATATAAGCCTATTTCGATTTTTGTTTATCCTATTCATACTAAGAACACGCACCCTTTACATTATTTCAGGTATCTATAGCAGAATGAAACTATGGCTAGTTTAAGTCAATCTCTTTTTTTATCGAGAGAACGCTCCTCATGAGGATTTCTAGCTTAAATTGATCTCCTTTTCTTCATGAGAGCATTCCTAACGAGGATTTCTAACTTAAATCGGTCTCCTTTTCTTCGTGAGAACGTTCCTCACGAGGATTTCTAGCTTAAATCGATCTCCTTTTCTTCGTGAGAACGTTCCTCATGAGGATTTCTAGCTTAAATCGATCTCCTTTTCTTCGTGAGAACGTTCCTCACGAGGATTTCTAGCTTAAATCGGTCTCCTTTTCTTCGTGAGAGTGTTTCTCACGAAGATTTCTAGCCTAAATCGATCTCCTTTTCTTCGTGAGAGCGTTCCTCATGAGGATTTCTAGCTTAAATCAGTCTTCTTTTCTTCGAGAGAAAGTTCTTCTCAATAATCTCTAATCCAACAATAGCAAATTTAAGCAGAGCGGAATACATGCACCTTCATTAGGGTATGCTGGCCCGCTTTTAGTCGTCCTTCCTTCAAATGGTAGCTAAGACATCGGTGAGACACCAGCCCGATAGCAATCTTTTCTGGGAGCATGAAACTTTTCATAGTAGTTCACATTCTATGCAAATTCCGAAATATGGTCCATTCTCTATCATACATAAATAGCAATAATCTTTTAGAAAACAGCAATTTTTAAAGGTTAAAAAGACAAGAATGAAAGTTTGTTCATCCTTGTCCTGAGAATCTACTTATTATACCGTATTGCACTTATTTTTCTTCGTCTTGCTTCCCGCAAGAGATACAGATACTTTGCTTGTGCGAGACTTTGTCTGTACATACCATCCGCAGTTGGTTCAATACTTTTTTCCACGATTGACTGAATCTGTTTCCATTCGCGTTCCAGTGTAAAAATAGCATCCAATAATTGCTCGTCCACTTCTCGTTTTTTGATTTTTCTAGCCATGTTGTCACCTATCTTTAGAAAGTACTACAGATCTCTTCTTCCCTCTAATGCTTTAGATAATGTTACCTCATCCGCATATTCCAAATCACCGCCAACAGGTAGTCCGTGTGCTATTCTGCTTGTCTTAATTCCAGAAGGTTTGACGAGCCGTGAAATATACATCGCTGTAGCCTCTCCCTCGATATTCGGATTCGTGGCCAAAATTAATTCTTCCACCTCTTCGTCCTTCAACCGGTTAATAAGGTCAGGCACATTGATATCTTCCGGTCCAATGCCATCCATCGGTGATATTGCCCCATGCAGCACATGATATTTTCCATGGTATTCTTTCATTTTTTCCATTGCAATAACATCTTTTGGATCCTGAACAACACATATAATCGACTGGTCTCTTGACGTATCCTGGCATATAGAGCAAGGGTCCTGATCGGTTATATGGCCGCAAGTCGAACAATGTGTCAGTTCCCGTTTTGCGTTTACCAGTGATTTAGCAAAGTCCAGTACATCATCATCTTTCATATTTAACACAAAAAATGCCAGTCGAACAGCAGTTTTCGGTCCGATCCCTGGCAATTTTGTGAAACTGTCAATCAGTTTGGAAATCGGTTCTGGATAATACATTGTGTATACCTCCTAGAACATTCCTCCAGGTAAGTTCATTCCTTTCGTGAATTGTCCCATCGTTTCGTTGGATTTTTCATCAACTTGATTCATTACATCATTTGTTGCTGCGATAATCAAATCCTGCAGCATTTCTACATCATCGGGATCAACTACTTCTTCTTTAATCTGAACATCGGTAATTTCTTTTTTACCATTGGCAGTTACAGTGACCATACCACCGCCGGCTGATGCTTCAAACGTCATTTCATGCAGCTCATCCTGTGCCTTCATCATTTTTTTCTGCATCTTCTGCATTTGCTTCATCATGTTATTCATGTTTCCTTTCATGGGAAACGCCTCCTTGAATATTGTTAATTTCCAATTGTACTACTCATGAATTTCCAGTAACTCGTCGCCAACCAGCTTCCTGGCTTCTTCCACCAGTGGATCCTCTCCCTGCTGGTTTTCTTCCTTGGTTGCTGCCTGTTCCTGCTTACTTATATATTCATTACGTAATTCCTGCCAATTATTCGCCGGAATTGGTATGATGGTTAACTTTTTCCCCGTAACACTGGTAAGTACAGATTCTACTGTATCACGGTTATCCAGAAACAGCGAACAATGAATTTCATACTTGAACTGTACCACAAGTGCCTGCTCTGATGCAGCTGCTGGCTTACTGTCCTGAATCGTTGCATGGGCTGGGGCACTTGTCGTCTTCAGTTTATTTAAAAATGCTGCCCATTGTGACTGTACTTCTTTCAATGCCGGTTTTTCCGCTTCGTTGAGTACGTTTCTGATTTTTTCGTATGGAACTTTGTAGCTGTTTTTTGTTGATCTTTGTTGTGGCCGCCTTGGCTCGTTTGCCGGGGCTTGACGGCCTGTGTTTACCGGCGCTTCTTTTAATGCTGTCAATTCTTTTTCCAGATACTCGAGCCTGCTTACAAGCCGTGTAACTGCTTCCGAGTCAGCTGCATTGCTTTCTTCTGTTTTCCTGTTATCTTTATTTGTAATCGTAAGTAACGCAATTTCAATAAACACTTTCGGGCTGTTTGTCCACTTTATTTCCTGCTGGCACTGGTTGAGGTGCATGATTGCATCCTGAATCCATTCCATGGATACATTTTCAGCCAGCTGTTTAAAGTTTTCATCAATAATTGCCCGCTCCAAAACACCTTCCAATGATGGTGCACTTTTATATAATAACAAATCACGCGAGAAATAGATAAGGTCATAGACAAATCGTGCCGGATCTTTTCCGTTTTGAATTAATTCATCCAATAATGACAAGGCCTTTTGTACATCCTTCTCATGCATTGCCCCTGCAATATCTGTCAGGATATCCTGCGATACACCACCGGTTACAGCGAGGACGTCTTCAAGCTCAACACCTTCATCACTATAGGAAATCGCCTGATCCAGGATACTTAAAGCATCGCGCATACCACCCTCTGCAGCCAGAGCAACCGTTTCCAGTGCTTCTGCGGTCACGGTAACCTCTTCCGCATCAATAATCGATTGCATCCGTTCCACAATCGACTGGCTTGAGATCGGTTTAAAATCAAACCGCTGGCATCTGGACAGGATTGTCAACGGTATTTTATGCGGTTCCGTCGTCGCCAAAATAAATACGACATGCTTTGGCGGTTCTTCCAATGTCTTTAGTAATGCATTAAACGCATTGACTGAAATCATGTGAACCTCATCAATAATATATACCTTATATGGGACCGAACTGGTTGCATACTTTACGTTATCACGGATCTCACGGATATCTTCTACACTTGTGTTCGATGCCGCGTCCATTTCAATAATATCGGAAATCGAACCATCCTGAATACCTCTGCAGGCAGCACATTCATTACAGGGTTCCTTCACAGGGGCCTTTTCACAGTTGATTGTTTTTGCAAATATCTTCGCCGCACTTGTTTTCCCTGTTCCACGCGGGCCGGAGAAAATATACGCATGCGAAAACTTCTCCTGTTCAATAGCATTTTGCAGTGTTCTTGTTATATGTGATTGTCCGACAACATCCTGAAACGTTTTCGGGCGCCAGACACGGTATAAAGCCTGATAGCTCATAGTGGTTTTCCCCTTTGTGAATTCTATCTCAATTATACGCTATTTCAGGGGTGAATGTGAACCTTAAAGAAAACAAATTGAATAGATAACTTCGACATATTTCGACAAAATTCGGGAGGTGACAGGCACCAAAAAAAAGCTGCACCATCCCACAAAAGGGTTGATGCAACTTTCTGTTCTATGTAAGCCGTGCACCCATTGTTGATAAGGCGTCCCTAAGCGTTACTCAAGTTCATGGCTCGGCCTAGGCTTCCCCACGGCACACAGAGATGACCACTTACTGCTGCTTCCTTCCGGACCTGACAGAATTCATGGGTCTCTGTTGCGCAGGACCTCGGCGTCAACACCAATCCCTTAAGGCAGACCTTAAAGTCGTCCTACCTCGAATGGGAATTCGGCCTCGCTATAGCGGATTGCGAGTACAGGGCACCGCTACCTCCCCGCTTAGCACGGCACTAATCATTATAACGATTTTGCAGTCATAATGCAATCTAAAATTGATGAGATTATTTGGAAGTTTACTGCCTTTTCTTTCCACGAAGATTCTTGAAAAAATCCGTTAATAAACTACCACACTCTTTTTCCAAAACACCACTCGTTACTTCCACCTGGTGGTTAAAACGCTCATCACCAAGGAGGTTCATTAAAGTTCCCGCACATCCGGCTTTGGGATCAGGTGCACCAAACACAACCCGTTTAATGCGCGACTGTACGATTGCACCGGCACACATTGGACAGGGCTCAAGCGTTATATAGAGTGTACAGTCCTCAAGACGCCAGCTGCCAATTTTTTCATTCGCTTTTTTAATAGCAATCAGCTCGGCGTGTGATAATGTTTCCTGTGATGTTTCACGCACATTATATCCTGTTGCAATAATTTCATCTTTAAAAACAATTACTGCACCAATGGGCACTTCATTTATTTCTTCAGCTTTATTTGCCTGATCGATTGCTTCACGCATATACATTTGATCATCCACGATCACACCGCCTTTAACATTAACGTAAAATAAGTCTATACTTATTTTAACAAAAATAAACAAGGTATATCTGTCTCTCTCTGTTCATAAAGTGTAAGTAGGATTTATGGAGAGGAGGGATTTTTGTGCAGTTTCATGTTGTACAGCAAGGTGATACTTTGCAGCAAATCGCAAATACATATAATACGTCTCCTAATGAACTTATTGAAGCCAACGAACTGGATGCGCCAAATAACCTTGTTGTCGGTCAGACTTTGGTGATTCCTATTGTTGGTCGGTTTTATTTTGTTCAGCCAGGGGACAGTTTGTATTCGATAGCACAGCAGTTTGGAATGACGTACCAGCAATTAGCCCAAATAAATAACATTCCTGTTGATACTATACTGCAGGTAGGGGATCGTCTTTATATACCTGCCAGACCCGAACCGGAAATCACTGTCAATGCCTATATTGAGCCATCTGGGGGTGAAGTTT
The DNA here is from genome assembly GCF_902806455.1 of Virgibacillus doumboii. Classification (GTDB taxonomy): domain Bacteria; phylum Bacillota; class Bacilli; order Bacillales; family Amphibacillaceae; genus Lentibacillus; species Lentibacillus doumboii. The sequence continues at coordinate 153,018 of NZ_CADCWQ010000002.1, read as the reverse complement.
CCCAGACGTTAATTAATTCCTTGACGAAAACAGCACCGTATCTTACGTACCTTACTCCTTTCAGCTATCAGGTAAATCGTGATGGCACCCTTACTGCACCACCACTGGATAATTTCAAGCAAATCGCTGATGCCCAAGATGTCTCGTTGATGCTCACTGTGACAAATTTGGAAGAAGGATCTTTCAGCAGGGAACTTGGTCATATTATTCTAACCGTTCAGGCGGTACAAAACACATTATTGGATAATATTGTAAATGTGGCAAATCAGGTCGGATTCCGGGATGTCCATTTTGACTTTGAATTTTTGCCGCCGGAAGACAGGGAAGCATACAACAATTTTTTACGCAAAGCAAAGCAAAGGTTATCGGAAGAGGGCTTATTATTGTCGACTGCTCTCGCACCAAAGACGAGTGCCGAGCAGGAAGGGGCATGGTATGAGGCACACGATTATGCGGTACATGGTGAGGTAGCTGATTTTGTCGTATTAATGACGTATGAATGGGGATATAGCGGCGGACCTGCGATGGCAGTATCACCAATAGATGAAGTGCGGGAAGTCGTCAATTTCGCGTTAAGTGTAATGCCTGCCAACAAAATTCTATTGGGGCAAAATTTATACGGGTATGATTGGACACTGCCATATGTTGAAGGTGGTGAACCTGCGGAGGCACTCAGTCCACAGCAGGCAATAACCCGGGCCCGTGAACAAAATGCTGCAATTGAATATGATATGGAAGCACAAGCCCCGTTTTATATGTATACAGATGCACAGGGGAACCAGCACGAAGTATGGTTTGAAGATGCACGGTCCATTCAGGCAAAATTTAATATGATAAAACAACTGGGCTTGCGTGGAATCAGTTACTGGAAACTGGGATTAGCGTTTCCACAAAACTGGTTGCTGCTGCAGGATAATTTTACGATTACGAAGTTGGAATAAATTAACCCCTCCGACCGCATTTCTGCGATTGGAGGGGTTTTTGTGGTGTGATAAAGTGCCCAAGTCTGGATTAAGAGCTTTTATTGTTAGCTGTTCAGAAGTTTCAATGCTTCCCTGTTAAATGCAGGAATATCATCCGGCTGACGGCTCGTAACCAGCTGATTATCACACACGACGACTTCCTGATCCATTACCGTTGCGCCTGCATTTTCCATATCGACTTGAATAGACTTGAAACCAGTAGCCTTACGTCCTTTCAGCGCTCTGGCTGTAATAAGCAATTGCGCACCATGGCAGATGGAGAATACCGGCCTTTTATCGTCCATGAACGCTTTGGCGAAGTTGACAAACCGTTCATCTGTACGAAGCATGTCCGGTGAAAAGCCACCTGGTATAAACAATGCATCAAATTCTTCCGGTTTTACATTACTAATTGACTCATCAGTCGTGACGGTTGCTTCTTTATTTTTGCCTGTCACTTCTTTTCCCTTTTCGGAACCGATTGTAATCACTTCATGTCCGGCATCCTTAAAAGCTTTTGCCGGCTCTGTATATTCAACATCCTCAAACATGTTTGTTAGTACAGTTGCAATTTTTTTACCCATTTGTGATCCGCTCCTTTGATGAAGTTGATACATAAATGAGTCTTCCCGTTTGTTATGGAATAAAACATGCCCTAAAATAAACAAACCATACTGAGAATGCGGGAAGCCCGAACAAATTGTGAACACTTCAGCCGGAAAATTGTGAACTTAAGCGGATTCACCTTGAACTTCAGCGGAATTTGTGAACACTTCAGCGAATTCTGTGACAACTTCAGCGAAAACGGATTCCCAGCCATGAAAAAAGGGTGCCACCGCCGGGCACCCTTTCCAATTATTCTTCTAATGTCGACGTATCACCTGTTGGCAGCCCAAGCTCCCATGATTTCAAGAGGCGACGCATAATTTTACCACTTCGCGTTTTCGGGATCGTATCCTTCACTTCCAGTTCACGAGGTGCTGCATGAGCACTTAAACCAGTTTTAATAAATTTACGGATTTCTTCAAGCAGCTCCGGTGAATCTTCATAGCCATCATTCAATGTGATGAATGCCTTGATGATTTCACCGCGCTCCGGATCCGGTTTACCGATAACACCAGCCTCCGCAACAGCAGGGTGTTCGATTAGCTTACTTTCCACTTCAAATGGTCCGACACGCTCACCGGATGTGTTAATTACATCATCCAGACGGCCCTGGAACCAGAAATAGCCGTCTTCATCTTTATACGCACTATCACCGGATACATACCAGCCATTTATAAAATAACTTTCATATTTCTCCGGACGCTTCCAGATTTTACGCATCATTGCCGGCCAAGGAGCTTTGATTGCCAGATTACCCATCTGATTTGGCGGAAGCTCATTCCCTTCATTATCAACAATCGATGCTTCGATACCTGGAATAGGTTTACCCATTGAACCAGGGCGAATCTCTTCAGATGGCAGATTGACAATGAGCTGTGCACCTGTTTCAGTCATCCACCATGTATCATGAATGCGCAGGTCAAATGCTTTCAGCCCCCATGTGATAACTTCCGGATTCAGCGGCTCGCCGACACTCATGATATGTCTCAATGAAGAAAGGTCATGCTTTTTAGGAGCTTCTTCACCGGCACTTGTCAATTTCCGCAATGCAGTCGGTGCAGTATACCAGACAGTAACATTATATTTATCAATAGTCCCGTACCAATCATCCGGACTAAACCGTCCACCTCGGACAACATTTGTTACACCATGGAGCCACGGGGCGAATATGCCATAACTTGTTCCCGTAACCCAGCCCGGGTCAGCTGTGCACCAATATACATCATCTTCATTTAGATCAAGCACCCATTCAGCTGTTGCATAATGCTGAATCATTGCATTATGCACATGATAGACGCCTTTAGGCTTCCCGGTTGAACCGGATGTATAGTGAATAACCATTCCGTCTTCAAGATCTACCCACTCAATATCAAAATCAGTGGAGGCATCGTTCATTTCTTTTTGGTAATCAATGTATTTATCGGCAGATTCATTGTTTTCACCGACCAAAACAATTTTTTCAAGATCAGGGAGGTCCTCCTGTGGAACGCGTCCCAATAGGTCAGGTGTAGTAATCAGCATTTTAGCCTCACTGTCCTGCAAACGGTCACGTACTGCCTGTTCCATAAACGCTTCGAATAATGGACCGGCAATCGCACCTGTTTTTAAAGTCCCGAAAAATGTTGCGTAAAACTCAGGACTTCTTGGCATGAAAAGAAATACGCGATCTCCCTTTTCGATATCATATTTTTTTAATACATTGGCAAACTGGTTACTGCTCTTCTTCAGATCAGTAAACGTCAGTTTTTCTTCGCGGTCCGGTGAAGAATAATGAAGTGCCACCTTATCTTTTTTATTTGGATCTTCTGCATGACGGTCGATCGCTTCATAAGCAATATTTACTTTACCGGTCTCATTCCAGCTAAAGTTCTTTTTAACGTCTTCCCATGAAAACGCTTCTCTCATTTTTTCATAGTTTTGCAGATTATGATTACCGCTACGTGCTGGTATTTTTTGCATGTCCATCCTATCACCTCATCCTGTAAATTTTGATATCGCTTTCAAATCCTTATATTAAGGATTACGATAAAATTGCAACATATATGCAATTTATATAAATTGTTAAAACATTTTGGTAACTGACTTCTATTTTAGAACATTTTGTGACAATTTTAAAGTGATATTAACTGGAAATTAAAAAAGCAATTACAGCAGGTTGGAAATGAACACCGCCATAATCGCATTTTATACAGGACGCCCCCGGCAGGATTCGAACCTGCGACACCTGGTTTAGGAAACCAGTGCTCTATCCCCTGAGCTACGGGGGCAAGTGATATGAAAAATCAACATTACCTATTATACAAAATTGAGTGCATAATGAAAAGGAGTGCGTTCTTTTTTCACATGGAATTCACTTTTTTTATGTGATAAAATAAAATACATCTGTCGAATATTGCATTAATGATTGGAGGGAAAGTTATGGCAGAGGTTCCATTTATTGCAATAGAAGGGCCGATTGGCATTGGAAAGACATCACTTGCAAAAAAACTTTCTGTCCATTTTGATTATCACTTATTAAAAGAAATTGTCGAGGAAAATCCGTTTCTTGGGAAATTTTATGATGATATTGATGAGTGGAGCTTTCAGACGGAAATGTTCTTTTTATGCAATCGTTTCAAACAACTTGAAGATATCGAAAAAAAATACTTAGAACAAAACAAGGCGGTCATTGCCGATTATCATATATCGAAAAACATGATTTTTGCGAAACGTACATTGCATGCCGATAAATTTGAAAAATACGAGCAGATTTATCATATTTTAACGAAAGATATGCCTGTTCCGAATATGATGATTTATCTGCACGCCAGTCTGGATACGATTTTAAAACGAATTCGTCTGCGGGGAAGAGATATTGAACAGAATATTAAACCGTCCTATCTGGCACAGCTTGCACAGGATTATGAAGATTATATGAATGAGTTTGAAGTGCTTCACCCCGATATTCCAGTCATTCGGATTAATGGTGATGAGACGGATTTTGTGAAACAGCAGGATGATCTAAATGCGATTATCAAGCGGGTGGAAAGTCAACTGGATAACCATAAAACAGTAGTTAAACGATAAAAGGGGTAATACACAAATGAATTTACGTGATAAATACCAGATTCCGCACGACAGCATCATAACGATTGCCGGTACCGTTGGAGTCGGAAAATCAACGATGACAAAGGCGCTCGCCAATGCCCTGAAATTTAAAACGTCCTTTGAAAAAGTTGAGACAAATCCGTACCTGGGAAAGTTTTATGATGATTTTGAACGGTGGAGCTTTCATCTGCAAATTTACTTTCTGGCCGAACGCTTTAAGGAACAGAAAAAGATTTTTGAATATGGCGGCGGGTTCATCCAGGATCGTTCCATCTATGAGGATACTGGTATTTTTGCAAAGATGCACTATGAAAATGGTACAATGTCAAAAACAGATTTTGAAACATATACGAACCTGTTTGAAGCGATGGTCATGACCCCATACTTCCCGCATCCGGATCTGTTAATTTATCTGGAGGGTACTTTTGACGAAGTTCTGGAACGTATTCAATTACGCGGCAGGGAAATGGAGAAAAATACACCAATTGCTTATTGGGAAGAAATGTACAACCGCTATGAAAATTGGATCGATAACTTTAATTCATGTCCGATATTGCGGATTAATATTTCCGATTATGATTTGCTCCATCAGGAAGACTCGATTGAACCGATTTTGGAAAAGATCGGTCGTGCTATTCAGCAATCACGCAAATGGAAAACGAGAGAACTTATACGTTAATAATTATAGAAAGCTGTGCCCCGGTAAATGGAGCACAGCTTTTTTTCAGGGTTCCTCAACGGGGAAAACTTCTTCAATCATCTTGATATCTTCCGCTGATAAATTCACTTCCGCAGCTCTTAAATTATCAATAACCTGCTCACCATTTCGCGCCCCCGGTATAACCGTATCAATCGGCTTACGGGTTAGATAGTAAGCTAGTACCACATGTGCCGGCGCAACCCCATGTTTATCTGCAATTGTATGCAGATAGTCCACTTTTTCCAGGTTTTTGAGATAAGTATCACCCTGGAATTGCGCTTTTTTCTTCAAATAATCGGAAAGGACCGTATCTTTGTTGTATTTCCCTGCCAACAGACCTGATGCAAAAGGAAAATACGGAACAAAGGATATATTATTTTCAAGCAAATAAGGGAACAGTTCTTTTTCCGCAGAACGATGCAGCAGATTATAATGCCCCTGGACAACATCCAGGCAGCCATCCTGATTGGCTTCTCTCAACTGTTCCATCGAAAAATTGGATACCCCGATTGCCCGGATTTTTCCGGCTTCCCGCAAACGCTGCAGTGCACCGACAGCTTCATATTTCGGCGTATCATCATCCGGGAAATGAATGTAGAACAAATCAATCACATCTGTCTGCAGACGCTTCAGACTTTCATCCACTGTCTTGTTCAGAAATGCAGGTGTATTATCATGAACCATTTTATCCCCTTGATAGCGATTGGACCCTTTCGTTGCCAACACAACATCATTTCGATGACCATTATCTTTTAATGTTTTACCGATAATCTCTTCAGACAGCCCATTCCCATACATGAAAGCCGTATCAATGAAATTTAGTCCATGCTCAATAGCTTCCGTAATAATTTTGCCGCCGTATTCTGTGTTTGTTTCCTTGTTTTCATGTCCAATTTTATTGGCGCCCAGACCAATTGGATGCACATGTAAGCCGGTATTTCCTAATTCCACTTTTTCAGCCATAGTAATCCCACCTGTTTACTTTATTTTCCTTTATCATAATTTGAGTTCGATTAGTTATCAAGAAACCAGGCTTTTTTAAATGAAATTTTGAGACTCCCACGGCTAAAGCCGCAAGCCCTATTCCTTACGGTGTACGTGTGGGATTCTTGAATAACTAAGCGTTCGCAGTCCATTTCTGTTTTGAACAGCCTTCAAGATGAGGGCATCTCATTGCCCCTCCTAAGACAGTGCATATAGCATCTTAGGCTGATTGACTACTACCATCAATCACAGGTGCATAACGAATATTCATTGCACCGACTAAATCACGATGTTTCTCGAATCCGCATTTACACTTGTATTTTCTGTCTTGCGCCTTATTCTTTTCAGAACACTTTGGGCATGTTTGACTGGTGTAGGCAGGATTTACATATTCAACTTTGATGCCTTCCAACTTTGCTTTGTATTCAATGAATTGTGATAGGCGATAAAATGACCATGCGTGCAAGTTCTTTTCGTTTTTACGACTATTTCTTGTCGTCTGCCTAATATTCGCCAACTGTTCTAAGCGAATGACAGAAATATTATTTTCTTTAGCAAAGTTTATAATTGCACGACTAACCTTATGGTCTTGGTCTTTCATCCAACGTTGCTCTTTATCTTTGGAACTACGGATGGCACTTAACTTTTTATTTTTACCTAGTATTTTGCGTTCCGAACGAAATTTACGTTTTATGTATTTGTTTTGTCGGCCATTTCCAAAAAAGCGTACCTTTTCATTGTCAGTTACAGCAACAGCAGGAACCTTTAATCCCAGGTCTACCCCCATAGTCTTTGCTCCTTTTTTTTCGAGTGTAGGGAGGGTGATCGAAATTTGAGCAATCCATTTGCCTGACTTTTTTGTTATGCGCAGTGTACCTAATTTGTGTTTAAGCAAATCTAAATTACGGTTTTCTTTATCAATCAATAAGGCACGAATCGGTGTTTTCTTTACTTTTCCATCAACCATAATCGGCATTGATATATGGGTGGAGTCAAAGGAATAGTTTTGATTGTTCCAAATACAGACAGGCTTCTTTAAAATGGGAACAACTTCGTATTTATTTCTCTTTGCTTTTTTGAAAACACTTTTAGCGTCTTTAATTGCTTGGTTTTTCACTGCGCTGGGTAGAGGAATAATAATGTCTTTGCTTGATTTCTTGGTGTTTTTCTTTTCCTTTACCATTTCAGATACAAGTGTATTGATGATAGAGATGTACGTTTGGCTCATCTCATACAAAATAGAAGACTGTGCTCTGGTTGGAAGTAGTTTAATTTTAACTGTTATGGTTTGCGACAAGCTATTTACCCCCTTGTTTTTTGTTGGTCAACATAGCGCTTAATGGTTTTACTCGATACATTTCCTGCGGTGGATACAAAATAGGAACGTGTCCAAAGACTTGGCAAATGCTGAAGATGAGGAAACTCCTCTCTCAGTTTTTTAGAAGTCACTCCTTTGATTTTCGCCATGATATTAGCTGGACTAAGTGTTGGCAATGCATTAAGAAACATATGTGTATGGTCTTTGTCACACTCTAAAGCAACAATAACAATTCCAAGTCTTTCACATATTTCTCTTACCAACTGCTTAAAACGTTCTTCCACATCAGCACGAAGGAATATTTTCCTTCTATATCGAGGGCAAAAAACGAAATGATAGTTAATTAATGATACGGTTGTGTTGTTTCTTCTATAATCATTCATAAGCTTATTGTATTAGTTTATTTAATAAACTAATACATATATACACCAAAAAAAGAGTGGAATTTTCGGATAATTGAAGCACCACAAACCATTCGGTTTCAGTGGTACTCCTTATCCGACCTCACTCTCATCCCACACCTGAAGGAATGGGCGTTCTCGTTCGGAAAATCTGTAATCAGTGATTTATATCACCGTATTTTACCGAAATCTCAGCTATAGTAGAGGAGAAAATCCCAGGAAAGGAAGGATTTACGATGGCTACCATTCGTCCGGAAAATGAAAAAGACATTGTTGTCGAAGCAGACATGTCCGACCTGCAGGCATTTGTGGATGAGGCAGTAAAAAACTTTGACAAGTATAAAGATGAGATTGCCGTTATTTACGAAAAGATGCCCAAGTTTGACTATAAATATTTCTGCTTTTACGCGTACGCAACCTATCGCTTACTGGAAGCAACGCTGGATTTTGATACAAGCAAGGTTGGGCATATTCGTGTAGAGGCACCTGATGAATTTTTCTATGCATTTTATGGCATGATTGCTGCGCTGCACACAAAGGGACTGGCACAGGAAAAGCTCGGTGCATAGGATTTAGATACAAGAAAAAATAACATGAACAATATTTACGCTCAGTTTTTTGCTGAGCGTATTCCTGCTTAAAATTATTCCTTCATGAAAAAGTTTTCTATGCAATAAACCGCCTGTTCAGCACCGAACCGCATAATAGTCTTTTTGCGTTTCATACCAGCTCGCTCCAATAATCTGGATGAACCGGTATTTGCGGTTTGTGTTTCTGCAATAACTCTGGAAAGGTTTAATTCATCAAAAGCATAATGAATGAGCTTTTGAACAACTTCAGTCGCATAACCAGCTCCCCACCACTCTGGTAAAAATTGATAGGAGATTTCCAAGTCATCACCTTCGTGGTGGGGGTCAAGAGAAACCAACCCAATAAAATCTCCCGATTGTTTCTCTTTAACAACCCAGTAAAAAGAGTTATCACCTGATTGCAGCATCCCATGTAATGACTCCTCAACGGCATCTTCAGGTCGTATGCCCCCAAGGTACTTTCTAACTTTGTGATTTACATATAATTTTTTCACATCCGTAAAATCAGATTGCTCAAAGGGTTTAATCAAACATCTTTCTGTTTCAATCAAAGGATTCACTCCAAACCTACTTCCAAACTTGATCCAGTTTATCAGAATAAAAGTCTATTGCTTTTTTATAGCCTAATATTTTACTGTCTGTAGTCGTATCTGTCAGGCACTTTAATATTAATTCCATCGCTCTGCTATTCTCGTTTAGATTATATAAGGTCATGGAATAGAATACTTGAATCGCCCGATTTTCCGGAAACAATTTGATTCCTTTTCGAAGCGTACTTTTCGACTTTTCATATTCTCCTAATGTTCTGTATGTACTGCCCAATCCCAGTATAGCACCTTCCATTTCTTCAGAAGGAAGTCCCAAATCAATCGCCTTCTCGTAAAAGGGTGCTGCCTTCGCTTCCTCTCCCAATAAATCAAAACTCCAGGCACATTGATAGTTAACCGATGCATTCTCAGGAAAATCATTTGTGAGTTTCTTCAACAATTTGTTGGATTCTTCATAGTTTCCATTTTTTCTTAAATCAATAGCCCCATGTAATTCTTTTTCCATCTTCTCATCCCCAATATTATTTTTCTCAAGAAAAAGCGACTGCTCCTTTTAGAACAATCGCTCCGTATCCATTTAAACATCAAAAGAATTCATAAAATAAATCAGATTATCTGTCCACCCGCCAAATTCATATATAAATCCTTTTCGTGTACATTCATATTCCATCCGCACACTCTCTGCCAAATTGATTGAAGCGGGATTATCAACATTAATGTGGGCTTCTATACGATGAAATTTTAAATAACTAAATGCAATATCCAGTGCTTCTTTTACCGCTTCTTTGCCATACCCTTTTCCCCAATATTGATTATGGATGGAATAACCAATTCTGCCCCATTGGAAATCTCCCCTTTCCAAGGTTGAGAAATCAACAAAACCTAAATGGATACCATCTTCTCGTCTAAAAACACCAAAAATATAAGCAGTATCCGTTAATGCTAAATTCTGGTGTCTATCTACCAGGTCAGCAAACCATTCCCTTGTACATTCACGCATATCCATTTTACCCTTGTCATGGCGATGCTGGGATGGATGACGGTTTTCAAATTCATTCAGCCAATTCTCATAATCATATTTCTGTAATGGTCTTAATACTAATCGTTCTGTTTCTTTAACATAATCAAACTTTTCTTCCTCTGTTATCAATGTGACCTCTCCTCTGTATAAACTTTTTCCTGAAATCAGAACCTTCTTTTTTTACATGATTTAGTTTATATCCCATAAGACATCACACCTTTCCATATAATATTTTCCGATAAAATTCGGGAAGTGATAGTAACCTCACTTCTTCTCCCCTAATTCAATGGAACGTTCCCGTGCGCTTTTTACACAATTCTTAATAGCATCCTGAAATCCATCCGCAGCTAAAGCTTCAAGACCTGCCTGCGTAGTTCCACCGGGACTGGTGACTTTTTCCCGCAGATCTCCTGCTGCTTCACCTGTCTGTTTAAGCATTTCACCTGCACCGACAACGGTTTGTGCAACCAGTGCCTTGGCAGTTTCTTTATCCAAACCTGCTTCAACAGCAGCCTGTTCCATCGCCTCGACAAAATAATAAATATAGGCGGGACCGCTTCCGGAAACTCCTGTTACCGTGTGCATATCGGCTTCGTCCACCATTACAGTAGATCCAATCGATTCAAATAATGCCTGAGCCTCTGCCATGTGTTCATCGCCGGCAAATTTACCGGCAGATAATGCAGTTGCCGAGTAGCCAATTGAGGCTGATGTGTTTGGCATTGCCCGAATCACAGGCGCATTGGACCCGATTAACGATGTAATGTACTCGGTTGAAATCCCGGCAATAACGGAAATAATCAGCTGGTCCGGTTTCAAATATGCCTGAATCGATTGGACGGCTGGTTCCAAGTCATACGGTTTTGTCGCTAAAATTACGATATCGGCATCTGCCGCAACTTTCTCTTTGTCCTGGATACTTTGAATCTGATAGCGGCGTTTCAGCCGGTCAATGCGTTCCTTATCACTTTTATTTGTTACAACAATTTGTTCCTTTCGTAAAATTTCCTGGTGAACGATACCGGAAATAATCGCTTCAGCCATGGAACCTGCACCAATAAAGGCAACTTTTTTATCCATCATCATTAACTCCTTTTATAAGCAATTATTCAAAAACAAAAAACACCCCAATCTAATCCTGTAAAAGGACGGATTGGGGTGTTTTCCGTGGTACCACCTTCATTGACATGCTGAACATGCCCACTCTATTTTCATAACGCAGCGAGACTGCGGTCAGGGTTTATCTGACAACTCCAAGGCAGGTTTCACAAAAAGCCGGGCCCGATGGAATCTCCCAGCCGATGAATTCCACTCTCTAACGGGAAGCAAATTGCTACTGACCTCTTCTTCGTTTGTTTATTATACTTATTCATGTATTTTTAAGTACTATACCTGCTAATATCCCTAATGTCAAGAGAGGCTTCCACCGTAAGTCAGTGAAAGCCCCGTTTTCTCTTATTTGCTGATTGATTCCCTTAACACCTGGAGTCTAGATTCCATACCGTCACCTGCTTCGGTTACATATTCATATTGGATGACGATAACATGCTTATCGATTTGGTAGGCATAATACCCTTGTGGCGGATATGCAAAATGCTGCCGCATGCCCTGATATGGAGTTTCATTTTGCGATGTTTCCGCCGGTTCTTCTGTATAGTCATAATCACCATTATATTCAGTTTGTAAATCCGATACGACTTTATCCAATTTTGCTTTTTCTATGACCTCCATCGTTACATAGGCGGTTTCAGCATCACTATAGTGCCTTACTTTATTGTCACTGACAGTATAATTACCCAGGAACTCCTCCATTTGATATTGAATGCCATACGGCTCCAATACATAATTGGTAACTGTTACTTCTTCCTCCATGCCTTCAAGCATAATGGTTTGAGTCTCTGTTCCTTGTTCATTTACCGATATTTTTTTATCTGTTGTATCATCCTTGTCTCCGGCGTCAGCAGGTTCTTTACTCTCATTCCCTGTATTTTCCATTTGGTTATGGTTATCAGCAGGCAACACTGATTGACTATCATTAATCGAATTAAATAGGAGAATACTGCCTATAAAGAAAGCAGCGGCAGTTGAAAACCAGATAGCCGATTGTTTTAATTTTTTCTGCTTACGTTTCTTCCTCGCATGTTTTCTAATTACTGCTTTCATCGATTCTTTTTTATCAGGATCCAATGATACAGATGCTTTCAATTCTTTTAACTCCTTTTGCAATTCGTCATCGTTATAATTCATAATCGGCCTCCTTTACCTTCCTTTTCAAGGCTGCTAATGCTCGATGAAACGTTACGCGCACCTTTGTATCGGGCCATTGTAAAATGCTGGCTGTTTGGGCGACAGTCAATTCCTCAATTCCCCGCAGAATAACCACGTCCCGATAGTCCTGTTTCAGTTTTGAAATATCCTGATGTAGTTGTTGTTTGTTTTCATTGGTTAATTGTTGTTCCTCTGGTGAAATCTCTGTTTTATAGTCATATGTTTTGATTAATTTTCGCCAATCCTGCCGTTTTCTTTTACGTGCCTCATCAATTGCCAGGTTTCGTGCAATGGATATAAGCCATGTTTTCGGACTTGAATCACCTTTAAACGAATCATACCGATCAATCGCTTTTATAAATACCTCTTGTACTAAATCTTCCACATCAGGAGTGGACATGTAATAGACAAGAAATTTGTAAATATCATCAGCATAGGCATCGAACCAATCCGTAATTATTTCTTCCTCCATCCCCCCGGCCTCCTTCTGTCAGGCTTATCTTACATCTTTCTGTCTATTAGACGATGCTTTTTATAAAATATTACAGTTTTATGTAAAATAAAGACCATTTTATACGTAAAAAAAGCACAAATAAAAAAACCGCTACAAATTGTAACGGTTTCGTGTATAATCTCCAATTTTATGCGCTTTTAAAATTAAATGGAGGAGGTAGAGGGATTCGAACCCCCGCGCGGTTTGACCCGCCTGTCGGTTTTCAAGACCGATCCCTTCAGCCAGACTTGGGTATACCTCCGTGTGCGACAAGAATTAATATATCATGCATGAATTATGTTGTCAAACGGAAAATGTAACTTTTTTAAAATAGGGTACCGGGCCACAATCCGTGACCCGTTAACCGTATTATTTTATTACATCTTTTCCGCCCATATATGGTCTTAGAACTTCCGGAACGACAACAGAACCGTCTTCCTGCTGATAATTTTCCAAAATAGCAGCGACTGTACGGCCGACTGCTAATCCGGATCCATTTAATGTATGAACAAATTCCGGTTTACCTTTTTCTTCTCGACGGAAGCGAATGCCTGCACGTCTTGCCTGAAAATCTTCAAAGTTAGAGCAAGAAGAAATTTCCCGGTAAGTATTCTGACTTGGAATCCACACTTCGATATCGTATTTTTTAGCAGCCGTAAAGCCCAAGTCTCCAGTACACATGCTCATAACCCTGTATGGCAGATTTAACAATTGCAATACTTTTTCAGCATGTCCTGTCAGTACTTCCAATGTTTCATAAGAATCTTCCGGTTTAGTGAAATGTACAAGCTCGACTTTGTTGAACTGGTGCTGGCGAATAAGCCCGCGTGTGTCACGTCCGGCAGACCCGGCTTCAGAACGGAAATTAGCACTGTACGCTGCATATTTCTTAGGAAGATTATCACTTGTGAGAATTTCATCCCGATGGAAATTCGTAACCGGCACCTCAGCTGTCGGTATCAGGAAATAATCCCATTCATCCAATTTGAACACGTCTTCAGCAAATTTTGGCAGCTGGCCGGTTCCGGTCAGGCTCGCCCGATTAACGATTTGTGGCGGCATCAGCTCGGTGTAACCATGTTCATCCGCATGCAAGTCCATCATAAAGCTCATTAAGGCACGCTCCAGGCGTGTTCCGAGTCCTTTATAAAAAACAAAGCGGCTTCCGGTGACCTTTGCAGCCCGTTCAAAATCAATAATATCCAGACCGGTTGCTACGTCCCAGTGTGGCTTTTCCTCAAAATTAAAGGTTGGAATTTCTCCCCATTTACGTGCCAGCACATTATCATCTTCATCCTCACCAATCGGTACACTTTCATGCGGAATATTTGGGATGGAAAGCATCATATGATTTAAATTTTCCTCTATTTCTTTCAATTCCGTATCGAATGCCTTAATTTGCTCTCCTACCTCACGCATTTCCTTAATCGCAGGATCAGCATCTTTACCTTCTTTTTTTAATGCAGAAATCTGTTTGGACGCTTCATTCCGCTTTGCTTTCAGTTTTTCTGTTTCCGAAATTAAGTTCCGGCGTCGCTCATCTAGCTCGCCAAACCGCTCGAGTTCCGATAAATCTTCACCGCGGTTCGCCAGTTTCTTTTTTACATCATCAAAATTATTCCGTAAAAACTTCATGTCCAACATGGTTAGTTCCTCCTTTTTAAATACAAAAAACTCCCGTCCCTAATAAATAGGGACGAGAGTATTATTCCCGCGTTGCCACCCTTATTGAAGAGATATACACCTCTTCCGGCTCAAATAAAATAACGGTTTTTAACCGGGTTTACCTACTTTTCGGTTCAGTAAACCAGTTTGAGGATGGATTCACAAGCTGCCAACATCGGTTCACACCTGCCACCGACTCTCTGGAGATAAGCTACCTGCTACTATTTCCTCTCATTACTGTTTCATATATTATGGTATATCATATACAATTTTTAATTAAGATGCAAGTGTTTTTATTTATCTAGTTCAGGCATCCAGCGACTAGTAAACTTCCCGAGCCCTCCTTACGATAAGTCAACATCGGTTCGTAGTTAGGGATGGCCAACTAAAACCGGCCTTGTCGGCCAACGTCGGCATACCCCTGATGCAGGGGCATGTTTCCTTTATCTCATAGGGTAGGAATGTCCGATTAAGATCGCCACTTTGCGCGGCAACATCGGACCACCTGGCATGGCCAGGCGCAGTTTATACGTCGCTAAACGGACGCCTTCACTTTTATGTTTGATTCTTCCACCATTTCAGCGAAATATTCAATAAAACGGTTATCATCGGTCAATTCCGGATGAAAAGCAGTACATAAATAATGCCCCTGTTTAGCAGCTACAATCCGGTCCTGGCATGTTGCAAGAATTTCCACTTCAGGTCCTGCTTCCATAATATATGGGGCGCGGATGAATACTGCATTAAAATGATTACCGATATAACTTACGTCCAAATCTGCTTCAAAGCTTGCAACCTGTCTGCCGAACGCATTCCGTGCAACCTTCATATTGATAAGTCCCAAATGGGAATGTTCCTGACCATCTATGTCATTCGCCATCAAAATCAGTCCGGCACATGTACCAAATATCGGTTTACCTTTTTTTCCGAATTCCTGAAGAGCATCGAAGAAACCATAGCTGTCAATCAACCTGCGCATTGTAGTGCTTTCACCGCCGGGAAGAATCAAGCCATCAATTTCATCAAGCTGCTCCTTACGTTTTATCTCAACGGCATTTGCACCTGTTGCCTTAATCGAGCGAATGTGTTCACGAACAGCACCTTGTAACGCAAGTACACCAATCGTATTCATATGGATTCCTTCTTTCTACTCACTGCGATCCTGCATGCGGTCATGTGCTTCCAACGTACTCATTTCAATACCTTTCATTGCGGTACCCAAGCCTTTGGAAAGCTCACCAATCAATTTATAATCGGTGTAATGTGTTGTTGCTTCAACAATTGCCTTTGCAAATTTCTCCGGATTGTTTGATTTGAAAATTCCGGATCCAACAAATACACCATCTGCACCCAGCTGCATCATTAAAGCAGCATCAGCTGGTGTTGCTACCCCGCCTGCTGCAAAGTTAACAACCGGCAAACGTCCTTCTTCTCTAATCTCTAATAAAAGATTATATGGTGCACCGATTTCTTTTGCGAATGTCATGACTTCATCTTCAGACATGGATGTAAGCTTTCTGATTTCCGACTGTACCTGACGCATATGGCGAACAGCTTCAACAATATTTCCCGTACCTGGTTCACCTTTTGTACGTAGCATGGATGCACCTTCACCAATACGACGCGCAGCCTCACCAAGGTTACGGCAGCCGCAAACAAATGGAACCGTGTAGTCTGATTTTTTTAAATGATATTCTTCATCAGCTGGTGTCAGAACTTCACTTTCATCAATATAGTCAACACCCATTGCTTCCAGTACGCGTGCTTCAACAATATGTCCGATGCGCGCCTTTGCCATTACCGGAATGGATACTGCATTCAGTACCTCTTCTGTTACCTCAGGGCTTGCCATCCGGGCAACCCCGCCTGCAGCGCGGATATCAGATGGTACACGTTCCAATGCCATTACAGCAACTGCCCCTGCTTCTTCGGCAATTTTTGCTTGTTCAGCATTAACGACGTCCATGATGACGCCACCTTTTTGCATTTCTGCCATGCCGCGTTTTACGCGATCTGTACCTGTATTTGTCATTGTTTTCCCTCCTGTATACGAAACTTCTTAACAGAACTATTTTACACTTTAGAACCAGCCTTTAACAGTATCAACGACTGTACTGAATAAATTGGCAAAAAAATCGCCAATAGCACCGAGCGTAAGCATAAACCAATTATCTTTTTCAACAGATTTCTGAGCAACTATATCTACTGTTGAATCGCCAATTCCAGCTGAGATATAGCCATAATCGTTACCTTCAAATACAAGTTCTGCCGTTCCAATCTTTTCACCTTTTTTAATTGGGGCAGTTAACTCGCCTTCCTTATTCAGCTTATCTTTATCAATATTGTATTTAATACTGTAGTTCTTTTCCTGTCCTTGTTTAACCGGAATGGTAAAATCATCTTTTGTTGCAATCTCCACATTGTCTTCTTTCCCCTTAGCGACAGGCAATGTTGATTTATCTTCCAGCTGATAGCCTTTCGGGAAAAGCTCTTTCTTTTCAAATTGCGAGAATCCGTAATCCATCAGTTTTGCTGTTTCCTGGAAGCGGGCCTCTTTACTGTCTGTTTTCATAACTACAGATATCAGGCGGTTTCCGTTCTGTTTAGCTGTCCCTGTAAAACAGTATCCGGCAAGATCGGTGTAACCTGTTTTCAATCCATCAATTCCTTTGTATTGAAACTGCTTCAGGAATGTGGCTTCATGTGGCAGCATCCAATTCAGGTTCTCTACTGTGTAGCCTTCGAATTCTACTTCTGTCATGCTGGTTACATCCAATGCCTGTGGAAAATCATTTACCAGATTATACGCCAGCAGTGCTGCAGACTTTGCCGATAACCGGTTATTCGCATTTGGGTCTGTTCCTTCAGGGACATTTTCTCCCAATGATGAATTGGCAAGACCGGTTGAGTTGACAAAATTATAATCAGGTAAACCCATTTCTTCTGCCTTTGCATTCATCATTTTAACGAATTCACCTTCAGAACCTGCAACCAGTTCTGCAAGTGCAATCGTTGTACCGTTATCTGAAAATACAGCCATTGCTTCATATAATTCTCTAACTGTATATGCTTTATCCTGTGTTAATCCGATTCCGGAGAAGGTTGGGTCTGCGGATATACTGTATGCGTAGTCACTAATCTGCGTTGTCGTATCCCAGTTGATTTTTCCTTCCTTGATGGCTTCCTGTACAAGGTACTCCGTCATCATTTTGGTCATACTGGCTGGAGGTAACGCCATGTTAGGGTTTTTAGCAAATAAAATCTTTCCTGTCTCTGCATCAACTAAGATAGCTGACTCTGCTTGAACATCTAATGCTTCTGCTGCTTTAGCAGAAATTGGCTGGCTGAATATTGCAGTCATCATTACCAGAGCAACCAGTAAAAATGACAATCCCTTCTTGAAGTTGTGTTTCACGTTCTCTACCTCCACCTTATTATAATAAGTTTTTTTATAGATTTTCACTTCATACCTTAGATATTTTACCACAAAAAAGGATGAAAAAATAGACAGGGAAAAGTCCCTATCTATCAATTTTAATAGGAAAAAATTACTATTAAATCAGATTACACCGAGTAGTTTGGTGCTTCTTTTGTAATTTGTACATCGTGCGGATGACTTTCACGTAATCCAGCATTGGTTATCCGAATAAAACGGGCATCATTGCGTAGCGAATCGATTGATCCTGTTCCGCAATATCCCATACCTGCACGCAGGCCTCCCAGTAATTGATGGACCGTATCCGCAAGTGGACCTTTATATGCTGTTCGACCTTCAATACCTTCTGGAACAAGCTTTTTCGCATCTTCAGCATCCTGGAAATAACGATCTTTTGAGCCTGCCTTCATCGCTCCGACAGAACCCATTCCACGGTAGACTTTGTATTGTCTTCCCTGGAAAATTTCTGTTTCACCGGGGCTTTCCGATACACCGGCAAATAAACTTCCAAGCATAACCACACTTGCACCGGCTGCCAATGCCTTAACAATATCACCGGAATATTTGATCCCGCCATCAGCGATAACGGAAACACCATATTTTTCTGCAGCAACAGCACAATCGTTTACAGCTGTGATTTGCGGTACACCGACACCTGCAACAACTCTTGTTGTACAAATGGAACCAGGACCGATTCCAACTTTGACAATCGTTGCACCTGCTTCAATCAAAGCTACTGTTGCTTCGGCTGTTGCAACATTACCAGCAATAATATCCAAATCAGGATAGGTTTCGCGTACAAGGCGTACTTGCTCCAGTACACCCTTTGAGTGGCCATGGGCTGTATCGATTACAATCACATCAACACCAGCTTCCACCAGCTTCTCAATACGTTTCAGAGCATCAGCGGTGACACCAACTGCTGCACCCGCAAGTAAACGTCCCTGTTCATCTTTTGCCGCATTCGGAAATTCGATTACTTTCTCAATATCTTTTATCGTGATTAATCCTTTCAGCATACCGTTATCATCAACAAGAGGCAGTTTTTCAATCTTATAGGTCTGCAAAAGACTTTCCGCTTCCTGAAGTGTTGTTCCAACTGGTGCTGTGACCAGGTTTTCACTTGTCATGACTTCTTTAATTGCAATGGAGTAATCCTCGATAAAACGAAGATCCCGGTTCGTTAAAATGCCAACCAGTTTCTGCTCATCGATATTATTGACTACAGGAACTCCTGAAATACGGAACTTACCCATAAGATGCTCTGCATCATACACTTGATGTTCGGGAGTCAGGAAGAAAGGATTTGTAATAACTCCACTTTCCGAACGCTTTACCCGATCAACCTGTTCTGCCTGATCTTCAATCGACATATTTTTATGAATGATTCCCAGACCACCTTGACGTGCCATGGCTATTGCCATTTCCGCTTCAGTTACCGTATCCATTCCAGCACTCATGAATGGAGTATTAAGCTTAACTTTATCAGATAACACCGTACTGACATCAACATCTTTTGGCAATACTTCCGACTCTGCAGGCATTAACAAAACATCATCAAAGGTTAACCCTTCTTTGGCGAACTTATCTTCACGCATAATTTTTCCTCCTCCTATTCATTGGTTGATATGCCTTAATGAGTATATTTTTATATCTTGGTCAAACTATATTTGCAATTCTATTGTTATTTACAATACGCCAACAAGTAAGCTTTTTCAACAGGAGAATCAGGGTGTGAAAAAAGAAAATAGATTCAAAATATTTTAATAGTTAGGAGGGGATTTTTTTGTATAAAGAGTACATATCAGCTTTCTATACATACTTGCAATCACAAGAAACAGCCCAAAAATACCTGTATGACTGCTACCAAAAGCTTGATAATGTTGATGCAGCAGTGAAAAGCTACGAAAACTGCACGAAATTCATGTACTATTTGAATCACGGAAAACAATTTTACGATAATGGCAGAAGACTGGATACATTACTTCAGCCGATATTATTTTTCTATGGGATGATACATCTCTTAAAAGCAAACCTGTTAACACTGCGACCGAATTATCCAGAATCAACAGCGATACTCGCACATGGGGTATCAAGCCGAAAGCGCAAGAAAAAGGATTATTCGTTTATGCAGGATGAAGTGAAAATACAGCATAATGGATTATTTCCTTATTTTTCAGAGCACTTATTTTCAATTAAAAAAACACCAAACGAAAAAATGAAAATGAATTACCTGTTCGCACTGGTTCCGGAAATGTCAGCCTTGTTCAAGTTGCAAGATCAGCAGAAAATGACCATTATCGGTAATGTCGGAACGAAGGAATTACATTTTCCGGCAAGAATATTGGATAACTATCATTTAACCAAAAAATCCTTTATTCAGCGAATCAGATCCTATCTGCCGCCAATTGAACAAACCGAAACGACAAAAGCATCCATTTCTGTTTATTTATCCAACCCGTTTAAAAAAGTAACTGCACCTTTTTTCACAGATAAAGCAAACGAGAAAATTTATTTTCCTTTGTATCGGGAATATTTCTCACCTGTTTCAGAAGTAATGATCCATTATTTGCTTTTATACAATTTAAGCATGCTGTGTCGCTATGAATCGGAGTGGTGGGGAGAGCTGTTAGCTGAAAAACCGGACGCCGACTATCCATTCATCAAACACTTTTTAAAAACAACAGGGGAAAAAATACCCCTGCTGCTTGGAAAAGAGCTTTTACATAAAAGTGAGATTTGATATGTGAATTAATCATGTAAACAGTTAACATAAACTGCGAAACAGTATTATTAAGTGGGGGCTCTCTGACCTAGCAGATAGAATATACTCAATTTCATAAGTTTTAGTTGTTAGGCTTTCTTTTGTGCTTCATACCCTTGATGAACTACTTTTCATCGATGTTTTTGCTTCTAATTGTCTTTCATACCCTGATGAACCACTTTTCATCGATGTTTTTGCTTCTAATTGTCTTTCATAACCCTGATGAACCACTTTTCATCAACGTTTTTGCCTCCAATTGTCCTTCATAACCTTGATGAACCACTTTTCATCGACGTTTTCGCCTCCAATTGTCCTTCATACCCTGATGAACCACTTTTCATCGATGTTTTCGCCTCCAATTGTCCTTCATAACCTTGATGAACCACTTTTCATCGATGTTTTTGCTTCCAATTGTCCTTCATAACCTTGATGAACCACTTTTCATCGATGTTTTTGCTTCCAATTGTCTTTCATAACCCTGATGAACCACTTTTTATCAACGTTTTCGCCTCCAATTGTCTTTCATAACCCGTCCTACCCGCAGGAGTACGGCATCTCAAGAAAAACTTGCGACAAGAAGCGTACGAAAAAGCTCAGCAGCCGCCCCCGGCTATGAAGACACTGCGAAAACGTACTTTTTGAGCAGATGTCGCCTTGGTACCCGGAGACGTGAAAGCGAAGTGTATTTCCGGAGCGGTGTTTTTCCACTCAACTTTTATCAAAGTAGTTCGCAGTCTATGGAAATTGCGCAATAACTGGAGTGAATCGTGCAGTATCCAGCCAATCCCTAATTCATGGAACTATCTTCTACTATTACAATCGAAATACAGGAGGGAAAGGTGGCATGAATTTTTTAAAAATCTATGCCACTTTTTTAGATTCACATACGATTATATAAATGAGAAGGATATAAAATATACCACCGAACCTACCGAAGTAGATATTGACGCGACAATTGACGCCATCGGGTATGCATTCCATGAGATGACGGACAACTAATTTTGTACACTCAGATTTTTAGCAGAGTTTCGCAATTTATGAAAATTGGAAAACTAAAAGAACCTCCATAAAAACGTTAGCTATTAAATACGTTAATTTCATTTAATTAATTATTTCTTCGATAAACAACGATGGATTATTAGTTAAAGTAACAATTTCATCTGTTTCCGTAAGCTTTACGATTGGACGGGTTGGATTTTTAGAATCTAAAAATACGATTTCACCAATCTTATTCGTTGACAGTCTTACCTTTGTACCAATTGAAAAATTAGTAAGGCTGTCAATAAATGCATCCACAACCTGGTGATCCAGTTTCGTAAATTTATATTTTTGGATTTCCTCGATTACTTTGAAAGGGGTTTGTCCCTCACGGTAGATTCGTTCAGACGTCATTGCATGATACATGTCACAAACTGCAATAATACGTGCATAACTGTGAATCTTGTCTTTTGGCAGTCCAAGTGGATACCCTGATCCATCGAAGCGTTCGTGATGCTGCAGAACAGCCAGTTTAACAGCCTTCGTAATGGTTGGAACTTTCTCAACCAACCGGTATGAATAGGTCGGGTGTTTTCTCATTTCTTCCCGTTCCGAGTAAGACAACGAACCATTTTTCATCACAATTGCTTCATCAATTTTGGCCATTCCACAGTCACTCAACGACCCGGCAAGCCCGATTTGCAGCCATTCTCCCTTTTCATAACCCAGTTTCTTTGCCAGGAATGCGGACAAAATTCCAACAGACACACTATGGTGAAAAATATAGTCCTTCTTGGCAGCGTAATGATGCAAGGTGTAAATCACTTTACTACTATCATCCATTCGTTCAAACAATGGAATTAGAATATCACGTACTTCCGGCATATCAATTGCCATGTTGTTTTGCCATTTTGTAAATAGAGTTTTATAACTTGTTACAGCGTTTTTATACTGTTTTTCAAATGATTCCGGTTCCTGTTGAACACTGGTCTGTGTCTGTTCTTTCACTTCTTCTTTATGTACAAATTCAGGTTTAAACGTATCACCGTTTTCAAGCTTTGCTGATACATCAACAGTCTCAACAAGAAACTTTTCAAGCACTGAGATGTGTTCCTCAGTTAAAACCGTTTTCTTCGGAATAATAGGGCGATTTGTTTTGCCTCTTACGTCATTAAGCAGCACACAGCCAGGTACCAGTTGTGTTGGTTCGACACGCATGCAATTCCCCCCTTATAAAAAGGTGACTGCAGAGAAAGCGTATTGTATTTCCTCTGCAGTCACCTGCAAAAAATTTCACCGGCATGTTATTCGTCTTCCTGATTTTCTGCTTCCTCTGAACTTTCCTCCACTGATTCTATATCCTCTTCTGCTACCGTTTCTTCTTCCGCTTCTTTTTCTATTTTTGCAACGGTAGCAACTTCTTCGTCTTCCTGAACGCGTATCAGGCGAACTCCCCGTGTATTTCGTCCTGTTTGCGAGATACCCTCAACAGGAATTCGAATTAATACGCCGGCAACTGTTATCAGCATAATATCTTCTTCACCGGTTACAGCTTTGACGGCTGCGACATGATTATCATCATCAAGTTTGGCAGTGAAAATACCTTTACCACCACGCTTGGTGACTCGATATTGATCTTCAGGTGTACGTTTACCGATACCCTTATTTGTTACATGCAATATCTGCAGTCCTTCATCAAGGATTTCCATGGATATTACTTCATCATCGCCGCGTAATGAGATACCCCGGACCCCTGCAGCTGTTCGTCCCATCGAGCGTACCTGATCCTCCGGGAAACGAATGAGGTAACCATTTCTTGTACCGATCATAATATCTTTTGTACCGTCTGTTAAACGCACGGAGATTAACTCATCTTCATCCCGCAGTCCAACTGCAATAAGTCCGCCTTTACGAATATTGGCGAAATGCGAAAGCTGAGTCCGCTTGGATATTCCGTGACGCGTTGTAAAGAACAGGTACCAGTCTTCACTGAATTCATTTACTGAGATAACAGCGTTAATCCATTCATCCTTTTCAATTTGCAGTAAATTAATGATCGGAATACCTTTTGCCGTACGGCTGAATTCCGGAACCTCATACCCTTTGGAACGATAGACTTTACCTTTATTGGTAAAGAAAAGGACAGTATCATGGGTTGAAGTAGATACCAGATGCTCGACAAAATCATCTTCGTTTGTACCCATTCCCTGAATACCCCTTCCCCCTCGTTTTTGCGTACGATATGTCGATGCGGGAAGACGTTTAATATATCCTTGATGTGTAAGTGTGATAACAACATTTTCTTCCGGAATTAAATCTTCGTCCTCAATAAAGTCTGCTCCACCAATGACGATTTCGGTACGGCGTGGGTCATTATATTTTTCCTTTACTTCTGTAAGCTCTTCACGAATAATTTCCAGCACTTTTTCTTCATCAGCTAAAATTGCCTTTAATTCGTCAATCAATTTAATAAGATCATTATATTCACTTTCAATTTTTTCACGCTCAAGACCGGTTAAACGCTGCAGACGCATATCTAATATAGCCTGTGCCTGTTTCTCTGATAGACCGTAACGCTCCATTAAACCGTCACGTGCTATATCAGCAGTTTTGGAATTACGGATAAGAGAGATGACTTCATCCAGATGATCAAGTGCAATCCGGAGACCTTCCAGAATATGTGCACGTGCTTCAGCTTTCCGAAGTTCAAACGCTGTCCGTCGTTTAATAATTACTTTTTGGTGTTCCAAATAATGTTCCAGACATTGCTTTACCGTTAACACTCTAGGTTGTCCATCAACCAATGCAAGCATATTGATACCGAAACTGGTCTGTAATGCAGTCTGTTTGTATAGATTATTCAGTACAACATTTGCGTTCACATCACGGCGTAACTCAATAACAACTCGCAACCCGTTCCGGTCTGATTCATCACGTAAATCAGTAATACCATCAATCCGTTTATCACGGACAAGTTCAGCTATCTTTTCGATTAATTTTGCCTTATTTACCTGATATGGCAATTCGGTAGCAATAATAGTCGATTTACCATTCGCATGTTCCTCGATATGTACTTTGGCACGAATAGTAATCGAACCTTTTCCAGTCTCGTATGCCTTGCGAATTCCACTGCGGCCAAGAATTTCGCCGGCAGTAGGAAAGTCAGGTCCATGAATATAGTTCTCCATCAATTCATCGATGGTAATTTCCGGCTCTTTACTAATAGCCAGAACCGCATCAATTGTTTCTCCCAGATTGTGTGGCGGAATATTAGTTGCCATTCCTACTGCAATACCTGATGTTCCGTTAACAAGTAAATTTGGAAAACGTGATGGAAATACAACAGGTTCCTGCTCTGTTCCGTCATAGTTATCCTGATAATCGATTGTATCTTTGTTGATGTCACGCAAAAGTTCCATCGAGATTTTTGACATCCGTGCTTCTGTATACCGCATTGCCGCCGCGGAATCACCATCGACGGAACCAAAATTTCCGTGCCCATCAACCAGCATATTCCGATAACTGAAATCCTGTGCCATACGCACCATTGCTTCGTAAACAGCAGAATCACCATGCGGGTGATACTTACCGATTACTTCACCAACGATACGAGCCGATTTTTTATAGGCTTTATCTGCATGCATACCAAGATCATTCATTGCATACAATATTCTACGATGAACCGGCTTCATCCCATCACGCACATCCGGTAGTGCACGTGATACGATTACACTCATCGCATAATCAAGAAATGATGTGCGCATTTCTTTACTTATATTTACTTCCTTAACGTTTGGACGTTGTTGATCCGCCATTAAATTACCTCCAAATCATATCTCAAAGGCGCAAGCGACCTTAAGGGCACTAAATTAAAAGACTTAATATCTTTTATCTATGAAAAGAACCATAGTTGTTTCTTAAACATCCAGATTTTGAACATACTGGGCATTATCCTCGATAAAGTTTCTTCGTGGTTCTACTTTATCACCCATTAACATATCAAATACCTGATCAGCGTCGATTGCATCCGATAATTCAACCTGAAGCAATGTACGTGTTTCCGGGTCCATTGTAGTCTCCCAAAGCTGTGTTGCATTCATCTCGCCAAGACCTTTATAGCGCTGCAGGCCTGGCTTTGGTGTCTTTGGAAGTTCCTCTAAAATACGGTCAAGCTCCTTATCATCGTATGCATAATGGGCTGCCTTACCCTGCTGAACTTTATAAAGTGGCGGCTGCGCAATATATACATAGCCATGTTCAAGTAATGGGCGCATATAACGATAGAAAAATGTTAGCAGCAATGTCCGAATATGGGCACCATCTACATCAGCATCCGTCATAATTACGACTTTGTGATACCGTGCTTTCGTAATATCAAAATCCTCACCTATCCCTGTGCCAAGTGCAGTAATCATTGCACGTACTTCATTATTGGATAAGATTTTGTCCAAGCGTGCTTTTTCAACGTTTAATATTTTACCGCGCAACGGCAGGATTGCCTGAAAATGGCGGTCACGTCCCTGCTTGGCGGATCCACCTGCAGAGTCACCCTCAACAATGTACAATTCGCTGATTTCTGCATCTCTTGATGAGCAATCAGCCAGTTTTCCGGGTAGATTGGAAATTTCAAGAGCACTCTTTCTTCGAGTTAATTCACGTGCTTTTTTCGCTGCCATGCGGGCTCTTGATGCCATTAATCCTTTTTCCACCACTATTTTGGCAACATCCGGATTTTCAAAAAGGAATTTGGAAAATGACTCACTGAATGCTGCATCAGTTACTGTTCGTACTTCACTGTTACCCAGCTTTGTTTTCGTTTGTCCTTCAAATTGCGGATCAGGGTGCTTAATCGATACTACAGCGGTTAATCCCTCACGAACATCATCACCAGTAAGATTCGGATCGTTCTCTTTAAACATATTATTTTTACGTGCATAATCATTGATTACACGTGTTAAACCGGTTTTGAATCCAGATTCGTGCGTACCACCTTCAATAGTGTGGATATTGTTTGCATATGAAAAAATATTGCTGGCAAATCCATCATTATACTGAATAGCAACTTCCACAGAAATATCCTGGTCTTCACTCTCCGCATCGAATGGTTCATGCAGTACTTCACGTGTCCGGTTGATATATTCAACATAGGAACTGATACCGCCTTCGTAACAGTAATCAACTGGTTCTTCATCCGTTCGCTTGTCTTCAATTGAGATTTTAAGGCCTTTATTTAGAAATGCCAGTTCACGAACTCTCTGTTCCAGTCTTTCGAAATCATAGGTTTGTGTTTCCGTGAAAATTTCCTGATCAGGCTTAAAATGAACTGCAGTTCCAGTAATATCTGTTTCACCTATAACTTCAATATCGCCTTGTGGAACACCTTTTTCAAATCCAAGATAATGAATTTTCCCATCAAGGTGAACCCATACCTCAAGACTACTTGAAAGTGCGTTTACCACGGAAGCACCAACACCATGCAAACCACCGGAAACTTTATAACCCCCGCCACCGAATTTACCACCGGCATGAAGAACGGTCATAATAACTTCAAGTGCTGGTTTTCCTGTCTTTTTCTGAATATCAACGGGAATTCCGCGGCCATTATCCTTAACTGTAATACTATTATCTTTTTCAATAATTACCTGAATATGGTCACAATAGCCTGCCAATGCTTCATCAATACTGTTATCAACAATTTCCCATACCAGATGGTGCAATCCTCTTTCACTTGTTGAACCGATATACATGCCAGGTCTTTTTCGTACTGCTTCCAATCCTTCCAGCACTTGTATCTGATCAGCACCATATGCTTCTTCATTTGTAACTTTTTCTTCTGCTGACATTTTTTCACCTACGTTTCTTTAGAGGTTAAACTTTTATTTACTTCCAGTATTCACTCAAGTTCATCCGAGAAGTCATCAAGCTTACTTATTGTTGAGATCATACTTGCTCGTTTTTTTAACGTTGAAACCGATAATGAACTGAAATAAATTTCCTCACTCGTAATAACAACTGACTTTGCTTCGTCAGTTGGTCCAAATACTATATCCTGTTTTCCGGCATTCTCCATCATTTCTTCCATAACGCCCGAGGATGTTACTACATTACGATCAATAATCGTGATAACATCCTTCGATTGAATAACATTATCATTTCCAATATGAATAAACATCATATCCCTCCACACTTATGTATCTACTTTGCCATCAATGACTCGAAACAGTTCAGCTTCTCTAAGTGTTTCATGGTTAATACCATCGACACTGGTGGTGGATACAAAGGTTTGTACTTTTCCTTGAATCGTATTTAATAAATGCGACTGTCTATGATCATCAAGCTCACTCAGGACGTCATCAAGAAGCAGAATCGGATATTCACCAACCTCATTGTAGATAAGCTCTATCTCAGCGAGCTTTACAGATAATGCGGTTGTACGCTGCTGCCCTTGTGAACCATAAGTCTGAACATCTTTATTATTTACCTGGAAAATCAGGTCATCCCGATGTGGTCCAATCAGCGTGGTTCCACGTTCAATCTCTTTTTCTTGTATATTGTGGAATTTATTTCTGTAGATAGTTTCTATTTTCTCCTTATTTGCTGCTTCTGATACGTCTATTGACGGTGCATACCTGATTTCAAGCTCTTCCAGTTCGCGACTGATTCCATGATGGATCGGACTGGCCCATTTACGTAACAGTTCCAGAAAAACATATCTCCGTTCCAAAAGGGTGGCCGCATGCTCAATTAACTGTTCCGTCATAACTTCCAGCATCGTCAAGTCCTGTTTTTCCCTGTGCTGTAATTTTTTCAGCAAATTATTGCGTTGTTTTAATATTTTTTGAAATTGTCCTAAATGGTAAATATACCTTGGCTGAATTTGGCCAAGTTCCATATCAATAAACCGTCTCCTTGTTTGAGGAGGTCCTTTAACCAGGGTGAGATCCTCCGGTGCAAACATAACAACATTCAATGCTCCGATATAATCGCTCAACCTTTTTTGTTCGATATGGTTTAATTTTGCCTTTTTGCCTTTTGTCGATAGAATAATTTCAAGTGGAAACGATTGTTTTCGTTTTACGGTCCTACCTTCTATTTTAGCATATTCCTGCTCCCATTGGATAAGTTCCTTTTCCCTGGGGGTACGATGGGATTTGGTAAAGGCAAGTACATAAATAGCTTCCATCAGGTTGGTTTTACCTTGGGCATTTTCTCCAATAATGACGTTGATTTTATCATCAAAAGAAATATCCAACTGTGAATAGTTCCGGTAGTTTTTTAGTTGCAGTTGTTCAATATGCATGGAAATTCCTCACGATTCGTCTTTAGTAACGATGTATGAACCGATGTCTTCAATTTCCACCACATCATCAGGGTAGAGTTTTCTTCCCCTGCGGTGTTCCAGTTCGCCATTAACAACTGCTCCCTGGTCCTGCAAAAAAGCTTTAACCATTCCACCGGACTCCAGAATATTAATCAGTTTGATAAATTGCCCCAGTGTAATAAAACCGGTATTTATTTCTACTTTTTCATGCAATGTAATCACCAAATTTTCCCATAGTATTGTTTCAAGCGTTCTATTGTACCTTCCTTCTATTTTACTAAAGATTTAGTGTTTAGGGAAGGAAAGACCCTATAATTGTTTTTTTGACCATACTTGAGGAAGTAAAAAGCTCTTATCCACGGCAGATAAGAGTTTTTTTAACCTGTAGTCATCATCATTAAACTAGGTTCTTTACTTAAATTTATTGCTTTTAAACATTGTAGTTGATATAAACTCCGACGTATTCTAAATCAGGTTAGTAACCTTTAGTAATGCCCTCCGACGCCGCAGCTGGAATATACTCGATTCCGAGACTCGCCTAGCTTGAGCTTCTGATCAGGAATCCCTCATATTCCAGCTGCTGGTTTTAATGGTTTAAAAATCTTGATATATTTTTGTATTTATTAAAAGCAAATACCAGCGGAGGAAATACGCTGAGACTCCTGGGGGAGGAAAGGCATCGGTGAGACCATGGAGTGCGTAAGCACGGAGTGGGCTCAGCAGCCGCCTTCGGAAAGCGAAGTGTATTTCCGGAGCGATGTTGTTTCACACAGCTTTATTCAAAGTAGTTCGCAGTTTATATCATTTTGAGGTTTTTAAAAAACAGTTGCCATACATTTAGCAAGCACGAAATGTATGGCAACTGCGGGTTCTAAGAACCTTTTTTAACTAATTAATACGTTCTAACTGGCAAAATTAATTGTAAAATCGGGTCATTATTGGACGGTTTAATAATAAATGGGCGCATGGATCCGGTAAATTCAATTTTCACTTCGTCATCTTCAATCGCTTTTAATGCATCGAGCATATATTTTGAGCTGAAGGAAATTTTCAACTCTTCCCCAGTAATAGACTGAACAGAAATTTCCTCGGCAACTCGTCCTACTTCCGGTGAATTACTAGTTATCTCCAGCAGTTTTTCATCTTTTGTAGTCAGTTTTACTACGTTATTACGTTCTTCCTTAGCAAGCAGGGAAGCACGATCGATTGTGTTGATTAACTCTTTTGTCTTCACATGAAGAACTGTTTTGCTTTGCTCCGGAATCAATCGGGAGGTTTCCGGATAGTTTCCATCCAACAGTCTGGATAGGAAATTTAAATGCTCAGTTCGAAACAGTATTTGATTATTCGTTACACTGATTTCGATATTATTTTCGGAATCATCAAGAATTTTATAGAGTTCATTTAAACTTTTCCCTGGCACAACAATGTTGGAGAAATCACTATTCGTTTCCTTTACAGGAATTTCACGTGATGCAAGTCGGTGGCTGTCTGTTGCAGTGAAATTTAATGTATCGTTTTGCAATTTTACATTTACACCAGTCAGAATAGGGCGTGTTTCCATTGTTGATACAGCAAAAACGGTTTGTTTAATTAAACTTTTTAACAAGTCTGTCGGAAGTTCAAAGCTATTTTCCGATTGCAGTTTTGGAAGTTGTGGATATTCTTCAGCATCCTGGCCATTTAAATTAAATTCTGCTTTTCCTGAGCGAATTGTAACCTTCAGATCAGAATCTGCTTCAATTTCAACTGTCTTTTCCGGCAATTTCCGGACAATGTCAGGAAAATAACGTGCCTGCAGTACAATACTGCCTTCTTCAATTTGTTCGACGTTTACTATCCCATCTTCTTCAGTTGGAATAAAGGACTCTATTGAAATATCAGAATCACTTCCTGTTAATGTGATTCCGGTTGTTTTTGCTTCGATTTTCATACCTGTCAGGATTGGAATAGCTGTTCTCGATGAGATTGCTTTCATTACATTTTGAACACTGGAAATAAGCTGGTCACGCTGAATAATAAATTTCATTGAATTTATTCTCCTTTTTGGTTATATATTTATATCTTTTTTATAAAAATATAATAGTAACAGTAATAAGGCCTGTGATTATGTGGATAAGTCAAAAAACTTATTGAACATAAAGGTTATCCACATGTGGAAAGAATGTTTATAAGTGCGGTACTTCTATTAACATTATTCACATGTATATAACTTAAAACGATTTTAATTTTTCTTTTAGTTCTTCAATTTCTTTGTGAAGTAATGTGTCGTTTTCCATGATTTTTGCAATTTTTTCGTGTGCATGGATAACAGTTGTGTGATCGCGGCCGCCAAACTCTTCACCTATTTTCGGCAATGAAAAATCAGTGAGTTCTCTCGATAGATACATTGCAATCTGTCTTGGAAATGCGATTGACTTTGTGCGCTTTTTAGCCATGAAGTCTTCCAGCTTAACATTGTACTTTTCCCCAACAGCTTCCTGTATCCCGTGAATGGTTATCGTCCGCGGTTTATTGCTTGGAATAATATCTTTCAGTGCATCAGCTGCAAGTGCAGCGTCAATATCCTGATTTACCAGAGAAGAATACGCGACAACACGAATAAGCGCACCTTCAAGCTCACGGATGTTTGTATCTATTTGATTTGCAATATAGAGCATCACTTCATTTGGAATATCAAGGCCTTCTGCTTTTGCCTTTTTTGATAATATAGCTGTTCGTGTTTCAAGATCCGGTGGAGTAATGTCTGTTATTAATCCCCATTCAAATCGTGAACGCAAACGATCTTCCAGTGTAGGAATTTCCTTTGGCGGCCGGTCACTGGAAATAATAATTTGTTTATTTTCCTCATGTAATGTATTAAATGTATGGAAAAATTCTTCCTGCGTTTGTTCTTTACCAGCCAGGAATTGAATATCATCGATTAATAAAATATCTACATTTCGATATTTGTTCCGGAAGTTTGTTGCTTTGTTATCCATAATTGCGTTAATGAACTCATTGGTGAATTTTTCAGATGATAAATAAACCACATTTGCTTCAGGATTGTGCTCCTGTACATAATGTCCAATTGCATGCATTAAGTGTGTTTTACCAAGTCCAACACCACCATAGATAAACAGTGGATTATATGCTTTTGCGGGTGCTTCAGCAACAGCAAGTGAAGCTGCATGAGCAAACCGGTTCCCTGATCCAATCACAAAGGTATCGAATGTATACTTTGAATTCAGCATGGTTTTTGGTGAGTCTGTACCACCTTTGTTCATGGTTGAGATTTTTTTAGGTGCCGGGTTTATGTCATCGATATTTTCCTGGGATTCGGGAATGATAAATTCAGTTGATAGCTTTGCACCGGTAATATCTTCTAAAATTTCATTTATCAGATTCGTGTACCTGCCCTCTAACCAGTCCCGAGCAAATGCATTTGGTGCCGTAACAACCAATCTATCATCTATTAATGATTTAGCCTTCGTATTTTTCAGCCATGTATCAAAGCTGGGTTTACTTATTTTTTCTTCGATTTTCTCTAATGTTGCTTTCCATAATTCATCGATGTTTTCCAAACGGCTTCACCCCTTTCAATAATGATAGAAAAAACCTCTCTCAATCTTCCTGGATCATGTGTTAACGAAAGATGGAAAGGTGTTTTGTCAGTGAATTAAATAATTTATACATTTTAATAATATAAAACTATTTTTAAATCAAATGTAAGAAAATATAAGGTATTTGTATGTGGATTTTTAAATATTGGCATCATAATGCGTTGATTATGTTATTTACATTATCCACATTATTGTTAATAAATCAATAAACAGAGGTGTGAACAACTGTCCACAGTTTATCCACAAGGTGTGGAAAAGAAGATTTCTGCAGATCAATTTACACATGTTAAAACACAGATATAATACCAAAAAAAAACTAATGATGCAACGCTTTTTCGACACTTATCCACAAAGTCCATCACTTGTAGACAAAAATTATCCACACCACCATATTTTGTGATTATCCTGTCGATATTTGCTGTGGATATAAAAATATAACAGAAAAAAGATGAACATGAATTTGTGGATAAAAAAAGTCGATGTTAAGTTGACAGATAACGTATGTTTTTCTTATAATAATTTAGACTGTCTTTTAGATAATGTTAATTTTGATTTTTAATTCCTCAGGGAGGTGCAAGATAAATGAAACGTACGTATCAACCAAATACTCGTAAGCATAAAAAAGTACACGGATTTCGTTCACGTATGAGTACCAAAAATGGACGTAAAGTTTTGGCTCGTCGCCGTCGTAAAGGTAGAAAAGTATTATCTGCATAGGCCACTGAAAATTTCTCAGTGGTTTTTTTTCTAAAAGCAGCGGTTCTTGTAAAAAGAGCTGCTGCTTATTAAGCTTTAAAATTTTTTCCTGGCTGGTCTAGATCTTGGCTAATAAGGTGATATTAATGAAAAAAGGATTTCGTATAAAAGATAATGAAGCGTTTCAGCATGTATTTAAACATGGGAAGTCTTTTGCAAATCGGCAGCTGGTTATTTATTACATAGCTAAGTCAGACCAGGATCATTTTCGTATTGGCCTTTCAGTAGGAAAAAAAATTGGTAATGCTGTTACCAGGAATCGCATTAAGAGATACTTGAGGCAAGCCTTCCATGAGCTGGAAGGTAAAATAAAGTATTCGCATGATATTGTTATCATAGCTCGTCAACCAACTAAAAAAATGAATTATCATGATGTTAAAAAAAGTCTTATCCATTTGTTATCCAGAGAGCGTCTGGTAAAAAAATAGGACTCAATTATGAATTTATATAGATTCTTATAATCATTTAAGATAAAATAACAACTAGAATGGCTATAATAGGAAATGTTTAGTTTTGGTACTTGGACAAGTACTTGCGCTTTTCGATTAGTAAGGAGGAAATAAATTGCGTAAAAAGGTTTTATTGCTTGTAGTCCTGGTGGGGTTACTTGCAGTTCTTTCCGGTTGTATGAACGTAAACGATCCAATCAATGCGGATACTGAAGGCATCTGGGCAGAATGGTTTGTATGGCCATTGGCACAGGTGATCACATATTTTGCTGAGTTATTTAATGGTAATTACGGTTTGTCAATTATTATTGTAACCATTATTGTACGTTTAATCTTGTTGCCTTTGAATGTTAAACAATTAAAAAGTTCCAAAGCAATGCAGGACATTCAGCCGGAACTAAAGGAAATTCAAAAGAAATACAGTTCAAAAGATGCCAATACACAGCAAAAATTACAGCAGGAAACAATGGCATTATTTCAGAAACACGGGGTAAATCCACTTGCCGGTTGTTTGCCGATTTTTGTACAAATGCCGATATTAATTGCAATTTATCATGCAATTATGCGGTTTGATCCGATACAGGAACATAGTTTTCTATGGTTCCAGTTAGGTGAACCGGACTATATTTTACCTTTAATAGCCGGGGGAGCAACATTCCTGCAGCAAAAGCTTATGATGGCAGGCAGTCCTGCCGCACAGAATCCACAAATGATGGTGATGCTGTATGTAATGCCGATCATGATTACTGTTTTCGCATTTTTCTTTCCGTCAGCATTAGCGTTATACTGGGTTGTAGGTAACGTATTTATGGTGGCACAAACAATCTTCATTCGAAAACCAATGATGAAAGATGCTAATAATGGAGGAGACAAAAAGTGAGAGAAATAACTGCTAGCGGAGAAACTGTTGAAGAAGCGGTCCAATCAGCATTAGAGCAGTTAAATACAACCAGGGACCATGTTGAAGTTGAAGTGATTGACGAAGGTAAAAAAGGACTTTTGGGAGTTTTTGGTTCAAAACGGGCAATAGTAAAAGTGAAGATTTCCAGGAATCAAATCGAACAGGCAGAGAAGTTCTTGCAGGATGTTACGAATAATATGAATGTATTGACTGAAATAGCAACTTCGGTCGAAGAGAACCATGTAACATTTGAATTATCCGGAGAGAAAATTGCTTTACTAATTGGAAAACGCGGTCAAACACTTAATGCGATCCAGTATCTTGTACATCTTGTAGTTAACAAAGATAATAAAGAATACTATACCGTCACAGTAGATGCTGAGGGGTATCGAGGTCGCAGAAAAGAAACACTTGAGTCACTCGCTGGAAAAATGGCAGATAAAGCTACACGCCTGAATAAGAAAGTGGCACTGGAACCTATGCCGGCCTTTGAAAGAAAGATTATTCACAGCGCCTTGCAGAACAACGACAATGTCACTACTTATTCAGATGGTGTAGAGCCACATCGACATATTGTAATAAAACCATAAAAATCAATGCCTCCAGTCACCTGGGGGTATTTTTTTGTTCTTTATTGATTAATATAATGATGGATTAATATTATCGACATATAAGATTTAAACTGCGAACTACTTTGAATAGAGTTGAGTGCTGCAAAACCGCTGCGGAAATACACTTCGCTTTCACACCTCCGGGTACCAAGGCGACATCTGCTCAAAAAGTGCGTTTTCGCAGTGTCTTCTTAGCCGTGGGCGGCTGATGAGCCTCCTTGCTCCTTCGTCGC
The DNA here is from genome assembly GCF_902806455.1 of Virgibacillus doumboii. Lineage (GTDB taxonomy): Bacteria > Bacillota > Bacilli > Bacillales > Amphibacillaceae > Lentibacillus > Lentibacillus doumboii. The sequence goes on along the minus strand of NZ_CADCWQ010000002.1, from coordinate 117,324 downwards.
TGCGGAGTCTCATCTAGGCCTTTGCTCCCACAGGAGTCTCAGCGTATTTCCTCCGCTGGATTTTGTTCACTCTATCTTGGTGAATCAATATTTTTTTAGTAACGGAAAAGATTTAACCTGTAAACCAGCAGCTGGAATATGCAAGACTCCTCGAAAAAGAAAAGCACTTTTTCTTCGTGCGATATATCGCTGTCGTAGCCTACCTTGTCCTGTGGAAGAACAATCTAGGCAAGACTCCGTGGGCGAGGTACGATCTGAGGAGTACTCGGCACAAGACCTTAGGAAAGCGAGTATATTTCAGATGCGGAGTCGAAAGTAAATTCATCCACTGTGAATTATTTTTCGTGTAAAACATTATTCACATGTGGATAAATGATTTTTTTAATGCTAAAAATTTCAATTGTGGATAAGTTTATTTTTAAATATAATTGTGGTATTCTATTAAGTTAGTGACAATAAAAATTAATGAGTTGTTTATATATATTAAATTTGCCAAAAGATGGAGGTGAGATGATTGGAAACAGATACAATTACAGCGATATCAACGCCAATCGGTGAAGGAGCTATTTCAATTGTACGACTGAGTGGGGAAGAAGCAATTCCGGTAACAGCAGAATTATTTCAGGGGAAAAATTTACTTGAAGCAGAATCCCACACAATTCATTACGGAAAAATTATAGATCCCGATACAAAAGAGGTTGCTGAAGAAGTGATGGTCACAATCATGCGTGCACCGAAGACTTTTACCCGTGAGGATATTGTGGAAATCAATTGTCATGGTGGGATGGTTGCAGTAAACCGCGTACTTGAAATAATTCTTGCAAAAGGCGTTCGGATTGCTGAACCCGGCGAATTTACAAAACGTGCTTTTTTGCATGGCCGTATTGACCTGTCACAGGCTGAAGCAGTAATGGATTTGATTCGGGCGAAAACAGATAAAGCAATGTCGGTTGCGTTAAAACAAATGGACGGAAGATTATCTTCATTGATTGGCACCCTTAGACAGGAACTTCTGGAGACTGTTGCACATGTTGAAGTAAATATCGACTATCCTGAATACGATGATGTGGAAGAAATGTCGCATGGAATGATGCGGAGTAAGACAAAAGAAGTCCATAAAGAGATTGAAAAATTGCTTGAGGTGGCTAAACAAGGGAAAATTCTGCGTGAAGGGTTAGCTACAGCAATTATAGGTCGACCAAATGTTGGGAAGTCTTCTTTAATGAATGCATTAGTTCAGGAAAATAAAGCAATTGTCACGGAAATCCCTGGAACGACACGTGATGTTATTGAGGAATATGTAAATGTACGGGGGGTTCCGTTAAGACTTTCCGACACAGCAGGTATTCGTGAAACGGAAGATATTGTTGAAAAAATCGGTGTGGACCGGTCCAGAAAAGTGTTAGCCGAATCGGACCTTATTTTATTTATTTTAAATAATAATGAAGCATTGACTGATGAGGATAAAGCTTTATTTGAAGCGATTCAGGGGCTTGATTATATTGTAATCGTCAATAAAACGGATCTGGAACAAAAGCTTGATTTGGAAAAAGTTGCTGAACTCGCTGAAGGGAAGCCAGTCATTTCAACTTCTTTAATAAAAGAAAAAGGTATCGACCAACTTGAATCTGCAATTGCAAAAACGTTCTTTGCAGGGGAAATTGATGCCAGGGATTTAACGTATGTTTCCAATGTCAGACACATCCAGCTGCTGAAACAGGCAAAACAGGCACTGGAAGACGCGATGTCGAGCCTGGAAATGGAAATGCCGCTTGATATCGTTCAAATAGATGTAACACGTACGTGGGAATTTTTGGGAGAAATAATCGGGGATACTGCCAGTGACAGTCTGATTGATCAGTTATTCTCACAATTTTGTTTAGGAAAATAGTTTTTTTAAAAAAAGGTACTGCTTATTAGTGAGAAATATTGCTAAAGAGATCGGTTCTTTTCACCGATCTCTACCAATCTTACTTCCGGCTTCTGACCTCTGAAAAGACGAGGCGAATGCCGAGATTTTCTTAATAGAAAGGGATGAAAAAATATGGTATATGATGCAGGGCATTATGATGTTATCGTAGTTGGTGCCGGGCATGCTGGTGTTGAAGCCGGTGTTGCCGCAGCACGAATGGGTGCGAAAACGTTAATGCTGACACTTAATTTGGATATGATTGCCTTTATGCCGTGTAACCCATCATTGGGCGGACCTGCTAAAGGGATCGTTGTCAGGGAAGTAGATGCTCTTGGCGGTGTAATGGCAAAAGTCATCGATAAAACACACATCCAAATGCGCATGCTGAACACAAGAAAAGGGCCGGCAGTGCAAGCATTACGTGCACAAGCGGATAAACCTTTATATATAAAAGAAATGAAAAATGTTATTGAGAACGAAGAAAACCTTACCTTAAGACAAGGTATGGTAAATGAACTTATTATGGAAGATGGCGTTTGTAAAGGGGTTATTACCGAAACAAAGGCTGCTTACCATGCTGAGACGGTGATTGTTACAACTGGAACATTTATGCGCGGGAAAGTTTTAATGGGCGACCTCGAATATGAAAGTGGTCCAAACAACCAGCGGGTATCAGTAAAGCTTTCCGAACATCTGGAGGATCTTGGTATTGAGCTTACCCGATTTAAAACAGGTACACCGCCACGTGTGAATAGCCATACGATTGACTATTCGAAAACAGAAATTCAGCCTGGGGATGAAAAACCACAAGCATTTTCATATGAAACAACGGAATATATTACTGACCAAATCCCATGCTGGTTAACATATACAAATGAATTTACGCATGAATTAATTAACGACAATCTTACTTTATCAGCAATGTACTCCGGAATGAAACGGGGTACAGGACCGCGCTATTGTCCGTCAATTGAAGATAAAATTGTGCGTTTTAACGATAAGCCGCGTCATCAGATCTTTCTTGAGCCGGAAGGACGGGATACGGAAGAGGTCTATGTACAAGGGCTGTCTACATCATTGCCTGAGTACATTCAGCATGACATGGTTAAAACGGTACCAGGACTGGAGAATGCTGAAATTATGCGTGCCGGCTATGCGATTGAATATGATGCAGTTATTCCAACACAGCTGTGGCCGACACTTGAATTAAAAAAGATCCCTGGTCTATTTACTGCTGGTCAAATTAATGGAACATCCGGTTATGAAGAAGCCGCAGCACAGGGAATTATGGCAGGTATCAACGCAGCAGCAAAAGTACTTGAAAAAGAACCAGTAATCCTTGATCGCTCACAGGCATATATTGGTGTGTTGATTGATGATCTGGTAACCAAAGGAACAAAAGAACCATATCGTCTTTTGACATCTCGCGCAGAATATCGTCTGTTGCTTCGACATGATAATGCAGATTTGCGTTTGACTGAAATTGGTTATAATCTTGGTCTGATTAAGGAAGAACGCCACAATAAATATGTCGAAAAGAATCGAATGGTTAAAGAAGAAAAGAAACGTTTGTATAAAATCATCATCAAACCGGAAGAGCATGTTAAAAAAATGATGGACGAAGCAGGAGCAACACCATTAAAAGAAGCGGTACGAGCGTATGATCTGTTAAAACGTCCGGAAATTTCTTACGATATGCTTGAAAAAGTAATTGAACCAAATAACACACTGCCAACTCTCGTACGGGAGCAGGTTGAAATACAAATCAAGTATGAGGGTTATATTAAGAAAGCAAATGAGCAAGTAGAAAAAATGCTGAAAATGGAAGACAAAAAAATTCCGGATAACATTGACTATGATGACATTAGCGGAATAGCATCAGAAGCCAAAGAAAAACTGAAAAAAGTACGTCCACTTTCGGTTGGGCAAGCGTCACGGATTGGTGGCGTTAATCCGGCTGACGTTTCCATTTTACTTGTATATATTGAACAAGGAAAAATTGCACGTGTTGCCAATTAATCGAGTGTGAGGTGCTGTATATATGAACCCGGAACAGTTCGCAGCGGCATTACGGGAAAAGGGTATTGACCTGAATGATAGACAGATGGAACAATTTGATATGTATTATAAAACCCTGGTTGAATGGAATGAAAAAATAAATCTCACTGCATTAACGGATCAAAAGGATGTATATTTGAAACATTTTTATGATTCAATTTCTGCAGCTTTCTACTATGATTTCAACAGGGATCTGCATATTTGTGATGTGGGTGCCGGGGCAGGTTTCCCCAGCATCCCACTCAAAATATGTTTCCCGGACCTCAAAGTTACGATAGTTGATTCACTGCGTAAGCGGATTAATTTCCTAAACCAGCTGGCAGCACAACTTGATTTAACAAACGTTGCTTTTTATCATGACCGGGCAGAGAATTTTGGTAAAAACAGTAAATTCAGGGAAGTGTTTGATGTTGTTACGGCAAGAGCAGTTGCCCGCATGTCTGTTTTAAGTGAGCTTTGTTTACCATTAACCAATAAAAATGGAACATTCATAGCAATGAAGGGCAGTCAACTGGATGAAGAAATAGCCGATGCTAAATCTGCTATAGAATTACTTGGTGGGGAAATAAATCAAGTACATACATTTAATTTACCGGTAGAAGAAAGTGAACGGACTATTTTCATTTTTGATAAGAAACGGAAAACACCAAAAAAGTATCCACGAAAGCCTGGTATTCCAAATAAAGCTCCACTAAGTTAAGACGTGATTTTCATATAAATATCCTTGCTATTAATTCTTTTTCAAGTATATATATGATAAAATAGACTAGAAGAGAATTCAGGGTGCTTTGCTGCTCTATTTAATTGATTAATAGTTTAGTTTTAAAAATGTTCCACGTGAAACATTTTTAATTTGTTATGGCTGATACACTTTATATAAAAGGTGGTGTAGTAATGGTAAGTGCTTTTAATCGTATTTTTGGTACGGGGGAAAAAGCAGATTCAAAATCAGAATCAGAATCTTTTGATCCAAATGAAGTAGTACAACTTCCAGTTAATAGAGTTGAGCCTAATAGATTCCAGCCAAGAACTATATTTAATGAAGAGAAAATCAAAGAGCTTGCTCAAACAATACATACGCATGGAATGATTCAGCCGATAGTAGTAAGGAAGCTTGATGACGAAGCAAACTATGAAATTATTGCAGGTGAACGAAGGTGGCGTGCTGTTCAGTTATTGGACTGGGAAAACATCCCCGTAATCATTCGAGGAATGAATGATGCTGAAACGGCATCAGTTGCATTGATAGAAAACCTTCAACGTGAAGAATTAACAGTGATCGAGGAAGCAAATGCATATTCAAGTTTGTTGGAGTTGCATTCATTAACCCAGGAAGCGTTAGCACAAAGGCTTGGAAAAAACCAATCAACCATCGCTAACAAGTTGCGGTTGTTAAAGCTGCCAAAAGAAGTGCAACAGGCAATCCTTGATAAATCAATTACGGAACGCCATGCGCGGGCACTGACAAAACTTAATGAGCCGGAAACACAAATAGTAGTATTGCAGGCAATACTTGATAACCATTTTAATGTAAAACAGACGGAAGAATATATCGCTAAATTGGATAAGCCAAATGAAAAACCGGCTAAGAAAAAACGCCCTAAGTTAAAAGGTGTCAATAAAGATATAAGAATCGCTATGAATACGATTCGCCAATCATTGAATATGGTATCCGACACAGGAATTGACGTTGAAACAGACGAAGAAGACCAGGAAGATTATTACCAAATTACTATAAAAATTCCTAAAAAGAAGTAAACAATGCTTTTATCCTAAAATCATATAATTAATAACAATGCAAAATAATAACCATTCATCTTTGAGGAATAAGGTGAGTGGTTTTTAATTCGGTCTGGTTGCTGCAAGGTCTTTCAACGAAAATAATAAATATAAAATTAAATTTTTCTTACAAAAGGTATTTTTAATAAGTCTTTTGTTTAAAAAAATGATAGAATAATAAGTATAGAGTTTAGGTAGGTGACAGCATGGGAAAAATAATTGCCATTGCAAATCAAAAGGGTGGCGTAGGAAAAACAACATCAGCGGTAAACTTAAGTGCAGGCCTTGCACATTTGCAAAATAAAGTTCTAGTAGTGGATATTGATCCCCAGGGTAATGCTACCAGTGGAGTTGGCATTAATAAAGCCGATATGGATCAATGTATTTATAATGTTTTAGTAGAGGACTTGCCTGCAGAAAAGGTTTGTGTACCTACACAGGTTAAAAATTTAGACATAATACCTGCCACAATTCAACTTTCCGGAGCTGAAATTGAATTAGTTCCTACTATTTCACGTGAAATACGTTTGAAGAAAGCATTGGAAAATCTTAAAGAAGCGTATGATTATATCATTATCGATTGTCCACCTTCATTAGGATTACTTACAATCAATGCACTAACTTCCGCGGATACTGTCTTAATACCGGTACAATGCGAATACTATGCATTGGAAGGATTAAGCCAGTTGTTGAATACCATTCGTCTGGTACAAAAACACCTGAACAAACAACTAATGATTGAAGGAGTTTTACTTACAATGCTTGATGCTCGTACGAACCTTGGTATTCAAGTAATTGAAGAAGTGAAAAAATATTTCCAGGATAAAGTATATAATTCAGTCATTCCCAGAAATGTGCGCTTAGGTGAAGCTCCCAGCCATGGAGAACCAATTATTACGTATGATCCCAAGTCAAGAGGGGCCGAGGTATATCTCGAATTAGCGAAGGAAGTGATTAGTAATGGCGAGAGGGTTAGGTAAAGGTATTAATGCTTTTTTTCCGGATATAGAAGAGAAAGATGATGATACTATACAGGAGATACCTGTTAATGAATGTCGGCCGAATCCCTATCAACCAAGAAAAACGTTTCATGCAGACGCTATAGAAGAATTGAAGGATTCCATACTGGAATATGGTATCATTCAGCCGTTAATTGTCCGTAAGAGCATCAAAGGGTATGAAATCGTAGTTGGAGAACGTCGTTTCCGCGCCGCAAAAGAAGCTGCACTGGAAAGCATTCCTGCCATTGTTAAAGAATTAACTGATGAAAAAATGATGGAAGTTGCTTTGCTGGAGAATCTGCAGCGTGAGGATCTGACACCGATTGAAGAGGCACATGCATATTCCAATTTAATGAATGAATTGGGAATAACTCAAGATGAATTGTCCAAACGACTGGGAAAGAGCAGATCGCATATTGCTAATATTGTTCGCTTACTTTCCTTACCGGAGCAGGTTGTCGCTAATATAAATAACGGTGAACTTTCCATGGGGCATGGACGTGCCTTACTAGGTGTAAAAGATAAAGAAAAAGTACTGCCCTTAGTGAACAAAATTCGAAAAGAAAAATTAAATGTACGACAGGTTGAACAGTTGATCGTTAAGATGAATGATAAAGCAATTAAGAAAAAAGAAAAGCCGAAGAAGGATATTTTCCTGCAAGAAAGAGAGTCGATATTACGCGACCGTCTTGGCACAGCAGTTACGATAAACCAGGGTAAGCGAAAAGGAAAAATTGAAATTGAGTTTTACTCAAATGATGATTTACAGCGTATTTTGGAAACAATTGACAAGTAATAAATAGTACAAGACTGACTAGTTTGATTGAATTTCCAGCGTCAGTCTTTTTTTATTCTCATTCTACATTCTGAAATGGAGTGGTAAATTCATGATATATTTTGATCAGGCCGCATCTTCATTTCCAAAACCCCCTGAAGTAGGGGAGGCAATGATATATGCACTTAACGAAGTAGGTGCAAATCCAGGCAGGGGCAGCCACCTGCTGGCAAGACAAGCTGAATTGATTATTCGGGAGACAAGAGAGAGGGCTGCACGTATATTTGGATGCAGTAATCCAAGAAAAGCTGTATTCTTTAATAATGCAACGGCTGCTTTAAATCAGGCAATTAAAGGAATGAATTGGAATGAAGGCGATCATATTATTTCTACATCATTTGAACATAATTCCATCCGAAGACCACTTGAAAATATAAAGAATACGTATAATGTAGATGTTTCATACATTGAATGGAAAGACAAAAATGAGGAGTTTTTGGATGGTGTTGAAAAATCTATTAAACCAAGCACAAGATTAATTGCCATGACACACGCTTCAAATGTCACCGGTTCACTTATACCTGTTAAAGAGGTTAGTGCTATTGCAAAGCAAAATAATGTCCTTGTTCTCGTAGATGCTTCACAAACGGCCGGGCATATACCAATCAATATGAAAGAGCTTGGAATTGATATGATGGCATTTCCGGGACACAAAGGATTATTAGGTCCACAGGGCACTGGAATGTTACTGGTTGAAGGAGCTATTGATCTTTCACCAATACAGCATGGAGGGACAGGTACTTTTTCTGAAAATCCTTCCCAGCCATCACAATGGCCTGAGAAACTGGAAAGCGGAACATTAAATACACCTGGAATAGCTGGGTTAAATGCTGCTCTATCAGTATATGAGACAAGAGAAAATGAGAATGTTCCACGTGAAACAATTTTAACAAAAAAACTATTAAAAGAACTGAAAAATATAAATGGTGTTACTTGTTATGGACCTGATGAATGTGTTGACCGGATGCCCATTGTTGCTTTTAATGTACTTGAAATACCTTCACAGGAAATTGCAATGATTCTTGATTCCCATTATCAGATAGCAGTTCGTTCTGGTATACATTGCAGTCCGCTTACACATGAAACAATGTACACAATCGAACAGGGTGTAGTCAGAGCGAGCCTTAGCATGTATAATACAGAAAAAGAAATTGATAGTTTCGTTCAGGCAATAAAGGAGATAGTGGAATCATATAACATGATTTAATACAGACAGATGGAGATGTAGCTATGGCGTTATACGGAACACTGGTTAACGGAGCGTGTATCATTGCTGGCAGTTTAATAGGTTTGTTTTTTACAAAAATACCGGAAAAATATAAAGAAACCGTTATGCACGGAATCGGACTTGCTGTTATTTTAATAGGAATGCAAATGGCCTTTTCAACTGAATCTATTATTGTTGTTCTATTAAGTTTACTGACAGGTGCTTTAATAGGAGAATTCATTCAATTGGAAGAATGGTTGAATCGACTCGGAAATTGGATTGGAAGGCGATTTGCGACAACGAATGACAATATTAGTGTTGCACAGGGATTTATAACAGCCTCATTAATTTTTGTGATTGGAGCATTATCCGTAATTGGTGCTTTGGACAGCGGGCTTCGGGGTGACCATGAGGTTCTTATTACAAAAGGAGTTATTGACGGTTTTGTTGCACTGGTTTTAACTACTACGTTAGGATTCGGTGTCATATTTTCTGTTATTCCAGTAATTCTTTATCAGGGCTCGATAGCTTTATTGGCAACCCAAATTGAAAAGTGGCTGCCGGAAACCTTTTTAAACGGATTGATTACAGAATTGACAGCAGTAGGTGGACTGCTTATTGTAGCAATCGGTTTAAATCTATTAAAATTAATACAAATACGGGTTGGTAATTTATTGCCTTCAATTCTGACAGTTGGCATTGTCTATTACATCTATTTACAATTTTAAAGAATTCGCTGACTATGTATCAGATTCAATATAAAATTACTATCAGATCGTACCACTAGCAGGGGAGGCCCTGAAAAGAAGTGTCCCAAATTTTATAAGGGATTGTTTCTTTTTAGTACGCTGTTTTCGTATAGATTGTTGTTTTTGATAAAAATGATATAAACTGCAAGTTAAATTTTATATGAGTGTTAGTCCGCCGCTGGAATTAAAAAGCAACAAAATTTACGAAAAGAGCCGTTATGACAAAAAGGCTGGGACATACCAAAAACGTCTAGCATAAGAAATGAACAATGTATGGATAATGCGAAGTGTATTTCCGGGGTGGTTGTTTGCATCTTTTCCAGTATGTTCGGATATTCCTCTTGATAAAAAACTTTTGTCCCAGCCTCTTTATTATACTATTTAATGTTCCACGCTTTTGCTTCTATACCTCGAAGCTACAATTGCAGGAAATGGATGACTATGTGATAATCCGTGATCGACCTTCTCCAGTAATGCTGCTACACTTTTAGCCATGTCCACCACTTGAGAAAGCCTCGTGTTCTGCAAAATAGAATACTCCATAAATCCGCTTATATTTACAACACCGGTAATATGAATATCGCCAATGGAAGGAAGTTCTTTGTTTAAAGCAGCACCAGGCTTCAATGAACCAATGTCCGAAATAATGCTTCCAACCGATGTCGCTTTACCTAACGAGGCATCAACGGCAATGATATACGGTTTTTTATGCTGTACGTTTATTAGTTTGATGTATTCTTTTAAGTTGGTCGCATGGACCGGGTCATCCAGTGTACCATACACACTGATGTGTTTTGGTCGCTTTTCCGATAAAAAAGTCCCCGTGAGCGGGCCTAATGCATCACCGGTCGAACGATCTGTTCCAATACAAACAACGGCGTATTCGCGAGGTACGTTTGGAAACCAGGATATTATTTTTTCACTCATGACACTTAACAGGTTGGGATCGGTATGTAACATTTGGACTTTTTCATTTTTTGGAACAAAACGATTCATAAGATTCATAGCTTATCCTCCACAAACATATTGGTATAAGTATACGGAGAAAATTATCAATCTATACGTATATAAGAAAAAAAATAATGGAGGAAATGCAATGTGGAGAGCTGGTCTGAAATGGATGTTTTTAATAATTGGTACAACAATTGGTGCAGGTTATGCTTCCGGAAGAGAGTTATGGCAGTTTTTTGGTCATGAAAGTGGACTTGCTATTTTGTTATTTATGCTATTTTTTTCACTTAGCTGTAATGTAATTATGAAAATAAGCCATGAAAAAAAATCAAGTGATTATTTACCGGTTCTTCAGGATATCGTGGGAGTCAAACTAACGAAAATTTATGATGTCATGATTTTTTTATACTTATTTACGACAACTGTTGTGATGATTGCGGGGAGCGGTGCGACCGGACAAGCTTTTAATTTCTCTTATTGGTGGGGAGTATTGGTTATAGCCATTGCGTTAATTGTTTTGTTTATTAAAGACATTGGTGGACTGCTGGCAATGAATCAGCTGATCCTGCCACTTTTACTTGGCGGTCTATTATATATTTTACTCCTGTTTACCAGGGATCAGTCGCTGGAATTGTTCTCCCATTTACAGGAACAGCGTAATTGGACTGCGGCTTTTTCATTTACAGCTTTAAATATTTTACCGCTGATTGCAGTGTTGGGAGCTATTGGTAACAAAGTTAAGACAAAACAGGAGGTATGGATCGCGTCAATCGGAAGTGGATTGATCCTTGGTATCATTTCGTTTATATACAATAACAGCCTGATTCAAATAGCTGATGAACTTTTGCTGTATGAGATTCCGTTGTTTGCAATCCTTAAACACTATCCGTTTGGTATGATGATCTTTATGTCTGTACTACTGTGGTTTGCGATTTTTACGACAGCTGCAGCAGGCATATTGGGGATCGTATCAAGGCTGCAAAGTGTTTGGAATATGCCAATTTGGTTTTATGTAATCATTATCCTGGCAGCAATGATTCCGTTATCAACGTTAGGATTTTCTACTTTAATAGCCTACATATATCCATTATATGGGATACTAAACTTGTATGTATTAACAAGACTACTATTATATCCAATTTGGAATAAAATGGAAGAAAAACGCACGTGACTCCACATTTCTTTAAAAGAATGAGTGGTTATTGTAAAATCTAGTTATATACTGAACGTCGGGCGGAGGTTATAACGTGGATTTTATCAATAAGAAAATGGAAGAATTCTGGGATTACTTATCAGGCCCTGAACTCTGGATTGCAATTGGTGGGGCAATACTGAAAATAATCGCCATTACAATACTTGCATTAATTGTTGTTCGTATCGGAAATAAACTTATTGACCGTATTTTTGAAAGCAGATCGAGCGGACCATTTCGCATGACAGAAAGAAGAGAGGTCACGTTAACAAAACTGATCAAAAATACATTGAAATATACCGTTTATTTCATTGCAATCATTATGATTCTTGATGGCGCACTTGGACTGGAAATCGGTGCACTGCTGGCAGGTGCTGGTGTGGCCGGACTGGCTATCGGCTTTGGTGCGCAAAATCTTGTCCGCGACATTATTTCCGGATTCTTCATTATATTTGAAGATCAGTTTTCGGTTGGCGACTATATTCTAACTTCTGGAGCTGAAGGAACGGTTGAGGAAATTGGCATGCGGACAACCAAAATAAAAAGCTGGACAGGTGAACAGCATGTACTGCCAAATGGAAATGTAACCCAGGTAACAAATTATTCCGTTCATAATGGACTGGCAGTGGTTGATGTAAATGTACCATATGAAAGTGATATTTACAGAGCTGAGAAAATTATCGATGATGTAAGTAAAACACTGCCGGATAAATATGAAGTAATTGTTGACGTTCCGGAAATTATCGGTGTTCAAACATTGGAGACATCCCATTACGTCATTCGGGTTATTGCCGAAACGCTGCCGGAATATCAGTGGGCAGGAGCACGCATTATCCGAAAGGAAGCTCAGGATGCTCTCTATAGTCATGATATTCAAATACCTGCACCGCGTCTTGTCATGTATTCCAGGCATCAGGAACCAACATCATTGGAAATACAACGTGGTCAGGAACATAAAGGGGACGAGTAAAATGGCAGATAAACAATTTGAATTAAATGATATTGTTCAAATGAAAAAACAGCATCCCTGCGGCGAAAACCGCTGGAAAATCATCAGAATGGGGATGGATATCCGGATTAAATGTATGGGATGTAATCATAGTGTGATGATTCCACGTAAAGATTTTACAAAGAAGATGAAAAAAGTCCTAAAAAATGCTGAAGAATAAATCGTAAAAATTGACTATCTGACAGGAAAAATAGTAAAATATGTCTATATAGAGAGATAAAAATAGAAAAATTAATAGGGTAAAGAACAAAAATAGGTTAACTTCGGTTGCCTATTTTTGTTTTTTGATTGCTTGTCAATTTATAATCTTGTATCTATAATTGATATGACTAACGCGTTCATATGAATGGAATCCTTAAGGAGTGAAAGTTGAATGTCTTTGACAGCAGGAATTGTCGGACTTCCCAATGTTGGTAAATCAACATTGTTTAATGCCATTACACAGGCTGGTGCAGAAGCAGCGAATTATCCGTTTGCTACTATCGATCCGAATGTGGGTATTGTAGAAGTACCTGACAATCGCTTAAATAAATTAACAGAATTAGTAAATCCGAAGAAAACCGTCCCGACGGCATTTGAGTTTACCGATATTGCCGGAATTGTAAAAGGCGCAAGTAAAGGAGAAGGACTGGGGAATCAGTTTCTATCCCACATACGTCAGGTGGACGCAATATGCCAGGTTGTCCGTTGTTTTCAGGATGACAATATAACACATGTGTCAGGACAGATTAACCCGATTGATGATATTGAAATCATTAGTCTGGAGCTTATTTTAGCAGATCTGGAAACAGTCAACAAGCGATTTCAGCGGGTTGAGAAACTTGCCAGACAAAAAGATAAGGAAGCTTTAGCCGAATATGATGTTCTTTCAAAACTGAAGGAAGGACTTGAGGCAGAAAAACCGGCACGAGCACTGGAATTCACCGAAGAGCAGTGGAAATTGGTAAAAGGGCTTCATTTGCTGACAACGAAACCAACATTGTATGTTGCCAATGTAAGTGAAGATGAAGTAGCTGAACCTGATGCCAATGAAAATGTACAAAAGGTGAAAGAATACGCAGCTAATGAAAACGCGGAAGTAATTGTTGTTTGTGCAAAAATTGAAGAGGAAATTGCTGAATTGGAACAGGAAGAAAAAGCAGAATTCCTTGAGGATTTGGGCATTGCTGAATCAGGATTGGACAAGCTTATTAAAGCTTCGTACAGTTTACTGGGTCTGGCAACGTATTTTACAGCTGGTGAGCCGGAAGTGCGTGCATGGACGTTCCGTAAAGGGATAAAGGCACCACAGGCAGCAGGAATTATTCATACTGACTTTGAAAAAGGTTTTATCCGTGCAGAAACTGTATCCTATGATGATCTTATCGAAGCGGGGACGATGGCAAAAGCGCGGGAAAATGGTAAGGTTCGCCTGGAAGGTAAGGAATATATCGTAAAAGATGGCGATATTATTCACTTCCGTTTTAACGTATAATCAGGATCCCTCGAATGGTTGTTTTTTAAAATGTGATTTGGTATAATACACTATTGTGAGTAATGAAAGTAAATATTACTCCTTGCTCTTTTCAGGGAAAAAGAGCCGCTAAGACCAAAAGGAGGTGTAACGGATGAGAAAATACGAAATCATGTATATCATCCGCCCGGACATTGAAGAGGAAGCTCAAACAGCTTTAATTGAGCGCTTCAACAAAGTATTGACTGATAATGGGGCGGAAATTGATAAAGTTGATGAAAAAGGCAAGAAACGTCTTGCATATGAAATCAATGACTATCGTGATGGATACTATGTAATCATTAACTTTAGCGGTGATGAAAATGCTATCAATGAATTTGATCGCCAAGCGAAGTTTTCTGATGATATTATGCGTCACATGGCAATTCGGGAAGATGATCAATAATAAGGGGTGGTTCTGATGTTGAATCGTGTCGTACTTGTCGGCAGATTAACGAAGGATCCTGATCTGCGTTATACACCAAACGGAGTGGCTGTAGCCAACTTTACCATAGCAGTAAACCGGCCTTTTTCAAACCAGCAGGGTAACCGTGAAGCGGACTTTATTAACTGTGTTGTCTGGCGCAGGGCGGCTGAAAATCTGGCTAATTACATGAAAAAAGGCAGTATGATTGGTGTTGACGGACGTGTTCAAACACGTACGTTCGAAACAAAAGAAGGTAGAACTGCATTTGTAACAGAAATTGTTGCAGAAAATATTCAGTTCCTTGAATCAAAAGGTTCTGCACAAAATAGAGGAGACCAGCAAACATCAGGATTCCAGCAAAATCAAAGCCAGAATCAGAACCAAATGAACCAAAATCAAAACGAAAAGGGTGGCCCATTTGAAAATAATGGGGAGCCTATCGATATATCAGACGATGATTTACCATTTTAATTAAAATGGTAAAAGTAAAAAAGGAGGGTTTCTCATGGCAGCTCGTCGCGGACGTGCAAAGCGTCGTAAAGTGTGTTACTTCACAGCGAACGGAATTACACACATTGACTATAAAGACGTTGATTTGCTGAGACGTTTCATTTCAGAACGCGGAAAAATTCTTCCTCGTCGTGTAACTGGAACATCTGCAAAATATCAGCGTAAACTTACCAAAGCAATCAAACGTGCTCGCACAATGGCACTATTGCCATACGTAGCAGAATAATGATATAAAAAAGCCTTTTGACAGCATTCAACTGTCAAAAGGCTTTTTTTGTTTTTAACAAAAGGATGTTATATTGGGTAAAGTAAAGGTGTTTTCGTAAATTTTGTTGCTTTTTAACCTCGTTATTGATATAAAATGTCACGTAAACGCTGTTTTAGCTCATAAATATCATCAGTTTATGGAGTTATTGGTTAAGTCCTAATCCAGCGGAGGAAATACACGGAGACTCCTGTGGGAGCAGAGGCCTAGGTGAGACTCGCAGTGTGACAACACGGAGAGGCTCATCAGCCGCCCACGGCTAAGAAGACACTGCGAAAACGTACTTTTTGAGCAGATGTCGCCTTGGTACCCGGAGGTGTGAAAGCGAAGTGTATTTCCGCAGCGGTGTTCTAGCACTCAATTATTTTTTACAGTGCATCGCAGTTGATATCTTCAAACAACCATAGTAAAAGAGTAAATTACAATCTAAAGAGCTGATCGTGAAAAGCGACGAGCAATCTTTTCTTGGAGGGGTGCAGCCTGATTGAATCAGCTTGAGCACCGATTGTATATAAACAGCAGCAACAATCTGCGGAAAACTGTCATTTAAAAAAAGTAGCTATCTTATCAATCTTCCATCTTCCAATATAAGTATCCGATCCCCTAGTTTCTTAGCTTCTTCATAGTCATGTGTCACCATAATAATAGGTATCTTCCATACATCGTGTAGTCGCAATAATTCGTTTTGACATTCTTCCTTCGTCTTGTCATCGAGAGAGGAAAATGGCTCGTCCAATAGAAGTGCTTCGGGTTTGGTTGCTAATGCCCGGACCAGGGCGACACGCTGTTTTTCACCGCCGGATATCTTTTCGGGATAACGATCAAGTAAATGGTTTATCCCCACAACTTCCACCAGCGAATTAACAAGCCCTTCATCTTTCATGCCGTATCTTATATTTTTCTCAACAGTCATATGCGGAAACAGGGCGTAATTCTGAAACAAATAGCCAATTTGCCGTTTTTGTACAGGCAGGGGTTTTTGTTTTTCTTCAAAGAGAACTCGTTCATTTAGCGCGATTTTTCCTGAATCCGGATGAATAAGTCCTGCAACACAATTTAAAACGGTCGTCTTGCCGGCTCCGGATGGTCCGAACAAAACAACAATTTCCCTGTCAACATCAAATGCGGCATCAAGCTTAAAGCCATTAATTTTTTTCTTTATATCCAGTGAAAGCATTGTTCATCACACCTATCATTTGTCACTGGTAAACCGTAAGATATTCCGTCCGCTCCACCAATTCAGCCAGAGTATGGCACTGAATCCAACTGCAATAATTCCGATAACCCAGAATGTTGCTGATTTCATATTACCTGCTTCGACAGCAAAGTAAATGGCGAGGGGAATCGTTTCTGTTTGATTTGGTATGTAGCCGGCAATCATTAAGGTCGCACCAAATTCCCCCAATGCACGAGCGAAGGTTAATACTAATCCGGCCAGCAATCCCGGCCATGCAAGCGGAAAAGTTATCGTCCGGAATACCTTCCATTTGGAAGCACCCATCGTTAAGGCAGCATTTTCAATATTCCGGTCGAAGTTTTGAAAGGAAGCGGCCGCACTCTGGTACATTAATGGGAAGGAAACGACAATAGCCGCGATAACTGCCCCAATCCAGGTAAACACAACTTGTAAATCAAACCAATCAAGTAACAAACTCCCCAGTGGTCCATTCTGGCCGAAAAGGTAGAGAAGGCCGAAACCAACCACAGTAGGCGGCAGGACTAATGGAAGCATCAGCAGTGATTCAAGGATTCGTTTTCCCGGGAAATGATTGCGTGCGATAATTCTGGCTAGAAAGATACCGACCACAAACACGATTACCGTAGCGATACCGGCAATTTTCAATGACAGAAATAACGGTGTATAATCCATATCCATTCCCACCTTTAAAAACCAAACCCATACTCAGCAAATATCGATTGTGCCTCGTCAGTCTGTAAAAATTCAATAAACTTTTGTGCCTGTTCAACTGTATCACTTGAAGACATTACCGCAGCAGGATAAACAATTGGATCATACAATGATTCGTCAATCGCTGAAATTTTTTTAACCAATTCGGACCGTTCCAAATCACTTGCATATACAAAACCAATATCCATGTTACCGGATTCAACGTATGTAAGTACCTGTCTAACGTCCTTTGCATAGACGAGCTGTCCTTCTATCTCATCCCAAATTCCACTTCCAGAAAGTGCCTGTTTTGCATAATCACCGGCAGGAACACTTTCCGGATTTCCGATGCCGATTTGATTTAGTCCACTTGTTGGCAGATCCTGAAGTGAATCAATTGAAAATGTCGCATTATTATTCGCCACAAGTACCAGTTTATTTGTAGTAAAATCGGTTCTTGTGTCTTCCATAATCATATCCTGATCAGCCAGGTTGTCCATCCACTTTTGATCTGCAGAAAGAAACACATCAACCGGGGCACCCTGCTGAATTTGCTGCGTGAGTTTTCCGGATGCGCCATAATTCATTGTTAATGTCGTATTTGGATGTTCGGATTTAAACGCATCAGTTAGTTCAGACAACACCCCGGAAAGGCTTGCGGCAGCAGATATGAATACTTTATGTTCTTCTGAGCTTTGCTGGTTGCTGCAGCCAGACAATAATAAAGCTATTACAAGAATAGTACCTGTTATGTATTTCATAAATAAAACTCCTATTATCGTTTTTTGCGTTTTGGATAGACAGTGATTATTTTTATAATGAAGAGCAGCGAATAAACTAAAAATAACCATAAATATGTAGCTTCAATCGGATAGATTAATGCAATAATTGTATACAATAAAAACGGGATTGTCGTTGTGTACGCAGTCATTTTCCAAAGTATTTGAAATCTGACCTTCCGCCTGAGCAACTTGGCAATCAGTGTTCCAATGTAAGCAATAAGTGAAATCATTGCAAATACCATCAACGTTATCGGTAAGTAATAAAATATGAAAAAGTATACAAGCAGCAAGAATAAATGTAAATCAGCACTCGGTCCACTGGTCGCCGTGAGCCGGTCAACCAGGGAAGGGATCGAAACAATCAACATTAGAATGAACATGTATATTAACGTAATGTCCATTCCAATCCGATTTAATTTAAACATTGCCTGCTTATTTGGCAGTTTAATACTTTTTAGAAATACCTGCAAAAAAATCATTATAATCAATTCATTCCTTAAGAACAAAAGCGGAGGCGCCCGGTTAGCGACGTATGGACTGGACTGAGCCGCAGGAGATAAAGGAAACATGCCCCTGCATCAGGGGTATGCCGACGTTGGCCGCAAAGGCCGGTTTTAGTCGGCCTACCTTAAACCGCGAATCGATGTTGACTTATCGTACGGAGGTGAAGTAAGTCCACTAGTCGCTGGGTGCTGGAGCTGGACGTGGCTGACCCGGCAGTCCAGTTATCCAAACGCTTTCATTTAAAAATTTTTAGACAACAGTAGAATCGTCGAACAGTTCCATTATAATAAAAATTAACGATAAAATCGCTTCCCGGGCATGAAAATTCCATGACTTTTAAACCTTTTCTACAAAATTCTACATTTAATTTCCCGGGAAATATCTGGTTTCTATATTTCAAATACCAATTATGACCTAAATCGTGTTATCATATTATAATGAGATAATTATAGATATGTAGGTGCAATAAATGAACCAATCAAAAATAATAAAAGAAGGAGCAATGCTCACGGCAATCTACATCACGCTGCTATTAATAGCAGCTTTTGTTCCCGTGATAACGATGATAGCTACTTTTCTGCTGCCTGTGCCTTTTGTCATATTTGCTGCAAAACATGGTTTGAAACCGTCCGTTTTAATGTTTTTGGTTGCTGTCGGTTTATCCATTCTTTTTGCAAGTGTATTTTCCCTGCCAATAACTGTATTAATGGGAATTGGGGGCATAATGGTTGGTGTTTCCATCCACAAAAAGCTGTCAGCATATGAAACATGGGCGCGAGGAACAATCGGGTTTGTAGCAGGGCTATTGTTTATAGTTGTATTTAGCCAGTTTGTTTTTCAGGTAAATATAATGAGCGAAATCGATCAAATGATCAACCAGTCATTGCAAACGAGCAAAGACTTGATGGAGCAATTTGGTCTCGCTGGCCAGACCGAGGAACAACTGGAGTTGATCGAGCAACAGCTTGGAATGTTAACAGATCTCATTCCGGTCATAATAGCATTTGTCGCTATTTTATTAGCGTTTATCAGTCAGTGGATCAGTTATAAAATAATTAATCGTTTAGAAAAGAAGCGGCTTAAGTTTCCGCCGTTTCGTATGTTTCGTCTGCCGGTTTCACTAGTCTGGATTTATTTCTTTTCGCTGATCTTCACATTCTTTGAACTGGATACGTCCGGCACGTTATATTTAGCTGTAAACAATGTACTGATGCTTACGGGAATGTTAATGACACTGCAGGGTTTCTCTTTTATTTTTTTCTATGCTCATCATAAAAAAATGTCAAAGGCAGTGCCGATTGTATGTGTTATAGTGACATTACTCATACCATTTCTCTTACTTTACCTTGTACGTTTGTTAGGTATAATTGACATAGGCTTTTCACTTAGAGACCGCTTATCCAGGGATAAAAAGTGAGTGGGAGTTAAGCTAAGCAGTAGGAGCTGATTTTATGCAGGACAATAAAGGCATACCAGAACTGGGCAGACACTTGTGGGTTATTTACTTGCTGTCGGTCATTTTGCTTAGTGTAATATGGTATTATCAGTGGATGATTGGTCTGTTGATGACACTGTTTTTAGCTGCGGCAATTTATTATAGTATACAAACAGTCAGAAGATTACAGAATGAAACGGAAGAATATATTTCAACTCTCTCGCACCGGGTTAAACGGGTCGGGGAAGAGGCATTACTGGAAATGCCAATCGGAATCCTATTATATAATGAAGATTATTCGATTGAGTGGGCTAACCCGTACATGAACCGTTTTGCTGAAGAAGATACACTTGTGGGAAGTTCACTTAACAGACTTGCCGATGATTTAGTATCAAGAGTAAAGGAAAACGATGATGAAATATGGTTTGAAATAGATGGGTATCAGTTCCAGACAACAATAAAAAAAGATGAGCGTTTACTGTATTTATTTGACCGGACAAAACAATCCGAAATACAGACACTTTATCATAATGAACAAACGGTATTAGCCATTATTTTTCTGGATAACTATGAAGAAATTACCCAAAACATGGATGATACACTGAAAAGTCAGCTTAATTCAAAGGTGACTTCCGTACTGAATAATTGGTCCAACGATTATGGAATATATTTAAAACGTACTTCACAGGATCGCTTCCTGGCGGTAACGACGAAAGAAACCTTGGACAAATTAGAAAAATCGAAGTTTGATATTCTGGATCAGGTCCGTGGACTAAATGCTGAACAAAATATCCCGGTAACATTAAGTATTGGGGTGGGTGTGGGAAACACAACGCTGCCGACGCTGGGTGAATTAGCACAGTCCAGTCTTGACTTGGCACTTGGACGTGGCGGTGACCAGGTTACGATAAAAGATGATACCGGCAAAGTCCGTTTTTATGGCGGAAGAACCAATCCGATGGAAAAACGGACACGTGTAAGAGCGCGTGTTATTTCTCATGCGTTAAAAGAGCTTGTTAAAGCAAGTGATAATGTCATTATTATGGGACACAAAGCACCGGACATGGACTCTCTTGGTGCAGCTATCGGTATTTTAAATATTGCAAGGATAAACGGTGTTGAAGGATACGTTGTGTTTGATCCGGATGATGTTGATACGGGTGTTTTCCGGTTAGTTGAGTCATTGAAGGAAGACGAAGAACTGTGGGAAGACTTTATTGACCCGGAAGAATCAGAAGCATTGATTACAAGCCGGAGCCTGGTAGTTGTTGTGGATACACACAAACCATCAATGGTTGCTAATGAACGATTGTTAAATAAATCGGAATACAAGGTGGTTATCGATCACCACCGTCGTGCGGAAGAATTTATCGATAATCCAACACTTGTATACATGGAACCATATGCATCCTCAACAGCAGAATTGGTAACAGAATTACTGGAATATCAGCCGAAAAATCTGAAACTGAAAATGCTGGAGGCGACGGCGCTACTTGCCGGTATCATTGTAGATACGAAAAGTTTCACGCTAAGAACAGGGTCACGTACGTTTGATGCGGCATCCTATTTACGGTCAAAAGGTGCAGACACTGTCTTGGTACAGCAGTTTATGAAGGAAGATCTGGATATTTATATTAAGCGAAGCAAGCTGATCGAACGTGCTGAAGTATACCGGGATTCATTAGCCATATCAAAAGGGAAACCTGACGAAGTGTATGATGGTGTATTGATTGCACAGGCTGCTGATACACTTCTTACAATGAGTGGTATTAACGCATCATTTGTTATATCTGAGCGAAGTGATGATAGAATCGGGATTAGTGCCCGATCACTCGGAGAGGTAAATGTGCAGATTATTATGGAAAAAATGAATGGCGGCGGACATTTAACAAATGCTGCTACGCAAATTGAAGATACAACTATAGATGATGCGGAAGCCCTTTTAAAGGATATATTGGAAGAGTATTTTGAAGGAGGGGAAACAGAATGAAAGTAATTTTCACAAAGGATGTAAAAGGAAAAGGTAAAAAAGGCGAGGTAAAAAACGTCTCTGACGGTTATGCCCGAAATTATTTATTGAAAAACAACCTGGCCGAAGAAGCTACTGCAGGCAATATGAAGGCATTGGAAGCCAAAAAGAAGAAACAGAAACAAGAGGCTCAGGAAGAAGTAAATGAAGCGGAGCGTCTGAAAAAGGAACTAGCTGAAATTACCGTTGATATAAAAGCGAAATCCGGTGACGGCGGACGTTTATTCGGCTCAATTACCAGCAAGCAAATTGCCGAAGTTTTGAAAAAATCATATGGTTATAAAATTGATAAACGGAAAATCGAACTGGACAGCCCAATCCGGGCATTAGGATATACGGATGTGCCTGTGAAGCTGCATAAAGAAGTAACCGGCACGATAAAGGTCCATGTAGTGGAGGAATAAGACGATTGATTGATTGTATGTTTAAGTCTTGTTTTTTCCGTGAGGGGGAAAATCGATGAGTGAAGTATGGAATGACCGTACACCACCACATAATATAGAAGCAGAACAGGCGGTTCTTGGTGCTGTATTTCTGGAACCTGAAGCATTGTCAGCAGCATCAGAGCTTTTACTGCCTGAGGATTTCTACCGTGCGAGCCATCAGCGGATATTTGAAACCATGATGAAGCTCACCGACAGAGGAGAGCCGATTGACCTTGTTACGGTTACAACGTCTTTATCCAATGAAAAGAAGTTGGATGAAGCAGGCGGTGTAGCATATTTGTCTGATTTGGCGGGAAGTGTCCCGACAGCAGCAAATATTGTTTATTACAGCAAAATAGTAGAAGAGAAGTCATTACTAAGAAGGCTCATCCGTACAGCTACCGATATTGTTACATCAGGATTTGCAAACGAAGAAGACGTTGAGGATGTATTAAATGAAGCTGAGAAAAATATTCTTGAAGTATCAGGCAGAAAAAATTCCGGTGCATTTAAGTCGATAAAAGACGTCCTTATTGAGGTATATGATAATATTGAGCAGCTGCAGCATCAAGATGCGGATGTGACAGGCATTCCAACCGGCTATCGTGATTTGGACCGAATTACGTCAGGTTTTCAGCGGAATGATTTAATCATTGTTGCTGCACGTCCATCCGTGGGTAAAACAGCCTTCGCACTAAATATTGCGCAAAATGTTGCTATCAATACCGATGAAAATGTGGCTATTTTCAGCTTGGAGATGGGAGCCGATCAGCTCGTATCCCGTATGCTTTGCGCAGAAGGAAATATTGATGCACAGCGACTGCGTACAGGAAAACTGGAAGCGGATGACTGGAGTAAATTAACGATGGCAATGGGCAGCTTGTCCAATGCCGGAATTTTCATTGATGACACACCTGGTATCCGTGTCAGCGAGATCAGGTCAAAATGCCGTCGTTTAAAGCAGGAACAAGGTCTTGGCATGATTTTGATTGACTACTTGCAGTTGATTCAGGGAAGTGCCAACTCCAAAGAAAACAGACAGCAGGAAGTATCGGAAATATCCCGATCCTTAAAAGCACTTGCACGTGAATTGAATGTGCCTTTAATTGCATTGTCACAGCTTTCACGTGGTGTGGAATCACGTCAGGATAAACGACCGATGATGTCCGACTTGCGTGAATCCGGAAGTATTGAGCAGGATGCCGATATTGTCGGGTTTCTGTACCGTGACGATTATTATGATCAGGAATCCGAAAAACAAAATATTATCGAAATTATAATTTCCAAACAACGTAACGGCCCTGTAGGTAATGTGGAGCTTGCGTTTGTCAAAGAATATAACAAGTTCGTCGACTTGGATCACCGCTATTCCGAAAGCGAAGTCCCACCAGAGCCAATTCAGGCATAAAACAGTCTCATTTTGATGAGGCTGTTTTTTTGTGGAAAACTTTTTTATTTATAGATAACTCAACTTTCGAACCAATAGTATAGGCTCAAACAGTTAAATTTGTTAATCTCGTAACGTTTTTAATTGTTGCATTGACAACCTCAGTAAACATAAAAGCCTTTTGTACACAAAAGATATAAACAGCGAAATATTTTGAGTAAAGGACAAAAGGAAGTGAAAACAATGAAGAAAAGTGGTTCATCGGAGTTATGAAGGACAAAAGGAAGTGAAAACAATGAAGAAAAGTGGTTCATCGGAGTTATGAAGGACAAAAGGAAGTGAAAACAATGAAGAAAAGTGGTTCATCGGAGTTATGAAGGACAAAAGGAAGTGAAAACAATGAAGAAAAGTGGTTTATAAGAGTTATGAAGGATAAAAGGAGATAAAAACATCAATGAAATGTCCTTCATTAGGGAAACGAACTTTTTAAGCAGATGTCGCCTTGATACCCGGAGGTGTGAAAGCATCGCCCGGAATGATCCCGGACGGCGCGGCAAGAAGTGGATGTACTAGTAGAAAACATTCCAGCAGTTACGTCGCAATTAAGATCATTTATGTTGGAAACAAATAATCTTTAAAAAAATAGTCTGCTATTAAATATCAATGCATTCAATTTCCTCCCAAACATAATAACCGGTAAATAGCGTATAATACAAAAACATCCAGAAGACGTATTTATTGTAATAAAGACAACATTTAATAATGCAACATATTATTAACGAACAATACAGCGTTTTTAGTTTATATTGTTCGTATTTTAATTGACATAGCCAACTGTAACTGATAAACTTACTCTGTTGTTTTCTGGAATACAAATAATATAATCAGTGGAGGTGCGTTATGTCCTCAGTTGTAGTTGTAGGAACACAATGGGGCGACGAAGGGAAAGGTAAAATCACCGACTTCCTTTCACAGAACGCCGAAGTAGTAGCCCGTTATCAAGGTGGCAATAATGCCGGACATACAATTAAATTTGATGATGTTACGTATAAATTGCACTTAATCCCATCCGGAATTTTTTTCGATGACAAAATATGTGTATTAGGAAATGGAATGGTTATTGATCCAAAAGCATTTGCCGAAGAAATTGCATACCTGCATGAGCGCAATATATCAACAGATAATCTGAGAATCAGCAACCGTGCACATGTAATTCTGCCCTATCATCTGAAATTGGATGCACTTCAGGAAGAAGAAAAGGGTACCAATAAAATCGGTACAACAAAAAAAGGAATTGGACCAGCGTACATGGATAAAGCAGCGCGGGTTGGTATTCGCATCGCTGATTTAATGGAAAAAGATACATTTAAAGCAAAACTAGAACAAAACCTGAAAGAAAAAAATCGCTTATTTGAAAAAGTATACGAGGTCGATCCAATCCAGGTAGAAAACATTCTGGAGGAATATTATGAATATGGCCAGCAGCTGGCTGAGTATGTCTGTGATACATCCGTAGTTTTAAATGATGCGCTGGACAATGGCCGACGTGTATTATTTGAAGGAGCTCAAGGAGTAATGCTTGATATTGATCAAGGGACATATCCATTTGTTACATCGTCAAACCCGATTGCTGGTGGTGTAACGATTGGTTCGGGAGTTGGTCCATCGAAAATTAATCATGTTGTTGGAGTGTCCAAGGCCTATACAACCCGTGTCGGTGATGGCCCGTTTCCGACTGAATTGCATGATGAAATTGGTGATCAAATCCGGGAAACTGGTAATGAATACGGAACAACTACAGGCAGACCGCGCCGGGTAGGATGGTTTGACAGTGTAGTTGTTCGTCATGCCAGAAGAGTCAGCGGCATTACTGATTTATCACTTAACACATTGGACGTTCTTACTGGCATCGAAACACTGAAGATTTGTGTAGCGTATAAATATAAGGGAGAACGGTTGAATGAATTCCCGGCAAGCTTAAACATCTTGGCTGAGTGTGAGCCGGTATATGAAGAAATGCCTGGCTGGACTGAAGATATTACCGACGTCAAAAGTCTTCATGAGTTGCCGGAAAATGCCAGACACTATCTCGAACGTATTTCACAACTTACTGAAATTCCATTGTCGATATTTTCTGTCGGACCAGATCGCTCCCAGACGAATGTTGTACGAAGTGTTTATAGTTAATAACAAAAAGGCTGGGATATAACAAAAATGTTAATCACAATGACGAACAATATCCGAACTAAGCGGAGGAAGTATACGTAGACTCCTGCGGGAGGAAAGGCCTAGATGAGACTCTGCAGCGCGCTAGCGCAAGGAGGCTCAACAGCCGCCCGCGGAAAGCGAAGTATATTTCCGGAGCGGTTATATGCACCGCTTTCCAGTTAGTTCGGATTTTTTTGATAAAACACTTTTGTCCAGCTTTTTTAATATAAATGAAAAATTTCCCGAATATAGGAAAACGGAACAGGAAAATCAATCAAAATTACAACATTATTTGAACAGCTTTCCTTTTTTTTAAGAAAAATTTCAAATCATTTCCATTTTACTAGTAATTTTAGTCTAGTTTTGTCAAATCCTTTGTAATATAATTGTAAAATTAGTCATAAAAGATAGACACATTTGCAACTAAAATTAACAATTTACACTAAATGAGAAGTAAAATGATGCAGTTTTAGTAAAAAATTGGAAGTTATTATACAATTACTTTACATTTTCGCGGGTTCTCTTTTATACCTATTTTAACTATGGTAGATTAGTAGAAGAAATTGAGAAAGTCTTTTGAACTAGAAATATATATGGACAGGTTGCAAGGGGGAAATACCACATTGCTTAGAGGGAAAAGAGAGCCCATAATCAATAGGGCGAATACGGGAAAAAAGCTGAACATGCTGAAAAAAGTCGCAATAACTGCTTGTGTCGGCCTTTCTTTAACATTTACGACAGTTTATGCAGAAGATAATGATTCACTGGAAACTGTATACCACGTTTATGTAGATGGTAAACATGTTGGAAAAGTTGATGATAAAAACATCGTTAAGGATCTAATTGATACAAAAGTAACCAATAATGAAACAGAATTTGAGAATCTCTCAATGGACATTGGCGAAAAGGTATCATTTGTATCTGAGCGTGTGTTCAACCCTACATATAATAATAATAAAGTAACAAACGTGCTAAAAGATGAGCTCACAGTTAAAGCTGAAGCAGTTGAGTTTAATATCGGCGATGATACGGTTGGTTATTTTAAGGACCAGGAGACAGCTGACAAGGTATTGAAGTCATATAAAGAGAAGTTCGTTGACAAAAAAGTCCTTAAAAAGCTTGCCGAAAAGCAAGGAGACGTCAATCCCGATAATAAGCCAGAGCAGAAGCAAAATGAATTATCTTTATCTGTAGGCGATTCTATTATTACAGACGTAAAACTATCGGAAAAAGTTTCATTTTCAGAGAAAAAAGTTTTGCCGGCAAAAATGCTTACAGTTAAAGAAGGACTGAAGATGC
This sequence comes from Virgibacillus doumboii, assembly GCF_902806455.1. Classification (GTDB taxonomy): domain Bacteria; phylum Bacillota; class Bacilli; order Bacillales; family Amphibacillaceae; genus Lentibacillus; species Lentibacillus doumboii. The sequence goes on along the minus strand of NZ_CADCWQ010000002.1, from coordinate 89,980 downwards.
TTGAAAAAGGTACACTGGAAGAAAAGGTACACAAGGTCAAAAAAGGCGAAGTACTGGGTTCTATCGCAAGTAAGTATGATTTGTCCGTTGATAAATTGCTGGAGCTGAATAAAGGATTAAAGGAAAACAGTCTTTTGCAGATTGGTCAGGAGATTAATGTAACAGACCTGAAGCCATTTGTTAATGTCATTGTAGAGAAAGAGAAAATGGTAGAAGAGTCAATTGATTACAAAACAGAGATAGTTGAATCAGACGACCTGTACAAAGGCGATAAGAAAGTAAAACAGGATGGACAGGAAGGTAAGAAATCAGTCCATTATGCACTTAAAATGAGTAATGGAAATGTAACCGACAGAGAAATAGTCAAAGAAGAAACGATAAAAGAACCGGTTAAAAAAATTATCGTTAAAGGGACAAAGGTTGTACCATCACGCGGAACAGGTCAATTGCAATGGCCGGCAGTTGGTGGATATGTCTCCAGTAATGTTGGTATGCGTTGGGGGTCAATGCATAAGGGTATGGATATAGCACGGCCAAGTAATCGTACGATTATGGCAGCTGATAATGGAACAGTCGTATCTGCCGGGTGGGATGGCGGTTATGGTAACAAAATTGTAATCAGCCATAATAACGGAATGAAAACCGTATATGCACATCTTTCATCCATTAGTGTGAGTCCAGGCCAGACGGTAGAAAAAGGTAGTAAGATTGGGGTTATGGGAACGACAGGAAACTCAACGGGCATCCATTTGCACTTTGAAGTTTACATGAACGGATCCCTGCAGAACCCTCAGAAACATCTATAAGACAAAGAAAACGCTATAGACTGACTCAGGAAATAATCAATTTCCCGAGTCAGTCTTTTTCTTATATGAATATGTGATGCATATGGAAGCCGATGGAGAGCGGTTTAATAGCGTGTTATGGATTTCCTGATAATAACATTATAAAATGAACATAAAGTTCAAAGTCAGGAGAACCATTATGAGCATAGCAGAAGAAAGACTATTATCCCAAAGTGTTACGAAAAGTTTTTTTCAATATTTACTCCCCACACTTATCGGTATGATGCTGATGTCAGCAAATATTGTAATTGATGGCATATTTGTCGGAAACGGCATCGGGGCGGTGGCTCTGGCCAGTGTTAATATTGCTGTTCCTGTCTGGTCGATTATTATCTCTCTTTCGCTTTTGATTGGAATTGGTGGAGGGACGCTATATTCGATTGCTACCGGTGCACGGGACACAATCCGGGCCAGGCGCATGTTTACTCTTTCTATGGCACTGGTTACAGTTGCAATGGTGGTTATTGGTTTTGCTGGTTATATAACCGCTGAACCGCTTGCCCGGGTTTTTGGGGCAAATACTGACACTTTGGCCTATTCAATAGATTATCTGCAGATTATCTTTATGTGGGCACCAATCCTTGGGTGGGAAGCTACATTAAGCATATTTATCCGTAATGATGGCAGTCCGAAGCTGGCTATGGCAGGTCTTGTCGTATCTGCGCTGCTTAATATTGTCCTGAATTACTGGATGATTTTCATATTGGAAATGGAAGTAGCGGGAGCAGCCCTGGCATCTGTGATTGCTACAGCAGCAGGGTTAGCGATTTATACGGTACATTTTTTCAAAAAAGAATCGGGCTTGAAGTTTGTCCGGATGAGTTGGACGACAGCTGACATTCTGAGGACGGGAAAAATGGGTTTTCCAAATTTTTTGTCTGAGGCAGGGACAGGGATTTTCGTTATTGGCTACAATATAGCTTTATCCTATTATGCAGGAACAACTGGATTGGCAGCATTTTCAGTCATTAATTATTTGCATACGTTTATGTTTCTGGCGTTTATTGGAATAGGCACGTCTATCCAGCCGATGATCAGCTTTTACTATGGTGCCAAAAAATACGAATCCATTAAGAACACGGTAATCATTGCGGAAATTACAGGGCTTGTGCTTGGTGTTCTGTTTCTCGCAATTGGCTGGCTTGGCGCTGGAGGGCTGGTTACAATTTTTGGCGTGGAATCCGAAAAAATACGTCAGCTTGCTATTAAAGGAATACAATTGTTTTTTATTGGCTATCTGTTCATGGGATTCAATTTCATCTACATGACCTATTACCAGTCAACCGCGTACGTGCGTCCGTCAATCGGAATCACCCTGTTCCGTGGATTCATACTGTTGATCGCCGCAATCATTATTCTGCCAGTCTTTCTTGGAACAACAGGCATCTGGCTCGCGCTCCCTGTCGCTGAAGGACTGACAGCCATCTTCCTGCTGCTGTTCGCAAGACAGGGCATCATGAACCGGAAGTATCAGTCGCGGGGTTATTGATGTTACTGTAAGGGAATGTCTATCAATATCAACCAGCAAGTATTTCAGTCTTTCGATTTAATTATAAAAAAAGACATTTACTCCAAAGTACGATAGAATAGAGCAAAGGATCGTTAAAAAGGATGTGACGACAATGAGTCAAAAGATTTTAGTAGTAGATGACGAACAGCCTATTGCAGACATTCTGAAATTCAACCTAGAAAAAGAAGGGTATCAGGTAGTTGTTGCCTATGATGGTGACGAGGCAATCGAACTTGCCGATACAGAAGAGCCTGATTTAGTTTTACTCGATATCATGCTGCCGGGAAAAGATGGTAATGAAGTTTGCCGTGAAATACGGAAAACACAGTCAATGCCAATCCTTATGCTCACAGCAAAAGATGCAGAAATTGACAAAGTACTGGGCCTTGAGCTTGGTGCAGATGACTATGTAACGAAGCCGTTCAGTAACCGTGAACTGATTGCCAGGGTGAAGGCAAATTTACGCCGTCAACAGCAAATACCGGATGACGCAGTGAAAACAACTAAAAATATTGAAATCGGCCGTCTGGTCATTCATCCGGATGCATACGCAGTCACCCGTGATGGTGAACAAGTCGATTTGACGCATCGCGAATTTGAACTGCTTCATTACCTGGCACGTCATATCGGACAGGTTATGACCCGTGAACATTTACTGGAAACGGTTTGGGGCTATGATTATTTTGGAGATGTACGAACTGTTGATGTTACTGTCAGACGCCTTCGTGAAAAAATTGAGGACAATCCGAGTAACCCAACATGGATCGTAACCCGTCGCGGGGTTGGGTACTATTTACGTAAGCCTGAACAGGAGTAGGTTTTATGCATAAAGTAGGTTTCTTCCGTTCGATACAATTAAAATTTATTATTATTTTTATTTTACTGCTGCTTGTTACGATACAGGTTATCGGTTCGTATTTTGCAACAGAATTGGAAGAAGAGCTTGTTCAAAATTTCGAAGAGTCCGTAGAAGCAAGCGTTGATATTTTGCAGGTTAACCTGAAGCAGGCATTCTCAAGGGAACGTACCGAGGACGGAAATGAACCATCACTTCAGCAGGAAGTTCAGGACATTGTTGGTGTCAATGACACGGGTAATATAATTAATATCCAGGTTGTCAGTATGCAAAGCAGGATTATCGCATCAGGTAATAATTCTGGCGATAACAATATTAATAAAAAGATAAATGACGATATTATAAAAAACACATTGCTTTATGGTGTAGAAGACAGAAGAAAGAAATATAATGCAGAGCGAAACCGTGTTTATGTCAGGGCAGTCCCAATCTACAATGTTGAAGATACACAGGTTGGTGCACTTAAGGTTGTAGCTTCCCTTGAAGGTGTTTATAACCAGCTGGAAGATATCAACAGTATTTTTCTGCGTGGCTCGGTTTTAGCAATTACTGTATCGGCATTTTTAGGTATATTGGTTGCAAGAACTATAACAAAACCGATTATGGAAATGCGCAGACAGGCACAAATAATGGCCAGAGAAGACTTTTCCCAGAAAGTTAATGTTTATGGAAAAGATGAGATTGGTCAGCTTGCTGAATCGTTTAACGACTTAAATGCAAAATTGAAGCATTCAAGAGCGTTAACGGAAGAAGAACGGAGGAAACTGAGTTCTGTTTTATCAAATATGTCCGATGGGGTAATTGCTACCGATAAGACAGGAGCAGTCACATTAATGAATGATGCTGCAGCAAAGCTTATCGGTCAAAGCCCTGAAGAAGTCCGAGGAACCTTTTTACTCGATGTTCTGCAATTAGATGAAAAGTCAGTGGATATTACCGATCTCCCTGATAGTGGTTCCATGATAATTGACTTTAGCGATGAGAATAATTTCTTTTTAATCCGTGCCAACTTCTCCACCATTGCCGATGATGAAAATGATGTTACAGGATTTATCACAGTAATCAGCGATGTTACGGAACAGGAAAAAGTGGAACAGGAACGGCGCGAGTTTGTATCAAATGTTTCCCATGAGTTACGGACGCCATTAACAACCATGCGAAGTTATATTGAGGCATTAACCGAGGGTGCCTGGGAGGATAAAAATATTGCTCCGAAGTTTTTGGATGTTACCCAGAATGAAACAGAGCGCATGATTCGTATGGTGAATGATCTCCTGCAACTGTCCAAAATGGATAACAAAGAATATTCATTACAAAAGGAACGAACCGACTTTATCGAATTTTTTGACCATATAATTGACCGCTTTGAAATGAATGTGACGGAAGAAATAAAACTCAAGCGCGAGCTGCCAAATGAAACGTATTATGTTTGGATTGACAAAGATAAAATGTTCCAGGTGCTTGATAATGTCATTTCAAATGCAATCAAATACTCCCCTGAAGGCGGAACGATCCGCTTCAATGTAACCAGAAGCAAAGGACAGATAACAGTAAGTGTGGAAGACCAGGGCATGGGTATCCCTTATGACAAAGTTGGTAAAATATTTGATCGTTTCTATCGTGCTGATAAAGCAAGGTCACGTAAACTTGGCGGTACCGGCCTTGGATTAGCGATTGCCCGAGAAATGATTGAGGCACATCACGGAAAAATTTGGGCAAAAAGTAAAGAAGGTAAAGGGACCACCGTTCTCTTTACACTTCCGCTCATGAATAAGAAGCGGAGGGGTAAATGATGTATCTTGAAACAATTAAGTCTTTCATATTATGGATATTGGTTGGAATAAGCCTATTGCTAACGTATGTCCTGTGGAGTTATCAGCCTGAACTAGAAACATTGGATCAGGGTTTTGAGGATCGTGTGGACATTGGAGGAAGGGAGAAATCAATACAGGAACTTATTGAACCAGAATCCATCATTTTTAAGAATAGTGATAGCTATTATGGCTTTACCGATCCGGGGAACTACCGGTCACTTTATCAGGATATGCAGCAGAAATGGGTTCTTTACGAATTTCAGACCGGTCCCAGCAATGGAAGGCCTTCCATTGAGAAGCAGGTGGAGATCATTTTCCCTGATGTTATACCGTTAAGCGCAGCGAAAAGTCTATTCTCATTTAATGAAGACGTTACATTTCCAGGCTGGAGCTTTGAACGAATATTTATTACGTTTAATACCGACTCCAATACGTTAAATTTCATTTTTTTATCTGCAGATGGTCAGCGGCAGGCAACAGCAGTTGTGAATAATTCCAATCGATTTGCCCAGTTGTGGGGGTACCTTACAACCTTCGAAGGATTAACTGAGTATTTGCAGATTGATGGAGCTGAAGGTCCGATTTTTATCCCTAAGTTTCAGGTGGAAATACAAAGCAGATTGGTGGCAATTAACACAATCAGTCCCTATCAAATGGTTGATGAATTATTCAGGAATCCTGACCTCGTAAGTGATAACCGGGTAAATGAAAATGAAGTTTATTTTACGGACAGTCAGCGGGGAATTATGCGTGTTTATGAGAACAGGAGAACGCTGGAGTTTCAAAACCCGCTGGAGTCAACCTATGAACGCATGTCTTCAAGCGATCTGATCGAGAGAAGTATAACACATATTAATGAACATCGGGGTTTCACGGATGAATATAATTTGATGGCGTTAAATACAACGTCAAATACGATTAAATATCAGATGTATTATGACGGATATCCTGTCTTCGGAAATAACAATTCTTCCGTCATTGAACAGCAGTACCGCTCATTAGAGCTTCATCAATATAACCGTCCATTGTTCAGACTGAACAATTATCTTGGCGGTAAAACGGAAATATTACCTTCAGGATCTGATGTGAGATACATTCTAGAAAACAGTAAGACGTATGATATGAGCAATGTAAATGATATAAAAGTAGGGTATCAACTATCCTATCGAAGCAGTGACAATGCCATCGAATTAGAACCGGCATGGTTCATGGATTATAATGGAAGCTGGCGTGAAATTAATTTTGAGGAAATAACACAGTTGGAAGGAGGGGGTTGAGGATGCAATGGAAACAAATCAAATCGTTATTTATCCTCTGCTTCCTCATTCTGAATGTTTATTTGCTCTTTATGTTTTTTAATAAGCAGCAAGAATTGGATTACGGTGTGACAGAGGTACAATCACTTGAACTTCAGGAGCAGCTTGAACAAGAAGATATTACAATAAGTGCTGATCTACCTGATGAAAAGCCGCAAGAAACCAATATAACCGTAAGTCAAAAGACGTATACCGATAAGGACCTTGAATTTTTGGACGGGCTGGAAAACCAGCAAATAGAAGTTATTGACTCAAAATTGATATTGTCCCGGTTTAATGAACCAGTAGCAATACCTGAAAATGCAGACAGCAGTCTAATTACTGAACTGGTTAAAAACAGAATTTTATCACCAGACAGCTACACGTATGGAACGTGGAATAAGGAAATGAATGTCCTGGTTTTTTTCCAGAAAAAAAGTGACAGGCCTATTTATTATAACCAAAATGGAATTATTCTTATTTTCCTCAATGATGAAAATGAGATGACTTTTTATACACAAACTATGCTGGGTGAGGAAAGTACACCAACAGAGACAGAAGACCTTATTCCACCGATGACAGCCATTGAAGTTTTATTTGAAGGCAACATGCTATTGTCTGGTGATGAAATTACTAAAGTTAATATGGGATTCTATACAAGAATACCCTTGGGTACTGGTGAACAAGTCTTTGCACCAACATGGAAGATAACAGTTAATGGAAATGAAAATTTTTACGTAAATGCAATTGAGAATCTGGTGGTATCAAGCGAGGAACTGACATTTCTTACGGAAGCTGTAAACTCCAATATAGAAAAAATCCAGGAAAAACTGCCGGACGATAATGATATGAAAAGTTTTATAATAAATCGTCTTAATCAAAAGCTAACAACAGATAATCGGAGTGAACCACAATGACATTACGTTTTAGTGTACTTGCTTCTGGAAGTACAGGAAACGCGTTTTATATAGAATCAGAGAAAGAAAGGCTGCTGGTGGATGCAGGATTGAGCGGCAAGCAGATGAACAGACTGCTAAGTGAAGTTCAGGTTGACCCTGCAAACCTGACCGGAATTCTGGTTACCCATGAGCACAGTGACCATATTAAAGGACTCGGAATCATTGCCCGAAAGTATAACTTGCCAATCTATGCAAATGAAAAAACATGGAACGCCATGAACAATTCCATTGGTACCATTTCATTGGATCAGAAATTTCACTTTGGTATGGAGCAGGTAAAAACATTTGGTGATATTGACGTGGAATCATTCGGTGTATCCCATGATGCGGCTGAGCCAATGTTTTTTACTTTTCATCATAAAGGAAAAAAAGTAGCACTTGTGACTGATCTGGGCTATGTATCAGAACGGATTAAAAAAACAGTTGAAGACGCGGATGCTTACATATTTGAGGCAAATCATGATGTAAGTATGCTGCGGATGGGACGCTACCCATGGAATGTGAAGCGCCGGATTTTAGGTGATTCCGGACATGTTTCCAATGAAGATTGTGGTCTTGCTTTAACAGATATCATAACGAATCGGACAAAACGTATTTATTTGGCCCATTTAAGTCAGGATAACAACATGAAGGATCTTGCCCGCATGTCAGTTGATTCAGTCTTGCGTGAGCGCGGGATAGAACTTGATCTTTGCGACACGGATCCTAAAACACCGACAGCTTTATATGAGGTGGTTTAAAATCGATCATTTTGGAATACTATATATAGTACCAATCGGTTTTTGTAAAATAAGAGAATGAGGCTGGGACAAAACAAAAAATGTTGCCAAAAGACGAACGATGCATGGAAGCAGCGGAGGGAATATATGCCCCTTCAAAGGGGTATGCCGACGTTGGCCGCAAAGGCCGCTTTTAGTCGGCCCTCCTTCTAACGGGAGGAAAGGCATCGGTGAGGCTCCGAAGTGCGCTAGCAATCTTTTCTGCGAGGAGTGCTGCTCCTCCGAAATAATTTGCAACACGACGAGCACAAGGAGGCTCACCAGCCGCCCCCGGCTAAGAAGACACTGCGAAAGCGTACTTTTTGAGCAGATGTCGCCTTGGTACCCGGAGGTGTGAAAGCGAAGTATATTCCCGGAGCGGTTTTATGCACCATTTCCAATATGTTCGGATTTTGTTACTGATAAAACACTTTTGTCCCAAACCCTTCCTATCTGACATCTTGCCTCAGACTTCTGGAAAGACGAGGCGGATGCCGAGTTTTTCCTAATAAAGGGGATGGTTCCATGGGTTATTTTGACGAAGACTACGACCCGAATCGGAATAACAACCGGCGATGGCTGGTGCCTGCGCTTGTGGGAATTATTATTGGTATGGTTGTGGTGCTTGTTGCATTACCAACTATATTAAAATCGGATATATTACCTGCAGCCTGGACAGAACATACGGATACAGCAGATAATTTTACGAATGACAGCAGCATGAACCAGAGGACAGCAGATTTTGTTAATGTTGATGTATCCACACAAGTAACAGAGGTTGTAGAAAATGTATCAAATGCAGTGGTTGGCGTGATGAATATTCAGCAGCAAGGAAGCTTTTGGGAGCAGCAGGAAAATGGAGACCAGGCTGGATCAGGTTCCGGTGTCATTTATAAAAAGGAAAATGGCCAAGCATATGTGATTACTAACCATCACGTCATTAAAGGTGCCGATACGGTAGAAGTTGTTTTATCAGATGATACCCGAATCCAGGCGAAAATTCTTGGAAGTGATTTATTTTCCGATTTGGCTGTTCTGCGGATGAACGGCGATCAGGTTAAGCAAACAATTCAAATGGGCACGTCTGATGATGTTAAGGTCGGTGAACCGGCAATTGCAATTGGCAACCCACTGGGCATGTTTTTGGGATCAGTTACGCAAGGGGTTATTAGTGGAAAGCAGCGTACAATTCCACAGGATTTTAACCAGGATGGCCGTGCTGACTGGCAGGCAGAGGTAATTCAAACAGATGCTGCAATCAATCCGGGAAACAGTGGTGGCGCACTGATTAATATCGATGGAAAGCTGATTGGAATTAATTCAATGAAAATTAACCAAACTGCTGTGGAAGGCATTGGTTTCGCCATACCTATCGATACGGTAAGACCTATTGTAAAAGAACTTGAACAAACCGGAAAAATTACACGACCGTATTTAGGTGTTGAAATTTATTCCCTTGATGAAGTTCCACAGTCTGAATGGGATAAAACACTAAACCTTCCAAATAAGGTTGAAGGCGGCGTGTATGTTTGGAGTGTCGAGTCATTTTCCCCGGCAGATAAGGCTGGAATGGAGCGGCTTGATGTGATAACCGCTGTTGATGGTAAAGAAGTTATGAATATGATTGATCTGAGAAAGATTCTTTACGAAGAAAAAGAAGTCGGTGACAAACTAAAGGTTACGTATTACCGGGATGGAAAAAAACAAAATGCAACCATTACATTAGGTGAACAACGTTAAGCTATCCTTTTATAAGGGTAGCTTTTTTTATCCACAAACTGTTGATAACATGTAGATAACATCAATATATGGTGGAGAACGTTTATTCCATAACAAAATAACACCGAACGTTTGTGCATATGTGGATAACTTTGTGGATAACGGCTGAGGGACAATAAAGGCCCCACTGCGGCAGACACAATGGGACTGGATTCATCATGTATTGATCAACTTACTATATTTCTATAAGAAGTTATTGCTGCAGGTGTTATTGAGGCTGTATTTGTAGTAGTTGCTGTAATTATATTTTCCAGGTCGGAGCCTAGAGTTTCTTACCTGGGACGTGCTGCCAAAGCAGGATCAGCAATATGAGCATTACAATGTCAAGTCGGGCATTAAATGCAAACTGCAAAAAGCCGTCGGTCATTAATACAGGTAATTTTGTAAGATAAATAGCACCCAGAATGATTAAAATAAGCGGTGCTGCAGCTTGTTTGACATACATTCTGCCGATAATAAGTGCACTGCAGGTAATTTCAGTAATAGCAACGAGAAATAATGTTGTACCTGGAAAAGGCAGGCCCAGGCTCATAAATGTTGCCTTAAAATCAGCAGCAACCAATTTGAGAATGCCGGACGTTAGAAATACATAGCCAACCGCATAACAAATCCATTTGGATATGTTCATCTGCACAGGAGTCCACCTCCATAAAATTTATATCTAATACATATGCAAGTATGTGGACAAGATTGACAACCTTTTTTCCAGGATAAGCATTTATTGTTGCCAAGCTGATTATGCAAACTTATAATTCGTATAGATAAACAGAAAAGGAAGTGCAACTTTTGATTCGACGTTTTTTCTCATACTATAAGCCGCACCGGCGTTTATTTATTATTGACTTTACATCAGCAGTAATAGTGGCATTGCTTGAACTGGCCTTTCCGATTGCGGTCCAGGAATTTATTGACAGGCTTCTGGTCGGTGATAATTGGAATTTAATTGTACTTGTCAGCATTGGGCTATTGCTCGTTTATTTGCTTAGTACATTTTTGCAGTATGTGGTGACATATCTTGGCCATAAGCTTGGAGTTAATATTGAAACCGATATGCGGCAGGACTTGTTCCAGCATGTACAGCGGCAGTCATTCCGTTTTTTTGATAACACAAAAACCGGACACATTATGAGCCGGATTACCAATGATTTATTCGACATTGGTGAACTTGCCCATCATGGACCGGAAGATTTTTTCATAGCAATTATGACGTTTGTCGGTGCATTTTGGTATATGTTCTATCAGAATGCACAGCTCGCATGGATTATTTTAATTGCCGTACCATTTTTGGTTTTCCTGATTTCGTACAGCAATATTAAAATGAATAAGGCGTGGCGAGCGATGTACCACGATATTGCTGAGGTAAATGCACGGGTGGAGGATGCTGTTGCAGGTGTCCGTGTGGTGCAGTCATTTACCAATGAAAAATTCGAAATGGACCGTTTTACGAAAGACAATTACAGTTTCCGCAAAGCGAAAATCGGTGCCTATAGAGTAATGGCATTTGTTCATTCAAATATTTACATGATGATGCGCCTGATTATCATAGTTGTTCTGGTTGTTGGTGCATGGCTGACTATAAATGACAGACTGACAACCGGAGAACTGGTTGGATTTGTTCTGATAGTAAATGTGTTATTTAAACCAATCGAAAAAATCAGTGCATTGCTGGAGCTTTACCCGAAAGGTATGGCTGGATTTAAGCGGTTTACCGATATTTTGGATGTCGACCCGGACGTTGTTGACCGTGATGACGCAACAGCAGTACCATCTTTAAATGGAAATATAGCATTTGAGGATGTAACGTTCAGCTATGAAAAAACACAAGCACCTGTCCTGAAATCGCTCAGCTTCAACATTAATAAAGGTCAAACCATCGCATTTGTCGGGCCATCAGGTGCCGGTAAATCAACGATATGTTCACTTATCCCAAGGTTTTATGATGTTGATCAGGGGAGTATAAAAATAGATGGTATGGACTTGCGCGACATGACGAAGGAATCACTGAGGAGTCAAATTGGAATTGTGCAGCAGGATGTGTTTTTGTTTACCGGAACACTCCGTGAAAATATCGCTTACGGCAAGCTTGATGCTACGGATGAAGAAATTGAACATGCAGCCCGCCAGGCACATATGGAAGAATTTATTCAAGAGCTGCCAGATGGCTACGAAACACAGGTTGGCGAGCGCGGCCTGAAGCTTTCCGGCGGACAGAAACAGCGAATTGCCATTGCCAGGATGTTTTTAAAAAATCCGCCAATCCTGATTCTGGACGAAGCAACATCAGCACTTGATACCGAAACGGAAACGATTATCCAAAAGGCGCTGACAGAGCTTTCTAAAGACAGGACCACACTTGTGATTGCCCATCGTCTGGCAACGATTAAGAATGCCAATCGGATCATGGTTGTAACAAAAGACGGTATTGAGGAAGAAGGAAGTCATGAAGAACTACTGAAGCGGGATGGAATTTTTGCCCACTTGCATAAAGTTCAAATGCGTTAAATAATTCAAATATAACAAATGACAGGCATCAAACCTTTGTATATTAATGGTTTGATGTCTATTTTAATTTAATACAGTTTAAAGAAAAATAAGAATTATGTTTAATTTGTCTGATAGAAGGAAATAGGAATAGAGGAAATTTTTAGTGGATTTGGGGGTTGCTTGATGCAGGACTTTTTTTATCTTCGGAAAAATGGAAAACAGAAAAATAAATCAGATGATCTGTTGATAAGGGAAATCCAGGATTTAATTTCCCAGTTTCAGAATCCAAACTTAACGATAACAACAAGAGAAGAAATTTTTCATACTATTATTTATTTAACAAACCAATTAATTGAATAAAACTAATTTACTATGATGAAGAGGTTTTCCATGAGTTGCTGAACTTTTTGGTTGCCTCTCTTTAATATGGTGCTTAATCAGCATTGGAATCTTCTTCTGATTGGCTGTACTTTATTTTTCGAAAAATATTTGTCGCTCCGTAAGCGATTAATATAACTGCAGTATCAATAAGGAACAAGTAGAAAAGATTCATTCCTTTATGCATTCTCAAAAGGCCGATAGCATCTGTAAAAAAGCCATATCCAAAGGCGAATATAAATGTTCCGATGATAAAATAAAGGTAGAAATTTTTCCCGTTGTTTGTACAGTATTGATAAATCAACATAAAAGTTACCGGGAATAGAACAGCTGATACAGTTATTCCCTGTGGCAATACATCTGAAATACTGTGTACCATATTAAAGTAATTGTGAGACGTTAAATAGCTGCTGATGGTAGTCCATAAAACATGGATAGAGTAACCAAAGAATGAGATCTCGAATAATCTTTTCCTATCAACAGTAAAATACAGAACAATTAATGGGATAACTATCGTTGCCAGATTAAACCAAAAGAACCATGTTTCCGTATTTGAATACAGTTGCCAATGCTCAGAAAGAAGATTACTAAGCTGCTCTTTCGTTTTATAAATTTTATGATAAAGCTCCTGTTCATTCACCGGTTACACCTCCATTTATTATGAAAATCTATAGTGTAGTTTTAGTTATCCAAGTTGTTTATATTCATATGTATTTATTCAGACTTATCCCCAATTTTCTGTGGATAAGCTGTTGATATGTTGTTGATTTTGGGCATTTATGATTAAAGTTTGTTAAAATGAAGGCAACAACCAGACGGATAATAAAAAAGAAGGAGGAGAATAATGGAACGCTTGAATGAAGAGCAAATCACAAAGGAATTGGAGAGCCTGCCTGACTGGAAGCGGTTGGATGAGAAGTGGATACAAAGAAAATATCGATTTAAGGACTTTCTCAATGGCGTACGGTTTGTTTACAGAATAGCGGAATATGCAGAAGAAAAACAGCACCACCCGTTCATTTCGATTGATTACAAGGTTGTCACACTAAAAATTTCATCATGGCAAATGAAAGGCTTAACTGACTTGGACTTTGAGATGGTTAATCATTTTGATGAACTGTATGAAAACGCAGATAAATAATAGAAAGAGGCTGGGACAAAACAAAAAAGTGTTGCCAAAAGACGAACAATGAATGGAAATAGCGGAGGGAATATACGTAGACTCCAGGGGGAGGAAAGGCATCGGTGAGACTTCGAAGTGCGCTAGCACGAGGAGGCTCACCAGCCGCCCCCGGAAAGCGAAGTATATTCCCGGAGCTGTTTTATCCACCAATTCCAATATGTTCGGATTTTGTTATTGATAAAACACTTTTGTTCCAGCCTCTTTTTAATCCATTCCAATTTTTTTAATAAAGTCATCAATATCTCCGTAAAATCGTTTCACTCCATCAACATAATAAAATGACGTTGCAGTTTGAGGGTCTATTTCGTCAGATGAATAAATATATACATTTTTACCTGATGCAAGTGCCATTCCAAGTTCAGTATGGCTTCCTCTCCCACCTGGGAGCAGCAATATAAAAAGATCACAATCGGCTACGGCCTCTTTTTCCAGTTCACCAATGGTACGGAGTTTTTCTTTTGTCGCAGCCCGCTCGTTCGCAGTCCAATCATATGTGTGGCTGTGCCCTTTTGACAAAAGTTTTTGTGTCACATAACGTACCAGTTCCTTGTTGGAAAATCCAGAAGCTATATAAAACTTCATTTTTTACACTCATTCCATTCATTTGCCAGCATCCCGTAGACAACATGGTCGACATAATGGTCATAGAGCCATTCCGCCTGTCTTATCTGTCCTTCTTTTACAAATCCAAGTCGTTCAGGAATAGCTCTGCTTTTATAATTTTCATAGGCAGCACGAATTTCCACACGGTTTAGTTTTAGCCTGGAGAAACCATAATCCAATAAACCGCTTGTGGCACGTGTCATAATGCCATTTCCGTGAAACGCGGTCCCGAGCCAGTAACCGATACTTCCAATTCGATTTTTCCAATCAAATCCATGAAATCCGATTACTCCGGCAAGTTCACCATTATAAAGGATTCCAGTTGTCATGCCTCGCCGGTCTGCAAATGACTTAATCATGGACTCAATGAAAGCTTTGGAATCATCAGCCGTTTTTGTATCATCAACCCATGCCAGCCATTCACTTAGTGATTCCCTTGAAGAATCTGTTAACTGGAATAATTCTTCTGCATCATAAATGTCCATGTACTTTAATTTTACTTCAGAGTCCACCTCAAATAGAAACATAAATATCCCGCCTGCCTGTATAGTTTTTAAAAATAATTCTATCATAAATTGCGGGATAGGAAAGTAGTTTTTTTAAGGTTGTACGTAAACAGCATATCTAATTGTTGCAAAAAAAAGACCGATCCAGCTATCACTGGATCAGTCTGAAAACACAAATGCTATGCCCACCACATCTCACCGACAGATTCTTTTACCATTACAGGTTTCAAATTCTCCACTGCTTTGGTGAATCCTTCATCAACGGACATTAATCCGTCTTCATGTTCGATACTTACAACATAATCATAATCCATGAGACGTAATGTGCTGACCATATCAGCCCATGTTTTGACGTCATGGCCAAAGCCGACCGCTCTGAAATACCAGGCACGGTCACGCAGTTGTGAGTAATCCGTCATATCGATAAGACCATTTCGGTTTATATTTTGCTGATCGATAATCGCATCTTTTGCATGGAAATGATGGATGGCATCCTCTCGTCCGAGTATTTTAATTGCTTCCACCGGATCAATGCCCTGCCACCACATATGACTTGGATCTAGGTTGGCGCCAATTGCTGGACCGCATGCTTCTCGTAAACGAAGCATGTTCCCTGGTGTATGAACGGAAAAGCCGCCGTGCAGCTCCAATCCGATTTTTACATTATGTGCTTCAGCAAGGTCATTTTTTTCCTTCCAATACGGGATCAGTTTTTCCTCCCATTGCCATTTAAGTATTTCCTGAAAATCATGTGGCCAAGGTGTTACAGGCCAGTTTGGATAAAGTGCATTTTCATGGTCTCCCGGACACCCGGAAAATGTATTAACAACCGGAACATCAAGCATGGAAGCAAGCCGGATGGTTTTATCCAGCAATTCGTCTGCTGGCTCTGCAATTTTTTTTTGCGGATGAAGTGCATTAGCATGACAGCTTAATGCACTTATGGAAAGACCGTGATCGGTTACTTTTTGCTTAAACTCTTTCCGTAAACTTTCATCATTCAGCAGTTCATCCACCTTGCAATGGGCATCCCCTGGGTATCCGCCTGTCCCCAGTTCGATTGCTTCAAGCCCCTTTGATGAAACATAGTCCAACATGTCATCGAAACTTTTGTCGGAAAATAACACGGTAAATACACCTAATTTCATAAAAAATATCCCCCTTTGCTATAATTATCAGAATATACTGCCTTGTAATCCATTACATTACTAACATATATAAATTATTCAATTAAATCAATAGTTTTAAATGAATTTATTTATTGTATTGACAGATAATTTCGGGTGTATTACTATATAAAATGTAAACGATTACAGTAACAATAACATATTGAAGAGGAAGAAGCAGATGGCAAACATCCAGCAGGTTGCTAAACAAGCAGGAGTTTCCGTAGCAACAGTGTCCAGGGTGTTAAATGGACAACGTACGGTAACCGCTAAAACCAGAATAAAGGTAGAAGACGCAATAAATAAATTAAATTATGAACCAAGTTTACTTGGCAGAAATTTACGAACATCTGAGACCCGGATTCTATTAATTTTGATTCCAAAGATATCAAATCCATTTTATTCTGAAATAATCAATGGTATTGAAACGACAGCACTGAGTCACAATTACAACATTCTATTATGTGAAACTGACTCAAATCCTGAGCGGGAAAATATTTATTTTGATTTGGTCAGAAAGAAAATGGCTGATGGAATAATCTCGATGGACCCGGCTGTAAACATCGATACATTAACCGAATTGGCCGAACGGCATGCGATTATCCAGTGCAGTGAATATGCAGTGGACAGCGGCATTCCCTATGTAACAATAGACAACGAGTTGGCAGCATATCGTGCAGTGAAACATTTGATAAAAATCGGTCATGAAAAAATTGCTTTAATTAACTCAGACGAAAAATATTTATACGCACGACAACGCAGATTGGGATATATGAAGGCGTTGGAGGAACACGATATTCCTGTTGATAACAACTATATTTTCCATACACATCAGCTCGGCTTTGAGCATGGTCAGCAGGCAATGAGGAAAATAATCAGCTTAAATGATCGTCCGACAGCTGTATTTGCGGTATCTGACATGTTGGCTATCGGAGCATTGAAAGAAATAAACAGTAATGGATTAAATGTACCCGACGACATTGCAGTAGTCGGATTCGATAAGATTGATTTTTCCAATATGACACATCCTACCCTGACAACAATTGCTCAGCCAATGTACAGGATGGGGACAATAGCTGCCGAAATGCTGATTGATAAGATAAAAGGTGAAGCTGTTGAAAGTATTGTATTGGAACATGAATTGGTCATTCGCGGGTCAACATCAGGATAAACGCAACTAAGATCAGCGCTCTGTTATTGAATAATTGTTTGATAATAGAGCGCTGGCCTTAGATGTTGATGTAATCGATTACATCTGGGAAAAGCGTTTCAATAAAACAAAGGGGTGAAATTTGTTGAAGAAATTTCTGGTTTTATGTTTGGCGTTAGTAACAATGGTCGCCTTAGCGGCTTGTGGTCAGGAAGGAAACAGTGAAAGTGGAGGGGATGACAGTCTTACCATCGGTATTTCCCTGCCGTCTGCAACACACGGATGGATGGGTGCTCTAATTGAAAATGCAGAGGAGCAGGCCAAGGAAATCAAAGAAAGCGAAGGCATTGATTATGTAATGACCAATGCGAGTGATCCCAATACACAGGCAAATGACGTTGATGACTTAATCTCACAAGGTGTGGATGCTATTGTTATGCTGCCTATCGAGTCAGCAGCACTGTCACCGGTAGGAAAAAAAGTCAAGGAAGCAGGAATTCCATTAGTCATTGTTGACCGTGAACTGGAAAATGATGCAGCAACAGTTGTTGTAAAAGGTGACAACAAAGGTATCGGTGTTAATGCCGGTAAGTACTTCGTTGAAAATCTGAGTGAAGGAGCAAAAGTGGTTGAAATCACTGGTCCGCCTAACTCGGTTACAGAGCAACGTGGTGCAGGATTTGAGGAAGCAATGAAAAATGCGGAAGGTATCGAAGTGGTCGCCTCCCAAAGCGGAGACTTTTCCAAGGAGACGTCGCTGGAAGTAATGTCGAATATTTTGACAGCTCAGCCGCAAATTGATGCCGTGTTCACACAGGATGATGGTATGGCACTAGGTGTTGTTCAGGCTATCAAAGAAGCTGGACGCGATGACATTCAATTCGTAACTGGTGCTGGTGGCGCTAAAGGCGTATTTGAAAGTATCAAAGATGATGGTTTAATTTCAGCAACCTTCCTGTATTCGCCTACAATGGTCAGAGACGGCGTTAAAATTGCCGCAAAACTGGCACAGGGTGAAGAACCGGGAGAAACAATGGTTGTCAAAGAAGCTACCAAGGTTACGAAAGAAAATGTTGATGAATACTACGATCCGGACTCTAAATTTTAAATAAAATCCATGGAAGTGAGGTTGGGACCAAATTGTTTTATCAAAAGAAAAATCCGATCTAACAGGAATAAGATGCATATAACCGCTACGGAAATATACTTCGCTTTCCGCGGGCGGCTGTTGAGCCTCCTTGCGCTAACGCGCTACAGAGTCTCATCCAGGCCTTTCCTCCCGCAGGAGTCTACGTATATTTCCTCCGCTAATTCCTTGCATTGTTTATCTTTTGTGTAACACGATTTCATTATGTCCTACCTCATTTCCTGTTTTTCTTATAAAAGGAGGATATACATATGTCCGAAAATCCTTTCATTTCAATGAGCAACATTAAAAAATCATTTAATAATGTACCTGTTTTAAAAGATGTTTCATTAAATGTGGAGCATGGCGAAATACATGCCTTGCTTGGAGAAAACGGAGCAGGAAAATCCACTCTGATGAACATACTGGGCGGTGTTCATCTGCCGGATAATGGGACGATTCAAATAAACGGAAATACCGTTAATATTACTGATCCGAGAGTTTCACAGCATCATGGAATCAGCTTCATCCACCAGGAACTTAATGTCGTGACAGATCTGAGAGTCTATGAAAATATGTTTCTTGGTTCAGAACTCCGCAATAAAATGGGGTTTGTTAAAGTCGAAGAAATGTGCAGACAAACGACAGAGGTTCTTGAAAAATTAGGTGTCCATATCGATCCAAAGGAATATGTCCGTAACCTGGATACCTCCTATAAACAACTAATCGAAATCTCCAAGGCACTATTACATAATTCCACACTTATTATTATGGATGAACCTACGTCAGCTCTTGCGGAACATGAAGTTGACCGGTTATTTGACTTAATGAAGAATCTGAAGAAATCCGGTGTCTCCATCATTTATATTTCCCATAAATTGAAGGAAATCAAAGAAGTATGTGACTGCTATACCGTGCTTCGTGATGGGGAAATGGTTGGAACCGGAAGTATGGAGAACGAAGATTTAAACACGATTACCAATTTGATGGTCGGGAAGTCAGTTTCTGAAGATCGATTTGAACAGGAACATGAATTTGGCCCGGTTACCCTCGAAGTGAACAACTTAACAAGTGACAGCCTGTTCAAAGATATTAATTTCACGGTTAAAAAGGGTGAAATTGTCGGGTTTACCGGGTTAGCCGGTGATGGCAGGACCGAATTGTTCGAAAGTTTATTTGGCTATCGAAAAAAATACACTGGTGACATAAAAATAAATGGTCAGGTGGTAAATATAGATCATCCCCAAAAAGCAATAAAAGCGGGTTTGGGGCTTGTGCCGAAAGATCGTAAGGAAAATGCAATTATTAAAGATTTAAGTGTTATTCATAATATGAGTTTATCCTCGATGAGTCATTTTGAAAAAACAGGCTTTATTCAGGAGAAAGAGGAAAATGAAAAGTTTCAGTTTTATAAAGATAAACTGAATATCAAAGTGCATAATCCAAAGGTAACTATCGATAAATTGAGCGGGGGAAATCAGCAAAAGGTAGTTATCGCAAAATGGCTGGAAGTGAATACAGATATTATTATTTTTGATAACCCTACCCAGGGGATTGACGTCGGTGCGAAGCGGGAGATTTATCAGCATATTATTGACTTGGCTGAACAGGGTAAGGGCATTATTATTCTTTCGTCGGAAGCACCGGAGTTGTTGAAAATCTGTCATAGCGTTCATGTGATGTATCAAGGAGAAATAACCGCCCGGTTTAGCGGTGAAGAAGCTACAGAAGATGAAATCATGAGTTATGCAACCGGGTCGAAAAGGGAGGCCGTACCAATTGGCTAATACAGAACGAAAAGAAACCATTCAGAAAACAGGGACAAACGATATAAAAGACCGGCTTTCCTGGTTATGGTTAGAGTACAGTGTGATTATCGCATTTTTGATTATTTTTATTGCATCGTCGATTATGAGCCCAAGATTTTTGGATATAACGAATCAGCTGAATATTTTAATGCATGTTTCGATTATCGGAATCATTTCTCTTGGAATGACCGTTGTCATGCTGTCAGGGGGGATTGATCTTTCCGTTGGTTCCGTTCTGGCGCTTGTAGGTGTGATAACCGTTACAGCGCTGAATGCATCAGGAAGTATCGTGGTTGGTGTACTAACCGCATTTATTGTCGGTTCATTTATTGGACTGCTTAACGGGTTAATGGTTGCAAAAGGGAAAATAGCTTCGTTTATAGCCACGCTGGGCATGATGGCTGCCGCCCGGTCGATAGCACTGTATCTTTCTGATGGCGGAAGTATTTCCAGTGAGGTAACTGGTTTTGCGGCTATAGCTAATTCAAGTCTTTGGTTAATCGACTACCCAATTATTATCTTCCTGGCAATGACGGCATTCGTCTATATTTTAATGCACAAAACCAGATTTGGCCGTTATGTATACGCAATCGGCAGTAACGAAAAAGCCGCATTGCTATCAGCTATTCGTGTCGATCGTGTCAAGCTTGCAGTATACAGCTTGGCGGGGCTGCTTGTAAGTGTTGCGGCACTCATTGAAACATCCCGGCTTAATTCTATCTCATCCGCGAGTTCAGGACAGCTCTATGAGTTGGATGCCATCGCTGCAGTTATTATCGGCGGGACGCGAATGACTGGTGGACGGGGCAAGATTATCGGTACATTTTTTGGTGTGCTGATATTAGGTATCCTCAGTAATATGATGAACCTGATGAATGTATCCCCACACCTTCAGGGCTTTGTTAAAGGCTTGATAATTATTGTAGCAGTAGTATTCCAGAAGCGAGAATAGGAGGGAGTCCACATGAATATAAAAGCAGGTATAATCGGCTGCGGTTCAATCGCAAAATTTCGTCATGCACCAGAATATAAAGCGAATCCATACGTAAGTGAAATTGTTTTTTATGACAGAAATCGGGAACGGTCCCGTGCCTTAGCAGAAATGTTTAATGGCAGTGTGGCGTCAACTGTTGAAGAACTGCTGGCGGATCCTTCTGTCCAGGTTATCAGTGATTGCTCATCAAACGAAAATCACCACGTGTTTTCAACCAGGGCACTTCAGAGCGGGAAGCATGTGCTGTGTGAAAAGCCAATCTCACTTACGATTGAGCACGCGAATGAAATGCTTGATGCTCAAAAGAAGTCCGGGAAAAAATTAATGGTCGATCATAATCAGCGATTTACGAGGGGACATCAAAAAGCGAAAGAAATAATCAGCAATGGCGAACTTGGAAAGGTGCTCACATTCAGAACCACTTTTGGTCACCAGGGCCCGGAGCATTGGGGTGTAAACAAAACAAATTCCACATGGTTCTTTAAAAAAGACCGCTCCGGCTTTGGTGTAGCTGGAGACTTAGGCATTCATAAGCTGGATTTGATTCATTACTTATTGGATGATGAAATTGAGCAAGTAAGTGCCTTTCAGGGTGCACTCGATAAGTTGGATGAAAACGGAAGCCCAATTGAAGTATGCGACAACATCGTATGCAGTCTGAAAACGAGGGATGGACGGCTTGGAACAGCTTCGTTTTCGTGGACCTATTACGGGGAAGAAGATAACAGTACGATCATCTACTGTGAAAAAGGTATATTGAAAATCTATCACAATCCAGACTATCAGATTGAGGTCACCACAAAAGATGGTGAACAGATCAATTATAAGCTGGAATCCATCCAGACTAATGACAATCAGACAAATACTGGAGTAATCGATGCATTTATTGATTGTGTCCGGCTTGATAAGGATCCAATTGTAACAGGCCAGGATGCACTTTCATCGTTAAAAGCGGTGCTTGGTATATTGGAAGCGGCAGAGACATATACGGTTGTGAAGGTATAAGTGAGGGGCTGTCTCAAATAATTACTGAGACAGCCTATTGATCTTTCTGTAAGGAATCCTGGTATTTCAACGATAAAGGCTTAATTTGAAGAAAGAGCACAATTCAAAACCCATGTAAAATATAACTCAATAAACACTGACACATGTTCCAGCTGCTGGTTCATAATAACAATGATTTTTATACTGACCAGAAAAAGGTTCACCGTACCATGTTGAAGGACATGGGCCATATGGATTGAAATACCAAAGAGCATATTTCGATGGGTGTTGCCTCCAAAAATTCAAATTCTTTCTTGCTAATTTTTTTTCATTAGATCTCGCTCTTTGATAAAATACGTTGCCTTTCTGGACAGCTTCAAACGAATAATTTCCTCCTTGTACTTGAAAAATAACGTCCCGAATTGTTCGTAAATCTTCAAAATCTAAACAATCCGCTTTAGCACGATTAACAATTACATTTCCGACAGACAACATTCCTAAGTTTCCTTCACCAACAGCTTCCGCTCTCATCATCCTTGCCATTAAGGCTACGTCTGAATCTGTGTATTTTACTATTGGCATTTTATCACCTCCAAAATATTGTATGAAAAAGCCTGCTTCATTGATATATAATAGTGCTCCGTCTTAAAGCTAAGGTTTTAAGCAGGATAGAATTTATGTCTTCTTTTTTATAAAAGTATTCAACTAAATAGCTCGTTATTTCATTAAGTAGCCGATTGTATAAGAGTTTCTAAAAATTTCCACACAATAATCCAAATATCTATTATTTTTCCACAAAATTGTCGATATTTTTATGCCACTTTTTCCGTCCGGATTTCGATTATAGTTGTGAACAGTATTATTTTTGAAAAAAATAATACCAACACCATCAAAAATCATTAGTATAGCTGTTTTGTAACCATAAAATACCTTCCACATAAGAGCCTGCTCTCCTAAAACTTAATTTAATCTACACATGGAGTTTACCTGACTTTAAAATTTGAATGTTAAGATAAGTTTATAATGAATGAGGAGGCAGTATAATTGAGTGTTCGTGCAGTATTTATTGATATGGATGGTACGCTGTTAAATGCAAAAAAGTTGTTTAACGCGTTTGGAATTAATCCAAATGAAGCAGCAGCCATTGGGGATGGGCCCAATGACGTTAAGATGCTTCGTCATGCCGGTATTGGTGTGGCAATGGGTAATGCTGGCGAAGAGGTTAAAGCAGCAGCTGATATTGTAATAGGTCACCATGAAAATGATGGATTAGCTCAATTTATAGAAAGATACTTTGTTAAATCATTCAGTGCCTATGTAATATAATTCAGAACGGATGGTTGTTAGCTTTACAAAGGAAGTAAAATTATAGATGGATTTTCTTAACAATCTGATGCATTTTTTAAATAAGGTTATTTTAAAAAGAAAAAAACGCTCAATTTCGAGCGTTTTTATTTATAATCATATTGCTGTTTTATATTGAAGTGCGTGTTGATTAGTATGTTATTCATACTTGCTGACACCAATAGTTTTATGCTTGCTCTATCATTGGTACGCCTTAGCCATGTACCATCTAAATTTCATCCGGCTGACGGGTGAAAAATGGTACGTTTTTTACGCCGGTCATGCGAACGTATGTGAACAGCTGTCCCTTATGATGGACTTCATGATCAATCGCATTGGAGAACCAATAAGTACCAGGTGCGCGCATGTTATTGAACAAAATATAACCTTTCATCTGGTAAGTAAAAATGGTTGAAATCTCTTCCTTGGTTTCTTCGGTGTACCGCTGCACGATTTCGCGGACATCATTTATCGTTTGATAATTCGTTTCCTTTGGAGGACTTTCAAATTCACCTTTTTTAATCCCTTTCACAAACATGTGTGTTGACGTGACGATATGTATAGCCAGTTCCCCAAGTGACATGGCACCATCCCAGGGCCTGTAATTCATATGCTCATCATCCACCAGCGCCAGCAAATCATCCAGCACCTTCCGATGCTGCAGCCAGCCATTCACAGCTCCATCCATTGCATTACTCATCTGAATCCTCCTTGTCAATACTGAATGTACTTTTAGTATAACTTCTATCGCGGTGATTGCCCATTCATTTGCCTTAGGTATTTTAGCGGTGGGGTTACTGGCAAAGTGCAGTAATTTCCATTTAATAAAAAAAACCAACCTAATGGATAGATTGGTTTTTGATAGTCTACTTTAATAGCCAACTTCAACGGCAGCATTTACAATATACATCAAATCATTTTCATCTTCTTTATCTTCCAAAATAATCCCACTTGATGTTGCCATTCCGCCATCGGTAACATCAACCATCACATCGCCATATGGAATGACACGTTTGACTTGTTCAACGTCCAGCTTATCACGATCAAGCGGAACCGCAACCCGTACATTTACTTTCATATTTTCGATTTTCCCATCAGGCAGACTGCCCGCAATTCCAGGCATGGAATTCCTGTATATCGCATCTTCCACTGCGCGGACCGCTGCTTTCGTTACATCCTGGCCGTGTACATCATTTCCGGTTCCTGTTTGTATAAAAAGAATTTGTTTCACGTGAAAACACTCCTTCACAGGTTGTTTATTTTTATGGTTCCCGGCAATGGAATTATCCAAACTTGGTTGCCCTTTTGCAGAAGGTAATCATATTTTTTTATTGTTTTTAAAAAGAATTGTACCATAGTAAAGACAATAGATAATGAAATAATGGGTGGTATTTTAAATGAGTACTAAAGATGAGGTTGTCAATGTTTACGGGAAATTTTTCTTTCAATTGAAATTATTCCGAACTTGTAGGAAAATGGTATAAACATCATAGACTTCACGTAGATTGAAAAGTGGTCAGAGAAAACTGGGAGGTTGGATAAGATGCTCGTAAAAAACGATTATGTAAGAAAACAGGAGGTTGTATTTGTAAAGGAAAATGACAGCCTGGAGTATGCAATGAAAAGGCTGGATGAGTCAGGTTACCGCTGTATCCCTGTTTTGGATGAAAAAGAACGCAGCTATGTCGGGAACATATATAAGGTCGATTTACTCGAATATGAACAGAGAAAAGCTTTAAGTGGATATGTAAATGAACTAGTAACAGATCAGGATGGACATGTGAAAGAGGACGATTCATTTTTTAAAGTGTTTTCATCGATTAAGCGGCTTCCATATCTTGCAATCGTTGATGATTCAAAAGAATTCCTGGGAATACTGACAAACGGAAATGTTATTCAGGTATTGGAAAATGCCTGGGGAGCAAACAATGGAAGTTACTCACTTACGATTGGAACGATCGAGTACGCGGGTGTATTACGGAAGATACTCAAAATCATCAACAAATATTGTAATGTGCAGAGTGTCATTTCCCTGAACAACGGCTCTAAATATGTAAGAAGGATTTGTATCGTCCTGCCTATCGAAGTGGATGAAGAAACCGTACGAAAAATCGAGAAAGATCTCGAGAAAAGCGACTACACTGTAACCGATGTGGAAAAATTGAATTAAAACGATTGAATGTAACGAGGGACCATTGTCTATTCATGACAATGGTCTCTTTTTTTTATAACAATTCTATTAAAATAGTAAAAATATTGTAGACATTTTTCTTGAACATGGTAAAATTTTAAATGAATAGGTTAAAAAGGGGATATTAGGATGAAACAATGGATTAGAAAAATAGCCGTTATTATGGTAGCAATTATGACCCTTGGCACGTATATCCCTGTAGCACATTTAAACACGGATGCTGAGGAAAATAAAGAATCTGTTTCACCGGAATCGGATATTAATGATGTAGTTTCCGTAGCTGATTCACAGATTATAGATGATAGCGAAACGGATTTAACGCTTGAAAATATTGATTATACTGAAACATATATAAATGATTTAACGGAAAAGGCGAAAGAACAGACAATAACAAAACTGGGTCCAAGAATTGCAACACAGGTGGATGATGATTTTATGACTGAAATTCTGCCTAAAATTGAAGAATCCCTTAACGTTATCCTGGCAGGATCGGAAGAAGAGGTGCTTCCATACTACAGTATAACGGAGCGGCCTTCAGACGGTCTTGGTGAGAAGATTTTCAATATCTATGACAATCGGACAAACAAAGATATCGCCCGGTTCCACGTGCGCCGCGATAACCGGCCACTGGAAGGTTACTGGTTTAATTTTCATTACCATTTGAGCAGTGATGGATTTGAAAATCATCACGAAATCGGAGAAATTTACTGGGATAAAAATATTCCGCCGAAATGGATGGCATAATAGGATAAGCCTGGATGTATACCAGGCTTTTTATTTCGTTTAAACAGTTTTTTCAGGATTAGTTGCTTTTGAAGAAGTAATAGTGACTACAGTTTCATACAAGCAGCCCGGATACACGTAGACTCCTGGGGGAGCTAAGGCATCGGTGAGACCACTGAGTGCGTAAGCACGAAGAGGGCTCACCAGCCGCCCCGGGCTAAGAAGACACTGCGAAAACGTACTTTTTGAGCAGATGTCGCCTTGGTACCCGGAGGTGTGAAAGCGAAGTGTATCCGGGCTGCGGGTATAGATAGCAACAAACTATACAAAAGAAATATTCATTTTGAATGCAGATTGTACATAAAAGGAAGGTCGTAAATGACAGAAGAGAACATTACCAGAATACATCTGGATGATAAAGAATTTATACTGATTGGCACAGCCCACGTATCAAAACACAGTGCGGAACAGGTAAAAGAAGTCATCGAATCAGAACAGCCTGATTCAGTCTGTATCGAACTGGATGAACAACGATACAATTCGATTAAAGAAGGCAACAAATGGAAAGACATGGATATTTTCAAGGTTATTAAAGAAAAGAAGGCAACATTACTATTAATGAACCTTGCTATATCATCATTTCAAAAACGTATGGCAAAGCAGTTTGGCATTAATGCAGGCCAGGAAATGATGCAAGGAATTGAATCAGCCGAAGAAATCGATGCCAACCTCGTCCTCGCTGATAGAAATATTCAAACAACCTTTTCTCGTATTTGGGGAAATATAGGGCTAAAAGGGAAAGCAATCCTGCTCATGCAGGTGATTGGGAGTATTTTCACGAAAGAGACGATTTCAGAAGAAGAACTGGAGAAAATGAAAACACAGGATATGCTGAATTCTATGCTCCAGGAATTTACCGAAAGCTTTCCAAAATTAAAGAAACCATTAATAGACGAACGGGACCAGTACTTGTCCCAAAAAATCAAAGATGCCCCCGGCAATAAAATTGTCGCTGTTTTGGGAGCGGCTCATGTCCCCGGTATTAAGGAAGAGATAAACAAGGAACATGATCTGGAACGGTTATCACAGCTCCCGCCTAAATCAAAAGTTCCGAAAATAATTGGCTGGTCAATTCCAATCCTTATTCTCGCTATAATTGCCTATACATTCTATATGAATCCTTCTGCCGGTTTTCAGCAGACAATCAGTTGGGTCGTGTGGAACGGGTCCTTTTCAGCATTGGGAGCACTGATTGCTTTAGGGCATCCATTAACGATTGTAACAGCATTTCTTGTAGCGCCATTAACGTCCCTGAATCCATTAATTGCAGCAGGCTGGTTTGCAGGGATAGTACAAGCCTATATCCGCCGGCCAAATGTGGCGGACTTTGAAAATCTTTCAGAAGATGTTTTTAGTGTCAAAGGGTTTTGGAATAATAAGGTAAGCCGTATTCTGCTCGTCGTTGTTCTGGCAAATCTGGGCAGTTCGTTAGGAACATTTATTGGTGGAGCCGATGTCCTTCGGTTATTTTTTGAAAATATATAAAAGCGCGGATCATTCATGTCTTTACAGTTGAAATTAGGTCAAACCGCCTGGAATGGAGCGGTTTGACCTTTTAGCTTTATAACTAATAGCAGTTTTTGTAAATTGTGATGTTTTTTAACCTCTTTGTTGATAGAAAATGCGAAGTATACACCGGAACATTACTTATAAATACTTGCACTTCTCGCCATGCCAACCAGAATTTCTGCGGGCGGATGGACAGAGCTTCAACCTCCACGCGGAGCATCCGATCCGTACTTAGATAATAATCAGGCGGACATATTTTCCCTTATTTTTAACATTCAAGTGAATTTCAGCCTACATGCGGACATATTTTCCGTTATTGCCCCAAGTTCAACCTGTTTTCATATGATTATTGCTGGATAAAGGATAATATGTCCGCAAATCCTGCTAAAACAGTGATTTTGGAGTGATTAGCGGAAAATATGTCTGCTACCGTCATCTTATGGTTATCTCAATAACAAGATCTAAGGACTAATCGTACGGAGGTGGAGTAAGCTTGGGATGTTCCTGCAGGCGTATATACCTGTGTTGTCTGCAATGGCCGCTTTTAATCGACCTGCCTTCTAACGGGAGAAAAACTCGCAGTGTTACTGTATTTTTTCTGCAAGGACTGATTCTTCACTGAAATAACTTCCAGTACGGCCCGCAGCGGAAATCATACGCGGCGTTTACTGTACATTATCTGTCTTTTGTGTCAAAAACAACTAATCGATAGATAATATAGGCAGTTGATTAGCGGAAGTCGCAATCCCGTGAAGCAATGGTACACAAATTTATTAACTAAAATACACTTGGACCCTCACCAGATCCTGCATTTGATTTGTTGCTGCACTACGTGTATACACAAGTATTTCTCCGGTGTTGGATGTTGGCTGTCGATCAAATGGCAATGAAGCTTCAAACCACCCATAAGCCGGTGCTCCCTGCGAAGCCATAACAGACCTTTCAGCCGAGACGACTACCCCATTACTGTCAACTACCTGATGAAGGACGGTAGCTTCAAAAGCCCGTGCCCATCCCGCTATTCTTTGTCCGCTTTGAATCACAGTTCCTGGTAAAGGGTGAGCAACAGCAATGTTCACAGAAGTCCGCATTGGAATAATCAATGAATATCCCGGCCAAATAACATCTGGTGAAAAACCCGGCCGATCAAGGTTAGCACGGATGATATTTGCCCTTGGAATGCCAAACCGCTGTTCAATATTATAAATGGAATCACCCTGTTCCACATTATAAATAAATGCAGGCACAAGTAATTGCTGCCCGGCAAAGATCATATCCGGATTATTAATACTTTCATTGATTCCGGCAATCAAATCCACACTGGCTGAAAAGCGTAACGCGATGAAGTACAATTCGTTCCCTGGATTAACTACAAAAAAGGTTGATGCATTAGCGGTTGCGTTGGATGGTACAATTAACAACTGACCCGGATAAATTAAGTCAGGGCCGGCAGTTACGGGAGGATAAAAGTGATTGGCATTTGCAATTGCCTGTGGAGTGCTTGAAAATCGGGAAGCAATGCCATAAAGGGTGTCGCCTGGCTGTACCGTATAAATAAAGTGGGTTTGTCTGACAATACTCAAACATATCACCTTCCAAAATTAAAAATTCAATTATATAATATGTGCCATATGGGTAATCGTGTAGAAGGAATTAAAAATAAATGGAGGTTAACCATGTATTTGATAGCTGAGCATCCGTATTTTAAAGTTCAACGCGAAGTGAGCAGCATCGAGCAAATCGATGTGGAGTATGAACGTCTGATATACCTGTATAACGACAGGGTTATAACCAAATATCATGAATTTCCTCTTTCGGATGTCCTTGATATGTCATATCGAGTGTTTGGTACGGAAGGTGGCCTTTTGTATCTGCACACTGTAAAAGGTGTATATACGTATACCGTAAAGTCATCACCAAAGCATTTTATTGATGCTTTTAAGGAGCATGTAAAAAGGCAGTCATAGCAGCGTCGTCAACAACTCCCGCAAGCTCCGTTATCATCAGAAATTTTAGAAACTATATTGCATTTTAAGTCTTATTGATTTATAATAAATTAAAATATTCTGAACATACTATCCGGTTAGTAGGGGGAAAAAAGAAATGGATTTTTCATATTCGGATAAAGTTATCGAATTGCAGAAGAAGGTAACGGATTTTATGGTAGAGCATGTTTACCCAAATGAAAAAGTATATGAAGAACAGCTGAATCAGCAGGGAAATCGTTGGGCAGAGGTACCACCAATCATGGAAGAGTTAAAGGAGAAAGCTAAATCACAAGGGTTATGGAACTTATTTTTACCGGATAGTGATTATGGTGCGGGGTTAACCAATCAGGAATATGCGCCATTATGTGAGATTATGGGACGGTCGCTGATAGGCCCGGAAGTATTTAATTGTAATGCGCCTGATACCGGTAATATGGAAGTTCTTGACCGCTATGGCACGGAGGAGCAGAAACAAAAATGGCTGATTCCGCTTCTGGATGGTGAGATTCGCTCGTGTTTTTCAATGACGGAGCCTGATGTTGCCTCAAGTGATGCGACGAATATCGAATCAAGCATTGTCAGAGATGGTGATGCGTATGTAATAAATGGCCGAAAGTGGTGGTCATCCGGTGCTGGTGATCCACGATGTAAAATCGCTATTGTCATGGGAAAAAATGACCCAAAAGCTGCGCGGCACGAACAACAGTCCATGATTTTGGTTCCGCTGGATACGCCGGGTGTAACGATTAAGCGAATGCTGCCTGTTTTTGGTTACGACCATGCACCACATGGACATGCAGAAATTACCTATGACAATGTTAGAGTGCCTGCAGAGAATATGATCTGGGGGGAAGCGAAAGGTTTCGCAATTGCACAAGGCCGGCTTGGCCCTGGCCGCATTCATCATTGCATGCGACTTATCGGAGCAGCAGAACGTGCACTTGAAGATTTATGTAAGCGTGTTCAAAGCCGGGTTGCTTTTGGTAAAAAAATAGCAGAACAGGGTGTTGTTCAGGAGTGGATTGCAGAGTCACGGATTGATATTGAACAAGCACGTCTATTAACGCTGAAAGCAGCTTACATGATGGATACGGTCGGTAACAAAGCAGCAAAAACAGAAATAGCCATGATTAAAGTTGTCGCACCAAGTATGGCACTGCGTGTGATTGACAGGGCAATTCAAGCGTTTGGCGGTGCAGGGGTCAGTGATGATGTCACGCTTGCTGCACATTGGGCAAACGCACGCACACTCCGGTTAGCGGATGGCCCGGATGAAGTACACCGCCGGCAGATAGCAAAGCTGGAACTTCGGAAATATTCATAGAAAAGGAGATTGCGTTATGAACGTTTTGGATTTATTCAAACTGGAAGGGAAAACGGCAATTGTTACAGGGGGAGCACGTGGCCTCGGCGCACAAATTGCACAGGGATTTGCTGAAGCTGGTGCGAATGTGGTTGTTTGTTCCCGCAAATTCAAGGCATGTCAGGAAATGAGTGAAGCGATAAAGAAATTCGGTGTTGATTCGTTGGCATTCAGCTGTAATGTTACGAATCCGGATGATGTGAAAAAAGTGGTGGAAGAAACGCGTGAACATTTTGGATCGATTGATATTCTGGTTAATAACAGTGGTGCTACCTGGGGTGCCCCTGTTGTGGAAATGCCATTTGAAGCCTGGCAGAAGGTCATGAATGTAAATGTAACAGGGACATTTTTAATGAGTCAGGAAGTTGGCAAGGTAATGATTGAACAAAATAGCGGGAAAATCATCAACATTGCTTCTGTTGCCGGTTTTGGCGGTACTGACCCCAGTTTCATGGATACAATCAGCTATAATACAAGCAAAGGAGCAATCATGACCTTCACAAAGGATCTGGCAGCAAAATGGGGACAGCATAATATTAACGTGAATGCACTTGCCCCAGGTTTTTTCCCAACGAAGATGTCACAGGGTTTAATTCATATGGGGAAAGATCAAATATTGGAAGCAACCCCTTTGAACCGTTTGGGAAATGACACTGATTTGAAAGGTGCAGCATTATTCCTGGCTTCTAAAGCGTCTGATTATGTCAGCGGTGATATTTTAACGGTTGATGGTGGAGCACATGCACTTTAAAACTATAAAACTAGTGAGGATATGAATATGAAAGAACAAATCACAGCACAGAGTATAAAACTATTTGAGAGAAAAGGTTTCAGCGAGACTTCCATCAAGGACATTGTAAATGCATTGGAAGTAACAAAGGGAACCTTTTACTACTATTTTTCGAGTAAAGAACAACTGCTGATGGACATTCATTTGGATTATATTACAAATCTGTTAGAACGGCAGCAGCGCATACTGGACGATGAGAACCTTACTCAAAAGCAAAAGTTAAGTAAAATAATCCGCTTATTAATTATGGATATTGCTGATAAAGGACCCAGAGCACGCGTTTTTTTTCGGGAGGTACGTAATTTAGCTGACGAAAACATTGAAATTATTAAAGAAAAACGCGATCAGTTTCGCCTGAATATCGAAAAAACGGTGCGGGATGGCGTGAACACCGGGGAGTTTCGTAAAGGACTGCGGACAGATATGATTACGTTTGGCATTTTAGGTGTAACAAATTGGAGCTATCAGTGGTATAAGCCGGATGGTGAAGTTGCACCGGAGGAATTAGTGGAGGTTTATGTAAATATGATTCTGAAGGGGATTGAGACGTAGAAGGATTTAAAGACAGGTAAGAGAATAATAGATTTGCTATGTCATAGCCGGGAGGTGAATGCGAGCGGTGGATATTAAAGTACGAGTTGGTGAAACGGATGCTTTAGGTCATATCAACAATACAAGCTATTTTATTTACATGGAAGAGACCAGAATTGATTTTTTGCAGAAGCTTGGAATTGATATCGAGAATGGTAACTATGCATTTATGCTTGTCTCCACAAAGTGCGATTTCATCAGGCAAGGATATTTTGGACAGACACTGCAGATTTCTACAGAAGTATCACGGATCGGCACGAAAAGTATAACACTGTCAAGTCTGATGGTTGAAAAGGAATCAGGTGACGTAATCGCTCAAGGTGAAGCGGTTCTTGTTTATTTCGATGTCGATAAACAGCAATCAGTAGTTATTCCAGATTCGTTTAAAACAAAACTGGAGGCACATGTACGTTCAGCGTAAGGGAGGTAGTTTACTTGGAAGCCGGTTTTAAAGATACGATTGATGTTCGAAAAGGGGAAGAACTTAATCATGATGCTTTGATAGCATTTATCCGGGAAAATATCACAGAGGTTCCGGATGGCAAGTTGGAAATCGAGCAATTCGGTGCAGGCCATTCCAATTTAACGTATTTATTGCGGATTGAGGCGTGGGAAGCTGTACTGCGCAGACCGCCGCTTGGCCCTGTTGCACCAAAGGCACATGATATGGAGCGGGAATATACGGTTTTATCAGGTTTAAACCCGTCATTTCCAACCGCACCAAAGCCGTACATTTTTTCCGATGATACAAGCATTGTCGGGAGTCCATTTTTTATTATGGAGCGAAGAAAAGGTATTGTGCTTGATACGGAATTACCAGAGGGAATAGCGTATGAAAAGATGCTGGGTCGCAAAATTTCGCAACTCATGGTGGACAAATTAGTGGAACTGCATCAAATTGATTACACGAAAACCAGTCTTGTAAACATCGCTAAGCCGGATGGGTTTATGGAACGGCAGGTCAAAGGCTGGATTAAGCGGTACGATCATTCAAAAACGGATGATGTCCAGGGTGTTGATGAGTTAACAAAGTGGCTTGTGAATAATATTCCCAATTCACCGGCACCTGCCATTATCCATTATGATTATAAACTGAATAATGCCATGTTTACAGAAGATTTCAGTGAGATGAATGGATTGTTTGATTGGGAAATGACAACCGTCGGGGACCCATTGGCAGATCTTGGGGCAGCTATGAGCTATTGGATTGAAGCGGACGATCCGGAGCTGCTGAAAAAAGGACTTGGCAAACCACCGGTAACCGTGATGGATGGTTTTTTTACCCGCTCGGAATTCATCGAGGATTACGCAAAGAAGAGTGGCCGAGATGTATCAACGATTCACTTTTACCTGACATTTGCGTATTTTAAGCTTGCAGTGATTTGTCAGCAAATCTATTACAGGTATAAAAAAGGGCAGACAAGTGATCCAAGATTTGCCCACTTTAATAAATTTGTTGCGAATTTAATTAACTATGCATTGCATACTGCCAAAGGTGTGTGATGGATGGTGAAGGTTCATCTCCTTTGGAAAAAGGAAGAAATAAATGACGAGCAAATGGATGCGGATAAAATTGCTGTAGTT
This sequence comes from Virgibacillus doumboii, assembly GCF_902806455.1. Lineage (GTDB taxonomy): Bacteria > Bacillota > Bacilli > Bacillales > Amphibacillaceae > Lentibacillus > Lentibacillus doumboii. Next base: position 55,639 of record NZ_CADCWQ010000002.1, on the reverse strand, counting down.
TTCGATGTGCTTCTGGCATCTTCAACGATTACAGCGTGCCTGGCATATGGGGCTAAACAGGTGACTCCTGTCCTTAATGAAGCAGAAGCATTAAGGGAAGCCGACAATTTTGAAAAGGAAGATGTTTGTCTGGTTGGTGAATATGACGGGATTACGATAAAGGGGTTTTTGGATCCCCTTCCATTAACGCTTAAGAATCATGTGGCTGATAGACCGGTAGTCCTGTCAACAACGAATGGTACGGTGGCAATTCGAAAAGCAGCATCTGCCAAAAAAGTGTACATTGCTTCACTGTTAAATGGCGATGCTGTAGCCGGTAGGATTGTTGAAACATATGACAGCGAAACGATAGTCGCCGTTTGCTCCGGATCGAAAAATCAATTTTGTATCGAGGATTTCTATGGAGCAGGTTACTTTATCGAACAACTGGTGAATACCTATGGAGATGATGTTGACTTAACCGATAGTGCATTAGCTGCAAAATTGTTTTATGAAAATATGTCTGAAGAGGCATTGAATGTGCTTAGTCATTCAAGCGTAGGTAAGATGATGGAGCATTATGGATTGGATAAAGATGTGGAGTTTGTTGGAAGAAAAGGTGTTTTTTCCGTTGTTCCTCGTTTAGTTAACAATAAAATAATTGTTATGGATGAAGCAAAAAAACCCGTTAAGGAGGCTGATGAAACAAATGAAGGCAGTACAATTTAAAGAATATGGCGGTCCGGATGTACTGGAAGTTATTGATACGGACGTCCCTGTTGTTAAAGCTGACGAAGTATTAATGGAAATGAAAGCTATTGGTGTAAATTATGCAGACACTGCACGAAGGGAGGGTCAATATGTGGTGCCGACTGAACTTCCATTTACCCCGGGGGCAGAAGTTGCCGGCGTTATCAGTGAAGTTGGTGTAAATGTAAAGGATGTAAAGAAGGGTATGCGTGTTGTTGCATTAATTGAATCTGGGGGTTATGCCGAATATGCAGCAGTTCCGGTGAAAGCTTTAATTCCTGTTCCGGATGAGGTGTCATTTGAAAAAGCAGTCGCACTGCCGCTGCAGGGATTGAGTGCCTATCACATCTTAAAGACGATGGGACGATTGGACAAAGGAGAGACTGTTCTGGTCCATGCGGCTGCAGGTGGTGTTGGATTGCTGGCCGTCCAGCTTGCAAAATTGTTTGGTGCAGGAAAAGTAATTGCTACCGCCAGCACCTCGGAAAAACTGACTTTTGCTAAAGAAATGGGTGCCGATCATACGGTGAATTACACTGAAGATGGCTGGGAAGCACAAATACGTGAATTGACGGATGGAAAGGGGGTTGATGTCGCACTGGAAATGGTTGGTGGAGATGTATTTCATAAGACAGTTAAGTGTCTGGCAGCATTTGGCCGCTTGGTTATTTACGGGGCAGCGAGCGGTGAACAGACGAAATTTTACCCATCATCATTAATGAAGCGCAACCAATCCGTTGTTGGGTTTTTCCTGCCGCAAATCATGCGAAAGCCCGTCCTTTTCCAAAACAGCTTACGTGAACTTTTGGCGTTTGTGGAAAAAGGAGAACTCGAACTCACGGTAGGCGGAACGTACCCATTGACTGAGGCTGCCGATGTACATGCATTGTTGCAGGGACGGAAAACGAAAGGGAAGATTGTTTTGATTCCGTAGTTTTATTTTTGGAGGTTATGAATACCGTCCGATGTAAGCGTTATCAATCGAAGGGGAGGAAGAGAAATGAATAAAACATGGTTAAAGCATTACCCGGAACATATAAAGACGGAACTGGAAATACCAAACGATTCAGTCCCAGATATGTTAAGGAAATCAATTGCAACGTATGGGGATCGTCCAGCACTTTACTTTTACGGTCATGAAATTACTTATAAGGAGCTTGGTGTACAAACAGGAGCTTTCGCTGCTTCACTTCAACAAGATGGACTGAGTAAGGGAGACCGAGTAGCGCTCATGCTTCCGAACTGCCCGCAATATGTTATCAGCCACCATGGAACGTTGCAGGCTGGTGGAACAGTTACCCAAGTCAATCCGATGCTTGTCGGGAAAGAACTCGAACATATCCTAACCGATTCAGGTGCAGAAACAATTGTCATTTATGAACCGTTACTTCCTGTATTAAATCAGATTATTGATAAAACGGCCGTTAAACGTGTCATTAAGGTGAATCTGGAAGGGCGTGGAACGGACGATGGCCTGGCTACGGAATTTGCCGCCTTTATGAAACAGGCTCAAAGACCGCCTGAACCCGTTGATATAAACCCTGATGAAGATGTGGCAGTGCTGCAGTATACCGGAGGAACTACCGGCCGTTCCAAGGGGGTTATGCTCACACACCGAAACATACTTACAAATACGTTGCAGGTATACGAATATTTTAAAGATGAAATACAGCTCGGAAAAGACCGTTATCTAACAGTCATCCCACTATTTCATGTATTTGGTATGACATCCTGCATGAATCTCTCTATTTACACCGGATCATTAAGCATAATGTTGCCGAAATTTGAGCTGGAGGAAGTCCTGCAAACGATAAAAGACTTGAAGCCTACCTCATTCCCTGGAGTACCGACAATGTATGTCGCATTAACAAGCCATCCAAAAGCAGAACAATACGGGATTGACAGTATTCGCATTTGTAACAGCGGGAGTGCACCAATGCCTGGAGAATTGCTTCGTTCGTTTGAACAAAAAACCGGTGCAAAAATTCTTGAGGGCTATGGGCTTTCTGAAAGTGCACCAGTTACACACTGCAACCCATTTTTTGCAGAAAGAAAGCCTGGAAGTATCGGTATTGGTATTCCATCAACTGAATACAAAGTTGTTGATCTGGAAGAAGGAACGCGGGAACTCCCTGCTGGAGAAACAGGTGAACTGATCATCAAAGGCCCACAGGTTATGAAAGGTTATTGGAATATGCCGGAAGAGACAGCTCATGCTCTCAGGGATGGCTGGCTTTATACTGGAGACATTGCCCGGGTGGATGAAGATGGATATGCCTATATTATTGACCGCAAAAAGGACCTGATTATTGCGAGTGGTTACAATGTTTACCCGCGTGATGTGGAAGAAGTTATTTATGAACATCCAGCCGTTCAGGAAGCAGTTGTTGTGGGAGTTCCCGATCCATATCGTGGAGAAACGGTTAAAGCGGTCGTCGTACTAAAAGATGGTAAGCAGTGTGATGAAGAAGAACTAATTGCATATTGCCGGGAGAATATGGCTTCCTACAAAGTCCCAAGAGTTGTTCAATTCAGGGAAGAGCTCCCTAAAACAAATGTAGGAAAGATCCTGCGACGGGCAATTAGGGAAGAAAGTGTACAGAAGTAAATAGTTATAGAGGCTGGGGGAAAAGTGTTTTATCAAAGGAAAATTCGAAGTAACCGGAAAAAGGGTGCATATAACCGCTCCGGAAATATACTTCGCTTTCACACCTCCGGGTACCAAGGCGACATCTGCTCAAGAAGTACGTTTTCGCAGTGTCTTCTTAGCCGCGGGCGGCTGTTGAGCCCTCCTCGTGCTCGTCGTGTTGCAAGTGATTTCGGAGTAGTAGCACTCCTTGCAAAAAAGATTGCTATCGCACTCGGTGGTCTCACCTAGGCCTCTCTTCCCGCAGAAGTCTACGTATATTTCCTCCGCTCAATTCGTGCATTTTCGTCTTTTGTGTTACAAGTTATTCGTTTTGTCCCAGCCTCTTCCTAAATCAAACAAACATACCAACCGGTTGGTTAGATAAGGAAGGAGATTACAAAATGACAATAGAAAAAATACATAAAGTTGCAGTTATAGGCTCAGGTTCGATGGGTCATCAAATCGCAATGCTATCTGCAATCGGCGGGTTTGAAACCACCCTGCAGGATATTCAGGAAAATGCGCTGACTAAGGCAAAGGAACAATTGGAAGGTCATATGGCTAAATGGGTTAAAAAAGAAAAAATCGCTGCCGAAAAGAAAGATGCCGCTTTTGCCAGACTGCAGACGACAACCAGCCTGGAAGCAGCTGTTAAGGATGCCGATTTAGTCATTGAGGCTGTAGTGGAAAAACTGGATGTAAAGCGGGAAGTGTTTTCCAAATTAGAGGAACTTGCACCCAGAAAGGCAATTTTGGCAACAAACAGCTCAACCATTGTCAATTCAAAACTTGCTGATGTTACTACAAGACCTGACAAAGTGTTGAATATGCATTTTTTCTTTCCTCCACTTGTAATGGATTGTGTGGAAGTAGTGAAAAGTGAACAAACGTCAGAAGAAACAGCACAAATCGCAATGGATTTTTGTGAACGGATTGGTCGTACAGGGGTGCTATTAGAAAAAGAGATTTACGGTTTTATTGCAAATCGACTATTATTTGCGATTTCAGAAGAAGCACTTCACTTATACGAAGAAGGATATGCGGATTTTGAGGCAATTGATTTAATTACCAAGAAAGCATTACGACATCCGATTGGCCCATTTGAATTAATGGATCTGTCCGGAATTGATGTCGGCTATTACGCAAACCTCCAGCTTTACCAGGAAACAGGTGATCCAAAAGATAAACCTGCTAAATCGGTTGAGGAAAAAGTGAAGGCCGGTCACCTGGGACGAAAAACTGGTAAGGGATGGTACGACTATACGTAAGGTCGATGATTTTACTCATCGCATAAAGATTTGAGCATTAATATGGCTGTGGGATCAGAAAGAAAAATCTATACGAAATAGACTTAATAATAGAGAAGGAGTGAAAAGTTTGGCACATATAAAGACCGGAAACTATGGCGGTTCATACCTGGTTAATCAGATAACTGCAGACGAAGCATTTTTCCCGGAAGATTTGACCGAAGAACATAAAATGATTCAAAAAACAGCACAGCAATTTTCCACCAAAGAGGTAGAACCACGTCACAAGGAGATTGAGGCACAACACTTTGATGTTGTTGCTGACTTAATGAAACAAGCGGGAGACCTTGGGTTGCTTGCCCATAGTATCCCAGAGGAATTTGGCGGCTTAGGTCTTGATAAAATCAGTAAAGGCATTGTTGGGGAACAGGTTGGACGAACAGGAAGCTATGGTGTAGCACACTCCAACCATACATGTATCGCAACACTTCCGATCACGTATTACGGCACAACGGAGCAAAAACAAAAATACCTTCCTAAATTGGCGAGCGGAGAATACATTGGTGCGTATTGTTTAACAGAACCCGATGCAGGATCTGATGCAATGTCCGGCAAAACAACTGCTGTTTTAAATAACGAAAAAACACACTACCTTTTAAATGGTACGAAAATATATATTACCAACGCTACCTTTTCTGATACATTTATTGTCTATGCAAAGGTGGACGGGGAACATTACACTGCATTTATTGTTGAGAAAAACTTTCCAGGACTAAAACTGGGTCCGGAAGAAAAGAAAATGGGGATTAAAGGGTCGTCAACACGATCTGTTATTTTAGAGGATTGTGAAGTACCTGTTGAAAACCTGCTGGGGGAAATTGGAAGAGGGCATATTATTGCTTTTACTGTATTGAATCTTGGGCGTTTTAACCTTGGTTCTGCATGTGTTGGCGCAGCAAAATATGCACTAAAGGAAACAGTTAACCATATTAAGGAACGTAAACAGTTTGGACAGGCACTTGCTGATTTTGGTGCATCCAAAGAGAAGGCAGCAAAGATGGCTGCACGAATTTATGCTTCGGAATCCATGCAATATCGAACGTCTGCTTTATTGGAAGAGGCATTGAACGGACTTGATCAGGAAGCGGATAAACGTGTTGTTGCAGCTGGATTATCAGAATACGCCCTTGAATGTGCAGCGTGTAAAGTATACGGTTCGGAGACATTGGATTACTTAGTTGATGAAGGACTTCAACTTCATGGTGGGGCTGGATTTATTAACGAGTATCGAGTTGAACAAATGTACCGGGATTCAAGAATCAATCGTATATTTGAAGGAACCAATGAAGTAAACCGCCTTCTTTTGACAGGTCAATTTTTGAAAAAGGCCCTGAAAGGTGAATTGTCTTATGAAGAAGCTGTAACGAAAGCCTTTCAACGATTGGAAAAAAATAACTACGGGGCTGACAAACAACTGGAACTGGTAAAGGATTTCCGGGCTATCTATCTTGTTTTAGTTGAACTGGCCCGCAAAAAATTCGGAAAGCAACTGGATGCACAACAGGAAATTCTAATGAAGCTATCAGATTTGGCAATTCATTTATTTGCTTCAGAGTCTGTATTGCTTCGTACTAAAAAGGAAATCGACGCACAAGGTGAAGCCCCATTAAAAGCGATGTTGATGGAAACCTCGCTTGAGGAGGCTTTTAACCAAGTGCTTATTATTGTGAGACAGTTGGATCAGGAGCTGTTTGAAACGAAAGAGGCAATTAGAGAACAGGTTTACACGAAGTTAATGTCACATTCGTTCGCTGGTTCCATAAACAGGAACAGGGATATTGCGCTTAACGTATATGAAAAAGGTATGTATAGCAGCTAGTTTTTCGTAGTAAAGGGGCTGGGACATAACAAAAAAGTGTTACCAAAAGACGAACAATGAACGGAATTCCCGGAGCGGTTTTATGCTCCATTTTCAATATGTTCGGATTTTGTTATTGATAAAATACTTTTGTCCCAGCCTCTTTCTGCTGGAAAGCTACCGGCGGAAAGAAATCTTATGTACCTTCTCATGGATGACAATCCCTTCCCGAATTTCACCTATTCCATATCTTTAGGGATAGTAGTTCAGGCAAATTTGTGTAGGATAGAATAATTTATCGTATAGATAGTCAAATGAGAGGGGGGAATAAGATTGCCACAGCGAAGAAACAGAGGAACCCGATTTTGTATATTTCCCGGCTATAAATATTGCGGCCCCGGATGCAGTGGTCCCGGTGCACCGATTGACGATCTGGACGCGGCCTGTAAAGCGCATGATGATTGTTATCGCAGATTTGGACCATCATGTGAATGTGACCAGCTATTTCTTCAACGTATTGGACCAATGATCAACCCACATACGAAAAAAGGAAGAAAGGCAAGACTGATGTACAACTATATGAAAATGCAGACATTCTTTACCTGCAATTTTTAAAAATAAGGTGTCACCCAAAAACGCTTGATGGCCTAGCATATCAATTCATATTCAAGCGTTTTTGTATTAGCTGACATTTCTCATTTTGGCGGACTTATTTTCCGTTATTAACTGAAAACACACCGAAATTAATGGCTTCACGGACATGTATTCCGTTATTATCATAATTCACTTCGAAAAGTATTGGTTTTTGGATGACTAGCGGAACAAATGTCCGCGAATAGCGAAAAAACACTCCATTTGCCGCAAATAACGGAATATATGTCCACTTCAAACGGCCGGATCCACCTTGTTCCATGAAAAAACGTCATTCATGCATGTGCAAAAAAAATCAGTATGATAGTATTAGAGTAAAAATAAGGAGGTTATCAAATGGGGGCATTACAAGGAGACATGATGGAATGTCGTGACGAAGTACTGGATTTAACAAAAAGACTTGTCGGTATCCAAAGTATTGTTAATACGGAAGGTGAAAAGGTAATTGCCCATTCGTTGTATACATTGCTTGCATCTTTTCCTTATTTTACATCGAATCCGGAACACGTGACCATTGAACAAACGACAAACGATGAACGCGAGCGGTACAATGTACTGGCTTTTGTCAAAGGGACAAAGACCGCGAGTAATCGGACCGTTATCTTAATGGGGCACATGGATACGGTCGGGGTTGATGATTTTAATCAATTGCATGAGTATGCATTTAAGCCGGATGAATGGATGGATATGTTGAAAGAGGAGGATATACCTGCATCTGTGAGCAAGCAGCTGCAATCCGGTGACTGGCTCTTCGGCAGGGGTGCCCTCGATATGAAAAGCGGGCTTGCCAGTAATATCTATCTGCTGAAATATTATGCGGAACATCCCGAGGAATTGGAGGGTAATCTTGTACTTGTCGCCGAGTGTGATGAAGAGGACGGATCACATGGTATCCTGTCCGCGCTAAAAACATTGAAAAGATGGAAAGAGGAACACCATTTTGATTATGTTGCTGCTGTGAACAGTGATTTTGTCGCACCAAGGTCCGAAGAAGATGAGAATCGTTATGTATATAAGGGAGCGGCCGGAAAACTCCTCCCGTCTTTTTTGATAACCGGTGAGGAAACACATGTCGGGGATGCATTTGACGGGCTTGATCCGAATTTTATTGCGGCTGAATTAACCAGGCAAATCAGTTATAATCCGGAACTCTGTAATGAAGCACACGGAGAAATAACGGTTCCTCCCGTCGCTTTAAAGCAAGCAGATTTGAAGCCGTCCTATACAGTCCAAACGGCATTATCCGCATATGTGTATTACAATTTCTTTATCCATTCCTGGTCGCCGAAAGAGGTTTTGGAAAAATTGAAGATTCATGCACATATTGCGTTTACAAATGCACTTGCCACATTTAAAGAAAGATACCGGGCATTTTGTGACATTAGCAATCAGCCTTATAAAGAAATACCTTGGCAGCCGCGTGTATTCCTATATGAAGAAATGGAACAAATGCTGATTGAAGCGCATGGTGATTCATTTATTCAGCATATGGATGAATTTAAGCAGGATCTGTTAAATGATGACACATTGGATACCCGAATGTTTGCAGCCCGGGTTGTCGAAGAAGCATGGAAATGGATGGAGGATAAAAGCCCGGCCATCTTTGTGTTCTATTCATCTTTGTATTCACCACGAATTGAATTATCCGGAGAGACGGAGAATGAACAGATTCTGATGGATGCTCTTGAACATGCGGTTAAACATATTCAGCCGAACTATGAACACCCAATTGCTGTTCGTAACTTTTTCCCATATATTTCGGATGCCAGTTTTATGGCGTTAAGTGATGATGATGCAGGAATTGCAGCGATTGAAAATAATAATCCTGGATGGGGCACCAAGCATTATGTGGACTATCAGGACATCCGTGATATCGATGTGCCGGTGATTAATATTGGGCCATATGGGATGGATGGACATAAGCGTCTGGAACGTGTGGAAATGACCTATTCCTTTGAAATTGTGCCGAATATGACGAATATGGTAATTCAAAGGGTGCTGCATGGAATGTCAGACAAATAATGCTTTGAACTATGATCTGCAAAGATTGGTGACAGTATCAGACTTTTCTAATGGAAAAGCCGCACTTCTAACAAAAGAATTGCGGCTTCACAACTTGTCACTTTTCAGCTCTTTCGTCATCCTTTAACTTCATTCCAATAAACTTCTCTTCAGTCATATCCTCAACGGCATATTTTACACCTTCTTTTCCGATGCCGCTTTGTTTCACACCGCCATACGGATGGTTGTCCTGGCGATAGGTGGAAATTTCGTTGATCCATACGCCGCCCATCTCCAGTTCATCCGCAACGCGAAGTGCCCGGTCCAGGTTTTTCGTAAATACACCTGCCTGCAGACCGTAAATGGAATCATTCGAATATCCGATTACCTCATCCTCGGTTTCAAACGGGATGACGGATACAATCGGTGCAAATACTTCGTCAGCAATAATTTTCATGTTTTTATCAACGTTCGTCATAATGGTCGGCGTTAAGATCGTTCCTTTCTGTTCACCTCCCGCGGATACTTTTGCACCGTTTTCCACTGCATCATCAATCCATTCCTTGGCGCGTTCTGCTTCTTTTTCGCTGATCATAGGTCCGATGTCAGTGTCCTCGTCTGCCGGGTTTCCGACCTTAAGTTCATTTGTCTGTTTAATATAGAGTTTCAAAAATTCATCATAGATGCTTTTTTGAACATAAATTCGCTGAGCGGAAATACAAACCTGTCCGGAAAACGCAAAAGCGCCTTTCACTAATAGTTTTACCGCCTGTTCAACGTTAGCATCGTCAAATAAAATATTTGGTGAGTTGGAACCAAGCTCAAGTGTGACTTTTTTAAACCCGGCATTTTTAACGATGGACTTGCCAACCGGTAAACTGCCGGTAAAAGAAATTTTGTGTATTTTATCATGTGTGACCATCGCCTCCCCGATTTCGCCGGTGCCCATAACAAGGTTCAGCACACCATCAGGAAGACCTGCTTCGGTGAACAGCTTTGTCAGCATGTGAGCGGAAACCGGAGTTTTTTCGGCCGGTTTGAAAATAACTGTATTTCCCGCGGCAATCGCCGGTGCGAGTTTGTGCAGTGACAGATTTAAAGGAAAATTAAATGGGGTAATGGCTCCTACTACACCCAAGGAAACTCTTTTCACCAAGCCCAGTCGTCCTTCACCGCCGATTGCTGCATCCATTGGTACTACTTCGCCTGATATGTGTTTTGCTTGTTCTGATGCGAAGCGGAGCACCTGAATGGCTCGTCCGACTTCACCCCGGCTGAAAGAAATTGGTTTTCCGGCCTCTTGCATAATTGCCTGGGCAAAGTCTTCGGTCCGTTCCTCCAGTAAATCCGCCGTTTTGCGCAGAATATCCGAACGCTCGTGAGCTGTCATCTCTTTCATTGTATCATGGTAAGCTGAAAACGAATTATCGATAGCCTCCTCGAGAACATCCTGAGAAGCGAGTGCAATTTCGGCTACTCGTTCTCCGTTGTATGGATTACTGACATCCATAGTATCCTGGCTGTCGGTGCGTTCCTGGCCATTAATGATGGATCCTAACATGTTTTATACTCCTTTCCGCTAACAAATAATTTCTCCCAGTTTTTCGGTCAGTTTCATGTTCTCGCTGTAGTCAACCGGACAATCAATGAATACCGGTTTGTTCATCTCAATTGCTTTTTCAAGAGCAGGCTTTAATTCTTCAGCCGCCGTCAGCTGCATTGCTTCAAATCCATATGACGTGGCAAGCTGCTTGAAGTCAGGGTTACCAAACTTGATATACGAAGCACGGTCAAACTTCTTTAATTGATGCCATTCAATCAGTCCATAGCCATCGTCTCGCCACATTAAAACAATGATGGGCAGGTTCATCCTCACTGCTGTTTCGAGTTCAGCTCCGGTCATTTGAAAAGAACCATCCCCGCAAACAGCAACGACATTACGGTCCGGATGGGCCATTTTTGCTGCGATTGCACTTGGAACCGCAACCCCCATCGAGGCAAGACCATTGGAAATCAGGCACGTATCCGGTTCATAACAATGATACATCCTCGCCATCCACATTTTATGCGCCCCAACGTCGGAAATGGCAATATCTTTCTCACCAAGGACAGACCGCAAATCTGCAACAATTTTTTGCGGTTTGATTGGAAAACTGGCATCATCCTTAAATTCATTAAATTCGTCCAATGCCTGTTTTCTGACACCGGCAATCCAGTCCTTGGTATTGTCCCGGGATTCCACGGCTTCACTTAATTGCTGAAGGTTTGCTTTAAGATCACCGAGAACATTTAGTGCGACAGGATAATGTGCATCCGTTTCAGCTTCTTCCGTGTCAATGTGAAGAATCGGCGTTTTGCTGTCAGGATTCCAATCTTTTGGTGAATATTCCGCCATATCAAATCCGATCGTAATAATCAAATCGGAGCTGTCAAAACCACACGTAATGTAGTCCTGACCACCTATCCCTGCTGTCAATAGACTCAGCTCATTTTTCCAGGAAATGGCTCCTTTTCCCATAAATGAATGCACAATAGGAAGTTTGCTTTTATCGATAAAGGATCGCATTTCCTGTAATGCCCCTTGTCTAGTAATACCATCACCGGCGAGAACGATGGGGTGCTTGGCATTTTTGATCAACTCGGCCGCCTTACTGATGATTTCTTTTTTTGCCTCGGTATGCGGTCTTTCAGCCACCTTTAACGGACTCCCGTCAACTTCCATGCCGGCTACGTCTTCCGGCAAATCAATATGTGTTGCCCCCCATTTGGCCTGTCCGGCTACCTGAAATGCCTTTCTGACAACTTCCGGGGTGATTTTGCCGTTTTTGATTTGTGCATTCCATTTTGTTACAGGTTCATACATATTGACCAAGTCATAGTATTGATGTGACGTTTTATGCTGACGTTCCAAGCCGGCCTGTCCGGTAATTGCCACGAGTGGGCAGTGGTCCATATTGGCATTGGCAACACCAGTCATGAGGTTTGTTGCCCCGGGACCCAATGTAGCCAAACAGACGCCGGGTTTGCCGGTTAATTTTCCGTAAGTTCCAGCCATAAATGCGGCGCTTGTTTCATGTCTTGTTACGATAAAATCAATAGATGAATCATAGAGGGCATCGATCATATCGATATTTTCCTCACCGGGAACCCCGAAAATATATTCAACCCCTTCATTTTCCATGCATTTCACGAGTAATTCCGCTACATTCATTAACATCCACCCTTTTTATTTCATTTGTTCTAGTTTTTGTTAAGAGGTGATTTATTATTAGTACAAAAAAAGATTTTTAGACGCTAAGCAGTTTTGAGCGGATGATTATATCTGCTTATTTTCACATAGTTATTTTGTTCTAATTTTGCAGATACCAGTTTAGTATCTGGTCATAAGGGCAAATAGTGGATATCAACTGTTAAAGGAGGTACCTGAAAATGCGTTCGTTAACATTTGGTATCAGTTTGATGTTATTATTCTTCGTTTTTATCCCTGTTGTACAAGCAGATAACGGTAAGACCTATGAAGTAGGAGCGAATCATCTGAATGTCAGAACAGCACCGTCACACAGTGCAGCGATTATTGGACAGTTGAACGATGGTGATAAAATTGAAGTATTTCAGAAGGCTTTTGGATGGGTGCAGACCTATTATGGCGGACAGGAAGCATGGGTAGCATCACAGTTCCTGTACCCGGCAGATACTAGTCAAAAAAACACCGGTTCATCGACTATTTCCAAGTCAACACCGGAAAAAATCACGGTAACCGCAACCGAAGTCCGAATACGTACTGGCCCGGGAACCAATCATGAAATCATCGGCTACACTTCCAAAGGAGATACATACAACTTGGTAAAGTCAACAAACAATTGGAATAATGTAGTGCTTGGTAATGGGTCGACCGGCTGGATTGCCGGATGGCTTACAGGTTACAGCACCGGGAAAAGTAATCCGCCTGAAGCCAACACAAATTCCGGCAGCAATAACGATGCGCAGCCGCAAACCACAAGTGCCAATGGAGCATTGGAGGGGTATAACATTGTCCTTGACCCTGGACATGGCGGAATGGATCCAGGCGCAATCGGCATCGGAGGTGTTTTTGAAAAAAACGTTATCATGAATACAGTAGATAACGTTGCCCAAAATTTGCGTGCAGCAGGTGCAACGGTAATCTTAACCCGTGACAGCGATTATTTTCTTACACTTGAAGAAAGGGTGGAATTGAGTAATGTATACAATACACATGCATTTGTCAGTCTCCACTACAACGCCTGCCCAATTATGGGAATTAACGGTGTAAGCACACATTTTCACACAGGCGGGGAAGATCGCCAGCTGGCAACAAACCTTCAGGCTGCACTGGAACAAAATATTTCACTGTACAGTCGTGGCATCATGCAAAGCGATTATCACGTACTTCGTGAGAACAGTGAACCTGCCGTACTGGTCGAATTAGGATTTATTACAAACCCAAATGATCTGGCAGCGGCACAAACAAACTCCTATCAAGACAATGTGGCGGATGGCATTGTGCAGGGTTTGAAGAATTATTTTGATGAGTAAGTGGAAAACTGCCCATCTGATAGTAAGTAGTTCAGTTTTAATAACATGACAAAGAGGCTGGGACAAAACAAAAAGTGTTGCCAAAAGGCTCACCAGCCGTCCCCGAATTGGTACCCGGAGGTGTGAAAGCGAAGTATATTCCCGAAGCGGTTTTATACACCCTTTCCAATATGTTCGGATTTTAATTTTGGTAAAACACTTTTGTCCCAGCCCCTTTTCATTTTTATTTCTTCCGTACAGGAATCCAAACTTCACTATAAGCGTAATCTTTATTATTCTCATCCATTTCAGTAAAAGAAAAACTAGGAGCATTGATTACCTCATAATCGGAAGAAGGTAGCCATTCTGAATATGTTTTTGCCATTGTTTCTTGTAACGTAGATGGAAATGGTCCTTCATTTGGAAATACTGCCCAGGTACAGGCTTCGACCGGCACTTTATCTAATCGGTCATTTACTTCATTTGCAGTTGTCAAAACACCAATCAAGTGAGTTAAATCTCTTTCCTCTTTTAAGAAGTTAGCGTCAGCATCATAAGAAGCATTAACGATTTTCTTTGGCTCTATATTTTGAAGAGCATGCATTTCTTCTTTTTTCTTCGTCCGTTATGCTTTCTGCAAGTTTTACAATTTCGTTATTAACACCTTCAAATTGCATGGGAACACGTCTGCTTATGCCGGCTAAACAGTTTGAGTGAAAATATCCTCCTTGAGCTGTTATATATACGAGGCTGGTGTAAAGGACAAAAGAGTGCGAAAACATTGATGAAAAGTGGTTCATCGGGGTTATGAAGGACAAAAGGAAGTGAAAACATTGATGAAAAGTGGTTCATCGGGGTTATGAAGGACAAAAGGAAGCGAAAACATCAATGAAATGTCCTTCATTAGGGATACGAAAGGAAAAAAACGGAAACCTCACTAAAATATTTTACCGTTAATTCAAAGTCAACCTTAGTAGTGTATCTTTGACCTCCCTAATTCCTATAAGGCATATGTGTTCATTTTTACGCTGCGAAAGTTGAATTAAAATATATCGAATTAAACGAAAGAAGGTTTTCGTTCTAATCCACGTGCATTTCAATTTTTAACACGTTAATGAATCAAAGAAGAGGTAAACTTCTCGGCATCATAAAACGTACTGGTGCATAGGCTATATTAATCAGGCACTGGATGGAGGAATGACATGGATATTCTCAACAAAGTGAAGCATCATCGTGAGGAAGAACAGCGTCTGAAATGGGAAGGTACGTTTGACGAGTATTTGGAAATTGTGAAAGAGCGCCCCGAAGTTGCCCAAACAGCCCATTCTCGCGTTTATAATATGATTAAGAGCTCCGGATTATCGGAAAAAGACGGAAAAAAAATGTATGATTTCTTTGGCGAAGAAATATTTGGGCTTGAAGATGCAATCGAGCGGCTGATTGAGGAGTATTTTCATCCTGCAGCAAAGCGGCTTGATGTCCGTAAACGAATTTTATTGTTGATGGGGCCTGTCAGTGGCGGGAAATCAACAATTGTCACCATGCTGAAGCGTGGGCTCGAGAAATTTTCCAGAACCGATGAAGGTGCGGTTTATGCTATTAAAGGCTGTCCAATGCATGAGGATCCACTGCACTTGATTCCACAGCATTTGCGTGAGGACTTTTATAATGAATACGGCATTCGGATTGAAGGGAACTTATCACCGCTAAATTCAATGCGGCTTGAGAAGGAATATGACGGAAGGATTGAAGATGTAAAAGTCGAACGGATTTTTCTCAATGAAGATAAACGAGTCGGCATTGGAACGTTCAGTCCATCTGATCCAAAGTCACAGGATATTGCTGACTTAACAGGAAGTATCGACTTCTCAACAATCGCTGAATACGGTTCGGAGTCGGATCCGCGCGCATACCGCTTTGATGGTGAACTGAACAAGGCAAATCGCGGGATGATGGAATTTCAGGAAATGCTGAAATGTGATGAGAAGTTTTTATGGCATCTTCTGTCGTTAACACAGGAGGGCAACTTCAAAGCTGGAAGGTTTGCGTTAATCAGTGCTGATGAGCTGATCGTCGCGCACACGAACGAGGCGGAGTACCGTTCATTTATTTCCAATCAAAAAAATGAGGCACTCCATTCACGAATTATCGTCATGCCAATTCCGTATAACCTGAAAGTCAGTGAGGAAGAACGAATTTATCAAAAGATGATTAAGGAAAGTGATATGGCACATGTCCATATCGCCCCGCATGCACTGAGAGTTGCAGCGATTTTTTCCATTCTGACACGGCTAAAGGAATCCAAAAAACAAAGCGTCGACATCGTTAAAAAGATGCGACTGTATGACGGTGACAGTGTGGAAGGATATAATCAGGTTGACGTTGATGAATTAAGAAATGAATTCCCTGAAGAAGGGATGAACGGAATTGACCCGCGGTATGTCATCAACCGGATTTCATCCACAATCATTCGCAAGGAAGTTCCGTCAATTAATGCCCTTGATGTACTGCGGTCATTGAAGGATGGGCTTGACCAGCATCCATCCATTTCAGAGGAAGACAAAGAGGACTATATGAATTATATCTCTGTCGCGCGAAAAGAATACGATGAAATCGCTAAGAAAGAAGTTCAAAAGGCATTCGTGTACTCGTATGAGGAATCAGCGAAAACATTAATGGATAACTATCTTGATAATGTGGAAGCGTTTTGCAACAAAAATAAATTGAAAGACCCGCTAACAGGTGAAGAAATGCATCCGGATGAAAAGCTGATGCGTTCTATTGAGGAACAGATCGGCATCTCGGAAAATGCCAAGAAAGCGTTCAGGGAGGAAATCCTGATTCGTATTTCCGCTTACGCCAGGAAAGGAAAACGGTTTGACTATAATTCACACGAACGGCTAAGGGAAGCAATTCAGAAAAAGCTGTTTGCCGACTTAAAAGATGTCGTCAAAATAACAACCACATCAAAAACGCCGGACGAATCACAGCTTAAGAAAATTAACGAAGTGATCGCCAGGCTGATTGATGAATATGGCTACAACTCCGTTTCAGCCAATGAATTGCTGCGGTATGTGGGAAGTCTGTTGAATCGGTAAAATAAGGGTAAAAAAACAAGACTGATTACGGTCTTGTTTTTTTAAAACAGAACTTGTTTTATTACGATTGCATATGATAAATAAATCGCGTGAAACGTGCAATAATGCATGAGTCGCGCAACACGGCAGTTAACCTGCGCGATATTATCAAAACTCGCGCAATATCGTCGTTAGCTCGCGCAATAAGGCGGCAAACTCGCGCAACACAACCGCTGACTCGCGCAATACAGCGATAGCACGCTCGATAAAACCATACAGGAGGGGAAGCGCATGAAGGAAGCGAAAGAAAACTTTGTTGTCTCAAAGGAAAATTGGTCCCTCCATCGTAAAGGATATCAAGATCAAAAGCGTCACATGGACAAAATAAAGGAAGCAATTAAAAATAACCTGCCCGATTTAATCAGTGAAGAAAATATTATCATGTCGAACGGCCGGGATGTTATTAAAATCCCTATCCGTTCGCTGGATGAATACAAAATCCGCTACAATTACAATAAATCAAAACATGTCGGGCAGGGTGATGGTGACAGTGAGGTTGGTGACGTGATTGCACGTGACCCGAGTGGAGGAGAGCAAGGTAAGAGCGGCCAGGGTGAAGGAAAGCAGGCCGGAGATCAGGCAGGTGAGGATTACTTTGAAAAAGAGGTTTCACTTGCTGAGCTGGAGGAAGCACTTTTCAGAGAACTGGAACTGCCCAACCTGGAACAAAAAGAGCAGGCTGAGATTACAACAGAAAAAGTGGAGTTCAATGATGTCCGCAAAAAAGGGCTTATGGGCAACATTGATAAAAAGCGAACCATCTTAACAGCCCTGAAACGAAATGCAACTGAAGGGAACCCTGGCATTACACCCATCTATAATGATGATCTGCGCTTCAAAACGTGGAATGATATCATCAAGCCGGATTCCAAGGCAGTTATTCTTGCCATGATGGATACGAGCGCGTCGATGGGAACCTTTGAAAAATATCTGGCCAGAAGTTTTTTCTTCTGGATGATGCGATTTTTACGTTCCAAATATGAATCAGTCGAAATTGCTTTTATCGCACATCATACCGAAGCGAAAGTCGTCACCGAGGAGGAGTTTTTTTCAAAAGGAGAAAGCGGCGGTACAATTTGTTCATCGGCATATAACCAGGCGTTGGAGCTTATCGAAGGAAAATACGATCCCGTTCGTTATAATATTTATCCTTTTCATTTTTCAGACGGCGAAAATATTACATCAGATAATCCGAGATGCATCAAACTGGTTAATGAGATTATGGATGTCTCCAATATGTTTGGCTATGCCGAGGTAAATATGTATAACCGGCAGTCCACATTGATGCGGGCATACAGGGAGCTTGAAAACGAAAAGTTCCGGCATTATATTTTGAAAGGGAAGCAAGATGTGTACCACGCGTTGAAGCGATTTTTTGCAAAAGAGACCGCGGCAGTTTGAATCGTTCAAATCAGGCGGACATATATTCCGCTATCCAATGATAAAACACTATTTTCAGGCTGTTCGCAGACATCTGTTCCGTTATCAATCAAAAAGTGAATCAATTTGCTGCAGATTTAATCAATTAAAGGAAAATATGTCCTCCAAAACATGAAATAAGGGTTATTTCAGACAAATAGCGGAAAATATGTCCAGCCTAAACGGGAAGTACTATAAAAACGCTTGAAGTTCAAGCGTTTTTATATGCCCGGATTATACCAGTTCAATCTTATAAACTCCCCTTGATGTACTCAGCAAAAAGCGCGTTCCATCAAATTCATATAATGACGAGTCCTCGAGCGGTATTTCGTATAATTGCGAAGGGAGCGGCTGCGGGTCATTTGCATCCGTCTGCATATTTCCGAAGCCGTTCAGCTGTAATTCATGCATCGGTTCATAATCATCAAGTCTTCTTGTGTTTGTTTCATAAGAAATATGTTGTAAATCCATTAATGTTTCGTCAAGATCATCAAGTTCAAATTTTGTAATTTTAATCGTCTGCCCGCTCCACTGATTTAACAGCTCATTAAACTCCTCAATTGATAAAAATTGCACATCCAAGATCAATCCCTCCTTCATTTAGATTCTCCTTAATGCGTTCAATCATACAGAATAATCAGTGGAAAAAATTCTCGCCATACCTTGTATTACGACGTGCATCGTATTACAATATTAAAGAGGTGATCATAATGGATCGTGAAATTATGAAGGGAAGCATTGATATATTATTGCTGAACCTGCTTGCGGGAAAAGATATGTACGGTTACGAGATGGTAAAAGTATTGAAGGAGAAAAGTGACCAGTTGTACAACATGGGGGAAGGAACACTGTATCCCGCTTTAAAACGAATGGAAAAGAAGAAATGGCTGAGCTCTTACTGGACCGAAACAGCAAATGGCAGAAGGAAGTATTATCAAATAACCGATGAAGGGACAGCAATTCTGGAAAAGAAACGGAGAGAATGGAATGCCATTCATCATCTGATTTCGAAAACGTCGGGGGATATCTCATGAAACGGATGGAGAAGTATGTTCAGCAGGCACTTGAACAAATGCAAAGTCCGTCTGATGAACGCAAATCCTTAAGAGAAGAGCTGCTCAGCCATTTACACGAGGCTAAAAATAAATACATAAGCGACGGTTTATCGGAAAAACAGGCAGAGGAACGGGCATTGGACGATTTCGGGAATGCTTATTTTATCGGACGCGAATTACAGGAATCGATGTATCCGTTTCAACGCGGCCTGCTGTATGCAATCGGCATCGCGACCATTTTATTTGGTGTTATTTTTTATCTAAGTTCACTGATTAATTTTAATGAGTCACTGCCGGTCTGGCTCGTGATTCAACTTCTGTCGGGAACTATCGTAAGTTTGGCCGCGATTAATATTTCAAAAGTGGGCAGTCACTTTTATCTGGTAAATTTAATCGTATTCGCCAATGTAATCTGGAATGGTATTAATTTGGCGCTGACCCAAAGCGCAACCCAGTGGCAGGCTATATTATTCAGTCTGTACTTAGTAATCCTGGTCGGAATGGGGCTGGTTTTTGTTTTTCGAAACTCGTACTATTCCACCGATCAGGTTAAACATGATCAAAAAAATCAGCTGACGATTAAACTCGGCTATATCGTCAATTTGTTATACGGCGTTGTTATCATTTGTCTCGGTTTGTTTTACGCATGGGGATTTCTCGCCTTTGTCGGGGTAGGCTGGCCGGTTGCCATGCCGTTTATTCCTGTTGTCGCCTGGGTGATTTTTTACCGGTATCAAATGGCCTATATCGCAAAAAAACCACTGTTATCAATGGGAACCGGGCTTTTGTTCTCCGTTGCTTCAGTTGTTTTGACGTTTAGCGTGTTTTTTATTTTCGCATAATGCAGTGGGGGTAAGGAAATGACATTAAAAAAGAAAAATAGCAGTTTTATCACCGGAATCGTATTGTTGTTTTTCGTGCTGTGGGGATCTAGTATGTTTGTCGAAGGTTCCGGCGGTTTTACCGGCTTCGGTCAGACGACAGATTTATCGGGAGATGATGAAACTCTCGCGTTCTCCTACTATCATGGTGATGATGCCTCACTATATACGGTACCGGTCACAGGTGGAACAGCGGAGCCATTGGCAGTACCTGAAGAGGGAAAATCCTTTATCAATCCGAAATTCTCACCGGATGATCAAAATGTCGCCTTTGTTAAAGAGTGGACGGAAGAAGAGCAGCGCTATGGGCAGTTAATGATAGTGGACCGGAAAACGGGACAAATAACAGCGTTAACCGATTCTGATGGCCTGGTCACGGATGCTGCTTTTTCACCTGATGGACAATCGCTCTTTTTCCTGAAGGCTTCGGTTTATAAAAACTATTCCAGCATTGCTTCAAAAAGACCGCATGATTATGATGTATATCATTATAATTTGAAAACAGGAGCAACCGAACAAATAACATATAAAAATGCCTACCATATGTCAGATTTGACTGTGACACCGGACGGTAAGCAGCTGATGTACCGGACTTATCGAAATACCGATCAGATTATTTTTCATTCATTGGAAGACGGGACAACAGAAAAGTCAATGGTACCAAATGGTGATTTCGCTTCAAATGCGCCGATTATTTCATCCCCTGAACTGTCCCCGGATGGCAATAAAATCGTTTTTTCTGATGTAGCAACGAAGGATAAGAATGGTACATTTATATATGAAGGTTTCTTGATGGATCGTGATACAGCACAAGCGGAGCAGATTACATCATTTCATGAGCATGTTTCCAGCCCAGTCTTTTTAAGCAACGGCAAAAAGTTAATCGTAACAGTGAATACACAATTTGCTCAGCGTAATCCTGAATATCATTATTGGCAGATTAGTCTGGAAGGAGATAAGCGTGAGCGAGTGGACATAAAAATACCAGAGGGAAAATAATCCCATCTGATATTAGGTGGTAATGCTTATATTATTCCCTGAGCCAT
Organism: Virgibacillus doumboii; assembly: GCF_902806455.1. Lineage (GTDB taxonomy): Bacteria > Bacillota > Bacilli > Bacillales > Amphibacillaceae > Lentibacillus > Lentibacillus doumboii. The sequence goes on along the minus strand of NZ_CADCWQ010000002.1, from coordinate 34,453 downwards.
CATGGCGCCGGCTACTTTGTTAAACCCTGCAATATTAGACCCTGCCAGCAGGTTGCCTGGGGTTCCATAATCTGCTGCGGCTTGCATGCTGTTCTGATAAATATCTTTCATGATTTCGTGCAATTTGGCATCTACTTCATCAAACGACCAGGAAATCTTCCCGCTGTTCTGGGCCATTTCCAATGCAGAAACTGCTACACCACCGGCATTGGCGGCTTTTGCTGGAGCGAAAAGAATATCACTCTTAAGAAATACATCAATGGCTGCGAGTGTTGAAGGCATATTCGCTCCTTCGCCAATTGCCTTTACCCCGTTAGCCACCAACGTTTTTGCGGTTGCTTCATCAATTTCATTTTGGGTGGCACACGGTAAAGCAATATCACATGGTATCGTCCAGATTTGCGTGCAATCGTCAATATACTGTGCGTTCGGATGTTTCTCCACGTAGGCATTAATCCGCTCACTGCCCGCTTCTTTTAACTCTTTAACGGTATCAAGATCGATGCCATTTTCATCATAAACAAAGCCGTCCGAATCACTGCATGCAACAACCGTTGCCCCGAATTGTGTGGCCTTTTCCATTGCATAAATCGAAACATTTCCCGACCCGGATACAACAACGGTACTGCCTTTGAAGTCGAGTCCTTTATCTTTCAGCATTTCCTGTACAAAATAAACGGTTCCATATCCAGTTGCTTCTGTACGTGCTAAACTCCCGCCATATTCAAGCCCTTTGCCTGTTAACACACCAGCCTCAAAGGTGCCCCGGATTTTTTTGTATTGGCCGAATAAGTAGCCGATTTCCCTGGAACTGACACCAATATCACCAGCCGGTACATCGACATCGGGCCCAATATGTCTGTACAGTTCGGTCATGAAACTTTGACAAAAGCGCATGATCTCCAGGTCAGACTTACCTTTTGGATCAAAGTCAGACCCTCCTTTTCCGCCTCCAATCGGCTGCCCTGTTAAAGAATTCTTGAAGATTTGTTCAAATCCCAAAAACTTAACGATACTGGTATTCACAGATGGATGAAAGCGCAGGCCGCCTTTATAAGGGCCAAGTGCACTGTTGAATTGTACACGGAATCCGCGGTTTACCTGTACGTTTCCATGGTCATCGACCCAAGGTACTCTGAATGTAATGACACGGTCAGGTTCGACCAACCTTTCCAGGATGCCGTACTTCATATATTCCGGATGCTGGGCAAATACCGGTACGAGGGAATCGACTATTTCTTTAACAGCTTGTAGAAATTCATTTTCGTGAGGGTTACGCTTTTCAGTGGATTGAAAGACTTTCGTTACATATTCCTGTGCAGTTTGTTTTTTTGATTGTAAAACGGTTTCCATCGTATTCATAGGTCATCTCCTTATGTAAAATTCTAAAAAATACATCAACCATTTAAAGTTAATATTACAATTTTACATGAAATCACGGATGAATTCAAGAAACAGAATAGTGTAGGCTTCTCTTTTGTTTTGTTCAGTGATCGGCTCTGCCGGAAATTTTTGCGGACACATTTACCGCTATTTGGTTCTAAAACGCTGATTCACCGGTGCTTGCGGACATTTGTTCCGCTATCCGGCACAAATAGGCAGTTTTTACGTTGAACTTAGAGTAATAACGGAAAATATGTCCGCGAACCGCCCCATAAGACATGTTTTTTAATGAATAACGGAAAATATGTCCGGGCAGCCTCGTCCGCCATGCGAGGCATTATTATAAAAATAATATCCTCTGGTCAAAATTGCCTCTCTCTGTCATACACTGTAAAAAGAACACTTGGAGGGATTGTTTTGACAGAAACAAAGACGCTTGATCGTGCGATTGATGAAATTACGGAAATTGCATCCGGATTTGGCCTTGATTTTTATCCGATGCGTTATGAAATTTGTCCCGCTGATATTATTTATACATTTGGTGCATATGGTATGCCGACACGGTTCAGCCATTGGAGTTTCGGCAAACAGTTTCACAAAATGAAGCTGCATTATGACCTCGGACTGAGTCAGATTTACGAGCTTGTTATCAATTCCAACCCATGCTATGCCTTTTTGCTTGATACCAACAGCCTTATCCAAAATAAATTGATTGTCGCGCACGTGCTTGCCCACTGTGATTTTTTCAAAAATAATGTCCGATTTTCGAACACGAGACGGGATATGGTAGAGAGCATGACTGCAACAGCGGAGCGAATTGCCAATTACGAAATGATTCATGGCAAGGATGAAGTCGAAAAGTTTTTGGATGCGGTTTTATCCATTCAGGAGCATATTGATCCGTCGATTGTAAGACCGCAGCTGCCGTCGTATGACTTGGATGATGAGGAAGAAGCGGAATTAACGAAGGCACCAACACCTTATGATGATTTGTGGAATCTTGATCAGCCCGAAAAGAAACCCGCCGTAAGCAAAAAAAGAAAAAAATTCCCGCCGAAGCCGGAAAAGGACCTTTTGTTATTTATCCAGGAACACAGTCGCGAGCTGGAGGACTGGCAGCGTGATATTTTAACAGTGATGCGCGAGGAGATGCTCTACTTTTGGCCACAGCTGGAGACGAAAATCATGAACGAAGGCTGGGCTTCCTACTGGCATCAGCGGATTTTGCGGGAAATGGACCTGACCACCGATGAAGTCGTTGAGTTTGCGACATTGAATGCCGGTGTCGTACAGCCATCCAGACAGCAAATTAACCCGTACTATCTTGGTCTGAAAATGTATGAGGATATTGAAGAACGTTACAATAATCCGACTGACGAAATGAAAGAGCGAGGGGTGGAAGCCGACACAGGACGTGAAAAGATTTTTGAAGTCCGGGAAATTGAATCGGACATTTCTTTTATACGAAATTATTTAACTAAAGAACTCGTCCAGCGAGAAGATATGTATTTATTTGAGAAACAGGGCAGAGATTACACAATCACCGATAAGGATTATGAGAATGTCCGGGACCAGCTTGTTTCAATGCGGGTGAATGGAGGATTCCCATATATCACCGTGGAAAATGCCGACTATATGCGGAACGGAGAACTGTATCTGGTTCATAGCTATGAAGGAACAGAGCTTGATATCAAGTATTTGGAACATGTACTTCCATATATTTATCAATTGTGGGGGCGCGATGTTCATATGGAAACGTATGTCGAGGATAAGTTGGCTGTATTTTCGTGTGAGGAGGATAAGGTGCATCGGAAGTTTATCTAGTGAAGGGAAAAAGCTTGGAAGATTAATTCCGAGCTTTTCTTTTGAGTTGCATAAAGTGGAAATGCGACGGTGGGCAATCTTATAAATATTAGTGAGGATGATATGCAAAAGCAGATGTGAGTTTTATTACATCTGCTTTTGTAGTTTATTTTGATAAGGTTAAGAATTATTATACTTCAGAAGAAATGCGAGAAATGATTCGGAATGAGCGAATTTAATCAGAAATAATTAGGCAACTGCCCAGTGTCGACTATGGGAGTTGCCTTTATTATTTAATCATACATATTCGTTTGCAGCCGGTGAATAGACAGTCGATTCCATCGTTTCCAGCCAGTATTGAACCAATTCCACACCATCAATCAGCTCAATATTTAGCCCTTTTGCATATTCTTTCGCGCTTTTTGAGAATCCGCTTGTTGATATGACATAACCGCCTTCCGCATTTCGCTTTATCATGTTCGAATGTATAAGCGCAATCGGTTCATATCCCAAGTCATTTTTATACGCTTTGACCTGGCCTAAATATAGACCGTCATCTCTGGTATGCTCAAAATCCACACCAAAATCTCCACTTCTGGCTGTCGTGACAGCATTTCCTCCGTGTTTTTCCTCTATTACGCTTGCACAAAAATCTTCAAGTTCAAAATCAAGCTGTTTAATAAAAAGATCTGATGCTTTGTCAAAGGAAATGTCACCATTTTCATCCTTCTTATGGGGAAAATTAAAGCGATAATAAAGCCCCATTGCCATTGTTTTCTTTAACTCCATACTTGAATTGATTTTTTGTGAAAGTAACGCAGCTTCCCGCTCATTTTGTTTTCTCATAAACCACAGTAAGCCGATGATTACGAAGGCCTGAACCACAATTAACGTTAGCATTTTTTACCTCCTTATTGTTAATCACCTTGAACAAGAGAGACATGTTTTATACATGTTCTTGAAGGTTGTTGTAACTTTTTCCACTAAATTCCGTCTGTATGGAAAAGAGAAAAAGGGTGGTCATGGTGAAAAAATTTGTATTATTAATTGTTTTTCTTGGTTATATCCTCCTCTTAGCAGCCTGCAGCAGCGATGGGGGAAATAGTGAGTCGAGCAGTGATTCAGCTCAGATGAACACGGAAGAAAGTGCAGTACAACAAGACAGGAAAAATGCCTCTTCCGGAACAGGTGCAGGCGACAGTGCAGATGGTGAATCGCAGGAAGGAAACACAGGGTCACAAGCGGATGAATCCGCACAGGCCGACCGGAAAATTATTTACACAGCTAACCTCCGTATCGAGGTAAAAGATTACCAGAAAGCAGTAAAGGATATTCAGAGTCAGGTCTCAGAACATGGCGGGTATATCGTGGAATCACATATGAGCGAAGGGTCTGAAGATGGGTCGACCAATGGCACGGTAAAAGCCCGGGTCCCACAGGGGCAGTTTCGGGAATTTGTTCAATTTGTGGAAGACGGCAGCAGCAAGGTTCTGGAAAGCAACATTTCCGGTCAGGACGTGACAGAGGAGTATGTTGATTTGGAGTCGCGTCTGGAATCGAAGCGTGTTGTGGAAAAACGACTGCTTAATTTTATGGAGCAGGCGGAAAAAACGGAGGATCTCCTTAAAATTTCTGAGGATTTGGCAAAAGTCCAGGAAGAAATTGAGCAAATCACCGGCCGGATGAATTATCTGGAGAACAAGGTCAATCTGGCAACGGTCACGATTCACATTCAGGAGAATAATGTAACTATCTCGGGAAGCAAGGATTTAAACACCTGGGAAAAAACCAAGCAGCAGTTCATGCGGAGTATTAACTTCCTTATCTCAGCGTTTTCAGGGATATTTGTTTTCTTGATTGGTAATTTGCCGGTGCTTATATTGTTGGGGGCTATAGCGTTGGGTGCATTTTTGATTGTCAGAAAAAGCAGGAAGAAGGATAAATAAGCGGAAAGGGTTCGTCAAATTATTTGACGAACCCTTTATTTGGGATATGTGCTTCGGACTAACTCTATTACAGTACGCTGGGCGGCTTTTCGCTGAAGCTGTCACAGAATCCGCCGAAGTGTTCACAGTTTTCGCTTAAGTTGTCACAGAATCCGCCGAAGTTCACAATTTTTCCGCTGAAGTGTTCACAAATTTCGGTTTCACCAAGGGGACTAGGCCCCTTGGTCCACTTAATACTGAAAAACGGTCCAAGTAACCTGTCCCCTTGGGCCATTATTATTATTACTTGCCACCTTCTACCGAAATAGGAGCCTCGATGGAATCATTAATTAGTATTTTATATGGCAAATTTTCAATCGTTATATCAATCTGCTCAGATGATTGTATAAATGATTTGTTCAGTGTGAAACCATATCCTTCATCAAGTTTACCAGGTCCCGAGCCGCTTTGAAGAAGCTCTCCAACCTCCCCATCCTCATTAACGGCAGATACTAGTAATGGTAAATCATCATTTAAACCATGTTGTTTTGGAATTGCTGATGCCAGCTGAATGGTTTGATCAGGTTCTTCTGGTTCATAAAGAATATTGACATTAAGACCTCGGTCATTGTAAACAAGTTCTTCCAGATAAATTTTCGTATTCTTTATTTCTCCAACTTGTCTGTGTGCATTTTTTGAACCAGAACTGGAAAGGTCGCCATTATAATCAGAAGCATCCAATGAAAAATTAAATGAATCATCACTGCTCAGGACAACGGAATCAATCTTAACAGTAATATTTTCAGGCATTGAATTCATTGGCCGAAATTCCAGTTTAAAGGATGTTGGACTGCTGGCGGGCATACTAAAACTAGTTGGGTCTTCATTACCTTTGGCATCCTTTGTTATAACCGAACCATTAATTCGTTGCAAAGCATTCCCGTTTGGAGTATCGATACTTCCATAGAGAACTGTCTGGGACACTCTCATTTCAATCCGGTCAATTGTCAGCGAGGCATTTCCCGCATGAATGGTTTTATCAATACTGCTGGATGCTACTGTTTCTTCGCTTTGATCGAAGTTAATCGGCAGTTTTACCTCTTGTGTATCCTGACTTTCATTAAAAAGATTAACCGTGATAATGGCTGTTATAATATCATCAATTTGGCTGATTACGTTATGGGATTGATCTCTAATAGGCATCATGGTTGCCCGGTGATAAAATCGGTCGTTATATATGATGCCATCCTGTGGCCCGGTTTGTTTAGCGTATACACTAAGGTTCTGGTTAGGGTATTGTCCATTTTCGTCTGACTGCACATAGAATTGCGTTATATGTGGTGCAGTCTCCTGGTTTTTCATAATCTCCGGGTTCGGTATCCCAATACTGTAAAAAACAAATATTTCTTCCGAGTTATACCAGATTTTTTCTATCTTAAGATCTGATTTACCTTCGAGCGGAATGGATTTGTTAATTTCAGAGACAAGCCCCTTTTCCTCAGCCAGTTCCAGTCCCGGAGTTCTCGATTTAAAATAGGCAGTCACTTCTTCTTTGGAATCTGCCACTTTCCACGCGCCGTAGTCCTTGTCCCCTGCAGACTGGAAAGGAAGTCCGTTTTGAATAAATTGCATACCGGCAAAAAGAATTAACAATGCTATGGCAGCAGTCATCAATTGTGGAAACCAGTTTTTCTTCTTTCTTTCAGACTGTCGCAACCGTTTGAAAAAGCGTTCCTTATCCTGTTCTGAATAAAAAGAGTCTTTTCCGATATAGTCATCAAAATCTTTCCTGGATAATTTACTCATTCAGAAATTCCTCCTTAAGCTCTTGTTTGAGCCTTTCCTTCGCACGCATAATTCGTGTCTTCACAGTTGACAGATTTACTTTCAATAGATTACTGATTTCCTGAATACTGAATTCCTGGTAGTACTGTAGAATTAATACTTCGCGATATTTAACTGGGAGATTCATTATTGCCTTAATGGTTTCATTTTTCCGTTCATTCATAATCAGTGATTGCTCTGGTGTCTCTTCGTTTACTTTTTCTGTCACCTGATCTTTCCATATGAAAAGCCGGGTTAATGGTGAACGTAAATAATCTCTGCATCTATTCGCCGTAATCCGATAAAGCCAGGTCTTGAAAGATGATTGTTGCCTGAATGTATGAACCCTTCGATAAACAGTAAATAAAACATCCTGGAAAATATCATCAGTTTGTGCTCTGTTTTTCACATAAGTAAAAATAAATCGCTTTAAACTTTCCCCATGTTCCTCCATCACCCATTCAATGAATGGTTCGCGGCCATTTTCCAGGATCTTATCTGGAAATTCCGGAGTATTGTCCATAAAGCCACCTCTATTTCTGTAACAATCGATTGTATTAGTAAAGACGATTCTAGAATAAAAAAGTCCCAAAAATTCATAAAAAAAAGCAGGAAGCCTTCTTAGCTCCAACTGCACTATATTTTTTAAAGTTTCATCTGTTACCAAATTACTGGAAAAAGGGGATTCCTTTAGCCACATGATACGCTTTTCTATCTTATTCAAAAGGTTATTCGCTGCTCCTTTATTGTAAAGTTCATCAGAAATGTAGCTATAAATTTCATCTAAATCTTTATAAGCAATAGGTGTAATTTTAATTTTATATTATTCGTTGTCATATTTTTTCTTTAAAGACTTTTCCCCCATCTAAAAGGTCATCCTCATTCTTAATTTGGGCTTCTGCTTGGACTAACTTTTGATATAACTCCAGCCTGGCTAAAGTATTCTCATAGGTTTCCATGCTCATAACAACCATATCCCCATATCCATTCTTTGTGATGAATAGTGGTTCCTTTATTTGATGGCACAGTTCAGAGATTTCCGTTGTATTTCTTAAATCTTTTATTGAACGAATTACAGGCATTTTACTATAATTATAGCATTTTTATCATGAATCAAAAATAAGTTCTATTTCGCCAACCAAAAATAAAAGCCTGGCTCTGAAAAAATCTAATCAAAACCAGGCTCTCAAAAATTTTGCAGGATCTATATTTTTCATTATTCTTTCATCTGTTCGCCTGATTGCCACTGTGTTCCATTAAAAGCGCCACGCTTCCATGAGACAATGGACCTGTCACTCTGTCTCCATGTCTCACCAGGTCCAAGCTCTGTGAATAGCAAATGATACCAACAAGACGGCGAAAATGCTAAAGTTCACAATGAATTCGCTAAAGTATACGACTAAAACTCTAAAGTTCAAAATTAGGTTGCTCGAAGTTCACAAATTATTCGCTAAAGTTCACAATTATATCGGTAGTAACACCGGGGAGCAGCACGCTTCGCAATCCCGTCCAATAAAAAAAGCAGTACTCTCAATGGAATACTGCTTCAGGATATAGGACTCATTTTGTCTTCGCTTCCCGTGTCCGATACAACAAAGCCCCAATTAATACGGCAAAATAAACAACTAAACCCAGCATCGTCCATACATACATAACCGGCTCGTTCTGTACATACCCAACGATGGGAACGTTTAATAGCAGCAACAAAGGAAACCCGAACATCAATGCAGTTGCACTGCCCATCACCATATTTTCCGCCGTGCTTGACTGGAACTTGGGATCAACTGCCTTCAACAGTGCCATTCCGGTTGAAATCGTACCGGTCTGCATTCCGTAAAATCCCAATATATTCGATAGCTTATCAGCAGGAAAGACACGCGGTCCAATCCAAAGTAAAAATAAAATCGTTACCAGCCCGCCAAGTGTTGTCAATAATAAAACAGACACCGCGTATTCTTTTAACGCATAAATCGAAATGGCGGCAATTGAAGCGGTAATCATGTAATCAAATGAAAAGCCGGATATCCGCTGCAGCAAAAAGTTATTCGGTGAATGTTCAACCTTCAGCCCGGCAGCCGTTACTTTATTTAAAATAACCCGGAACAGCATAGCATAGAGACTTCCAATCAGGAAATGGAATCCAATCAGCAGCTGTGCAAATGTTGCCCCGAATGTTCCAAGCGGGGTTAAAATGCTTTCCAATCCAAAAATCGTTACGTATGTGACAAGATAAATAAATCCAATTAATGCGATTTGATAGGTTAATTTGTCAATTGCATCACTCAATGGAATTTCATCCGGTTCTGATTTTTCTACAACCTGCTCATGCTGTTTCGCCGGTTCCTGTCCGGCTGATTGGAACTTTTTGCTCCGAGCAAGTATATTCATTAAAATAATCCCAACAACAGTTGCCCAGATAAATCCGATTCCGGCAATTGTCAGCCCAAGATTCCCGCCGCCGACGAGCCCGAGCTCTTCCCACTGAGTGCCGATCGAATAAGCCTGGCCGGGTCCCTGACCAAAGCCAAGCGGCAATAATAAGCCAATTCCCGGGAAAAAATCCGGATAAAGGCTTTCGACAAGAATCATGAACAGACCAAATCCAATGATTCCCTGCACCAAATAAGTGGACACAATCAGCATGCCGGAATTCAGGACAGCGGGGCTGGTTTTCATGTCGCGCTCCTTCAGCGATAAAGCAATAAAGCCGATTGCCATCAGGTGATATACAAGATTCCCCAGCATATCTTTATCAAATTCAATCCAGCCCAACAGTTCCGGTCCAACAATCAATCCGAGGAAACCGGCAATCATGGAAGTGGGGATAATCAGTTTCCGTAAGACAGGAATCCGGGCTTTTAATACTGCAGATAAAACAATTAAGAATGATAGCAAAATAAAATCTAGAACCATCGCCCATGAATTACTCACGATATTACCTCCCCGTCATTGCCGATATTCGCTTTCTTTACTGCCTTGATAACCTGCAGCCATTTGTATGCTGACGTTCGCGGCTGGTAAAAAACGATCCGGTACATTTTTTCACCAACAAAAAAATCAAGCTTGTGGTGAAATTGAATATTGATCCCTTCCACATCTTCAAACGGAAAATAATAGTTGCCCCCATTATCCGCTTGAAAATGAATGGAATGACCGCTCCACATTAAGTTCCCGCCTGAAACAAGTTTAAATGGTTGATCCTCTTCAGATAAATAAAGCTTTACATGATCCTGCATCGCTTCATTCCAGTGCGCTACCCAGCCAGGATCAGAAACGGTTACCTCCAGAAATTCCAGCTGCCATTTATTCCAGTCACGTGGAGTAGAAAAATAGACTGGCAGTTTGACTTCTTCAAAAGTCCCTGAAGGTGTATAACGAACGGTATAATTGCAGTTCCGGCATTCAAACAGATCATCATGTGAATGGAGCTTTCCCGGCATATTGCAATGTGGGCAGACAAAAAGCAGCCGTTCGAGATAATGCGCCAGTTGCTTTCCGTTGTAAGCAATCTCCTGGCCGGATTGCCAGTCCACCTCATTATGATAAAGCGCATCAGTCAGCTTCTGGTGAACTGTTTCCGGCGAGTCATCCTTGAATGCACCTTTGTCCCACTTTTTTTCAAAAGAAATCGAAATAACTCCTTTTCGATGGTTGTCAGCCCACCGTGGATGTGTCATGTATCCGCCCCGGATGGTTGCCACCACAACAGGTATGTCCAACAGTTTGGCAAGTTTAGCTGTCGAATAGATTAGCGGTTCTGTTTCCCCATCCCAATTCCGGTTACCCTCCGGAAAAATCCCGATCACACGATTATGCTTTTTTGCCTTCAGTACACTGCGGATTGTCCCAACGTCGTTTTTAAACTTCATTTTCGGGATGGCACCGGTATAATTCAGCACGTGTTTTAAAAATGGGTTACGGAATAACGGGTCGGCAGCGATAAAACAAATCGGCTCATTCACATAACAATTAAGGAACAAGGGATCCCAATTATTCACATGGTTGGAGAGGATCAGGTAGGGTGGTTCCATATTCCGTGTGTCATTGCGTTCAATGACAATGTTGGAGCGGCTTTTGATAAACGCCCGAATCGGTGCTAACAGGGTTTTCTGCATGAACCTGCTCGGCTTTTTTTCGATACTCATTACTTCACGTCCCAGTACATAAAAATGAAATCAGATACCTATAATAATATCATATTTTTTGGCCAATTGACCCGCTCCAAAGCCCATTAATTCTTATCTGTTTAAAGCTAGCTATAACTCGCGCGAAATTGGGAGAAGGTCGCGCGATATCATGGTGCAGCCGCGCGAAACCAGAGAGAGGTCGCGCAAAACCAAGGGAAAGTCGCGCAAAACCAGAGTAAGGTCGCGCGAAACCAGAGTAAGGTCGCGCGAAACCAGAGTAAGGTCGCGCGAAACCAAGAGACAGTCGCGCGAAATCAGAGAAAAGTCGCGCAAAAGAAGTACTATGACGGTTCTGCTGCTTCCTAAGTAAATGCATACGGAACGAATTAAAACGGGAAGGCGAATAATATAGGAATGATGATTCATTGGTTCAACGATACGGATCCTCAGTCTGCTAAAAGGACAAAAAGCCGTTCCAAAGCGGGTTAAGCGGATCGTGGTTCCGTTATTCCTGCTAGTTTGGGTTAATATGAGGGGTATAGTAGTAAATAGCGGAATGGGGATTCATATCGATGCGAAAAACGAAGGTATTTAGGCAAATAACGGAATGAGAATCCGCCAAACGATTTAAACTGGAATATCACGCTTGTATATTTCCACTATAATAATAGCCGAACAATGGAAAAACGACGATACTTTTAATGTCGTCGTTTTTGGCGTGCTATCGATATGTAATGGGCCAAGAAACCTGCCCCCATTGGCCCGTCAAACTGTCCCTAGACCTTTAATCCTGTATGCCGTCTTTCGATTTTTGTTTTTCCATCAGGCAATGCGTATTCAGTCATATTATCCAAATCACAGTCTTTTCTCGAATTGTTACAATTCTCTTGCCAGCGTCTGATGGCAACCTTTTCACCGGTCCGTTTTGCTTCCTCCATTTTTGCTTTTATTTTCGCTTCCTTTTTCGCCTTTTCTTTCTCTCTCTCCTCCACTACCGGTTTTGCATAATCGGATGCTTGCTGATATGTAAATTCTTCACCCAACGCTTCAATCAATTCTTCATCAACTATCGTCCGCCAGCCGCCTATTTCTTTTGCTACACCCAAACTCTTTAGCAAATCAGCTTCATGCCCAAAAATTATATACCCGCTTAACGCCTTTCCACTGCGATAATTGACTTTGATTGTTGTAACGCCATTTATTAAATCCTCTTTTGATTGTTTATCCCTATCAATTGCTTTTTGCTTAAATTCCTTTTCTATTTCTTCAATTACGTTTAGCTGTTCATCTGTAATTTCAATTTCTTTAACCATAACTCCAGCAATCTTAAGAGGTTTATAAAGAATAATAGCTTTACGTTTCCTTGCCAGTTCCCTGACAACTATTTTCTCACCAGATTCTTTTGTTTTTAATATATAGTCATTCGTACCATTTACAATAAGATCTAAAATAACTTCTTGTTGATTTATTTCCTTTTTTATTTTTAATTTATTCTCCATTCTCCTCACGACCTTTTTGATATTTTATTAATTTGAAAAAAAAAGATATCATGGGATAACCCGGACAATCTTAATTTCATGGTAACACAATATGAATCAAGCAGATAAAGGATAATACATATCAAAAAACTGCTGACAAGATTTCCCAATAATTAACATAGAAATCTTTACCCAACTACAAAAGAAGGGAGAAGACGCAATTTCCAAAAGTCGTATTGGTTCAACGATGCGGATCCACATTCCGCTAAATGGCAATAAATCGGTTCCAAAAGGGGTGACGCGGATCGTGTCCGTTATTTATCATAATCAGCGGAATTTGGAGTCGAAAATGGTAAATAGCGGAATGAGGATTCATAACTATGCGAAAAACGAAGAGTTTTTGGCAAATAACGGAATGAGAATCCGCCAAAAAAGCTGCCCTATGCTTCCCCCATCGCGTATTTATAGTTTGCAAACGTGAATATCTCCGGTCAGCAATGAATCGCTCCCCTTCAAGAGGGTCAGCGCAAGCAAGGAATAGACCTCACCCGGCTGTTAAACGCAGGGAGGTCTATTTTTTATGGATTATAATCGCCACAACAAGTGTTGCGATAGCGATCATTAGAACAATGTTTCTTCAACAGATCCCGATCATTACTGCTGTATAATCTGAATAAGATTGCCGCAAGTATTATCGAAAACGGCTATGGTGACTTGGTCCATTTTTGTTGGTTCCATCGTAAACGTTACGTCTTTTTCTTTTAATCGTTCATATTCTTTGTGAATATCTGCAACGCCAAACATTGTTACCGGAATTTCTTCGTCAAATAGCCTTTTTTGATACTCCTTAGCAGCCGGATGTTGATTCGGTTCAAGCAAAAGCTCGGTGCCATCCTGAATATTAGGAGAAACTAACGTTATCCACCTGTGTTCTCCAGCGGGAATGTCATGCTTTTTCACAAATCCAAGCTTCTCTGTATAAAATTCCAGTGCCTTTGATTGATCTTCTACAAATATACTCGTAACAATAATATCCACCATTTTCCCTCCGTTGAAAAAAGCATCAGGTTTCGTTTTTAACTAACTATTTCCCGGCCAACATCAAGCACCTTCAATCATATCCCGTCTGCAATAACCAAGATAACCTATTACCATCAAAACAATACTAATCACAGTGATTGTTATGAAAATCGGGGCATCAAAATCTTCCATTGGCATGCGCGGGATCCAACTTTGAATAGCTGTTTTGGAAAACCATTCCGGTAAATCCAGCATACCGCCAAAGTAGTTTAGTGCAAAGGAATAGCCAAGGTAAACATAAATCACTTTACCCAATTTCGGTGCCCAGCCAAGAACTAGAGCCGACAGACCAATAAAGAATAGTACGGATGGCAGGAAGTTGTATCCGGCAGCAAGAAAATCAGATATACCCATTGTTGGGCTATTCTCCATGGCTGCGATAGCCGTACCACCCAGACTGCCTGCAGCTAATAAAATTCCTGCTAAACCTGCAAAAATTGCTAGGCCAACACTGGTCCAATATAATTGGGTGCGCGTCACTTTTGTCGCATAAAGCTGACTTAAGTGTGATCTTCTTTCTTCAGCGAAAAGTTTATTCACAAGGACAATTGGTAAAATCGAAACCAAAACAATCATGACCATCATAATCGTACCAGTGAATGATTCTTCAATGGAAACGCCTGAATGACTAAACATTTGCTTTATCATTTCGTTGCTTTCAAGGAAGGCTTGCATATCTCCATAAATGGAACCATAGGCTGCCCCCATAATAGCAAAGGCGACGAACCAGCTAATCATCACGCCTTTGTTAAGCTTGATAAATAGACCGCGGGTAGACAGCAACGATTTCTTTGCGCTTTCCCGGCCTACTCTTTCAGGAAGATAGCCGGCCCCCATATCGCGACCACCCTCAAGGGCAAAGGCAACGATCACCGCGATTACACAGAAAATCAGTGCGAAAATAAGCGGCATCCAGTTATTTTCCGTAAAGGGATACGTTAAATATGTCCACCCCATGGGATTGAGCATTGATAAGTCAACATTGGAGACATCTGTTCCGGCTCGAACAATATATAGTAATCCGATAATTCCAAGTGCTGAACCTGTTGCACCAGCTGACGTTGACATAATTTGTGCCATAACAAGAGCAATTGCAGCACCGATAACACCGGCAATTCCGATTGACAGTCCAAATAAAAAGGAACCTTCAGCAGTAATCGTATCGGCACCGAAACTCATCATTACGCCACTGATAAAAAGTGCTAATATGACATTAATAACAACTGTCTCACTAATTGCAGCAAGCGAGTTTGCCTGACGACCTATTTGAAATGAGCGTACAAGCTCCGTAAGACCAAGATCCTCTTCTTTACGGGTATGACTCACCACATGTAAAACGGAAATGATCATTGCAAATAAACCACAGAATAGTAACATTTCGTGTGCATACATAGCCCCTAACGTGTACTCGCTTGCAGTTTCAATCGGCGTAGGACCTACCATGGCTATCATAGCAGGATTTTGCAAGGTTTCGAACATTCCCTGCAACCCCTGTCCTTTTGCTATCTCTTGAAAGGCTGGAACGTAAGCAGCTGAAAACAAACCAATTCCTAAAATCCAAACAATTATTTTTTTCCAATCACGTTTCAGATATAGCAGAAACAGTGTATCCCAACGGGCAAATTTTTCCTTCATTGGATCTCATCCTCCTTTTCAGCGGTTAGCCTTCATAGTGGCGCAAGAACAAATCTTCAAGCGTTGGCGGTACAGATTCAAATTTCTTGACGCCTAGTTTGCTTGCTTCCATTAAAATAGCATCAAGGTGTTTATTATCCGCAGAGAATGTTGCTTGATTATCTTTTTGTTCGAAATCAAAAACGCCATTTACAGCGGCCATTTCAGCCACATCACCCTCTGTTGCCAAAGTTACGGTAGAACGAGTCAAATGACGCAATTCATCAAGGCTGCCGGATTCCACAATCTCACCTTGACGAATGATGACAACTTTGTCAGCCAAGCGCTCTACTTCACTCAAGATATGAGAGGACAACAGGATGGATTTACCTGATTCCTTGATTTTTTCAACTTCTTCCTGGAACACTGCTTCCATTAAAGGGTCAAGACCAGAAGTGGGCTCATCAAAAATGTATAAATCCGAATCAACTGATAATGCAGCAATTAATCCCACCTTTTGCCGATTCCCTTTCGAATATCCTTTGGCTTTTTTCTTAGGATCCAATTCAAAACGCTTAATTAAATAATCGCGTTTTTGCTTGTCTCCGCCGCCATGCAATTTAATGAACAAATCAATAATTTCACCGCCGGTTAGGTTTCCCCACAGAGAGACATCTCCCGGGACATACGAAATGCGTTTATGAATGTCGAGGCTGTCTTTCCAAACATCTTTACCGAATATTTCTGCACTCCCAGCATCCCGCTTGATTATTCCCAGTAAAATACGGATAGTTGTAGATTTGCCGGCACCATTAGGTCCAATAAAACCGATAACCTCTCCGGCATTTACCGAAAACGACACATCGCTTAACGCTTGAAACTTACCGAAATTTTTTTGTAAACCTTGCACTTCTACAATTTTTGTCATAGCTCTAACTCCTTTATTTAAAATTTTGGACACCAATTTACATGGTGCTTCACTTATCAAACACATCGGCCTTTGAACGTAGCTTTAAACCAGCGTTCATTAGTGACCCTCCTTTCCATAAAAAGTTGTCTTTAATACATCCAGGTATTCGTAAAATTCGTCCCAGTAAGGTTTTAAATCTACAGATGCCATCTTTGTACCTTTAAATTGCTGCATTAACTCATTCTGATAGCCTTCAATCGCCCATCGAATAAGCTTGAATGCTTTCTCCACATCGACATCATTGCGGAACAAATTTTTGTCAATATTCTTATATAACAATGAATGTCCGGTTTTTTGAGCATCCATTAAACGGGTTTGCAGTTCCTCCGGTAACTCCTCTTCATCACTCAGAAATACCGTTCCGATAAAATTACTGACGTACGGATGATGATCAAGATAAGTTGCTTTAATCTGAGCTATTTGCTTCAATCTTTCAATAAAATCAGGTTCATCGAGGTCAATGAGTTGCAAAAATTCGTTATTCATAACATGAAGTGCATACTCAACAAGGTATTCATAAAGATCCTTTTTATTGTTGAAATAGTAAAAGAGCATCCCCTTTCCTATTCCAGCTGTTTTTATGATTTTATTTGTGGAAGCTTGCTCATATCCATTTTCCGAGAACTCTTTAAGTGCGGCATTTAATATTCTTTTTTGCTTCGTTTCATCAAGGTTATTAAATGTTTCGTTCATTTTTATAACCACTCCTTTTTAGTTTAAGACCAAGGTGGTCGATTTCAGAATAACACCATAGACCATAGTGGTCAATCATAAATTTTGGGAAACCATTCAAATAGTTCATTGTCCCGTATTGCACTCCTTTGCATAGGATAATACGAAACTACAATAACGGGATGTGAGCAAAAAATGGGACTCTTTATCAACAAAAATAAACACCCTGACGTTTTCAGGAATGACGGCGAAATCCTGGAGCCGAATCAGGGGTATTTCCGATATGATCACTTTTCCGAAATGATAAACGAACAGAAGAAAATAAACCGTGCCCTGTCTGATTCTTTTCATAATCTGAAAGCGTTGCAACATAAGCAAAACAACACGCAGGCAAACAGATGGAGAGATGTCAGCAGGCAATTACACAGTCTGAATGAAACAAAAGTAAAGCATGAGCAATTTGAAAATCAGGCAATCGAATGGCTGCAAACATTGGATAAAAATAATCGCAAACTCCAGCAAATCGCGGAAAATGAAGACCAGACTAATCAGAGAATCATGAACGAAATAAATGCATTGCAACAATCAAACGGGGAAGTGTTTTCGAAGCTGGAGGAATATGAGTCTACAGGCGAGCAGCTGACCGAACAGGTAAACGAACTGATTGATTTCAATAAGCAATTAACCGAGCGGATTGACGGACAGGATCACCAGCAGAAGAACGTACTCGACCGGCTGGAAAACCAGGAAGCCCTGATGGAAAAAACATTGCGGCAGCTCGATCATTTCCGGTCGATTCTGTTTGAGAGAACCAGCCACCTTTCCGAAAAAATTGAAAGCAGCTACGACCTGACTTCCTCATACGTTTATAAGCTAATGACCGGGTCAGACCGACCGCTGACATTGTATATGGATCAGAAAAAGGTGGAAAACAAGAAGCCTTCTGATTGAAGTAAATATCCGCCGGTTCTACCGGCGGATATTTACTAAAGAATCTATTTTTCTGATAAGCCCCTGATCGTTGAATCAAAGGGGCAGTCCTCTTGCTTCATATCTATTCAATACTATAATCGTTACAGCTCTGTAAAAAGTGGCATAAGAATCAGAAAAATTTTTAAGGGAAATCTGCCACTTTTTTAAGAGCACATTCGATTATAGTTATAAACAGGGAAATAAAATAAATTGGTTAAAGCGCACGCTTAAATCTTAGATCAAACTAAAAGGAACTTTACGACTGAAGACATGTAACATATGTTAAAATGGCAACAAAGAAAATTGTTTTAATTTAGAAAGTAGTTAAAAAAGGAGTTTATTAATGGACACTGTAACCATCAAGGAACTTCAATCACAGAAGGAAATACTTGAAGCATTTCCTGTAATGAATCAATTACGCACTCATCTGGATGAAACGACTTATCTTGATCTGGTAGCTGAAGCCAAAGAAAAAGATATGTACAAACTGGTTGCTTTGTATAACGACGGAGAAGTTGTGGCAGTCACCGGTTTTAAACCTATGATAACTCTTTATTATGGGCGTTTTGTTTGGGTATGTGATTTAGTTACGGATAGCAATCATCGTTCAAAAGGATATGGTGAGAGACTTCTTTCTTACGTACAAGAATGGGCTGAAGAAAACGGTTATGAAAGTGTCGCTTTGTCATCTGGATTAAAACGAACGGATGCTCATCGTTTTTATGAAGAAAAAATGGATTACAGCAAGGTGAGTTATGTATTTAAGAAACCCTTAGGTTAAGTAACCGGGTGCTTTTCTCTAATAAGGAGTATGGACTTATATCGCATATAAGAGTCAGATTGTTAATTGAATTGTGATAAACTTAAATTCGATAACCTATATATAAGAATAAATACCTGAAAGTGGTGAAGATTCGTGAATAAATTCTTATTGCACATGGAGGGATTAGCAATTCTGGCATTAAGTACGTATTTTTACTTCTATCTTCATTTTAATTGGCTTGTGTTTGTCATTTTATTGCTGGCACCGGATTTGTCAGCACTGGGATACTTAAAAAATGTCAAGGTTGGCTCGATATTGTATAACTTATTTCACACGTACAGTATTCCGCTGGCAATTATAATATTTAGTGTTTTGGTGAATAACCATTTTTCTTTAATGATAAGCTTAATTTGGACAGCTCATATCGGTATGGATCGAATGCTTGGCTATGGATTGAAATATCCGACTGCGTTTCAAGATACTCACCTAAATCGTATTTGAGTGGACTTCCATTATCAGGCTTCACGATATCCTCGAAATGTGCATCAAATCCATGCGAATTTAAAATAACGTTTTAATGATATAATAGAAGAACAATCAATCCAAAATACATGAAAGGCAGGTTGAACATGGCTAAACATAAAATCTATACAATGAGTGTTGCAAGTGTCTATCCCCATTATGTTACGAAGGCGGAGAAAAAAGGACGTACAAAAGAGGAAGTCGATGAAATTATTCGCTGGTTGACAGGGTATAGCCAGGAAGAATTGGAAGCCCAACTGGAAAAAAAGACAGACTTTGAAACCTTCTTTGCGGAAGCCCCCCAAATGAATGCTTCACGGACATTGATCAAAGGAGTAATCTGCGGTGTCCGGGTGGAGACAATAGAAGAACCAACGATGCAGGAAATTCGCTATTTGGACAAGCTGATCGATGAATTGGCAAAGGGAAAAGCGATGGAGAAGATTTTGCGGAAATAATAATGATTAAGGAATACGAAGTAAAGAAAGCGTGCAAAAATAACCCTTCACAAGTCCGATAACGTGCATGAGGGGTTATTTTTTATTTATAATTCGAAACGCAATAGTCCGCAATCAATCTATGATAGACTTTATTTATAAATTTCCCGAAAGAAGTGTCATCCATTGCTGAAGGTATGTAAAATCATGATTCAAATAGCTTTTTTATATGGAATCTATCTAATCGGACATTGGATTCAGGAAGCACTGAATCTATTTGTGCCCGGAAGTGTCATCGGATTGATTATTCTGTTTATCCTGCTCTCAACAAATGTTGTGAAGGAAGTGTGGGTAGAAAAGGGTGCTAACTTTTTTGTAAAACATTTAACCCTGTTTTATATTCCTGCCACGGTCGGGATTATCAATTATTTCGGGGTCTTTTCCGGGAAGGGATTGCTCCTGATTGTGATTGTTCTCATGAGTACGGTATTCGTCATGGCAGGATCAGGACTTGTGAGCCAGTGGATGATGCGCGGAAAGGATGTAGAACATGACTGACATCCTGATTGCCATTGCCGCTATAGCGGGTACGGTAGGTATTTATTTAGCGGCAGTGTATACATACAAAAAAATCAATTCCCCATTTACTATACCTGTCATTATATCATCGTTGATCATCATTGTTATATTACTGGCGTTTCACATTCCCTATGAGGCTTACATGCTTGGCGGTGAATGGATAAACCATTTGCTGGGACCGGCAATTGTGGCGCTCGCCTATCCGGTTTATCAGCGGCGGGAAATATTGAAAAAATTGCTGGTACCCATCCTTTGCGGAACGATGATTGGCTCAGCAGTGGGCGTGTCCACGGGTGTAATACTTGCAAAATGGGCCGGATTTGATCAGTTAATTATCCATTCACTTGCGCCAAAATCCGTCACGACCCCGGTAGCTATGGCCATCGCGGACTCGCTTGGTGGAGTAACCCCTTTGGCGGCGGTTTTTGTAATGACAGCTGGAATTGGTGGTGTGTTGATCGGTTCCACCGTCATGAAATACTTCCGGATTCAACACCCTATCGGACGCGGTGTCGGAATGGGCAGTGCCTCACATGCCATCGGAACGGCAACCATCATGGAACAAGACCAGCTTGCAGGGTCGGTCAGTACGATTGCGATGGTTGTCAGTGCGGTAGTTGTATCGGTTATTACGCCGGGGCTGGTTGCTGTTTTGATGTAGTGGACCGTGGGGACAGGCACCCCGGGCCACGCTGCTTTTAATGGCCCAAGGAACTTGTCCCCCTGGACCTGCCCCTGAAAAAAAGTCCTCGTCCCCCATTGACATAATACTGAAATTGGTTCATAATGTTTTCTAATTTATAATTAAACAATAATTTGCAATTTTATACAGGGAAAAGTAATGATTGGGAATCAGTAAATAGTCCTCGGGTGAAAGAGAGTAGAATTCATCGGCTGAAAGATTTTACAACCTGCAATGCTATTGAACCTATCCCCTGAACTGTTGGGCAAATCCCAGCCGGAACCCCTTCGTTAACGGGTTTATGAGTGGATTCTGGAAACTATTCCAGAATCAATCAAGGTGGTACCACGGAGACAATGCGCTTTCGTCCTTTTACAAGGATGGAAGCGCATTTTTTTAACGGAAGGAGCGTCAAGGTCATGAAAAAGCAACGTATTGTTATCAAAATAGGCAGCAGTTCTCTGACAAATAAAAATGGCAATCTGAGCACTGAGAAGCTGTGTGCGCATACAGATGCACTTGCACGATTAAAGCAGTTTGGGCATGAGGTTATTCTCATTTCATCCGGAGCGGTTGCAGCCGGCTTTGCTGATTTGGGCTATCCTTCGCGTCCTGAAACGATTGCCGGCAAACAGGCAGCTGCAGCAGTAGGTCAAGGATTACTATTAAAAGGATATACAGAGCAATTGAAAAAACACGGTATTGTTGCAGCGCAATTACTGTTAACCAGGCAGAACTTACTCCATAAAGAGCAGTACAACAATGCGAATGCAACATTATCTGAGCTCTTAAAACGTAATGTACTGCCGATTATAAATGAAAATGACTCCGTGGCAGTCGAAGAATTGACCTTTGGCGATAATGACATGTTATCAGCATTAGTAGGCGGTTTCGTTCATGCGGATTATTTAATGATCATAACCGATATCAATGGCATATATGATCAAAATCCGCGAACACACCCTAATGCAAAAAGGTTTAATTTTCTTCATACGATTGATGACAGCTTACTAAGCCGTGCTTCCGGAACAGGCACAAAGGTGGGTACCGGCGGAATGAAGTCAAAAATCGAAGCAGCGCAAACTGCATTGGATTTAGGAGTTAAAGTGTTTATCGGATTTCCTTCCGGTGAAGAAACATTTACTCATATTCTTGCGGGTAAAGGGGATGGAACCTATATCGGAGACACCGCCGCGGCAAGTATGAACACGTCAAAGCAGTGGCTCGCCCTGCATTCTGTACCAAATGGAAAAATTGAAGTTGATCAGGGTGCTGCAGCTGCTATTTTGGACCATGGAAAAAGTCTGCTGCCAGCCGGCGTAACAAACGTATTCGGTGAATTCCGGCCCAATGATGCCGTAAAGGTTGCCAACGTCAAAGGCGAAATAGTCGGCATCGGAATGGTGAATTTTTCATCGGATCAACTTTTGAAGATTAAAGGACTGTCAAGCGCAGAAGCGATGATGAAGATAAACAGTACTCATCGCGTAGTAATTCACAGGGATAATTGGGTGCGTCAAAAACGAAAGGAGAATGAAGTATGACTGAAATTATTCACGAAAATAAGAGCAGTGAGTTATTGCAGAAAGCGGCAAAAGCAAAGGATGCCGCCTCCACATTAGCAAAAGCAGCAACCGAGCAGAAAAATAACGCGCTTTATGCGATTGCAGAACAGCTGATCAATGAACAAGCATTTATCATTGCGGAAAATAAAAAAGATTTACTGGCGGGTAAAGAAAAAGGGATGAGCGAATCGTACCTTGACCGCTTAATGTTGGATAAGGCACGTATAAAAGCCATGGCAGATGCCCTGATACAGTTAACAAACCTTGATGATCCAATCGGGGAAGTGCTTGAAAAGTGGACACGTCCAAATGGCCTTGAAATCACGGAAATCCGGGTTCCGCTGGGGGTGGCAGGAATGATTTATGAAGCCAGACCCAATGTAACGGTTGATGCAGCAAGCCTTTGTTTAAAAACCGGGAATGCCGTATTGCTTCGCGGAAGTTCATCAGCTATTTATTCCAACAAAGCGATTGTCAGCGTCATCCGGAATGCGCTTGAAGTAAGTGATCTGCCGGTGGGGTCTGTGCAGCTGCTGGAAGACACAAGGCGGGAAACGACATCGCAAATGTTCAAACTGAAAGAATATCTCGATGTTTTAATACCGCGCGGTGGCGCAGCATTGATTCAGACGGTAGTCGAAAACGCAACCGTCCCTGTTTTGGAAACAGGTGCAGGCAATTGTCATGTTTATATTGATGAAACAGCAGACCCAACAATGGCCGCTGCTATTGCCGTTAATGCCAAAACACAGCGTCCGTCTGTATGTAATGCTTGTGAATCCATACTCGTACAGCGTGATTGGGCATCTAGTCATTTAGCCGATTTAATAACTGCCCTGCAGGAGAAAGACGTTCAAATTCACGGCGATGAAACGGTCCAGCAGGCAGGAAAGGATATCATTCCAGTAACAACAGAAGATTACGGCACCGAATACTTAGGGCTGGAAGTTGCCGTAAAAGTTGTTGAAAACGTGCAAGAGGCCATTCACCACATTAATCAATACGGAACAAAACATTCCGAAGCTATTATTTCTTCTTCCATGGATCATGTCGACCAATTTTTCACAGAAGTTGATGCCGCTGCCGTCTATCACAACGCTTCAACCCGCTTCACAGATGGATTTGAATTCGGATTTGGCGCCGAAATCGGAATCAGTACACAAAAACTCCATGCCCGCGGACCAATGGGGTTGTCCGCATTAACGTCAACTAAATACACAGTCAGCGGTAACGGGCAAATGAAGTAGAGTTTTGGCCGGAGGGTGCCCTGTCCCCCTGGCCCTACATCTACTTCCTGTTCAAAATATAAATAGCCCCGCCAAATCCTAAAATGCACCAAACCATTAAATTAACATAATTTCCTGCAGTTGCTTCAAAGGTGGATGAAGCCAGGGATGCACGCATAACCTCTGCCATGGAGTAGAGGGGCAATATTTCATGAAGTGCCTGAAGCCATTCCGGCAGCCGGTCCATTGGAAAGTTTACCGGTGAAAACATAAGCGCTCCAAATATAACAACTTGAGAAATGCCCAGTGACGCTGTTGGTGATAACAGATAGGAAAACCCATAGCCAACACCAATGGAAGTTAATGCAATCATAAGTAAAGCCGGAGCCACTGTCCAAGAAATATCGTATCCCGGGCTGAACATGAGGTGTGCAACGATAGTAGAAACGATAATAGCCGGTAACGTAATGATTAACCATATGGTTGTATCAGCACCAAGTATGACGGAGCGGTTAACAGGCCATGTACGCATATACTCCATATAGCCATCTGTCTTTGCAGTACCAATCTGTTGCGGCAGGATAACCAGCCCTGTAAAAATTAGAATAATGGTTGGGGCGCCTGTTGCTAAGAATAGAATCGTTTCCGTATCCGGATTTGGTATGAGATAGGTAAATCCGATAACAATTCCAATCGATATCAATATTTGTATTAAAGCGATAAACATGAAAAAACCGGCATTTCTGAGAAGCTGCATCTGAAAAACATACTTATAATGACTGAATGTATTCATTACGAGACCGCTCCTTTTTTTGAAGTTAATTCAATATACGCATCCTCAATTGTAGTTGGAGATAAGGAATAGTCGATAACCAGCCCTTTATCTGCCTGGTCCTTTGCCCAATCGATTGTAGGCGATACGTTTGACGGATCCAGAGAGAAAATTAAACGGGATCCATTCTGGTGCGAGGAAAGTGCCCAATCGGGAACCGCTATATTTTTTAAATCCTTTTCTAAACTGAGCTCAATTCGCATCCGATCGCCCACGGAACTTTTTACTTCTGATGGGTCTCCTTGAGTCAGGATTTTTCCTTTATCCATAATAGCCACCCGATCCACTGCCTTTTCCGCTTCCAGGACATTGTGTGTTACTAAAATAACGGCGTTTCCATTCTTCGTCAGGTCACGTATCACCTGCCAGAGATAACGCCTGCGAACCGGATCAACATCGTTGGTAGGCTCATCAAGGATAACCAGATCACCGGGAGCAATTACCGCCATACAAAATGTTGTCAGCCGTTTTGCACCACCTGAGAGCTTTTCACCTACTGTATTTGCCCATTCCCCCATATCCAATGCCTCAAAAAGCTCTTCCACCCGCTTTGGATCAAAGTTTTTCCCTGCCCGCATTTTTCCCATCAGAGTAACTGCCTGCTTTGGCGTAAGAAGACCCAATGGCACCTGGGATTGCGGCTGCACGGAACAAATCGACCTGGCACGCTCAGGTGAGGCCGTTACCGATTCACCCAACAGTTCCATATCACCATCGTCAGGCGTTAACAGTCCTAATATTTGATTGACCAATGTTGTTTTGCCAGCACCATTCTGTCCAAGAAGCCCAAATATTTCCCCTTTATTAATCGTAAATGAGAGATTGTCATTGGCTACATTTTTGGATGTTCCTTTACCACGAAAAACTTTCGTTACCCCTTTTACATCGAGAATCATTTTTCCAGCCCCTCCTTTGCCATATAAACCCTTTCAATGAAATGGATGACATCTTTATTCATTGGATAAAAGGCAATCCCCTCCTTTAAATTTTGCAACGCTTCCCACATATTCCCCATTAATTCTTCATCATTTCCAAACATTTTATCTGACTGATTTGCCCAGCTTTCCACCAGCTGCTGTGCCTTTTCTGAAGCCGGGTCGATGTCCAGGTTGATTTTGATATCCTGAATGACCCTCATCCATGCCCTGATGTCTTCCTCACTCATATTTTGCGGATTCATTTCCATGATTTTTCTCATTTCATCTTCGTTCAAGTAATCCTCATATTGCTTTAAGGCATCTTCAGGACCCTGCTGATACAACTGAATAATTCCGAAAATAATTTGCCAGTTAATCTCCCCCTCCATTTCAATGGAATAAGAGACACCGAGCAGCGCATGTTCCAACTTCTGCAGGCGTTCCTGTTCCCGTTTAATCAGTTCCTGCTGCTGCTGAATCGACTCCTTCCAGGTCGAAGTGGAATTTTCCAGGATATTTTTAACCTGCTCCAGTGAAAATCCCATATATTTTAAAGCTAAAACACGTTCCAGCCGCATGACGTCATCCTCACTGTATAAACGATGCCCTCCCTCCGTCTTTGATGAAGGTTTAATCAAACCAATTTCATCATAATAATCCAATGTCCTCACTGTAACTCCTGTATTCTTTGACAGCTTTCCAATCGTGTACATGGCATCATCCCTTCTTTTCGCTCTTTAAGTATAAAACAACACGTAACGTGCGGTTCAAGGGAAAATTAAAAAAAGCTTGGACCGTGGGGACAGGCACCCTGGGCCACCAAGCTTTTTAGTAATTCTGCCCAACTTCCAATGGGCACGTTATTTAATGTTTCACATAATTTTTTACACTCATTAATACATACCTAAAAATGGTCCCAGGAACCTGTCCCCTTGGACCTCGGACCCTTTCTCTGCCCACACTTAGCGTCACTTCGCATGAAGCTGACGATGAAGATCCCTGACTTGCTCTGAAAGTTCAGGAACAGGCCCATCTATCGGGGTATCACGTATAACGTCCTGAATGGGAAGATTACGGACACGTGATGCAGGAACACCCATTTCACTCATCCATTGTGCCAGCTGCTTGGATGAACTGGCATAAACAATACGGCCTAATCCAACCCAACCGTGGGCTGCGGCGCACATAGGGCAATGTTCACCAGAGGTATATACGGTCGCTTTGTTTCGTTCTTCGGGTGTCATGTTTTCCGCTGACCAGCGCGCTAAAGCAAACTCCGGGTGCTGGGTCTGGTCGCCGCCGGATACGCGGTTATGGTCTTCTGCCAGCACCTTTCCATCGGCTGAGACAAGAACGGACCCAAATGGCTCATCACCGATATCCAAGGCTTGTTTCGCAAGTTCAACACAACGTTGCAAATGTTTAAAATCGGTATCGTTTATCATATTAAAATACTCCCTTCTTTTGAAATTTCCTTTTTAAAAAAGCAGCTTCCCCGTTCTATTGCCCGATTAACATCATTGTATCACGTTGTTAGTCTGCCTTCCTGCTTCTTGCAAGATAAACTGATTAATAATTGACCAGGCACCCACTTGCATATGTATGAAACCGCTTCATATATGCATAA
This sequence comes from Virgibacillus doumboii, assembly GCF_902806455.1. Classification (GTDB taxonomy): domain Bacteria; phylum Bacillota; class Bacilli; order Bacillales; family Amphibacillaceae; genus Lentibacillus; species Lentibacillus doumboii. The sequence continues at coordinate 7,455 of NZ_CADCWQ010000002.1, read as the reverse complement.
TATAAATAAATTCAAAGAACAAGTAATCTAAATACGGATAGAAATGGTCTGACATTCATATTTACTAAAATACGGAGGAAAATGGGATTTGGGTTTCTTGAATTTTTTTATTACAATTTTATTTGTCGATTATAAAAAAAAGGAGAGTTCGACTTATATATGTGGAAAAAATATCGCTTTTTAAGTATCACTGTTATTGTCATGGCGGCCATGATATTAGCTGCATGTGGTAACGGTAATCAGGAGAATGAATCTGGCAATACCGATGATTCGAGTGACAACGGAAATCTTGGAGAAACAAGCCTTACATTAGGAACAGATAGTTATGTGTCCAACACAACAAATACTTACGTAGCAAAACTAGTGCTGGAGCAGGTCGGTTATGACGTCACAGTAAATCAAACAGACGTTGGTGTTCAATATGCCGGTCTGGCTGATGGATCATCAGATGCAATTGTTGGCGCGTGGCTCCCAACAACACATGGAAGTTACTGGGAACAATATAAAGATAGCCTTCAAAAAATCAACACGGTTACGGAAACCGTGAAACTTGGTTTAGCTGTTCCGTCATATATGGAGAATATTAATTCGATTGAAGATTTGGCAAATAACACGAATAATGTTGGAGAAAAGCTGGAATGGACAATTACAGGTATCAGTCCCGGAGCAGGTGAAATGAAACTAATGGAAAGTGACGTCATGCCTGGATACAAGTTAAATGAAGATTGGGAACTGCTTGAAAGCTCCGGCGCAGCTATGTCCTCAGCTTTATCAGGTGCAATCGATAAAAATGAACCGATTGTTGTCACGTTATGGACACCACACTGGACATTCAATGAATTTGATATAAAGTTCCTGGATGACCCGAAAGGAACATTTGGCAAACCGGATGATATAATATCACTCGCCGGGAAAGACTTTCAAGAACAATCACCAGCAGCATATAAGTTCCTTGAAAAATTCTCACTTACAAAGAAACAAACACAAACGATGATGTCTGATGTTAAAGATGGCATGGATGAAGAAGAGGCCGCACAAAAATTCGTTGACAATAATCCAGACCTGGTAGAAAAATGGCTGGAAGGTATTAAATAAGGAGAAGCAAGTGGAAGCAAAGGGACCTGCCCTTTTGCTTCCTTTTTGTTGAGATCCGCCCAGGGACCATGGGGACAGGCACCCCGGTCCACTCCACCATTCATTAATACATACCTAAAAATGGTCCAAGGAACTGTCCCCTTGGACCAAAAGGCAAAAGAAAAAGCCTTCTATCAACCAAGGCTTTGTGATGAAGTATCAACCTGATTCAATCTCTTCTTAGCAGTCCTCGTCTCCCTTGTCACCGGCATATGCCTAGCCGCCTTACCCAGCCCATAAACCGGCATATTCCCATAAATCGCTTCATAACTGCCACTCGGCAAGACATACGTTTCATGATAAATCCCAATTGCATCCGTATCACCAATTTTCCGGTTAAAATTCTTCCACGCCGTCAAATGCTTCTGCCCCCTTGAGTAGGCAAGCAGATCCTCCTCCGACCGCCAGTAGGTAATCATCACCGTTGTCCGAAGCCCGAAGTAATTTTCCATCGACAGAAAACCGAGCTTCTCCTGATTTTCATACAACTCCCGGATCATCCCCGGCATCGCGGTGAACACCGGCAGCCATTTCCGCACGGCAAGCCGCTTATTAATCCGCATGCCAATCAGGAATACCACCATATCCCGGTCATTTTCCGTCGTATACCGCCCTTCAAAAATCTTCTTTCCCATCACGATCCCTCCCAATTGTTAATGGTACGGACTGTATCCACGCACCATTCCATCGCAGCCGCTGTCACCCGTTTTCCATAGTTCAGGGTAAACAGCCAATACGGCGCGTCCTTTTCATCGTGTAAATTCGTCTGAATCATTTCTTCAATCGCCTCATATGTCTGATAGCGCTCCTGGAGTTTTTGTTTGTACGTTTCCAGCTGGGCTATCGTCTTGTCATGGGTTTGATGCCGACTGAAAAAAACCTTCAGCAGTACATCATTTTTCTCAACAGGAACGGCATCAACAGGGCTTTGCACCCACTCCAGCAATGCCGCTTTCCCTTCAGGTGTTATAAAATATTCCTTCTTGGCCGGTTTGCCTTCCTGCTGCGTTTCCTCAACCGTAGTCAGCCCGTCAGCAACAAGCTTCTTCAGCGTCGGATAAATCTGTCCGTAGCTGATCTTCCAAAAATGATTCAGGCTCTGGTCCATCATCTGCTTGATCGCATACCCCGAATTGCACCCAATCGTGAGCAGCCCCAGTATCGCGTATGTTGTATGATTATGTTTTGTCATAATAACCACCTATCATCATGATATGTATCTTTTTGATATATTATACAGTAAAACTTCATAAATGACAATAATATTTTGAAAATTTTACAAATCTTTAATTTGTGGACATGTTTTTGCACATGTTTTTTGGTAAAATAACGATAAAAGAATGCAACGAGAAAAGGATGTTCAACCGATGAAAATAACCATCATCACCGTCGGAAAAATAAAGGAAAAATATCTGAAGCAGGGCATCGCGGAATATCTGAAGCGGCTCGGGCCGTACGCGAAAGTCCAAATCGTCGAAGTCGCCGACGAAAAAGCACCGGAAAACATGAGTGACGCCGAAATGCAGGACGTAAAGCGAAAAGAAGGCGAGCGGATCCTGTCCAATGTGACTCCAGACACATACCTCGTAACACTCGAAATTGAAGGCAAAATGCTAAGTTCCGAGCAACTGGCAGCCAAACTGGACGAACTTGCAACGTATGGGAAAAGTAAAGTAGCGTTTGTGATCGGCGGCTCGCTCGGAATCAGTGAGGAAGTGCAGAAGCGGAGTGATTTAGCATTGTCGTTCTCCAGGATGACGTTTCCTCATCAGTTGATGCGGCTGGTGTTGCTGGAGCAGGTTTATCGGGGATTTCGGATTACCAAGAATGAACCTTACCATAAATAGCGGTAAAACAAAGGGTGGAAATAGAATTAAATAAAACTTTATTAGAACAAATTAAATAATAAAATACAGCCCTTTGAACTCTTTAACAAGTTTGAAGGGGTTTAGTTTTTGTCTGAAAAAAATTTGCGGATACAGAACAAACATTCCCTTTTAATGCAATTATTCATTGAATTAATGGTATAATAATAGGTAATAGAGAGCCCAAAAGGAGTGATAGATGAAATGGTAAATAAAACAAAAACTTTGATCTATCAACCAGAGTATTGCGACACAAAAATAGATGTTAGGTTAGCAAGTGAAACAGTTTGGATGACACAGAAAGCAATAGCAGAGTTATTTCAAAAGGGAGTAAATACGATTAATGAACATATTAAGAATATCCTTAAACACTTAGAAGAACAAAATTGTTTAAAATATTATACTATAATAAAAAAAGAAGGTAGTAGAAAAATTAAAAGGGAAATTTTACATTATAATCTAGATGTTATCTTTAATATTGCTATCAGGGGTCAGTATTTTGAGGAATTTAATAATTTGATAAATTTCACAAACGCAAATGGTGTGAGCAAGGAATTTTTAGTGTTTATACCAATTAAAGAACGGAAATTTGGAAAAATGTTAAAGAGTACCTTTGATGGTGTTGTGGATATTTATACACAATTTAAAGTGGAAAAATATATCATTGATTTTTACATACCAGAAGTGCGATTAGTAATTGAATATGATGAAAAACATCATAAAAAACAAATTGTTAATGATCGAATGCGACAAAAATTTATTGAGGAAAAATTAGGGGTTGAATTTATAAGGGTTAATGAAGGCGAGGAACTTTATGGCCTAAACCGTATTATTAAGTTTTTAATGAGTAAAAGGATTACAAAAATCAAGTAGGGGTGAATAGGGTGCAGAATGAAACCAATATACTAATCTACCAAACAGAAGAAGGCAACACAAAAATAGACGTCAGATTAGAAAATGAAACCGTTTGGATGACGCAGAAAGCTATTTCGGAATTGTATCAATCAACAAAGCAGAATATAAGTCTGCATATAAAAAACATCTTTGAAGATGAAGAATTGGATGAGGATGCAGTTGTCAAGTTTTACTTGACAACTGCTAATGATGGTAAGAATTATAAAGCAAAACACTACAACCTCGAAATGATTTTAGCAATCGGCTACCGTGTACGCTCCCACCGGGGCACACAATTCCGCCAGTGGGCGACAGAACGTTTAAATGAGTATCTTGTCAAAGGTTTTACAATGGATGATGATTGTCTGAAAGAAATGCGCAATTTTGGACAAGATTATTTTGATGAATTACTTGAACGAATTTGTGATATTCGAACTTCTGAGAAAAGGTTCTATCAAAAAATTACAGACATTTATGCTACCTCCGTTGACTATGATCCAGAGGCAAAAGTTACCCAAGAGTTTTTTGCCACTGTACAAAATAAACTCCATTTGCTATACACGGTCAAACGGCTGCAGAACTCATAGCAAATAGAGCAAAGGCAGAGAAAGAAAATATGGGTCTTACGTCATGGAGAGGTGATAAAGTACGCAAACAGGACATAACAGTTGCTAAAAACTACTTGTCTGAAAAGGAATTAAAGTCACTTAATCGAATAGTTACGATGTATTTGGATTATGCTGAAGATCAAGCAGAAAGACAACGGCCAATGTATATGAAAGATTGGATTAGTAAAATGAACGCCTTTCTGCAATTTAATGAACGTGAGATTCTAGAAAACGCTGGAAAGATTTCAAAAACCATTGCAGATAAGATTGCCATTGCCACTCAAGAATACGAAAAATTTAATCAAAATTGGATTCAACAAAATTCAAATGATGACTTTGAAAAATTTATCGAGAGCAAGGATTTAAGAAGCGATCACTTCACGCTATCTAAAAAAAGGTCCTCACTCTTGAAACTTTGAAACTTCTTATTATAAAAAAATATTGACATGGAGTTAACTCCATCTTTTAAAGTGTTAGTAATATAAGATGGAGGTGTCGGAAATGATTATTATTATCTATGTGTTGATTGGTTTATACGCTATATTAACTGGAATGGCAGGAATTTTTCAATTGAAAGAAAATGAATTTCAGGTTCGTTCAATATTCTTTGTGGTTGTATCTATTAGCATGTTAGTAATTTTATTTATTCCAAATAAGAATAGTATGTTCATTATGCTAATCGTAGCATTTATAATAATGCATCTATTATCGATTGCAGAAGGGATATTGACTAAGAGGAAACTTACATACAGTCATCATATTATTCGATTTATATTCCATGTCATACTAGTATTGCTGGTTTATAACTATATTGTATAGAAGGTGAATTGTCATGAAGATCAGCGAGATTGCATCATGCACAGGTCTAAGTAAAGACACCATACGTTATTATGAAAAGATTGGCCTGCTACATCCAAAGATAGAAAAACATCACCGGGACTATAATGAACAAGACATCGAAGTAGTTGAAATAATTGTCAAACTAAAAAATACCGGTTTTTCCCTCAAAGAAATCAAAATGCTCTTGGATTGGTCAAAATATACTGATGAAAATAAAGAGATGACAAATGAGGAGATTCAAAATCTTAAACAAATAAAAGAGGTTTTCCGAAATAAGCACAAGCAAATGATTCAAAAGGAAGAACAAATTAAAGAAATAAAACAAGTACTGTTAAGAGCAGATAATAAAATTGAATATCTGCTGGAGAAAAATAAGAAGGTGAATATTCAATAATTAATTTTCGGGGCTATCATTTTATAAAACCCTTAGCACAGGTTTTAGTGAGCCTTATCATAAGTGATGGTAAAGTAGCAAGTAGAGGTAATATTTATTTGATAAATCTATTCTAAATAAGATATATAAAAGGCGAATATAAAATTGGAATTATTTTAACGATAAACCCATAGAAAAATAAAAAGGATCTAGGGATATGTCCCAGTTAAGTAGAAGTCCGTTTCTATTAGAATCAGGAAATCCTTTTAGAGGTATTCTGACCACCTTAGGCCAACTACTATTAGCTTTTAAAGAATTAGTTCAAGCTGGATTCTGTTGGTTTCCAAGATTGATAAGATGGAATACAAGCAAAGGCGAGTTGGCTCCTGTATTTCGACATGACTCAGCTAGATACTCATACAAGTTGGAGGGTTCCGCAACATAGAAACAAAGGATATCTATCGAGTGAATAACCTTAAAGATGAAATACGATCAGGAAATAGGATAGGGACACTTGACCAAATACAGGGAAGTATAGATGTTTTGGAAACTCAAATTGGAAAACAGATGAATGATACTAATTGTAAATTTAAAAGGTAGTAGGAAATAGCTCTAGATTGTAAAAGTCTAGAGCTATTTTATTGGTAAATATTTCAGTAAAAAAGCAAATCAATGTGATATAATATTTTAGAATTTGTTTGTATCTTTTAGGATAATGGCAAAAAGCAAATATATTTAATTTAATACATAATTTTAGGGGGGCATTATGAGTAAGCGACAAATAGAATACACGTTTTAATCACAGGGTTACCATGCGATAATCTTCTTAGAAATTAATTCGGGAGGTTATGCAATGACCCTGAAAGACAAAAGAATAGAATGGAAAGCGCGATATGATGACTGGAAAGAAAGCGGGCAAAGCATTGCCGGATGGTGCCGGGATCAAGAAATCAAAGTCCATCAAATGTATTATTGGGTTCAGCGGTTTGAAAAAGATATGATTTCTCCAGAACCGGAGGCAACGGAAACGCAGTGGCTTACTGTTCAAGTGGACGATAAACCAATTTACGCCGAAGACCAGGGACCCATCTTTATTCATGTTGATACCATTTCCGTTGAAGTGCGACCGGAAGCCAATATCCAATTACTGTCCGATGTCATACATATCCTGCAGAACCAAAACGGATGAACTTTCAATTTGATCGTGTATATCTGGCCCGAGGCAGCACGGATCTACGTAAATCCATTGATGGGTTGGCAGTGATTGTAAAAGAATGCTTTGACCTTGACCCCTTTTCCCCCAGCCTGTTCGTGTTTTGTAACCGAAAACGCGATAAGCTAAAGATCCTGCAATGGGAGAATAATGGGTTTTGGTTGCATTACCGGCGTTTGGAAAGAGGCACGTTCCATTGGCCATCCGAAAAGGAGACGGCGCCAATGAACATTAGCCCGCGCCAACTCCGTTGGCTGCTAGATGGTTTATCCATTGAACAAAAGCAAGCACACCGGGAAGTCAAAGCACGAACCATTCTATAAAAATTTGAAATATGGAAATATGGGAATTCGACTAGGCAAGTCGGATTCTTTTTCGTATACTTGTCGTATGGAAAATAGAGCGCATACATCAAACGAATCAATTGAATATTTTAAAGCGCGTACGGAAAAGCTTGAGATGGAAAATGAAGCGTTGGAGGCGGAATTAAAATGGTACCAAGAACAATTTCGTTTGAGCCAACAACGC